>NZ_FOAA01000022.1 GCF_900109495.1 Ectothiorhodospira marina | reverse complement strand
CCCCCCTCCTGGGTGAGTTGGTGCAGCCAGGGGGTCTTATCCACATAGTAGTACCCACCTGTGCGAATCTTGGCAAAGCCTTGGACGCCAACGGGGAGCTTGCGGCGGGGCAATGGGGTGGTCATCGAGGGAGTTCCTGGGGACAACAAGGGCCGTGTCACTTGGCATTCAGTCTATCGCTTTGCCGGTGGTAAGCGAACAGGGTGTACGTGCGGCCTTCGCGGCCGAGGGCCGCTCCCACGGAGGGGCGTTTACCCCTCCCGCCCCAAATCATGCTTCTTCAGCAAGTCGTACAACGTCGGCCGGCTCACCCCAAGCAACTCAGCTGCCCTTGAGATATTCCCATCCACCATCTGCAGGGTGCGGCGCACCGCCTGGCCTTCGGCTTCGTCGCGGACGCGGCGCAGGTTGAGCATCATGGGGTCTTCGCCTTCGGCGGAGAGTTCCAGGTCTTCGGCGTTCACCTGGTTGCCGTCGGCCATGATGACAGCACGCTTGATGCGGTTTTCCATCTCCCGCACGTTGCCCGGCCAGTCGTGGTGTTCGATGGCGTTGATGGCATCGGGGGTGAAGCCCTTGATGGGGCGGCCCTGCTGGCTGGCGAGGCGGCGCAGGAAGGCGCGGGCCAGGAGGTGGGCGTCACCGGTGCGTTGCTTGAGGGCCGGGATATTGATGGTGATCTCGCTGATGCGATAGTACAGGTCCTCGCGGAAGCGGTCTTCCTGGATGAGGGTGGGCAGTTCCTGATGTGTGGCGCAGACCACGCGCACATCCACGGGGATGCCTTCCCGGCCGCCGATGCGGTCGATCACCCGTTCCTGCAAGAAGCGCAGCAGTTTGGCCTGCAGGGCCATGGGCAGGTCACCCACCTCGTCCAGGAACAGGGTGCCGCCGTCGGCGTATTCGATCTTGCCCTTGGTCTGTTTGTTGGCGCCGGTGAAGGCGCCTTTTTCATAGCCGAAGAGTTCGCTCTCCAGCAGATTTTCAGGGATGGCGGCGCAGTTGATGGCTACAAAGGCCTCTTTGCGGCGGGGGCTCAGGTCGTGGAGGGCGCGGGCGATCACTTCCTTGCCGGTGCCGCTGTCCCCCAGCAGCAGGGTGGTGGCGTCGGTGGGCGCCACTTTTTCCACGGTGCGACAGATCTTGAGCATCTCCGGGCTGCTGGCCAGCAGGCCTGGCAGAGGTTCGTTGGCCTCCTTGGCGGAGAGGCGACGGTTTTCGGCTTCCAGTTCGTACAGACGATGGGCACGCTGGACGATGAGGTTGAGGATGTCGGCGTCCACGGGCTTTTGATAGAAATCGTAGGCGCCCAGGGCCACGGCCTTGACGGCGTTGTCGCGGTCGTTGTTGCCGGTGACGACGATCACCTTGGTCGTGGGTGCCAGGGCCAGGATCTGTTCCAGGGTGGCCAGGCCTTCAGTGGCGCCGCCCGGGTCGGGGGGCAGGCCCAGGTCGAGGGTGACCACCTGGGGTTCGCCGCGGCGCAGCTGGGTGATGGCTTCGTCACGGTCCTTGGCGGTGAGGACTTCAAAGTCGCTGAAGCACCAGCGCAGCTGGCTGAGCAGGCCGGGGTCGTCCTCCACCAAGAGTAGGGTCGGTTTTTGTTGGGTGCTTCCGGTCAAGGTCTGGGTGCCTCACTGGCTGGTGTCTGGTTGCCTGACTCCCTTCTCCCCTTGGGGAGAAGGGTTGGGGATGAGGGGCGGCGGCGGGCATGGTACCAGCGACTGCCCTCACCCCACCCCCTCTCCCGCAAGCGGGAGAGGGGCCTTTTGTTGTTGGGCCAACGGAATGGTGATCCGGAATCGTGAGCCCTTGCCCGGTTCGCTCCACACCTCCAGATCGCCCCCCAGGGCGCGGATGAACTCGCGGCTTTCGAAGGCGCCGATGCCCATGCCAGTGAGGCCCTTGGTGGTGTCGAAGGGACGAAACAGACGTTCGCGGATGAATTCCGGGGTCATGCCGGTGCCGGTGTCGATCACATCCAGATAGGCCTGGCGGGTGTCCTGCCAGAGGGACAAACTCACCCGGCCGTTGTCAGGGGTGGCCTCCTGGGCGTTCTGGATGAGGTGGTTGAGCACGGAGCGTAACCTCTCGGGATCCGCCAGCACGGGGCATTCCCCACCATTGTGCTCCAGTTCCGGTCGGGGTGCACGCCCCTGGGCATCGTTGACTGCGTGGGTGGCCAGGTCAGCCAGATTGACAGGTTTGGCCTCGCGACCCGGGTCGCCGCTGCGCAGTTGCAGCATGAGCTTGTTCATGCGGGCCACGGCGTTTTCCACGGTGCCGATGGCGTCCTTGAGGAATTCGGGGTTATCGCCGTGCTTTTGGGCATTGCTCACCACCAGGGAGAGCTGGGCAATGATGTTCTTCAGGTCATGTACCACATAGGCGGAAAGGCGGTTGAAGGCCTCGAACTGGCGCGCCTCAGACAGGGCCTGCAGGGCCTCCATCTGGGCCAGGTGGCTGGCGGCCTGCAGGCCGGCGGTCTTGAGCAGATCCCGGTCTTCCCAGTTGATGATGCGCAGGGCTCGGGAGGGGGCCAGGAGCACGAAGCCCAGCAGTTCATCGTCCTGTTTGAGCGGTACCAGCAGCCAGGCGCGTTCACTGTCAGCCAGCCAGGCAGGCAAGGTCAGGCCAGGGTAGCGATCCGGGTGTTTCCGGGCCTCCATGATATCCAGCACCCAGCCGGTTTCCAGGAGATAGCTGGCCAGGCGGCCATCCCGGGGTTCGGTGGTAGGCGGCGGGTCCGCCATGCTCCACTGGGCGGTTTGGCTGAACTGGCGTCCGCCATTTCGCATCCACAACTGGCCGCCGGGGCTGTCGACGATATCCGCCAGGGCGCGCACCACGCGCACGGGCAGACCCTCCTGTCGGGTGCTGTCGGCCAGGGTGCGAATGAAGCGCAGCCACTCTTCCCGGTAATCGTATTTGTAGTTGAAGAAGTGCTTGCTCACGAACACCCGGAACTGGGCCCGAAAACGCCCCGAGATCACAAACACCGACAAGACCAGCAGCCCCGCGAACAGGAATACGGTCTGAAAGACAGTGCCCCACTCGCCGCCGAACACCCGCAGGTAATAACCCGCGGCAGCCATGAGCAACAGGTAGATGCCGGCCCCCAGCAGGGTGGCGGTATGGAAGACCATGCCCCGCGAGACATACACGTCCAGCGACCACTGGGGGTTGCGAGCAGCGGAAACGGCGATCAGCGGCACCACCAGGGCATTCACAAAGCCCCGGGCCTCCCATAGCCCCGCATACACCTGGCGGAACAGCAGGGCCTCGGCATACATGTAGAAGTCAAAACCATAGACCCCGCCCAGACCCAGGCACAGGTACTTGATGGCCCAGCGGCCTTCAGTGGAGGTGTTACGGAAGATCTGCTCCACCAGCAGCAAGACGATCAGCACCAGCAGCAGTTTGCCACCCAGGATGATGTCGCTACGCACCCAGGCCTCGGGCAGCAGCGGTTGCACGCCCAGATAAGCGGACAGGCTGAGCACCAAGGTCAAGGCGCCTGCACCGAGAGCAACCAGGGGTGTGCCCAGGCCGCCGGAGACAGCCTCGCTGCCCGGCAGATGGGCGGTGTCGTGTTCCGGCTCGGTTGAGGGGCCGGCGCGGCGCGGGGTTTGTATGGGCTTGGCCAAATCTTCGCCAGGGCGAGCCAGTTGCAGGTCACGGGCCTGCCAGAGCAACCCCCAGAGGAAGGCGATCCAGCCGGCATCCCGGGCCAGTTCGGCCAACAGGACCATCTGGGTGCCCACGATCTGCCCCTGGGTGGTATTCAGAGCCAGGGTGGCGCCCCAGAGGATGCTCAGGGCTACGGCAATGATCAGCAAAGAGCCTTGCAGGCGCCGTTGCCAGCCAATGGCCAGCACCGCCAGCAGAATGAAGAAGGCGGCGGCGGCGATGCTGTAGCTGACGAGGCCTAAGGGAAAGGTGAAATCCATGGGGGGGTCTGGTTGTGTTGGGGAGGGTATGGGGGCATATCCCCTCATCCCCGGCCCTTCTCCCCGGAGGGGAGAAAGGAGGTTAGCGAGCCCCTCTACCGGGACCCACGCCCCCACAGCACCACCTCAACCGTCTGCACAATGGTGAGAATGTCCAGGGGCATGCTCTGATTCTTCACGTAGTACAGGTCGTACTTGAGCTTCTCGAAAGCATCTTTCTCGGAGGCACCGTAGGGATAATGGATCTGTGCCCAACCGGTGAGGCCCGGCTTCACCCAGTGGCGGTGGTGGTAGTAGGGCAGCTTGGCGCCCAGGGTTTCCACAAACTCCGGGCGCTCGGGGCGTGGCCCGACGAAGCTCATGTCCCCACGAATCACGTTGAACAACTGCGGCAGTTCGTCCAGGCGAGTCTTGCGCATGAAGTGGCCGAAGCGGGTCACGCGCGGGTCCTTCTGCTGGGCCCACACGGCCTTACCGTCCTTTTCCGCGTCCATGATCATGCTGCGGAACTTGAACAGGGTGAAGGGCTGTCCGTGCTGACCGGTGCGCACTTGCTTGAAGATGACCGAGCCCTGCCCCTTGCTCTCGATGAAGATGGCAATGGCGCAGACCAGCATGAAGGGCCAGGTGATCGCCAGCAGGCCCAGGCTACTCACCAGGTCCAGTACGCGCTTGGCATAGTCGCGGTAGATGCACTGACGGAAACCGCGCCCGAAGATCATGCTGGAGGGACGCAGGATATCCAGTTTGAGCAACCCGGCCTCGCGTTCGAAAAAGTCCGCCACGTCCAGCACGTTCACGCCGTGCATCTTGCAATGCATGAGTTCATCCGTGGGGAAACCGCCTCGGGGGTCGTCGTAAGCAATGACCACGTCATCAACATGATGGCGGCGGGTAAATTCGGTGAGGGATTCATCCATGTCCACCAGGCTCTCGGTTCCCACCTTGGACGAGTCGCCCTGCCCCGGGACAAAACCCACCACGGTGAAGGCCATCTGATCCGACTTGCGGCGCAACCGCTGGAACAGGCTGGCTGTGTCGCCCGCTCCCAGCACCAGCACCCGACGTTTGAAGGCCTCGTGGGACAGCACCTTGAGCATGCCGAATCGAGTGACCAGGATACCCGGTACTGCCAGGCCCAGGGCCACCGCCAGGGTGGTGGGGGCGAGCATGAGGTGGGGGAAGACATAGAACAGCATGGACATCATGACAATGGCCAGGACACCGGATGCCAGGATGCGCAGGACGGTGGCAGTGGCGCCGCCGCGAAACCCTCTGCGGTAGAGCCCCATGCTCACCATACCCACCATGCTGATGCCCACGAACAGCAGCATCTGCAGGGTACTTGCCTGCCCCGCGAAGGCCAGTTCGGTGGGGAGACTCAACTGGGTGGCGCCCAGAAAGGCCAGCGCCAAGACCAGCACCTCGAGCGTGGCCAGGAGAAGAAACGGGGTAGAGACGTCCCTTCCAAGAATGTGAAAATGGCTGTGGCGAACCCGGACGGGGCGCCTCTTGGCCTCACTTGGCCTAACCAGTCTGGGTGGTGGCGGCGGCGTACGCTTACCGGGCGCGCGCTGCTTCTCCTGAACGACGTCAGCGGTTTCCACCACGGACAACAACCGGTTTTCTGCTGGATTTCCCATAGACCCAAACCTCTCTTGCTTGGGTTAATGACTGGCGCATGTGAACCTCAGCTGAGGTCCCGCGGGTCAGTCGCAAGATCGACGTTCCTGCTGCGAACGCCCCTCTATTCTTGATCCTTTTCACGAAGGTTATGTGACGTCGGTCACACTTTGCAAGCCCTACTCAAAGTGTAGTCGCATTTTTTTACAAATCCACCCTTGCACGTGAGGATAGGTCACCAAAGGAGGTTGCCGAGGCGACAAGCGGCATTAACACCCCCTTACACCCTCGGCTGAGGCGCCATCTTTCAATCACCCAGGAGCAGAACGACAAGGGGCGACCACCGAAGTGTCGCCCCTTGAAGAGTGGATCGTGTTGGTGCCGGAGATAGGAGTCGAACCTACGACCTTGGCATTACAAGTGCCCTGCTCTACCAGCTGAGCTACTCCGGCGTGTGTTGTGAGAGGCGTTATCTTAGACCAGCACTTCGGGGTCCGCAATCAACAAGGCTATGGGCAGACCCGCGCCTGCCAGTGCAGGCCGGGCCCGACTGCCGGACGCGCGTCGACATCCAGGGCACGATGGATCTCCAGGTCCACCCAATAGACGGTCTGTTCCCGATATCGAGTCATCACCCGCGGCTCCAGGCCCAGGCCCAGGCCCTGGATCTGCACCTGACGACGCCGGGCACGCTCCTTGGACGAGAACAGCCCCAGGGACAGGCCCTGTTCATGCTCCCCCTCGGTGATCACGTAATGATCATCCACGCCCTCATCATTCAACCGCTGCCGGGCAGCCGCCGCGCCCTGAGAGCCATCATGCGGGGGCAGAATCACCCAATAGGACGCCGGTCGCGCGGCCTGCGCCGGACGAATCATCCCTCTCGCCCCGGCGGCTTCCCAGTCCAGCAGGGCCCGGCGGGCTACCAGGTCATCATCGAAAGGCCCCAGGCTGAAACACCCCCAGGTGCTGGCCTGCACCTGACTGCCCGGTGCCGGAGGCTGCTGCTCTCCCAGGCGCTGCAGCAGGGGGACATCCGGCCGGTCGACGGAGACGGGCGATATTGCCGCTGATGGCGAGGATGGCGCATCGCTCCACAGAACGAATCCGAGATATCCCAGGTTGAACAGCACCAACAGGACAAAGAGGACGCGCATCAGCCCCCCTCCCCCATCTGCGCCAGACCGGTGAAGACAAGATCCGGCAGCCACAGGATATCCCCCGTCAGATGCGGGACCAGTTGCGACGCGTCACCGCCAGTGATGAGCCGGGGTATCGGGCCAGCGCTGTCTGGCAGCAGTTGCGCGGACAAATGGTCGATGGCCGCGACAAGCCCTATCAGGGTGCCGGTGGCTACGGCATCGGCGGTACACACCGCCGGGATACAGTCCGCCCGGCCCTCCGGTAACCCGGACACCCCGGGAGCCGCACCGAGGCTACGACGCATCAGACCCAGGCCGGGAAGGATCAGCCCGCCTCGGTGATGTCCACACTGATCAAGCCGATCCAGGGTCACCGCCGTGCCACAATCGATGATCACGGCGGACTCATGACCCAGGGCCCTGGCCCCGGCCATGGCCGCGTAGCGATCCAGACCCAGCCGGGCGGGGTCGTGGTAGTCACTGGTAATACCATGCAGTGCCGGATCGGCACTGAGGAAGCGAGGCGCGGGCCAGCCCAGATCCCGAGCCCAGACTGCCAGGGCCTCACGAAAGGCTCTGCCGAGGACCTCCACACACAGGATCCGCGCCGGCGGGCCTCCGGCGTTCAGTGCTGTCAGTGATGACAAGAACCCGGACCAATGGGTCCGGGCAGCGCCCTCATGAGCCAGGGCGCCCTGCTCGCGCACGGCCCCCTGCGCCCACCAGGCCCATTTGAGGCGAGAGTTGCCCGCATCCAGAAGCAGTTTCATGCCCCCACCCGCAGACTCACCTCACCGGCCTCCACCCAGTGTTTCCCGCCGGCGGTTTCCACACACAGACGTCCTGCGGCGTCCACACCCTGTGCGATGCCTTCAATGGCCGGATCCCCGGCGAGGGTCACTGCCCGACCCCGGCAGACATCCCGGTCCTGCCACAGAGCCTGCCAGGCCTCGAAGCCTGGTTCCGGGTAGGTCTCCAGCATCCGGATCAGAGCCTGCAACAGGCGCCCCGCAAGCCAACTGCGATCCGGCAGGGGGTCAAGGCCCGCGCGGTGCAGGTCTGCATAGGGCTGGTCGATGGGCAGGTCCCCGGGCAGACGCAGGTTCAGCCCCACACCCAGGATCAAGGCCCCGCCCTCCCCCCGGTTGAGGCGGCCCTCCACCAGGATACCCCCCAGTTTGAGGCCGCCCATCTGGATGTCATTGGGCCATTTAAGGCCGAGCCCCTGTGCCCCGAGGGATTCCAGGCATTGCACCAGGGCGGCGCCAGTGGCCAGGGTGACGGTAGAGTCCGGACCTGGCCAGGAGGCGGTATCCCAAAGCAGTGACAGGGCCAGACCAGCACACGGCGGCATCAGCCACTGGCGACCACGACGCCCCCGGCCAGCGGTCTGCACATCCGCGCAGCAGGCCAGCGGGCCTCGAGCACCTTGTTGACGAGCCCGGTCCAACCAGGCGCTGGTGGAATCCACCTGTTCCAGCACCTGGATGAGTGGGGCGGATTCAGGATCGTCAAAACCGGCCTGAATTCCTCGCTCATCCAGCACATCCAGGCGGGCATCCAGATGGATGAGACCGTCGGCATCCTCATGGAGGATCAGCCCCAGATCGCGCAGGGTGTTGAGCCCCTGGCGCACGGTCGCCTCGGGCACACCCAAGGCCTGGGCCAGCGCCCGAGGGCTCGTTTGCGGGCCGCGGGCCAGCACGGTGAGCAAACCGTCCGGGAAAATCGGGCGATGGTCGGGGAGCGAGGCCTGGCGCATGCGTTGCGTGTATCTTGGGTGTGTCCCTATGATCCGTGCAGGGGGATGTAAACACAATGCAGACGCACCGTTTCTCGACCTGGACACTTCCCGCCGGCCTCGCCCTGGCGATGCTGCTGGCCTGCGGGCCCGGTGTGTCGAGGGCGGACATCTATATGCACGAGGGTCGCGATGGCGTCCCGATGTTCACCGATCAACGGGACATGGGGCCGGACTACACCTTTGTGCGCCGTTACGGACGACCCACCGCCCGGCATGCCTGCCAGGGCTTGACCCGCGCCATGCTGGATCAGCGGGCCGCGGATCAGATGGGCTGGGTGATGCACTACGCCCGACATCACCGGGTGGATCAGGAGTTGATTCGGGCCATCATTACCGTGGAGTCCTGTTTCGATCGATTCGCGGTCTCCCGGGTGGGCGCCGAGGGGCTGATGCAACTCATGCCGGGCACGGCCCGGGAAGTGGGGGTGGATAATACCTTCGACCCCCAACAGAATATCCGCGGCGGAGTGACCTATTTCACTCGAATGCTGGACCGCTTCGAGGGTGATCTCACCCTGGCCCTGGCCGCCTACAATGCCGGCCCCGGCGCCGTGGAGCGATACGGCGGCGTGCCCCCCTTCCGGGAAACCCAGGGCTACATCGAGCGGGTGTTCAATGAGTACCGACTGCTGGGGGGGCAGCCGTAGAACTTTACGCCTCCAGCCAGATCAGGCTGGCCATCCGGCCCGTTTCGCCGTCCCGGCGGTAGGAGTAGAAGCGCTCTGGGTCGCTGTGGGTGCAGGCTTCGATGCTGGCGATCTGGGTGACGCCGCAGTCATGCAGGCGGCGGCGGGCCAGGCGGTGCAGATCGGCCAGCCAGCGGCCCTGAGGGGAAGGGACAAAGGCAGCGTCTGCGCCCGGGTCGTCATCGATGAAGGCCTGGCGCACTTCGGAACCGACTTCGAAGGCTTGCGGCCCGATGCAAGGGCCCAGCCAGGCGATGACATCCATCGGCGGGCAGTCAAAGGCTTCCACCGTGGCTTCCAGCACACTGGCCACCAGGCCGCGCCAGCCGGCGTGGGCAGCGGCCACCTGCCCCGCTGCGCGGTCACAGAACAGCACCGGCAAACAATCGGCCGTGAGTACGGCGCACACCACGCCGGGAGTGCGGGTGATGGTGGCATCGGCCTTGGGTGGCTTATCGGGATCCACTTCACGGGCCTCCACCACCTGAATGCCATGCACCTGATGAAGCCAGGCCGGCTCATTGGGCAGGTTCAGGGCCTGGCGGAGTCGATGGCGATTCTCCATCACTGCGGCCGGGTCATCCCCGTTGCCCAACCCTAGATTCAGGCTATCGTGGGGCGGGCGGCTCACCCCGCCCACCCGGGTGGTCACCGCGGCTTTCACCCCCTGAGGGACTGGCCACCGAGGCATGATGGGCTGAGGCGTCATCACAAGAAATCCTCCCCATGGCCTTCCTCACCGGGCGGGCGGGCCACCTCCACCCGATTGCGGCCATCACCCTTGGCACGGTACAGGGCGGCGTCCGCCCTGTGGAGGGTGTCATCCGAGGAGCCATCCTCCGGGTGCAGTTCAGCCACACCAATGCTCACGGTGACCGCCATGATCGCCCCCTGATGCACCGCCGGGGTGCTCTTGATGCGTCGGCGCAAGCGCTCGGCCAGTACCCGCGCATCCTGCAGGTGGGTGCCCGGCAGCAGCGCCGCGAACTCCTCGCCCCCCATGCGGGCCGCCAGATCCATTTGACGCAGGGCCGAACTGAACACCGAGGCAAAATGCCGCAATACGGCATCGCCGGTGGAATGCCCGTAGACATCATTGATGCCCTTGAAGTGATCCAGGTCCAGCATCAGCACGGCGCCGCCCTGCTCCGGCTTGCGTTTGACCCGGGCCAGTTCGTCCTCGATGCGGGAAAGAAAGTGCCGGCGATTGGGCAAGCCAGTGAGGAAGTCCGTAGTGGCCATGCGGCGCAACTCCTCCTCTATCTGCTTGCGGTCGGCGATATCCGACAGGGTGCCCACCACCCGACGTGGATGGTTACGCGCGTCCCGGGAGATCGCCCGCCCCCGGCTCATCACCCACACCCAGTGGCCTTCCCGGTGCCGCATACGGTATTCGGCCGCATGGTGGTCATGATCCCCCTGAAGATGCGCCTGCAACTCGGCACTGAATCGGCGCAGGTCGTCCGGATGGACCAGCTTGAGCCACTGATCAAAGCTGTGATCCAATTCCCGATCGGTGTAACCCAGAATGCCGGCAAACCGGTGACAGAACGCCACCTCGTTGGTGGCCACATCCCAGTCCCATACGCCATCTCCGGCACCATGCACTGCAAAACGCCAGCGCTGGGCCTCCAGGCCACGGGCATCGGGTTGCTCCTTGTGTGAGTCCCACATCCAGTGCAGACGGGTGAAGGTGCACAGGTAAAGACCGTTGCCCAGGCCCGCCATATGCAAGATGGCCTCGCAGGGCTGTCCCTGGGCGTTACGGCAACGCACCCGATGCTCCACTGCCTCGCCGTTGTGCGGGCATTGCCGAAGCCGCGTTTGCAACTCGCCAGGCTCCAGCGACAACAGGAAATGGCTCAGGTCGGGCCACTGGCCTGGATCATCTTCCAACCCGAGGCATTTCCTCAACTCCGGATTGGCATCCAGAAGGCCCCCTTTTGCATCAACGAGCAATGCTGGCAAGGGTATCGCCCGGATGGGGATGCAATACCGCGTCGTTGATGACTCCGTGTAAGCGTTCACGTCCTCCCTCCTTCCTCGATCCTCCTTGAGGCGCCACGCCGCGATGTGATCTTTGATCATGCGGAACACGCCAGACGTCGATAGGATCACCCCTGTCGGTGCAGGATAGCAAACGGGGGTCAAATTTTACCGACTAGCGTATCAAAGATACGCCAATGGGGCGCTCTTGCCTGCTTCGCGCAACCGGTTGAGCCTGACTGGCGGGGGCCCAGATACAACAAAGCCCGCACAATGGCGGGCCAAGTCGTTGAAAATATGGTGGCCAGGGACGGAATCGAACCGCCGACACGGGGATTTTCAATCCCCTGCTCTACCAACTGAGCTACCTGGCCTGATTTGATCTGAACGCTGCTGGACGAGGGCGCCGCAGCGAAGGTGCGTATTAAAGCCGGACTGACCGCATTCGTCAAGTCCATGACCGCCCTATTTGTTCGGATCCACGTAGCCCTCGGGCGTGGTGGCGCCTTCACCAAAGAAGAATTTCTCCATCTCCTCCTCCAGGAACTGGCGGGCCTTGGGGTCGATGGGGGTCAGGCGATACTCGTTGATGAGCATGGTCTGGTGACCCATCCATTTCTGCCAGGCCTGCTTGGAGACGTTCTCGAAGATCCGCTTGCCCAGTTCACCGGGATAGGGAGGGAAGTCCAGGCCTTCGGCCTCTTCACCCAGCATTACGCATTTCACCATGCGAGCCATTGATCTCTCCGTCTTCTTGCGTGATTTGGTTCAGCAGCCGGGTCACCGGTGCAGCCAGCCCCAGGCCTGCCTGAGCCGTGTCTTTATACCAGACGCGGCCAACCGCTTCCATCACGCCTCCGGCAGGGTTTTGCACCCACACCCGAACCGGGGTGATGTGCAAGCGAAAATGCGTGAAAGTGTGCACGAAGGGTTCCATGGCCTCATGGCGCACGGGCTCGCCCCCCAGTTGTGCCTGGCACCATCCCGACGCCTCTGCCACGGACGCCACTTCGGGAAAGCCCCACAGACCACCCCATAGCCCGGTGGGCGGGCGCTGCTCCAGCAGGATGCCTTGCGGCCCCTGAATGATCAGCATGCACACCTGGCGCAAGGGCTGTTTCCGGCGGGGCCTGGGGGTGGGCAGGCTGGATTGCAGTCCCTGGGCACGGGCCAGGCAGTCGTCGGCTACCGGACAGGCATCACAGCGGGGCCGGCCACGGGTGCAGACGGTGGCCCCCAGGTCCATGATGGCCTGGGTGTAGTCCGCCACACGCTCGGCGGGTGTAAGGTATTCCGCCAGCGCCCACAAACGCTTTTGCACCGCTGCCTCGCCAGTCCAGCCCTGCACGGCCCGATGGCGCGCCAGTACCCGCTTGACGTTGCCATCCAGAATGGCCTCGTGCTGCCCTCCGGACAGGGCCAGAATGGCCGCGGCCGTGGAGCGACCGATGCCGGGCAGGGCCTCAAGCGCCTGGCGCTGCCGGGGGAACTGCCCCTGGTACTGGTCCACCAACTGCTGCGCCGCCCGGTGCAGGTTGCGACCCCGGGCGTAATAGCCCAGTCCCGACCAGTGGTGCAGCACCTCATCCTGTGTGGCCGCCGCCAGGGCGTGTACATCCGGGAAACGGGCCATGAAACGCTGGAAATAGGGAATGACCGTCCCCACCTGGGTCTGCTGGAGCATGATCTCCGACACCCAGACCCGGTAGGGGGTCACATCCTTCTGCCAGGGCAGATCATGGCGACCGTGCCGGTCATACCACGCCAGCAGGCGCGCCGCGAAATCCCCCGGAGACTCAGCGCAACCGGTCAAGCAGTCGGTCACCCAACTCCTCCTGGAGTCGACCGCCCTCTTCCCGCAGGCGTTCACGCTGTTCCTCGATCACGGGATCCACCTGTTCACGGACCCGCTCCTCGGCCTCTTCCCGCACGCGGCTCTCGAACACCGAGCGCAGGTCCAGGCCGAAGCTAGGCTCGCTGAAGCTGCCACGGATGGTGATGGGCAGGTTCACGTTGCGCAGATCCGACAGGTCGCGACCACCCTGACCTTCCAGGGTCCCCACCAGACTGGTATCCAGGCGGTAGTCCAGGCGCTCCCGGTTCAGGTCGGCTTCGCCCCGACCCCGGATACGCAGCAGCGGTGAGGCCGCCTGCAGATCATCGTTCTTCACCACGCCGTCATTGATATTGAAGCTGCCAGTGATCTCGGTAAAGTCGGTCTGACGCGGCTCGTCGGTCTCCTCGGGAGAGCGCCCCCGCACGCGCGCCTCGGCATCACGGATGATCTGGGCCACGTTGATGCCCTTGACGGCACCATCGGCAACGCGCATCTGCCCATTGCCGTTGAGGCCATTGATCAGGGCCTTCACCGAGTTGCCGCGGCTGGTGATGTGGAAATTCACATCCGCACCACCGGTGACCATGGCCTCGCCGGTGAGATCTTCCAGCAGACCGCCGAAGCGGATGCCTTCCAGGGCCTGGCGGGCCTGGATGCGCGGAGTATCCTGGCGGACATCCAGGCCCAGGCTGCCATCCAGCTGCCCCTCGTAGAGGGCGGCACGGATCGATTCCACATCCAGGCGACCATCACGGGCACGCAGCTCGAGGTTCACGTCCTGCAGGCTCAGGCCGGCCACCGTCAGGTTGCCCACACTCAGATCACCCGTCACTTTCAACTCCCGCAGGCTATCCACTGGCAGTTCCAGGGGCTCGTCGGGCCAGCCATCACGGGCCTGGGTGTCATCGCTGCCACCGCCGTTGCCATCGGGATCAGCGGTCGGCGGCAGGTAGTGGTCCAGGTTGATGCGATCCAGTTGCATGGCCATGCTGACATCGGGGCTGGCCAGATTCTTCACGGTCGCCTGCCCGGTCAGGGTGCTGTCATCCAGGGTGACGATCAACTGGGTCAGGTTCAGCACATCCCCCTGCAGGGTCAAGGCCAGATCCATCGCGGCGTTGGTGAGCACGTCAGGGTTCGCTGTTTCAGGGGTTTCGATGGCCAGCGCCTCCATCATGCGCCGCGGGCTGAAACGGCCACTGCGCAATTCGCCATGGATACGAGGCTCGGTGCTGAGTTCCGCCACCTCCACCAACCCGGTGAACTGGGTGTCGAAGGCATTGACAGTCAAACGCTCCACCTTGGCCAGGTCATTGCGCAGGTCAGCGATCAGATCCGCTTCCACCCGCGCCTCGATCGGAGCGGGCAGGGCATCGCCTGTTGCGTCCAACTGGGCCACCATGCGGCGCAGGGCGTAACGCTGATTGGACACATCCAGCAAGAGCAACCCTTGCAGTTCCACGCCGGTTTCCAGGTCGTCCATGCGGGTCCGCATGGAGAGTTCCAGGGGGGTCTCCTCGGCCAGACGCAGGCGCCCCAGTTCCAGGTTGAACGGGTCGACGCTCATGCGCGTACCGCTTTGATCATCACGCCAGTTGAGACGGGCATCACGTACCTGTATCCCCGCCACATCCAGGCCCCGCAGGAATTCAGGCACTGCGGAGTCATCTCCAGACCGAGTCACCGGTGAGGCCTCCCCTTCCGGCTGCTCTGCGATCGCCTCTGCGTCCACCAGGTCATCCCAGTTGGCGCGGCCGTCGGCGTCGCGCGCCAGGTTGAGTTCAAGCCCCACGAGCCGGACCTGCTGTACCTGGAGTTCCCGGCGCAGCAGGGGCAGCAGGGCCACGGCCACATCCACCTCCCCTACCCGCGCAAAGTGCGCCTCCTCGAAACCCTCGGCATTGGAGAGTGTCGCCTCGCCCAGATCCAGACCCAGTCGCGGGAACACGGACAGGCCGATGTCGCCGGAGATCACCAGGGTGCGCCCGGTCTGCTCCTCCACCACCTCGCTGATGCGGTCCTTGTAGTCGTTGGGGTCCACGGTGACCAGTAGAAAACCCACCAGTACCACGAACAGCACCAGTAGCGCGAAGAGGGCCAGCAGGCCGCGCTTGATCCATTTCATTGAGTCATTACCTCGTCGGTAGCATGTACGTCGTCGATCCGCCTTACGGAACCATTCACGTGGGTCCGGCGAGCCAGCATGTTGATCAGTGTACTAAGGCCAGGGGCGTTAAAGCCATGACAGGGAGAAGATCGCCTGTTCAAGCCCCCCTATTACAGGCAGGGATGCCCCAGGAAAGGGGGTGGCGGATCTGGCTTTCCTGCCAAGGCGGTGAGTACAATCCACGCATACTGGCCGCTTCCCGCTGAAATCCCGCCCATGCCCGAGAAACCCGACCTGCGGCGCAAGCCCCACATCCTGTTCCTGGGCCACACCAACACGGCCCGCACCCTGGTCGCCGAGGCCTATGCCCGACAACTGATGCCCGACCTGGTGGAGGTCCGCTCCGCTGGCCTGCAGGCGGGCAAGGCACAGCCCCGTGTCCTGACGGTGCTACGGGAGGAGGATCTCGAATCCCACGCCCTGGAGGCCAAGGCCCTGGATCGGGACCTGGTGGCATGGGCAGACATGATCATCACCCTGTGTACCGATCCCGCCAGGCTACCCCTGCCCGCTGCCGAGAGTTTTGTGTGCAAGAACTGGCCCATGGATCCGCCCAGCCGTTTCGCCACGGATGGGAATGATCTGGAACCCTTCAGGCGCATGCGCGATGACGTGAAGCGCCGTGTGCGCCTGCTGGCCAATTCCATGCGGCTGATGCAGCGATGAGTCGCGCCTGTCAGCTTTTTTACGTCCGCCGCCAATCGCCGGACTGCCCGCCTGATTTGCTGACCAGGCCAATCCCCTCCATGACCATGCCCCGGTCCACGGCCTTGCACATGTCGTAGAGGGTGAGCAGGGCCACCTGCACAGCGGTGAGGGCCTCCATTTCCACGCCGGTGGGACCGGTGGTCTCCGCGGTCACGCGACAATACACGGCGGACGGTTCGGCCATGGGTTCCAGGTCCACCTGCACCCGGCTCAGGGCAATCGGGTGGCACAAGGGGATCAGATCGGCGGTGCGTTTACTGGCCATGATGGCAGCGACCCGGGCGATGCCGAGCACATCTCCCTTTTTGTGGTCACCCTGGCGGATCCGCTCCAGGGTGGAGGCCTTAAGGCGGATTCGCCCCTCGGCCACGGCCACGCGGCGGGTGGGGGGCTTATGGCCCACGTCCACCATATGGGCCTGGCCGGCGGCATCAAAATGCGTGAGATCGTTCATGAATGGCATCCTGTCGGGTATGGTGCTCGGGATCAGCGAGTGATTAAGCTATGACCGAAGACTGACCGGGATCCACGCGCCATGTCCATTACCGTACGTTACTTTGCCAGCCTGAGGGAGCAGTTGGGTATCTCGGAGGCCTCGGTGCCCGCCGATGGGATTCACTGCGTGGCCGATGTCTGGCAACGGGCTCAACCGGACCGTGACCTGCCGCCCCGCGTGCTGGCGGCCCTGAACCATGCCCATGCGTCACTGGAAGATCCCGTCCGGGACGGGGATGAAGTGGCCTTTTTTCCACCAGTGACGGGGGGTTGAGATGACGGTTGTGCTGCACAGCGATCCCCTGGAGCCCTTCAGCCTGGTGAGCGAGCATGAGCGCGGCCTGGCCCCGGGAAGTTTCGGGGCCTGCGCGCTGTTCGTGGGCACCATGCGGGATTTCAACGATGGGGAAATAGTCACCGGCATGACCCTGGAGCACTATCCGGGGATGACCGAACGTGAGCTTGCGCTCATCGAGGATGACGCCCGGACCCGATGGCCGATTCAGGACTCCCTGATCGGTCATCGGGTGGGCCGGATCGAGCCTGGGCAGCCCATTGTGGTTGTGGCGGCATGGTCGGCCCATCGCCAGGCGGCTTTTGAGGCCTGCCAGTTCCTGATGGAGGCGCTCAAGGAGCGGGCACCACTCTGGAAGCAGGAGGCACTGGAGGATGGGGGGCGGAGGTGGGTCTCCCCTTCCCCCAACCCCTCTCACCAGGGGGGAGAGGGGCTCTAATAGAGCAGGTCTTGGGAGAAAGGCTCAGATCGCCTCAGTTGTTACCCGGCAGGTGTTCCCTGGGATTGAAAGGCATCTCCTTCTGCATACGCTCATAGAGCTTGCGGGCCTTGTCCGAGTCTGCCGGGGGCGTGACGATCTGCAGTATCAGGTACTGGTCACCGGGAGGTGAACCAGGCATCCCGCGGCCCTTCAGGCGCAGTTTGCTGCCTGAGCGGGAGCCGGCCGGGACTTTCATGTCCACCGAGCCTTCCAGGGTGGGCACGCTCACGGTAGCCCCCAGCGCTGCCTCCCAGGGGGTCATGGGGAAATCCAGATGGATGTCACGCCCCTCCAGACGAAAATGACGATGGGGGCGAATGCGAACCTCCAGATAGAGATCACCGGCATTCCCCCCACCGACGCCCTGAGCACCCTGACCGGACAGGCGGATGCGCTTGCCCTCGGTGACCCCGGCGGGGATCTTCACCTGTAGACTGCGCTCACCAATGCGGACCGGCACCGAGCCACCCCGAAAGGCCTGCTCCAGATCCAGCTGGATACGGGCCGTCTGGTCTTGCCCACGGCTGGCAAAACCTCGCTGGGTGCGATGCCCCCGGGTACGCCGCGCACCACCGCCAAACAGGGTCTCGAAGAAGTCGGAGAAGTCGCCCTCACTGAAACCCGCCTGGGGGCCGGCGTCATAAAAGCCACCGGCCTGGGGACCGCCCGCACCGCCACCGAACCAGGCATCCCAGTCCGGGGGCGGACGAAAATCCTGACCCGAGCGCCAGTCTTGGCCCAACTGATCATAGGCCTTGCGCTTTTCCGCGTCGCCCAGGACCTCGTACGCCTCATTGACCTCCTTGAAGCGATCCTCGGCATTGGCCTCCTTGCTCACATCGGGATGGTATTTACGCGCCAGCCGGCGATAGGCCTTCTTGAGCTCGTCCTGGGAGGCGGAGCGATCCACTCCCAGCACCTTGTAGTAATCTTTGTATTCCATAACCGCCTACGATACTCCAAAACAAGAGCGCCGCGTGATCACGCGGCGCAGGTTGCGTCCTGCCGAACGCCTTCCGAATGGAGTCCGGGGTTATCCTTCCACGGTGATGCGCCGGGGCTGCACCTTTTCCTGCTTGGGAATGCGCACCTCCAGCACACCGTTGGCGCTGCGGGCGCTGATGCGCTCGGCGTCTGCCGTGTCGGGCAGGGAGAAGCGACGATAGAAGCTGCCGCGGATGCGCTCCACGCGCTTGTACCCTTCACGCTCTTCCGCGCTTTCCGCCTTGCGCTCACCGCGAATGGTCAGCACGCCGTTCTCCATATGGACTTCAATGTCCTTGGGGTCCACGCCGGGCACATCCGCGTGCAGCACATAGGCCTCCTTCTCCTCCCGGATATCCACCGCCGGCACCCAGTCACTGGTGGCTGCGGCCTCTTCGCCGCCGCCCATGGCCGGGTTGAGGCGATCCAGCTCCCGGGACAACTGATTCAGCAGGCTCCAGGGTTCATAACGGGTCGTCAACATGGCTATCACCTCCACTTATCTCGTCAGTCAAGGCAACATCGCCTTTCGCTATCCGATATAGGGGTCGTGGGGAGAATTTCAAGGGTCATTGGATGACCGCTCATCCGGTGCCGATACGCTCCAGGGACTGCAGCCGGAATTGGTCGTCCACGGTCAGGCGGAACCGCCCGCGTACGCCGTCATGGGTCACATGCGGGCGCAGGGCCGAGGCCGGGAACCGCACCGTGCGACCCTCCTGAGAAGAAGCCACCACGGAGGCCGCCGACCCGGAATAGTAGCGCAGGAATTCGTCACGGGGGATGTCCAGGCGAAAGTGATAGTGATGCACGGATGCTATTCCAGATTCTGGATCTGCTCACGCATCTGTTCGATGAGCACCTTGAGCTCCACGGCAGCCTGGGTGGTTTCCATGTCATTGGACTTGGAACTCAGGGTATTGGCCTCGCGGTTAAGCTCCTGCATGAGGAAATCCAGGCGCCGTCCCACCGGCTCGCGGCGTGCCAGCACGGCGCGGATCTCCTTCACGTGACCGTCCAGGCGATCCAGCTCCTCGGCCACGTCCAGCTTCTGGGCCTGCAGGGCCAGTTCCTGCTCCAGCCTGCCGGGTTCAAGATCGGTGCCCAACTCCTGAATGCGGCTCAGAACCCGCTCGCGCAGGGCCTCCACCACCTGGGGCCGCCGCGCCCGCACCCGGCTCACCTGCCCGGTAATGGCCTCGCAGCGGGCCTGAAGCAGTTCCTTGATGTGCGCCCCCTCACGGCCGCGGTTCTCCACCAGGGTGGTCAGGGCCTCATCCAGCAGCTCCAGGGCGGCGGTCATCACGGGTTGCAGATCCTGCTCGGGCTCGATCACCACGCCCGGCCAGCGCAGGATGTCCATCGCCGTCATGCGTGCCGCGTTCATCATCCAGTGTTCCACTCGCACGACCGTGCTGATCACCTCCTTGGCCAGTTCGTCGTTGAGCTCGATGGTGTCCTGGGCTACGGCACCGCGACGAAACCGCAGGTTGCACTCCACCTTGCCCCGCCCCACCCGGGACTGGATGCGCTCGCGCACCTTGCCCTCCAGGCCGCGAAGCTCCTCCGGCAGCCGGGGTGAAATCTCCAGATAGCGATGATTGACGCTGCGCAACTCCCAGACAAGCGAACCGAATTCGCCCGAAGACTCGCATCGTGCGAAGCCGGTCATGCTGTAAGACATGGGATCTCCCGATCATTGACTGAGACGTGATTGTAGCGGTTCAGGAGGTATTGGGGATAAATCCGTGGATGGCCCCTGATCACTACGGGGATGTACCTGGCGCCAGTATCCGGTTCCTCAATGCCACATGAAACTCCAGATCATGCTCCCGTAGCGGCACACCCTGCCCCACGCCACTTTGCAGCATCAGCCCCAACCGCACGGCCACCGGATCCGCCGCATCAGGCAGGAGGTCGGCCATCAGTTCGGAGCCGGGCTGGAAACCGCGCAGCAACTCATGGTTGTGCAGCGATCCATGCCGGCAGCGCAGGGCGTCGTTCTGGATGAAATAGGTCACCGCGTGCAGCCCTGGCGGTGCACCGCACCAGTCGATAACACGATCCCGGACCACCTCCAGCTCACCATCCGCATGGGTGACATGCTCGGCCCCGCGAATGTCCCGGGCCAGGTAGTCCACGGCAAAGGCCATGGTCTCCTGGAGCTGGGAGAATCGCTGGGCCTCCCGATAGGCGGTGTGATTGGCGAGGAAGATCTGCACCACACCGGCCATCAGGATCAGGCCGATCACCATGGCGACCATCAGCTCGACCAGTGAAAAGCCCCGTACCCCTGGCCATGACTCGGTTGGACGATGTGCGGCGCTCATGGCAACCACGCCGACGGCGGTTGCAGCGCATATTCAAAGACCGGCCCGCCGCTCCCTTCCTCCTCGAACCGACCATCCACCCACTGGATGCGCACGGTGCAGCCCGAGGCATCGCAGTTCAGCCTGCTTGCACCGGCCTCGGGGAGACCGACGCGCTCGGGGGCATCGGGATCATGTTGCCAGTGGCCACGCCATGGCCCTTGCACGGATTCCGGGTCCGCCACACCCGTGGCCGCCGCCAGCCACAGACGCTCGCCGGCATCCATGGCCATGATGCTGGCCACGGTGCGCTGGTAGGCGGAATGGGCACTTTGCAGGGAGAACAGTTGCAGCCCCGCCAGACCGAGCAGGCCGATGGAAAGCACCAGCAGCGCAACCAGGGCTTCGACGAGGGTGAAGCCCTGGAGACGACGGGGTGCTAAGGGGGGACAGGGAAGTCGGGCTGGCATGGGGGTCACCTCCTGTGACGATATCCATTTCCTTGTGGGCCGAGCCGAGGGCGGGCAGGGGCAGACTAAGCCAAACGGGCGAGGGCATCAAGTCCTTGCAGCCGCACCCCTCACCCCAACCCCTCTCCCCCAAGGGGCGAGGGGCTCAGTGAATCGGCCCCGAAGAGGCCGTTCCCAGTAGGGGGCTACGCCTTCGGGGCCCGTCAGGCCGTCACATTGATGTTGTTGCCCAGATTGGATGGCAGCACCTGGGCGCCCGGGTCGGGCAAGGCTTCCACCAGGTTGGCGGCCACCTGGGCTTGGGCATCAATCGCCTTCTTGGTCACGGCCGTTCCTACCTCAAGGGCGGTCTGCTGCTGACTCAACTGGGTGGAGAGATTGGCAATGGCACTGGCTTCCACGGAGACCTCCGATACATCGCATGCGTGAGTGTTGAACCGTCTTTCGAAGGTTCTCTACTCGGGTTGGCGGCCAAACGGGAGTCAACTTGAGGGCGCCGGAGAGAAAATTTTTCCCACCGTCATGAGGTCGTGGTACCCGGCCCCTGGCGTCGGCGCCACCAGCGCCCCACCAGGCCATGACGGGGCGCTGCCAGCAGGGCCACGGTGAACAGTGCCGTGGCCACCAGCACAATGGCCCCCCCAGAGGCCAGATCAAACTGGAAGGAGAGATACAGGCCCAGCACCGCCGACAGCACCCCGGTGCCCACCGAAAGCAACATCATGGTGGTCAGCCGTTCCGTGAGCAGGTGGGCGGTGGCCCCGGGCGTGATGAGCATGGCCACCACCAGAATGATGCCCACCGTCTCCAGGCTGGCCACGATGGTCAGTGTGAGCAACAGGATCAGGCCGTAATGCACCACACTGGTGTTGAAACCCAGGGCCCTTGCCTGCATGGGGTCGAAGGTGTAGAGCACCAAGGGCCGATAAAAGATCCATACCGCCATCAGGGCCACCACACCGGAGAACAGGGTGAGCATCAGGGCCGGGTACTGAACACCCAGCACGTTCCCGAAGAGGATATGCATCAGGTGGGTGTTGGTGGCGATCTTGCCGATGATCACCACTCCCAGGGCGAAGGCAAAGGTGAACATGAGCCCCATGGCCGCATCAGACTTGATGCGCGTGTGCCGCTCCAGGGCCCCGATCCCCAGGGCCGAGACGGCGCCGGCCAGGAAGGCACCGATGAAGAACGGCCAGCCCAGCAGATAGGCGATAGCCACACCGGGCAGCACCGCATGGGAAATCGCATCCCCCAGCAGCGACCAGCGTTTGAGTACCACAAAACACGATAACAATCCGCAGATGGCCCCCACCAGGATGGAGGTGAGCAGGGCCCGCTGCATGAAGGCGTAGTCAAAGGGGGCCGACAGGGCCTCGGGAAACACCCCCACAATCACCATCAGCCCAGCGATCAGCGTGTCGATCATCGCCCTGCCCAGGGTCTCGAACCAGACCATCATCAAGCCTCCACCATCGGCTCATGGCTACGCATCCACCCCGCCGCGGCGGTGCGGGCCAGCATCTCGTCCACCAGCATGTGCTCGGGGATCCCCATGCCCACCACCCGCCGATTGAGCAGCAACACCTTGTCGGCATAACGGCGGGCACTCTCCATGTCATGGGTCACCATGATCACTGTGTGCCCCGACCGGCGCTCACCGTCCAGCACCTCCATGATGAGGTGTTCACTGGCGGCATCCACCCCGGCCAGAGGCTCATCCAGCAGCAGGATCCTGGCCTCTTGGGCCAGGGCCCGAGCCAGCAGCACACGCTTCTTCTGACCGCCGGACAGGGCACCAATGGGCCGGTCGGCATGATCCAGCATGTTCACGGCCTCCAGGCACTGACGCACCACGGCCCAGTGCCGGGGATCGCACCAGCGCGGCGGCAGGATGCGTCGCCAGAAGGCATCGCCGTGCATATGCCCATAGCGACCGGTGAGCACCGTATCCTTCACCGAGATGGGGAAGTCCCATTCCACCGCCTCCTGTTGCGCCATATAGGCCATAACCCCAGCGCGGCGCTGGCTGGCCGGATCTTCCCCCAGCACCCGCACGCGTCCCCGCAGGGCCTTCATCACCCCCAGCAGGATGCGAAACAGGGTGGACTTGCCGGCCCCGTTGGGGCCGATGATGGCCGTCCACTGGCCGGCGGGCAGGTCGACATCCACATCCTCAAGCACCGGCTGCCCGTGATAGGCCGCGTACACATGATGAACCTCCACGGCGGGCGCGGGGTGAGGCGTGGTGTCATTCATCCCGGCCACCTCCCAGATGGTCCTTCAGCAACACCTTGTTGTGGCGCATCATGGCGAAATAGTCCCCTGCACCACTGCCCGGCTGTCCGACGGAGTCCACGTACAATGGGCCGGCCACGGTCACCCCGGCATCCTCGGCCACACTGCGCACGTGGCGATCCGAGATGGTGCTTTCCCAGAAGATAGCCTTTGGCGACTGTTCGCGCACCCGGTCCACCACGCGCATGATCTGCCGGGGAGAGCCTTCCGTCTCGGCGTTGTTGCCCCAGATGCCGTCATGGCGCAGATCATAGGCGGCACCAAAATAGATGAACGCCGCCTCGCTGGTGACCAACAGGCGATGCCCCTCAGGAATGACCGACAGGGCCTCCTGGATCTCCTTATGAAGCGCCTCAAGGTCCGCCTCCAGCGCCTGGGCACGAGCCGTGAATGCCTCGGACCGTTGGGGATCGACCGCCCCCAGGGCCTGGGCGATGACATGGCCATAGGCGGCGGCATTGCGGGGGTCCATCCACAAATGTGGATCGGGATCGCCTTCGAAATCACCGACCATGATGGGCTGGGTCTCCACTCCGGACTGCTCAGCCACGGCGACCACGGGTGTATCGCGTACCGTGGTGGCGCGCACCTGCCCCATCCACTGCTCCAGCATGTAGCCGTTATAGAGCACCAGGTCGGCCTTCTCCAGAGCCTTGAAATTATCCGGCGTCAGTTCCCAGTCGTGCACCTCGGCACCCACGGGAGTCAACACGTCCACCCGGGCATCCTCCCCCGCGACTCGCTGGGCCAGATCACCCAGGACGGAAAAAGTGGCCACCACCCGTGGGGCCTCGTTGGCGGCGAGCGGCGAAACCGCGCCCAGAGCCAGCACGAGCAACACGACGATGCGGATGTATCCCATGACACCCCCTTAAATGATAATTAGTCTTAGTTTAATAATAGTCATGGGTGACTGAACTTTCCAGTCCCGCAGGCCCCATTCGTGATTGTCCACGCCCTGCCTCTCCCGGCAGGGTTGCCACCAAGGCGCCAATGATCCACCCTCTATACGGGTGTGTTAGCCCACGCGAGCGCCCGATGCATCAAGACCGCAAAGACGGCCTCGGCGCAAACAACCGACCCAATCAACTCAGGAGGTGGAACCATGTCAGAAGAACTCGCAGGCCAGACCGTGGCCTCTTTGCAGCTGGGCGTACCGTTCATGGTGGCCCTGTATGCGATCATCGGGATCGTCATCCTCACCCAGATCATTGTGGTGACCTTCCAGAAATAAGCATCCCTTGGGCCCGGCCCACTGATGGGCCGGGTCTCAGCGCGCCATGAAGCCACCCAGACGCCCTCCGTTACCGGAAAAATCCAACATCATCCTGGTCGGCCCCATGGGCGCCGGCAAGTCCACCGTGGGCCGGCACCTGGCAAGCCACCTGCACCTGCCGTTCGTGGACAGCGACCGGGAGATCGAACGTCGCATGGGCGTGGATATCCCCACCATCTTTGAATACGAGGGCGAAGACGGCTTTCGCCAGCGGGAGGCGGCGGTCATCGCCGACCTGTGCACTCGCGAAGGCATCGTCCTGGCCACAGGAGGCGGCGCGGTCATGCGCCCTGAAAACCGGGAATGCCTGAAACGCTGCGGCCTGGTGGTGTATTTGCGCACCTCGGTGGCGGTGCAACTGCGCCGTACCGCACGGGATCGCAACCGCCCTCTGCTGCAAACGGAGAACCCCCGCGCCCGGCTGGAGGAACTGCTCAGGATTCGCGACCCGCTGTATCGGGAGATCGCCCATCTGGTGGTAGACACGGATCGGGAACATCTGCGCGGTACAGTACGCACCGTGGCCCGACGCTTCAGAAATCGCGCACCCCACCCGAACAAGGCCCGACCCTGCACGCCCGTTTCCGCCCCGGAGTAACACCGTCACGGTGGCTTTCACGATGCCCCCCTTAGTATCATCCGGGCATGGACACCCTCACCGTTGATCTTGCCGAACGCAGCTACCCGATTCACATCGGCCGCGGGCTGTTACGAGAGCCGGGGCACTTCGAGGCCTTGCTGAAGCGACGCCGCGCCGTGATCGTCACCAACGAGACCGTGGCCCCGCTTTACCTGGACACGCTCAAACAGACCCTGGGGCCCGTGCACGATGGTCCCATCGAGGCCCTGATACTGCCCGATGGCGAGCAGTACAAGAACGTCGACACTCTCAACCGCATCTACACCTTCCTGCTGGAGCGGCGCCTGGACCGCAGCGCCATGATCATCGCCCTGGGGGGCGGCGTGATCGGTGACATCACCGGCTTTGCCGCCGCCACCTATCTGCGCGGCGTGGACTTCATCCAGGTGCCCACCACCCTGCTCTCCCAGGTGGACTCCTCCGTGGGGGGCAAGACCGGCGTCAATCATCCCCTGGGCAAAAACATGATCGGGGCCTTTCACCAGCCGCGGCTGGTGGTCATCGACACCGACACGCTCAACACCCTGCCCGACCGGGAGCTCAGTGCCGGCCTGGCCGAGGTGATCAAGTACGGCCTGATCGACGACGCGGAATTCTTCACCTGGCAGGAGGAACACCTGCCGCGCCTGCTGGCCCGTGACCCCGAAGCCCTGGCCTGGGCCATCCACCGTGCCTGTGCCGACAAGGCCCGGGTGGTGGCCCAGGATGAGCGCGAGTCCGGGCGCCGCGCCCTGCTGAATCTGGGCCACACCTTCGGCCATGCCATCGAGAACGGCATGGGCTACGGGCAGTGGCTGCATGGCGAGGCAGTGGGTGCTGGCATGGTCATGGCGGCTCAGCTGTCCCGGCGCATGGAATGGATTGGGGAGGCGGACCTGAACCGCATTACCCGCCTGATCGAGGCGGCGCGCCTGCCGGTGACACCGCCGACGGGCCTTTCCGCCGCCCGGTTCAAGGAGATCATGGCGGTGGACAAGAAGGTTCTCCAGGGCCAGTTGCGACTGGTACTGCTCAAGGGGATCGGCACGTCCGTGGTCACGGCAGAGTTCGACCCCATGACCCTGGACAATACCCTGGATGCCCTGACCCGCCCATGAACGCCACACCGGCTGCCCTGAACGACCCTGCCCACCTGGCCCCCTACGCAGCCCGGGATGACCTGAGCCGTGGCCGCAGCCATCCGGAGGACTCCCCGGTCTACCGCAGCGAGTTTCAGCGGGACCGGGATCGTATCATCCACTCCACTGCCTTTCGGCGCCTGGAATACAAGACCCAGGTGTTCATCAATCACGAGGGGGACCTGTTCCGTACCCGCCTCACCCACAGCCTGGAAGTGGCACAGATCGCCCGCGCCATCGCCCGGGTACTGCGTCTGAACGAGGACCTCACCGAGGCCATCGCCCTGGCCCACGACCTGGGCCACACACCGTTCGGCCATGCCGGCCAGGACACCCTCAACGCCTGCATGGCCGACTATGGTGGTTTTGAACACAACCTGCAGTCGCTGCGGGTGGTGGAGTCCCTTGAAGCCCATTACGCCGAGTTCGATGGCCTCAACCTCACCTTCGAAACCCGCGAGGGCATCCTCAAGCACTGTGATCCCAAGGTGGCCGCCACCCTGGGCGAGGTGGGCCGGCGCTTCGTGGAGGGGCAGCAGCCCACGCTGGAGGCACAACTGAACAACCTGGCCGACGAGATCGCCTACAACAATCACGACGTGGACGACGGCCTGCGCTCCGGGCTGATCACCCTGGAGCAGCTCATGGAGGTGACCCTGTTCCGGGAGGCGTTCGAGGCTGTGCGCTTGCGTTACGGAGCGCTGCCCGAAAAACGTGCCCGGCACGAGGTGATCCGGCGCATGATCAACCGCCTGGTCACCGATCTGGTGGACAGCAGCCTGGCCCGCATCCGCGAGGCCGCCCCCGACCACCCGGACACCGTGCGCACCCAGGGACGCCCGCTGATTTGCTTCAGCGCACAGATCCGAGAATACAACCTTGAACTTAAACGGTTTCTACGTCAGCATCTTTACCGGCATTACCGGGTGAACCGCATGACCATGAAGGCGGCCCGGGTGCTCAGGGAATTGTTTGCCGCCTACATGGCCGAGCCCGCCCTGCTGCCCCCGGAACACGAGGACAAGGCACGACGCCTGTCCACCCAGTCCGGTGACGCTGGCCGCGCCCGCGCCGTGGCGGATTACGTGGCCGGCATGACCGACCGTTTTGCCATTGCCGAACACGGCCGTCTGTTCGACCCGAACACACTTTCATGACATCCAGGGATCCCATGGCCAACGACACGCTGCCCGCCGACTGCCTCGACCAACTCGGGCTCAGGCAACAACCGTTCGCCTCCATTGCTGGCGAAGACTTCCTCTATTCCGACCCGGCTACCGACATGCCGGTGAATGTCACCCTTGAGCACCTTGAAAATGACCAGAACGTGGTCATTCTCAAGGGCGAGCAGGGCGCCGGCAAGAGCACGCAACTGCTGCGAGTGCTGGCCCAGGGTCGGGAGAATATGGATTTTTGCGCCTTCAAGGCTCGCGCCGGCATCAGTCTGGCGGCGGTGGAGTACACCGTGCGCCAGTATTGGAAGGAGGCCGCGCCGGTCGAACAGGAAGGCAATGAACCCCTGGAGCAGTTTCTCACCCGCCTGATCCAGGGCGGCATGCGACCGGTGCTGGCCATCGATGATGCCCACCTGCTGGAGCCGGATGTCCTGCGCCAGCTCATTCAGACCCGGCAACGCATTCACGATCAGTGCGACCGCCGCTTTGGCCTGCTGTTGGTGGGTGAACCGGAAATCGAGGAACGACTGACCGCAGTGGATGAGGGCCTGGACATCCCCGAGGCCCAGATGACCGTGCAGGTTCGCGCGCTCACCCGGGAACAGACGGGGGCCTATGTGAACCATCGCCTGCAGGCTGCCGGACTGGAAAGGACCGATCTACTGGATCGGGAAACCATTGAAGATATCCATCGAGATTCCGCCGGGCTACCGGGTCGCATCAACACGTGCGCCATGGAACGCCTGCGGGACATCTGTGAGGGGGGGGCCATGACACCAGCGACACAAGGGGAACAAGCCACCGCCGCCAGTCATGGCGGCAAGGCCTTCTGGCAGCAACGCTGGTTTGCGCCGGCCGTGGCGGGGATCATTCTGGTGGCGGCACTGGTCACGCTGCTGAGTCTGCTGGGCGGCTCCGACGATGAACCTCAGCCGGTACGCAGCCAACCCCTGGTGCTGCCGGAGCAACCACCACGCGCACCGGCTGCTCCAGAACCGCCTCCAGCCAGCGCCCCCGAGCCCACGTCGCCCCCCCGGGCCGAAGTGCCGGCAGAGCCAGCCCCCAGGCCCGAACCGATGCCGACGCCGGAACCGGAACCCGAGCCCGCACCAGAGCCGGAACCGACCCCAGCACCCGAACCGGAACCGGAACCCGAGCCAGAACCCACTCCGGAACCGGCAGGGGAACCCGAACCGGAGCTTGGCGGTGACAAACGCATCCGTGACGCCCAGTGGCTGCGCGACCAGGATCCCACCCATTACACCGTGCAACTGTTGGTGAGCAGCAGCGAAACCGGGGTGCAGGATTTCGCCCAGGACGCCGACCTGCCTGGCGACGTCGCCTGGTTCCGCATGCGGCGCGATGGACAGGACATGTACGCGCTGGTGTTCGGCTCCTACCCCGGCGCCACCGCGGCCCGTAGCGCCATCACCGCCCTGCCCGCTGACATCCGACGCAATCAGCCCTTCATCCGCAGCTTTGGTGCCGTGCAGGACGCCATGGCCGACTGATCCCCCGGAAGCGGCCCCCACCCGGGGCCGCGCCCCGCGGCCCCATGTCCCGCATTCCCTCCGCCTTCATCGACGAACTCCTGTCCCGCACCGATATCGTCGATGTGGTGAACACCCGCGTGCAACTCAAGAAAAAGGGCAGCGAATACGCAGCCTGCTGCCCCTTCCACAGTGAGAAGACCCCCTCGTTCTATGTAAGCCCCCGCAAGCAGTTCTATCACTGCTTCGGCTGTGGTGCCCACGGCACTGCTATCGGTTTTCTCATGAACCACGACAACATGGGTTTTGTGGAGGCCGTAGAGGAACTGGCCCGACAGGCGGGCATGGAGGTCCCCCGCGAGTCCGGGCAGCGGGAAGACAACGACCGCTTCACCCGCCTGATCGAGGCACAGGAGGCTGCAGCAGAGCATTTTGTCGAGAACCTGCGCCGGCACCCCCAGGCAGTGGACTACCTGAAACAACGTGGCCTCACCGGGGCCATTGCCCGGGATTATCGCCTTGGTTTTGCCCTGGAGGCCTGGGATGACCTGAGCCAGGTGCTATCCGGTCGATTCAACGAAGAGGAACTCCAGACCGCGGGCCTCACCTCCCGCAAGGAAGGCGGACGCCCCTTTGACCGTTTCCGCGGCCGCATCATGTTCCCCATCCGCGACCCACGCGGTCGCACGGTAGGTTTCGGTGGTCGCCTGCTGGGCCCGGGGGAACCCAAATACCTGAACACCCCGGAGACCCCCGTCTTCCACAAGGGACAACAACTCTATGGCCTTTACGAGGCCCGCAAGGCAGCACCGCGACTGGAGGAACTGCTGGTGGTGGAGGGCTACATGGATGTGATCGCCCTGGCGCAGTTTGGCTTGCGCAACGCGGTGGCCACCCTGGGCACCGCCACCACCCGCGACCACCTAGAGCGGCTGTTCCGGGTGGTCTCCCGGGTGGTGTTCTGTTTTGATGGCGATGCCGCCGGGGGCAAGGCGGCCTGGCGCGCCCTGGAACAGGCCCTGCCCACGTTGCGGGACGGCCGCGAGGTGCGCTTCTTGTTCCTGCCCGAGGGCGAAGACCCGGATACGCTGATCCGTCAGGAAGGCCCCGAGGGCGTGCAGGCGCGCATCCAGGCCGCCCAGCCCCTGTCCGATGCTCTGCTGGAAGGGCTGCGTAGGCGCCATGACATGGCATCCCGCGAGGGCCGGGCCGCGCTGGGGACCGAAGCTGCCAAACTCCTCTCGACCATGCCCGAAGGGCTACTGCGCAGCCAGATCATCGGCGATATCGCTCGCCTGTCGGGTGTGTCCACCGAGCAGTTCGAGAGACGAATGGGGGCACCGGGCTCGACCGCCACGGCCGTGCCGACCGAACCCGTCCGGCGGCCCGCTCAACGACAAGCCCTGGGGCGCAAGCTGGCAGTGACACCGGTCCGACTGGCGCTTTCCCTGCTGCTGGAGCGTCCATCACTGGCTGCGCGTGCAGAAAACAGCGCCTGGCTCAAGTCGATGGAAGTACCTGGGGTGAAGCTTCTGGCCGAGGTCCTTGAAACTCTGCACGCACACCCCCATCTAACCACCGCAGCGTTGCTGGAGCGCTGGCGCGACAGCGCAGCGTGGCCGCATCTACTAAAATTGGCTCAGTGGCAACCTCCGCCTTCGGAGGAAGCCCACCTGGAACGCATGATCGATGATGCCCTGGACCGCCTGTATCGTCAGTACGAGCACCAGCGCGCCGATGCCCTGCTGGCCCGGGCGGCGCAACAGCCACTGACGGAGGCGGAAAAGGCAGAGTTGAAAGCGGCGCTCAAACCCCGAAAGGGCAAGTTCGGCATGCAAGACCCAACCTGATATCACTACGCCGATTGAAAGTGGTCGTCAACCCATCGCAATGCTATACTTGACCGTTTAACCCCTGGCCAGCGCCTCACCCGGTTCGCACAGGTCCAGCTTGAGCAGGTTTCCATGAATCACGAAGAACAGCAATCCCGCCTCAAGGAGCTCATCGCCAAGGGCAAGGAACAAGGCTTCCTGACGTATGCGGAGGTGAATGACCACCTCCCGGACACCATTGTCGATCCGGAGCAGATCGAAGACATCATCGCCATGATCAATGACATGGGGATCACTGTCCATGAGCAGGCACCGGACACCGACAGCCTGATCCTGTCCGACAACTCCGTGTCCACCGACGAAGATGCCGCCGAGGAAGCCGCCGCCGCGCTGGCCTCCGTGGACGGGGAATTCGGGCGCACCACTGACCCGGTGCGCATGTACATGCGCGAGATGGGCACCGTGGAACTGCTCACCCGTGAAGGCGAGATCAAGATTGCCAAGCGCATCGAGGAAGGCCTCTCGCAGGTCCTGTTCGCCCTGGCGCACTACCCCAAGTCCATCGCATCGCTGCTATCGGAATATGGCCGTGTGGAGGCGGAAGAGATCAAGCTCACCGACATCATCGTGAGCTTCATGGATCCGGACGCCGACGAGATTGCCTCCGTGGCCCCGCCCCGCGAGGACTCCCCGACCACACCAGCTACACCAGCCGCCGCCGAGGCCTCGGACCACAACGACGATGACGGCGACGACAGTGACTCGGACGATTCCGACGCCGATGCCGCCCCCGAAGACACCGGCCCGGACCCTGAAGAGGCGCGCGCGCGCTTCACGCAACTGGAAGACATGTATGAGCGCGCCATGGAGTGCGCCGCCCAGGGCAAGAACGAGGAATACGCTCAGGCCCGGGAAGAAATGGCCCGCTACTTCATGGAGTTCAAGCTGGTACCACGCCTGGTGGACCAACTGACCGCCGACCTGCATGGCATGGTGGCCCGCATCCGCGGTCAGGAGCGCGTGATCCTGCGCACCTGCGTGGACCAGTGCAACATGCCCCGCAAGGAGTTCATTTCCACCTTCCCGGAGAACGAAACCAACCTGAAATGGCTGGATGGCGTGCTCAAGGGCAAGGCCGCCCGCTACAAGACGCAACTGGCGGAGCACCGGGACGAGATCCTCAAGGCCCAGAATCGCCTGGTGGATATCGAGGAAGAGTCCTGCCTGAGCATCGGCGAGATCAAGGACATCAACCGCCGCATGTCCATCGGCGAAGCCAAGGCCCGCCGCGCCAAGAAAGAGATGGTGGAGGCCAACCTGCGCTTGGTGATTTCCATCGCCAAGAAGTACACCAATCGCGGCCTGCAGTTCCTGGACCTGATCCAGGAGGGCAACATCGGCCTGATGAAGGCGGTGGACAAGTTCGAATACCGGCGTGGTTACAAGTTTTCCACCTACGCCACCTGGTGGATCCGTCAGGCCATTACCCGGTCCATCGCCGACCAGGCACGCACCATCCGCATCCCGGTGCACATGATCGAGACCATCAACAAGCTCAATCGCATCAGCCGGCAAATGCTCCAGGAGATGGGCCGCGAGGCCACCCCGGAAGAACTCTCCCAGCGCATGGAAATGCCCGAGGACAAGGTGCGCAAGGTACTCAAGATCGCCAAGGAGCCCATCTCCATGGAAACGCCCATTGGCGACGACGAGGACTCGCACCTGGGTGACTTCATCGAGGATGTGAACGTGCAGTCGCCCATCGACTCCGCGACCCGGGAGAGCCTGTCGGAGACCACCCGCGAGGTGCTGGCCAGTCTCACCCCGCGCGAGGCCAAGGTGCTGCGCATGCGTTTTGGCATCGACATGAACACCGACCACACCCTGGAAGAGGTGGGCAAGCAGTTCGACGTGACCCGCGAACGCATCCGTCAGATCGAGGCCAAGGCCCTGCGCAAGCTGCGCCACCCCTCCCGCTCGGAGATGCTGCGCAGCTTCCTCGACCTGGAGTAATTGTTTCTCCCGTGGGTCGGGCTACAACCACGGGGCACCCACCGCCCCTGTAGTCCGACCCCTTTCATGTTTTGCCCATCAATACCGGGCCTGTAGCTCAGTTGGTTAGAGCAGGGGACTCATAATCCCTTGGTCGTCGGTTCGAGTCCGACCGGGCCCACCATTCAAATCAGGTACTTAGGCCACTGCCCCGCTCCCTATCATTCCCGCCTCATGGCTCCCACGGATTGAGGATGGGTACTCCTGTAGGCTCGAAATCGGCCACATTGCGAGTGACTATCGTCATGCCATGCACAAGGGCCGTTGCCGCGATAAGTGCGTCACGCTCGCCGCGCTTGTCGGGGACGTGTAGCCGGGCGCAGCGCCGCGCCACAGCAGTGTCGACTGGCAATGTTCGCCCCGAGAACTCCGACAGTACGTGTTGCTCCAGCCACGAACGCAGCACTGCCCCCTGGGTGGCGTCCTTGCGCTCCGTCGACAAGACGCCAAGCTCCAGTTCCATGATGGTGATGGCGGACACAAAAAGCTCGGAGGCATCGACGCTTTCAGTCCATGCCGCAACGTTCGGGTCAGCTTTACCAACCCGAACCTTCCGCAGTTCGGAGACCACGTTGGTATCAAGAACGAACATCATGAGAAATCAGCCGGCTGAGTGCCGATAGTCACACGCGGCGGCTCAAACTCGATGTCCGCAACGTCCGGCATCGCCAGAGAATCAGCAATGTTGCGACGTTGCCTTGTAAGTCGCTGGTACTCCTCGATGCTTAACAATACATGAGCGGGCTTGCCGCGATCCGTGATGAACACCGGGCCACTATTGGCCGCCCTCTTTGCGCGGGTAACGTCCTGGTTAAGCTCTCGACTGGATAGGGTCGTGATGGTCATGGCAACACCTCCTACGTGAATCACTTACGTAGGCATGTTACTACATCAATGCCATCCCATCCACAAGCGGCTGGCAGGCTATCGTGACAAAGGCAGCCAGTCGGCTCGGTTCCGACCGGGCCCACCATCCCGTTCCATCATACCTACCCAAACCTATTCAGAAGCATCTAAACCGGTTCAGTGCTGATTTCCTGCTTCACAGAGGCCGGTTTCACTCCGGTCTTGCGACCTGAGCCAGCGCCTTCCTCTCC
>NZ_FOAA01000021.1 GCF_900109495.1 Ectothiorhodospira marina | reverse complement strand
CTGGTTGGCCACCGGTCACAGCATCCTTCGCGGGATCGCGCCCCTGCCAGGGCGGATTTCTGGCCGGGCGGGCGAGATTCGCCACGGATTCAGATCTTTTCCCTCAGGAAATGTGATTCTCCCTGTTCTTTGCACCTTTTACTATGTCACGCTGCCCCGTGCATCCTGATCGGTCCAATCCCTACCAGCAACTTCCCGGGGTACGTGCGCCTTGGTGATTGAGTGTAAGGGTGTGGCACTCAGAACTTTCCGCAGCTACTCGTCCGTCTGCGCCGGTGGCGGTGAGGGTGTAGCTAGAGGCGTCAGCCTGAGCTGAAATACTGTAATAGCCTTCGGGAGATTGGTTGGCGATCGTACAGTTGGCGTAAGTCATTTCGCTCGTGTAACAACGCTCCATGCGTTGAGCTGCCTCGGAGAGGGCCACCTTGCCGTCTGAGACCTGGGTGCGCTCCACATAGCGCGTATAGGACGGGTACGCGATGGAGGCCAGGATGCCAATGATAGCTACTGTGATCATGACCTCTATCAGGGTAAAGCCCTTGGGAGATAGATGCATCAGGTCAGACTCTCTTCTTAAAGTAAATGGTTGGCAGATGGATTTGCTGAAAGCCATGAATGGAGCAGGATTTTTTCTCATGGTGCCCGTAACTCCCGCCAAGATAGGCGGCTACCAAGCGGTTGATCAATTAACCTTCCGTCTACCTCATCCTTAACAATACGCTGGTCCTCCAAGGAGGTGAGCATCCGCGGTTCACCATCTACTCGCACGAAAACCGGTTGGGAGGGGGGCGAGTCAAAACCCACGGCATCATACCCCACCTGTTCGCCATCTGGATCGCGGAGAATAAAGAAGGGCACATCCAAAGCGGCTCCAGAGAAGGGATTGATGGCGTAAACGAACCCGCGACCAGTGGGGCGGCAGGGATCATCCGTGTTGGGCATGCGAGTCGTGCCCACCAGGGCAGGGCCAAAGATCTGGTTAGGGATGATCATACGTTCGCCATCAACAGTATTGTTGAACTTCAAGTCGATATACCAGCCATCTCGGTTACCTAGATCTCCGGCATCTCCGCGTTCCATATTGCGAACCTCACGTTCCGCATTGCCATGGGGCACTACGTTGTGTGCTCCGATACTGCGTTCGAGTAAGTCGAAGCGACCGGGAATCGTGGTTCCCTCATCAATAAGCCCGTACCAACTTTGTACTTGGGTGGTGCCAAGGTCCGTCTCATTGAGATAGCGACCCGTGCCAAAGAATACCCAGGTTTTTTCGTCAATGGCATCATAAGCTGCGATGGGTGCGGCACTGATAGGCTGAGCAACTCCATTGTCGTCTTTGGCCGTAAAAAGGAGCGTGCTGGTGCCACTATTCAGGCCAATCTTCCATAAGTTGCCCTTTAGATCTCCCCCGTAAGCGATGTCATAGTAGCCATCATTATTTGAGTCCCAGACCTCAATTCCCGTGAGTCCATTTTCGCCAGCTTCACCCAGCAATGTGGAATTGGCGGTACCATTGAAAACATCCAGCTGAATCAGGGCGGGTTCGCCGTTCTGCCCATTGGGGCCATTGGCCACAATCACTCGCCAGGTCCCATCTGCGATCGGTGCGATCATGGGCTTACCGAGAACGTTGCCTAGTGCAGATATGTCATTGGCACTCTTTTCCCACAGGAAGGAGATGTTGTCGGGATCGGTCACGTCCAGGGCGAAGATTGCGCGTCCGCCCCGACCCATAGTACCCACCAGAACACTCCGCCAGCCATTGTTCGCGTTGCTGTCGGGCACGTCTGCCACGGTAATTTCACCATCTACAAGGTAACGGTGTTCATAACTCGGCGCGGCCAGAGTTGCCATACCCTGCTCAATGGCGGCTGATGGTACAAAGGCGTAAATTTCCGTTCCGGTATCGACATCGAGGACATGAAGCATCCCGTCATTCGCCCCTACATAAAGGACTTCCCGTCGGCTCGCCAGTGATTGGGCGAAGGCTGGATGTGTATCGGCAGCTGGGAAATCTTCATCGGCGTAGAGTTCAGGGTTGGGTGGTCCCACGAATACAGGTTGCGAATGAACGATGTCCCCCAATGGGTTGACGCGGGTGCGAAGCATGCCATCCTGGCTGGCTTCGTTGCTGTTATCGCCCCGTAAGTATTCGAGAACTGCCTGGCTGCCCAAGGCCGCCTGTTGGTCAGCAGTCAGGTTGCCCCAGAGAAAATCTGTATCCGTACCGCCTGCATTGACACGGATATTACGTTCTCCGTGGTTGGGCAGGCCCAGAGAGGCATACCAGGCTGCGGCAGCTTCGGGTTCACCGGTGGAGGAGTCCAGGTCATAAGCCGCGAGTTCCCCAGACCAGCTCCCGGTGGTATAGGTTACCTGGAAAATCCGCGAACCGTCTTCGGCATCTACGGTGGCACCGTCGATAGCCAGTGCGGCGCTGGAGCCCTCCGTGTCTGCAACAATGCGCCCAAAAGCCTGCTTCAGGGCATCCACCATGGCCTCGGCATCTCCCGCCAGGAAGAAATTGTCGGGCTTCTTGAATGCTGTTTGACCCGCCCCCCTCGAGCCGAAGGGCGTGAGGGTCTCGCCGTTAGTATGCCACCACACTTCAGGCAAGATGTCTGGCAGGTTGTCGGGGTCAAAGCTTTCCGGTACCTTCATGCCGCCGTATTTGGCGGCTAGTGCAAATTGATTACGGGACATCCCTTCAAGTGACCGAGTTTCAAGAACGTCCACCCAGTAGGTCCGTGCCCGGGTTTTGCCTTCCAGGTCCGGGCGTAGGTCACGGACGTTGGCATCCCAGGCCAAGCCGGCCATATAGGCCGAGTTTTGCCGACCGGTAAAGGGTGTTCCGATATTGACTCCTTCCATGCTAGCGACCTGCTGAGTCCAGGCATGGACATCCACTGCGTCGTCGCTGCTCACTTCACTGGGAGAGGCGGGTTCGTCTCCACGGGCGGTGGTACCGGGGAGGTTCTTATCTCGGTGAGTGTAGATGTCCCCGATGCCGAGAATGGCATTTGGCTGGCACCATTGAGCTACGGGATCATCCCAGTTCTCTATGACCGGGAAGCCATCGGCCAGCTCGTATTGTGCCTCCTGGGTTCCCGAGAGGTTGCTATAAGCACTCACGTTACCTTCATTACGCAAATAGCGCAGGGCTGCATAAAAGAGCTCGCTCACTGGGTCGTGACTTTTATGCCTCTTGTCGGTCATCTGTCCGAACTTATTGAGGTAGTTGATAGCTCCGCTGTCTTCTATGTTGGCGGAACCAGCAGTGGCATCTTCGATGTCGGGATTTTGCTTGAGAATGCCCGTGATCGGATCCCACTCGCTGGCTGAATTGTTCTGCCAAGCACCTTGAACGAATTTTTGTGGACCAACCCATTTCTTGCGGGCGCGCATTACCCCGCCATCGCGGTACATGCTGTGGTCATTAAGGTAGCCGAACACTGCCACCTGCATCTTGTCCGCATATTCCTGTAGCAGGCCCTCTGGTTTCCAGTGATAACCTGTAATCTCGTCGCCGTATTGTACGCAAAAATCCTCCAGTCCTGCGTCCGGGTTGCATACCTTAACGCGGACACTCAATCTATAGCCTTGTGCATCAGTGGTTTCTGCAGAGGGATTATAGGCTTGGATGTTTTCACCAGTATTTGTGCCGTTGATGCGAAAGCGCATCTCGTTTCCAAGTCCTTGTATGCGAAACGTTGCAGAGGATCCATTCAGCGGCGTTGCACCCTGGAGGGTGTCGGAATCCAGGCTACGGTTGGGATAAATGCTGGTGGTGCCTTGGCCATCGTGACGAGCTTTCTCCAGCCAGGTTTCGTCCAGCGTGTCCTTTATCCGATAACCTCCGGTGAGCGCCAGGCGGAAAGCATCGATAGTTTGAGTGGCCACCCAGTTGAGAAAATTTCCGCTCCAGTGGGTGTTGTTGCAGTCGCGCCCTGCTGGGTTGCTTACGGGGAAGAAGTGATGCTCTGACTCATCTGTGGAATCATAGTGATAGCCATAGCACTTGTCCGCGTCAAAATAGCCTACATAGGTGGCATTCGGAGAATAGTTACCATCCACGTTAGCCACGCTGTTAATCGTAGGCCACTCCACTGAGGGAGTGAGTACCAGCAGTGGATGGACCTCGTCCACGCTGGCGATCAATGGGATAGGGGAGATATCGACTTCGGTGGCGGTGACCAGCATCGGACAGCCAAAGGTCAACGTGGCGGCTGCGAGGCCGTTGAAGACCTGGTACGGCCAGCGTGCACGGGGTGAATGACGAAGCGTCCGGGCGGGTAACATGGTTCCACTCTCCAGCGGTTCGTGTGGGTGGGCCGAGGACTATCTGGCTTGACCTCTAGGCGCTCAATTCGGTACTTGATAAGTGCTCTGCAGCACAACCAAAGAGCCATCGCTGTTGGCTGGATCATGACTGCGGGCCGTGATGCGATAGTGAGCAAAGGCGCTTTCAATAGTATTGTCACGACCCTCACTGCTGTATTGCATCGATGCGGCGCTGCGAGATCCGCGTTGCGGGTCTTTGGTCGGCAGGTCTACCTCGCCCATGTACTGGAGAGCGTATTGCGGCGTTCTCCCCGTTACCGTTTGGCTAAGAGCCTGGCCTTGGGGTACGTCTTGCCAGATGCTTGCCGTGCCCGTGTAGGTATTTTCGGGAATGGGGCCGCAGATCGTGGTGCCGCCGCAGTCCTCATAATCAGCCAGGTCATCGGGATGTGTATTGATGCCATCAAGCAAGGATTCAGCGACACGCAGCGCTGCCTCTGTATCTTGAAACGCCAGGGCTCTGTCCTGCTGATGGCCGGTGATGCGCTGTTGTAGTGTGACGTTGCCTATTCCAGAAATGGCAACAAGGGTCACCATGACCAGTATGATCAGCGAGACAACCAGCGCCATGCCAGACTGCTGGGAATGGGGGTGTTCGTGTGGCAAAGTTGCGTTCATTTCAGGCGATTTCTCAGTGCAACCACATGGGTGAGTTGGCGTCTCAATCGGCCTTCGGCAGCGTTGGTATCGGTGGACACGTTATCGGCGGCGCTGACCAGGGTAAATTGGATCTGCACAGCCTCCACTCGCTTCCAGTCAGCAGCCGAAGTGATAGCGGATGCAGTCTGCCAGGCGGCCACATCAGGGAGCTTGAAATGGACTTGCATGTCTTCCACGCCTGAGACGATCTCTTCAGTCCCGTACCTCAAACTGTAGCGATAGAGCGAGCGCCCGCCCTCATTTGCACGACCATTATGGCCGATGTACCAAAGGTGGTCCTTGAGGCGAGCGATGATTGAATTAGAGCCATATTCCCAGGGGGTGCCGTTGGTAGTGCATTCCGTGGGATAGCCCAGGCCTTTGGAGCAGTTGCCTGGGGTGACGCTGGAGCCTGTGTTATGAACCACCTCCACGTTCTGGGTGCCGGGGTTATTGGGTCCTGTGACCTGAAAGATGGAGGCGATCTCTAGATCGCAGACCATCAAAATTTCGCCCGGACGGAAATCATTGGTTTCCGAGGTCTTGAACTGTGCTGAGGTTGCTTTGTGTTCCTCAACGGACAAACCAGTCTCGTCCATCCCCTGAACGCGTAGCGCGTCGGTACCGTTGACGCGATCGCTTACGCCCGTGCCAAAGGGTGCATCAGCAGACGCTTGTCCACCATCAAAACCCTGGATGCCGATGGAATCGGTCCATGCGCGGGCGGACTTGTCGGCGAGGACATTCGCCACCTTCTCCATGCGCCCACAGGCCGAAGCACCTGCTTGTCGTACATCCATCGCGATCAGTTCAAAGGCGATGCGCGAACTCTCCTGGATCTGGGAGAGGGCCTCATTGGTACGATAGGCCTGCTGATTCGTCAGAAAGACGGTGCCTGCTCCTGCAATGACCAGCAGGCCCAGCACAATGGCGATCATGAGTTCCACCAAGCTGAAACCAGCCAATCGACAGGGAATGGGCGAAGAGTGGGATCTGTTCATGGCCGAAACTCGATGCGCATCTCTCTCATGCTCATGTCGTCTTCTTCCTCTCCTTGTTCGGCCCTGAGATCTTTCCAGCGTGTGACTATTTCGCAGGTTTGCCCATCGCAGGTGATGGAGCCTGACGCCTCAGGGCCCAGCAGGTTGGTCAGGTTGGCCCGCCATGCGGCAACAGCTGTAGCAGCATAACTGCTGCCACCGGGAGCCGCGTCTGCCATGTCCACGTTGAAATGGCCTGATTCCATGGCAGGGACGTCTGCGCGGATGGCGTCGGCGATGTCGTAGGCCTGCATCACCGCAACCCCTTGCTGGAAGGACCACTGATTTGCTTGCAGGGCGCGGGTTTGCAGGGCTGCCATCCCTAAAAGCCCCAGGGACAGGATCAAGACAGCAACCAGCACTTCGATGAGCCCCACGCCAGCTTGCCAGCGAATGGCCGAGGATGGCTGCAATGTCCCGGCGCCCTTGTGCGCGGGTGATAGACAAGAAAAGGTGAAATCGTATGCGGTGCTCATGAGCACGCTCCGCTTTGGCGCTCCACGGAAATGCGACTGCCTGCCCCCAATCGCAAACAACGGACAGGCTGGCTATTCCCCCCGTCCGCAGCGATGCTGATGTGATGACCCGTTGCCAGGCTTGAACCACTGCGCGCAAGACCATCCGGGCCCAAGGTTAGCGTGTCTGCGTTAAGGTCTGAGGAGACCGTGATCCGCCCTCCAAGGGTATCTACTTCACCAAGACGTGCCACTCCATCCGGGGTCACGACTGCCCAGTGCGTCCAGTTTGCCGAACTACCGGCACAATCTGTGCTGGTTTCAGAGGCAACACGGCAGACACGAACCCGGGCGTTACGACGAATGGCCTCCGAGCGGGCCAAGTTGATGGCCGCCACCAGTTCGTTGCTCTGGGTGGAAAGGGCGTTGCTGACGCGCAAACTCAGAAACCCCGGTATTGCCACTGTCATGAGGATGGCGGCGACCGAGAGGGTGACCATGAGCTCGACGAGTGTGAAGCCACGATTGTTCATGAGGATGAGCTTAGCCCATCTTAGGATGGGGGTATGGGGCAACTGCACGGACGGGCAATCCGGGAGGATGACTGGGAGTCTTCGTTTGATGCCCCCAAACGTTTCGAATCACATAGGCGCGATTGCTCAAGATCGAGCGAGCGGGAGAAATAAGCCTGCAGGATGCCGGAAGGCGATGTGCGCTTAGGGGGTAAGGGAAGTGGGGTGTTTGTCGAGGAAACTCAACGGATTGAGAAGCCCTTAATAACGGTAATTGGCCTGCCCGATCAAGAAGCTCGAGCAGGCCAGTTGTTGAAGTGGATTATTACACAACGATGTTCATCATCGACTTATTTCTTAGCTATCGTCAGCGCAGGTAGCTGACTGCCCAAAGGGGCTGGGATTTCCTGGGGGATTCGAGGAATCAGGGTCAACATCTTCTGCGAAGATCGGCAGCTTGAAGTAAATGGTTTCAGTCGACTCACTCCCTTCTACTGTCGCTCTTGCACGCAGTTCTACATCCACCCACTGAGCAAATTGTTGGAAGTAAACTACGTCAAAGTCGGCGAAACCGCTGCTATCAGTTGTCAGTTCTCGCATGGAGAGAGTGACTATATTGCCCGGGTCCAAGAGATCATTATTATTGGAATCTTCGCCGGGATCCAGGATGCCATCCCGATTGACATCTTCATTGGCACATGGTCCCGCCGTCGTTACCTGTTCCCAGGGAAGCGTGGGAGAAGGCTTTTGCCAGAATCCCTTGAAGTATTGGGTGGGCCAGATCTCTACGGTGACCTCGGCGTTGGGTACTGGCCCACCGGAAACATCTGTCACCAATACACCGTAGGGCTTGGCGTAACGAACCGAGTCTCGCTTTTCCATGACATTGCCAGTGCCGAGTGTAATGAAGAGGGATTTTTCGGCAGTCGTGAGTTTTACCTCCTCTTCCACGCTGGGCTTATCGTCAACCCAAGCGCGAATTACGATGCCATCTTGCTGACTCGGACTGTTACCCGCAGTGTAAGTCGTTGCTGCGCGACCAAAGGCGTCGGTTATAGCGGCAGCAGGTGAGAGCGAGCCGCCCGTGACGTCTGTCAAATTGAAGCGAATCAATTTGTTCTTCACAAGATTGCCAGCGGGATCTCGAATGATCGCTATGATCTCACTTTGTTCCGCGTCCTGATTATCGGGGTTCGTGCCGAGTACTGCGGGGCTTGCTTGTAGCATCATTTTCTCAGCTTCTGCAGCTACAAACAGGATTTCAGACGTGGCCTCAGGTCCATTGTTGGCATTTGCGGTGATGATTGAGGGGCCGGCTGTGGTGGAATCTATTTCGATTGTTGCTTCACCGTCTGCATCGGTCAGTACTTCCCCACTAGCTGGGTTAAAATTGCCTCGCGTAGCGGTGAAACGCACAGTTTGCCCATTAACTGGAGTGCCGGCGCTTTCCCACAACACGCGAATTTCCTGGGGAGTGCCCAATTCCACTTCTGCATCGGTATCCGGTTTGATGAATGCAAGGGTATCGGTAGAGACATTGAAGGTGAATTCCGAGGTGGTGCCAGCACCAGATACGGTAATAGTATCTTGTCCCCCCTGCTGGGCTGTCACGTTGACAATGGCTTGACCGTTAATGTTGGTCGTTGGAGATGGATTATCGATGCTGTTATCCCGGCTCGAGGACACAGCGAGCTCTTCATTAGGCACTCGGCGGTTTGCAGAATCTCTTAACGTAATTGTCAGAGTGAGGGTGTCACCCAGTATCATCGATGAGCTCGACCCTGCTATTGATAGTGTGGTTCCACTGATTTGAACCTGTGTATTGCCTACTCGGCCATCAGCGGTAGCGGAGGCAGTTACCGTGCGGTTAGCACGATTGTCTAATGTGTTTAGTGTTGCCTGAGCAGTACCTGTCTCGTCGGTAATATCGCGAATAACCTGAATTGCAGTTTCGCTATCGGCGGAGAACTGCACGGGAACGTCTTTCATGAGCACATTGTTGGCGTCCCTTATAAAGGCAGTCAAGGTGATGGGGCTGTCAGCAGAAGATGGCAGCTGAGGCGTCGTGCTAAGCAATGTGACGCTGTAGACGCTTGAGTCCGTTTCTTTGGCTGGCTGGGGTAGCGTGAGGGCTGCATCCCATTCGGCTGAGCCTGATATCTCAATGGTATAGTCTCCGGCTTCAAGAAATTGTGCCCAATATAAATCATCTGTGCCGGAGGCGATGGAAAGGGTGTGCACAATATTTCCATTGCTGTCCCGGATTGACGCGTTTAAAATGCCGTTGCCCTGCTGTTGAATCTCTAAAAAAATGGTTCCATTTTCTCGCACACTAAACGTCTCGGTGCCTTCTTTTGTTCCTGAGAAGAAGATTTGGGCTGGGGGATCGAAAGTTTCGTCAGTAACTTGAATCCGAGTGATGGCTGTTTGCTCCCCGGCGGTAGCTCTCACGGTAACAAATCGGTCTGTATTTTGATTGAGATTGATTATCTTGGCTTCGGCTATGCCTGATGCATTGGTTGTGGCGTGGATAATCTCAATGGCAACATCATCATCAGAGGAAGAGAATTGCACGGATGCACCTTCAATAACTGTATTGTTAGCATCCCGTGCTAGAGCGGTGAGAGTGACAGGTACTGTGCCAGATGAGTCCATCTGCTGAGCGCTACTCCTAAGTGAAAGCTGTTTAACAACCGGTGACGGTATGTCAGTACCCACATCCGGTGTGCCTTGACTTGGCGGGGTTATGATAATGCTCCAGTCACCCCCGGCTTCGATATCTAAAAGGTATGAGCCTGCATCGAGGTTTGCGACGCGCCTTACATCTACGTCACCACTATTTATAAGGAGCGACTGGAGTTGTTCGGCCTCCAAATTAAGAATGTCGACGAAAAACACACCAGTGCCAGTGTGTTGAAGGTCAAAATATACTGGCCCATCCTGCTGGGTTGAAAACTCCAGCACATCATCTCCAGAACCTTCAAGCGTAATAGGTGTAGCAGGTTGGCCTGGATTAGTTTGTTTGGTTTTAAGGTCGTCGTCATCAGGGACAAATCCGTCGTCGTCACCACCTCCGCAGGCGCTAACCGCCAAGATGAAGGTCAGTGAGATAAGCCCAAATAAAAGTCTGTGTATCAACGAAAGTTCTTTCATGTTTTTGAGCCCTTTCATCAGGGGGCGTCCTTTTATGGATTGTGTGGCCTGGCTGTTTCCAAGGGATGGCCTTTGTTCATCGGTGCCAGTCTTACTCATTCACCACCGCCTCTTCCACAATCTTGGGCGTTACAAACACCAGCAGTTCGGCCTTGGTTTCTTCGCGTGAGCGTTGCTTGAACAGGTTGCCGAGGATGGGCAGGTCACCCAGGAACGGGGTCTTGGTCAACTGCTCCAGGGTGCTGATCTCGTAGATACCCCCCAGCACCACGGTTTCGCCGTTGCGCACGAACACCTGGGTTTGCACCTCGCGGGTTTCGATGGAGGGGGTGCCAAGCACTTCTCGTGAGCCGGGATTGTCGCGGTTGACCTTGATGTTCAGGATGATGTTGCCGTTGGGTGTGATCTGCGGGGTGACTTCCGTGGAGAGTACGGCATCCACAAATTGCACGCTGGTGGCGCCGGAGGCGGTGGCTTCCTGGTAGGGGATGCTTTCGCCCTGCTTGATGATGGCGGTCTGGCCATTGGCGGTGATCACCCGTGGCGTGGAGATGATTTCGCCCCGACCTTCCACCTGGAGGGCGGTGAGTTCCAGGTCCAGCAGTACATCGGGACGCAGGATGGATACGCCAATACTGCCGGCACCGGAGTCGGTCACCGGGAGGTTGACGTTAAGGCGATCGGTGATGTCGGGGATGTTCCCGGCGAGGGCATCGGCAGCGCCGGAGAGGTTGGCGCTGGTACCGATTTGAGTGCGCCCCGTGCGATCGCGACCGGTAACGCCGAAGCGTACACCCAGGTCACGGGCGAAGTCATCGGTGGCCACCACGATGCGTGTTTCGATCAACACCTGCTGAACGGGCACATCCAGATTGGTGATGAGGCCGCGGATCTCCTGCAGTTTGGACGCGGTGTCCTGCACCAGCAGGGTGTTGGTGCGTGAATCCACCTTGATGCTGCCTCGCTCGGACAGGAAACTGATCCCATCGCTTTCGATGATATTCGCCACATCCTCCGCCCTTGCATAATTCACCTGAATGAACTCGGCTCGCAGGGGGGCCAGCTCGGCCGTTTGCTGTTGGGCTTCCATCTGCTGCCGCTCCCGCGCGGCAATCTCATCCGCCGGGGCCACGTACAGCACGTTGCCGCTCTCGCGCATGTCCAGGCCGCGGGTTTGCAGGATGATGTCCAGGGCCTGGTCCCAGGGCACGTTGCGCAGGCGCAGGGTGATGTTGCCGCCCACGGTGTCGCTGACCACCACGTTCAGGTCGGTGAAGTCGGCGATGAGCTGCAGCACGGAGCGCACTTCGATGTCCTGGAAATTCAGCGACAGGCGCTCGCCGGTGTACTGGAAGCGCTCCCGCTCCAGGGCCTCGCGTTCCTCGCGGGTGAGGGGTTTGACCTCCAGGGTGAACTGTTCGTCGGTCTGGTAGGAGAGGGCGTCGTATTCGCCCTGGGCGGCCACGGTGATGCGCACCCGGTCGCTCTCGCCCACGGCGTCGATGGTTTGCACCGGGGTGGCGAAGTCGGTGACGTCCAGGCGGCGCTCCAGTGCTTCCGGCAGGGCGGTGCGGGCAAAATTCAGTTCGATGCGGCCGTCGCGTTCGCGCACATCCACAGGGGTGTGCGGGTCGGTGAGCTGGATGATCACACGGCCTTCGCCATCGGGGCCGCGTCGGAAGTCCACGTTGGACACTTCCCGGTCGTCCGCGCCGGCGGTACGCCGTTGTTCGTCGCTGATGGGCATGGGGCGCGAGGGGGCGGCGGCCTGGGTGGGGCCGGGGGTGAGGGTGAGCACCAGGTTGTTGCCGTCCATGCGGGTGTCGAAGCGCATCATGCGCACCAGGTTGAAGACCACACGGGTGCGGTTGCGGGCCTCCACGGTGTCCACCGACTGGGTGAGGCCCACGTTGATCTCCTGGCGCCGCTCGCGCACGGCAGAGCGGGTGTTGGGGAAGTCCAGGGCCAGGCGGGCCGGGTTGTCGATGGTGAAGCTCTCCGGGGCGGGTGGCGGCTCGGAGAAGCGCATGATCACCTGCAGGCGGTCACCGGGCAGGGTGTTGTACACAATCTCCTGGAGCGCTCGGTCGGGGCTGGCGGCGGCCGCGTGCCCCCACAGGATGAGCAGGCACAGGACCAGAAAGGCCGTGATGCGCCGGTGGAGAGTCCCGGCGCCGGAAATCCGGGGCGTGGAGCGTCGCTGGGTCGCCAGTGTCATGGGGTGTGTCCTCGTTACCTTATTCTGTGAGCGCGACGGAGCCTTCCCGCTCCTGATAGCCGCCGAAGCCGTCGGGCACGATCTCGGTGATCTCGATGCGCGTGTCCGTGATCTGGTCGATGCGCCCGTGGTTCTGGCCCATGTAGTTGCCTTCCTTCACCCGCTGGATATTGCGTTCAGGGGTGCGGATCAGGGCCCATTGCACCTCGTCCTGCTCCATGGTGCCGACCATGCGCAGGCTGTCCAGGGGGAATTGTTCCAGGAATTCCGGGGGGCGGTTCGGGTCGATGGTCACATCGCTTTCCGGGCCCACATCCTCGGTCACCCGGGTGGCGATCACGGATGAATCGAAGGGATCGCGCTCGTGACCGGGGTAGGTGAAGGTCTCCTGCGGGGGGATTTCCGGGATGGGTTCGATTTCCCCGCCGGGGCGCTGCTTGATGCGCTCCGCGTAGCGTTCCAGGTCGGAGAGGTCGCCGCCGCAGCCGACCATCAACAGGGCGGCTGCCAGGGCGGCTGCCAGGGCGGCGATGAGGCGACCGGGCGCAGAGTGTGTGGGATCAGTCATCGACATCATCCAGGTACCGGTAGGTCTTGGCGGTGGCTTCCATGGTCAGCCGTGAGGTCTCCCCGTCCGGGCGCAGCGTGATGTCGTGGAGGGTGACGATCCGGGGCAGGGCGGCGACACCACTGGTGAACTCGGCCACCTGTTCGTAATCGCCCTTCATGCGCAGCCGGATGGGTTTTTCGGCATAAAAGCCGCGGCGGCGCTCATTCTCGGGGCGGAACAGGTCGATTTCCAGGCCGGCGGAGAGGCCGGTCTGGGAGACGTCCACCAGGAGGTTGGGGATTTCGGTGCGGCTGGGCAGTTGCCGCAGCATGGTGCCGAAGCTGCGTTGCATCTCTTCCAGCTGGGCCTTGTAGTCGTCCAGCAGGGCGGCGCGGCGCTGGCGGGTCTCGAACTGTTGGCGCAGTTGGTTTTCCTGGGCCTGGGTCCGTTCCAGGCGTTCCAACTGGCTCTTGGTGTCGAACCAGTAGCCAACGCCGAGGATGGCGGCGGCCAGGATCACCAGCAGGAAGATGCGCACCGCCAGGGGGGCGCTGCCGACGGTTTTCAGGTCGACGTTATTGAGTTCGTTGAGGTCCTTGAGGTCCAGGCTGCCCAGTTTCATTGCGAGGCCTCCTCGTCATTGTCCGTGTTCGGGTCACGCTGACTCACGGTGAGGCGGAAGTCGCTCAGGCGCACGCCGTCCTGGTCGCGGGTTTCGATCACCTGCAGCACCGGTTCGTTGAACCAAGGGGAGCCTTCCAGGTTACGCATGAAGGCGGACACGCGGGCGTTGGATTCGGCCCGGCCGGTGATCTCCAGGGCCATCTCGCGCTGGGTCATGCCGGTGAGGTAGGTGCCCTGGGGCAGGGTGTTGACCAGTTCGTCGAACAGGCGCACGGCCAGGGGGCGGCTGGCCTGGAGTTCCTGGATGATTTCCATGCGATCGAGCAGGGCCTGGCGGGTGGATTCCAGGTCCCGGATTTCGCGGATCTGGCGGTCCAGGATGCGGATCTCGTTCTGCAGGAAGCTGTTGCGCTGTTCCTGGGCCTGAATCTGGGTGTTGATGGCCACATGGGTGAGGAAGACGACGATCAGGCAACCCAGGCCCACCAAGGCGGCGAGGACGGTGAATTCCTTTTGCTGCTCCTTGCGCCGTTGCTCGCGCCAGGGGAGTAGGTTGATGTGGGACATCAGTCGAAGCTCCTCAAGGCGAGCCCGGCGGCGATCATGAGGGCGGGGGCGTCGTTGCCCAGGCGTTGCGGATTGATGCGGGTGTGCAGCGCCATGCGGCCGAAGGGGTTGGCGATGCTGGTGGGGGTGTTCAGCCGGCTCTCAATGAGTTCGTCCACGCCGGGGATGGCCGCGCAACCGCCGGCCAGGATGACCTGCGAGACCTGATCATGGGGGCTGGCGGCAAAGAAGAATTGCAGGAAGCGGTTTACCTGCTGTGCCATGGTCTCCTTGAAGGGCTCGAGGATTTCGGGCACGTAATTGTCGGGCAGGCCGCCTTCTTTCTTGGCCTGACCGGCCTCTTCGTAGGAGAGGCCGTAGCGGCGCATGATCTCCTCGGTGTGTTGCTTGCCCCCGAAGGACTGCTCGCGGGTGTAAATCAGGTGGTTGTGCAAAAAGATGTTGATGGAGGTCATGGTGGCGCCCACGTCCACCACGGCCACGGGGAGCTCCGTGTCCAGGTCGGGAAGCTGTTCGGTGACCAGCGGGTAACTGTGCTCGATGGCGTAGGCTTCCACGTCCATGACCTTGGGGGTGAGGCCGCCGATCTCGGCGGCGGCCACGCGCATGTCCACGTTCTCCCGGCGGGAGGCGGAAAGCAGCACCTCAACGGTCTCGGGATTCTTGGGGGTGGGGCCGACCACCTCGAAGTCCAGGTTCACTTCTTCCAGGGCGTAGGGGATGTACTGATCGGCCTCGATCTGGATCTGACCTTCCAGCTCGTCCGGTTTGAGGTTGGCCGGCATGTTGATGGTTTTGGTGATCACGGCGGAGGAGGGCACGGCCAGCGCGCAGAAGCGCGTCTTGCTGCCGGTGCGCTTGTAGGCCTTGCGGATGGCTTCGCCTACGGCCTCCACTTCCTGTATGTTCTTTTCCACCACCGCGCTGCCGGGAAGTGGTTCCACGGCGTAGGCTTCCACCCGGAGCTTGCCGGGAGAGCCCGCCAGTTCCACCAGTTTGACGGAGGTGGAGCTGATGTCGATGCCTATCAGCGCGGGGGTTTTGCGGCCGAGTCCTAACACGGTAACCCCTTATCTCATTGCGGCTCGAGGGTTGGGTAGCTTATATTTTTTACCAAATACTAGTCCCAACTCCCGGTAATTACTACCGTAGTCTTCTGCAAAACAGGCCCCCTGTCGGTAAGTGCCCGAGGGGCGGTGGTTTTAGGCGGATGACCTGCCGTCCGATTCCAAATGACGGACTTTTTTGATGAAATTTTTCCTTGTATCCCTGCGTGTTCTTGTTTCCGCCGCCCTGGCTGCGCTCACCCTGGGGGTGGTTGCGGTGGTGGGCGCCTATCTTTATGTGGCACCCCAGATGCCGGAGGTGGACACGCTGCGGGAGGTGCACTTGCAGGTGCCGCTGCGGGTGTTCACCCGCGATGGCGAGCTGATGGCCGAATACGGCGAACAACGCCGCGAGCCAGTGACAGTGGAAGAGGTGCCGGAGCTCATGCGCCTGGCCTTTCTGGCGGCCGAGGATGAGCGTTTCGAGGTGCATCCGGGCGTGGATGTCGTCGGGCTCACCCGGGCGGCGGTGAATCTGGTCACCACCGGCGAAAAGACGCAGGGTGGCAGTACCATCACCATGCAGGTGGCGCGCAATTTTTTCCTCGAGCGGGACAAGACCTATACGCGCAAGATCACGGAGATCTTCCTGGCCATGCGCATTGAGCGGGAGTTGTCCAAGGATGAAATCCTTCAGCTTTACCTGAACAAGATCTATCTGGGGCAGCGTGCTTACGGCGTGGGGGCCGCGGCGCATGTTTACTACGGCGTGGGTCTGGATGGGCTCACGCTACCGCAAATCGCGATGATCGCGGGCCTGCCGCAGGCGCCTTCCGCCGCCAATCCCATCAGCAATCCGCGTCGGGCCATGGCACGACGCAACTATGTGCTGGGGCGCATGCATGAGCTGGGCTTTATCTCCAGTGAGGATTACGAGGCTGCCCGGGAGGCGCCGATTACCGCCCTGCTGCACTCGGCCGAGGTGGAGGTGAGCGCCGGGCATGTGGCCGAGATGGTGCGCATGGAGATGGTGGCCCGTTATGGGGAATCGGCCTATACCGAGGGGTACCGGGTCTATACCACCGTGGACCGGGCCATGCAGGAGCAGGCCAATCTGGCCCTGCGGCAGGGGCTGATGGCCTATGACCAACGTCATGGTTACCGGGGGCCGGAGGCCCAGGTGGATCTGGATGATCACGCGGATGAGGCGGCCCGGGATCGCCTGCTGGCCGGGCACCCCCGTGCCGGCGGTGGGCTCTGGGCGGGTTTGGTCACTGAGGTGAGTGACCAGGCCGCCACGGTATACATGGGGCAGGGTGAGGCGATCGAGCTGGATCTGGCGGCCATGGAATGGGCTCGCCCCTACAGGGATGCTTCGCGAGTGGGCAACCCGCCGCAGCGGGTCTCGGATGTGGTGAGCCCGGGGGATGTGATCCGGGTGATGCGGGGCGATGAGGGTGGGGGCTGGGTCCTGGCCCAGGTGCCGGCGGTGGAGGGGTCCATCGTGGCCCTGGATCCAGAGGATGGGGCGGTGCGTGCTCTGGTGGGTGGGTACGATTTCTATCGCAGCAATTTCAATCGGGTGATGCGGGCCGAGCGTCAGCCGGGGTCAGCCTTCAAGCCATTCATTTATTCAGCGGGTCTGGCTCATGGCTTTTCACCGGCCTCGATATTCAATGATGCGCCGGTGGTGGTGGAGGATCTGTCCCTGGAGGGGGATTGGCGACCGCGGAACTACAGTGGCCGTTTCTATGGGCCTACCCGGTTGCGGGAGGCCCTGGCCCACTCCCGCAATCTGGTGTCCATTCGCTTGCTGGATGAGGTGGGTGTGGAGCCCACGCTGGCGTTCATTGAGCGCTTCGGTTTTGACCGTTCACGGCATCCGTCGGGGTTATCCCTGGCGCTGGGTAGTGGGTCGGTGACGCCGCTGGAGCTGACCCGGGGCTATGCGGTGTTTGCCAATGGCGGGTATCGAGTGGATCCGTGGTTTCTGGACCGGATAGAAGGCCCGTATGGGGAGGTGGTGTATCGTACGGTACCGCGCCGGGTGTGCTCGCCGCCTTGTCAGGTGCCGGCGCACCCGGATGGCGACTTGGTGGCGGTGGAGGGGGCCGCCCTGGATGGGTCGGCTCCCGATGCGCCTCGGTTCGTGCCGGCCGAGCGCACGCTGCCGGCCACCAATGCCTATCAGATGGTGAGTATGCTGCAGGAGGTGATCGCCAGCGGCACCGGTCGCCGGGCCAAGGCCCTGGGTCGGGATGATCTGGCGGGCAAGACAGGTACCACCAATGACCTGCGGGATGCCTGGTTCAGTGGCTTCAATGGGGACCTGGTGGCGTCGGTATGGGTGGGGTTTGATGACTATTCCACCTTGGGTCGTCGGGAGACGGGAGGTTCGTTGGCCCTGCCGGTGTGGGTGGATTTCATGGGCAAGGCCCTGGAAGGGCGCCCGGAGCGCCTGCCGAAGGAACCGCGGGGCATGGTCACGGTACGGATCGACGCGGAGACAGGAAAGCGGGTGACCCATCGCACGCAGCAGGCGATCTTTGAAACCTTCACCCAGGATCAGTTGCCTGATCTGGGGGCGGATGAGCGTTCCGGGCCGAGTCGGGGCGATGTGACGCCGGATCAGATTTTTTGAGGTGGGTTGTGGGTGGGTGCCCGCCGCTTTCCCCTCATCCCCGGCCCTTCTCCCCTGGGGGGAGAAGGGAGGGAGTAAAGGGGGCTGTCCCCTTGTCAGGACCCCTCTCCCGCTGGCGGGAGAGGGGTTGGGGTGAGGGCCTGTTCTTCACCGAATCCAGGAGGCCTTCCATGTCCATCAATGACGTCCGTGTACGGCAGATGATCGCCGAAGAGGCTGCGCGCATCATCCTGGATGAGGGTGTGGTGGATTACCGTCTGGCCAAGCGCAAGGCAGCCGATCGGCTGGGGGCGGGTCAAACCCGCAACCTGCCGCGCAACACCGAGATCGAGGAAGCGGTGTTTGAGCGTCAGCGGTTATTCGAGGATGACGAATCCCGGCAGCGGCTCACGCACCTGCGGCGGATGGCGGTGCAGGCCATGCAATTGCTGGAGCCATTCAACCCGCGTCTGGTGGGTCCGGTGCTGGCGGGGATCGTGAATGGGCGGGATGAGCTCACGCTGCATGTGTTCGCCGACAGCGTGGAGGAGGTGATCTTCTATCTGCAGGATCGGGGGGTGACCTGGCGCAGTGACGAGCGGCGTTTGCGGGGCGCGCAGGGGCATGTGTTTTACCCGTGTATCGAGTTTGGTGCCGAGGGGGTGGATGTGGATGCGGTGGTGTTCCCGGTGGATGGCATCCGACAGCCGCCACCGAGCCCGGTGGATGGGCGTCCCATGCGGCGGGCAGGGGTGAGGGAGGTGGAGCGGTTGCTAACGGAGTAGGGGCTCCACACCTGTAGGGGCGCTTCGAGAAGCGCCCGGCCGGAGCTTGCGGTGCCCCTCGGTGCGGTTTTGGGGCTGGTGGCTAGATCGGGGCCGCCGCGCGGGTCGTTCGCGAACGACCCGTACGGGGTCGTGGTTTGCGAATAATCCGTACGGGGTCGTGGTTTGTGGACGACCCTTGGTGGTTTGGGAGGGGCTCCACACCCGTAGGGGCGCTTCGAGAAGCGCCCGGCCGGAGCTTGCGGTGCCCCTGCCCCAAACGTTCAACCATCAAGCCTCAGTCGTGGTACTTCCGACCTTCCTCATGCACCGTTTCCACCATGGCGGCAACATGCTCGGGATTGATCTTCGGATGGATGCCGTGGCCCAGGTTGAACACGTGGCCGCTGCCCTTGCCGAAGCCGGCCAGGATCTTCTTGGTCTCTTCCCGGACCTTTTCGGGGGAGGCATACAGCACGGACGGGTCCATGTTGCCCTGCAAGGCCACGCGGTCGCCGACGCGCTGGCGGGCTTCGTTGATTTCCACTGTCCAATCCAGGCCCAGGGCGTCGCAGCCGGTGTCGGCCATGTCTTCCAGCCACTGGGCGCCGCCCTTGGTGAACAGCACCACGGGCACGCGGCGGCCGTCGGCTTCGCGGGTCAGGCCGTCGACGATGCGCTGCATGTACTGCAGGGAGAACTTGCGATAGTTCTCGGGGCTGAGGGCGCCGCCCCAGGTATCGAAGACCATCACGGCCTGGGCGCCAGCGGCAATCTGGGCGTTCAGGTAGGCGATGACGGTGTCGGCCAGCACGCCCAGCAGGTGGTGCAGGGTGTCCGGGTCATCGAACATCATGCCCTTGAGGAGGGCGAAGTCCTTGGAGGAGCTGCCTTCCACCATGTAGGTGGCCAGGGTCCAGGGGCTGCCGGAGAAGCCGATGAGCGGCACGCGACCGTCCAGTTCCTTGCGGATCAGGCGTACGGCGTCCATCACATAGCGCAGCTTGTCTTCCGGGTCGGGCACGCCCAGGGCGCGGATGGCCTTGGCGTCCTGCACCGGGCGCTCGAAGCGCGGGCCTTCGCCCTCAGCGAAGTACAGGCCCAGCCCCATGGCGTCGGGGATGGTGAGGATGTCGGAGAACAGGATGGCGGCATCCAGGGGGAAGCGATCCAGCGGCTGCATGGTGACTTCGCAGGCCAGCTCCGGGTTTTGGCACAGGTCCATGAAGCTACCGGCGCGGGCGCGGGTTTCGCGGTATTCCGGCAGGTACCGGCCAGCCTGGCGCATGATCCAGACGGGGGTGGTGTCCACCGGTTGGCGCATCAGGGCCCGGAGGAAGCGATCGTTTTTCAGTTGGCTCATGAGTTCTCAGTGCAGTGGGGTTAAACCTCCGATTATACGAAGGGTTGGCTGCATGAGTATATGGATGCGGGGTGGAATGACGATCTGGGTCAAGCGGGGTGGTTTCCGGCCCTCACCCCAACCCCTCTCCCGCCTGCGGGAGAGGGGCGTAATCACGCCTTCGTGGGTGGCCAATTCTTGTCCCCTCTCCCTCGGCGGGAGAGGGGCTATGAAAGGGGGCTGCCCCCTTTGTTGGGGGTATGCTCCCTTCTCCCCTTTGGGGAGAAGGGTTGGGGATGAGGGGGCGGAGGGCAGGTTGCTCAGGACAATCTTGCCTTCACCAGTCCACTCACGGCCCCCATGTCCGCACGCCCCTGCAGCTTGGGCTTGAGCACCCCCATCACCTTGCCCATGTCGCGCGGGGATTCGGCGCCGGTCTCGGAGATGGCGGCCTCGATGTGGTCGCGGATCTCGTCTTCGGAGAGTTGTTGGGGCAGGTAGGCCTGGATGATCTCCAGTTCGGCCTGTTCCTTGGCGGCCAGGTCTTCCCGGTTGGCGTTCTGGTACTGGCTGATGGATTCGCGGCGCTGCTTCACCATCTTGTCCAGCGCGGCCAGAATCTGGGTGTCGTCCAGGTCGCTGCGGGTGTCCACTTCCAGTTGCTTGATGGCGGCCTGCATGAGTCGCAGGGTGCCCAGGCGGGCCTTGTCGCCGCTGCGCATGGCAGCCTTGGTGTCTTCGTTGAGGCGGGTCTTGAGGGGGGCGGTTTGGGTCATGGGTGTCGGTTACCGGGGCCGGTGCTCGACCTGCCCGCCGGTTGGCGACCGCACGACCGGGGATAGGGTCAGAGGCAAGGCCCTATGAGGGATGCATTGACCGGGTCATGGAACCCCGCCCCCGTGACTGGGGGGCGGGGTTGGAATCTGTGCGGATGGCCTTAGTACAGGCGCTCGCGACGACCAATTTCCTTGGATAGACGCTTCATCTGACGCTTGACCGCGGCAGCAGCCTTGCGCTTGCGCACTTCGGTCGGCTTTTCGTAAAACTCGCGGCGACGGACTTCCGTCAGCACACCGGCCTTTTCGCAGGTGCGCTTGAAGCGGCGCAGGGCCACCTCGAAGGGTTCGTTCTCTTTTACTCGTACATGAGGCATAGGGTCACATTACCGTTGTTCGGTTCCAGAATCGGGTTCAGGGCAAAGCCTCTCCACCTCCGGCGGAGAATCCAGCATTATAGTGGCCTTCCCGTCAAAATCCAAAGCCTTGAACCATAAAATGATGTTATCCGACGAATCCGCCCCCGCCCGGGACCTGTGCGTGCTGGGCATCGAGACCTCCTGCGACGAGACGGGGGTGGCCTTGTTCCATACCCGTCGGGGCCTTTTGGCCCACGCGCTGCACAGCCAGGTGGCCATGCACGCCGAGTATGGCGGCGTGGTGCCGGAGCTGGCCTCGCGGGATCATGTGCAGCGGGTGCTGCCGTTGCTGCGTCAGGTGATGGACGAGGCGGGAGTGAGTGCATCCGACGTGGACGGGGTGGCCTACACCGCCGGTCCGGGGCTGTTGGGGGCGCTGCTGGTGGGGGCCTCGGTGGGGCGCAGTCTGGCCTGGGCCTGGGGCGTGCCGGCGGTGGGGGTGCATCACATGGAGGGGCATCTGCTGGCGCCGTTGCTGGAGGAGCCGGCGCCTGAGTTCCCGTTTGTGGCGTTGCTGGTGTCCGGTGGGCATACCATGCTGGTGGATGTGCAGGCGGTGGGTCGGTATCGCATCCTGGGGGAGAGCCTGGATGATGCCGCCGGCGAGGCCTTCGACAAGACGGCCAAGCTGCTGGGCCTGGGCTACCCCGGCGGCCCGGCACTGGCGCGGCTGGCCGAGCAGGGGGATGCGGGGCGGTTCCGGTTTCCGCGCCCCATGACGGATCGGCCGGGGCTGGATTTCAGTTTTTCGGGGCTGAAGACGCATGCCTTGACCACGCTACGGGATACGCCCCCGGATGATGCCCTGGCGGCAGATGTGTCCCGGGCCTTCGAGGATGCGGTGGTGGACACGCTGATGATCAAGTGTCGGCGGGCATTGCGGGAGACGGGTGCGGGTCGTCTGGTGGTGGCCGGCGGCGTGGGTGCCAACCGACGGCTGCGCACGGCATTGGCATCGATGGCCGAGGCCGAAGGCGGGGCGGTGTTCTATCCGCGCATCGAGTTCTGCACCGATAATGGTGCCATGATCGCCCTGGCCGGGGCGCTGCGACTGGCGGCGGGGGAGTCGGCCGGGCTGGAGATCGAGGCCCGGGCAAGGTGGTCGATCGAGGCGTTGGGCTAAAAATGGGGACAGACCCCTTTTCCTGTAAAAAAGGGGACAGACCCCTTTTCCGGTTGGCATGGTGCCGCCGTTCGTTAAAAAGGGGACAGACACCTTTTCCGCGCGCCAGCGGCGCGCTCAGAAAAGGTGTCTGTCCCCTTTTTAACGGTTCGCCCCCTTTCTAGCGTCCTTTAGCACCAATCTTCGGCTCTGTCCCTGCCAGGATCCGCTGAATATTGCCCCAATGACGCCAGTACAGCAGGATCATCATCACGCAGCCGGTCATGGTGAGCCAGAAGTCACCCAGAGTGAGGGCGATCCAGATGGGGGTCAGGGTGGCGGCCACCAGGGCGCCCATGGAGGAGATGCGGCTGATGCCGGCGGCGAGCAGCCAGGTGACCAGGGCGGCGACGCCCACTGCCCAGTGCAGACCCAGCAGGACACCCAGTCCGGTGGCCACGCCCTTGCCGCCCTTGAAGCCGTGGTAGGCGGGGAATAGATGTCCGAGGAAGGCGGCCAGGGCCACCAGTGCCAGTGCAAGGCCCGATAGTTCGAATGCTTGAGCAATCAGTACCGGCAACAACCCCTTGAGCAGATCGCCCACGAGGGTGATGATGGCCGCCTTTTTGCCGCCGGAGCGCAGTACGTTGGTGGCGCCGGGGTTGCCCGAGCCTTGAGTGCGCGGGTCGGGCAGGCCCAGGAGCTTGCAGGTGATGATGGCAGTGGAGAGGGAGCCGATCAGGTAGGCGGCGATGATCAGGATAATCTGGACGATCATGATGAAGCGGTATCCTTGCGGCCGGGATCCGGTGGGCAATCTGAGTGTGGGGGGATCATAGTGCGAACGGGGGTGTGTAAAAAGGGGACAGACCCCTTTTCCGCGCGCTGCGGCGCGCTTGAAAAGGGGTCTGTCCCCTTTTTACACACATAGATCGCTGATATGAAAAAGAAATTGATGTTGATCCATGGCTGGGGCCTCAACGCAGGCGTTTGGGACGACTTGATCCCGGCGTTGCGGGATGAGGCGAGGGTGCTGGCGGTCGATTTGCCCGGGCATGGGCGGCTGGCCGGGGAGGGGGGGCTGGGAGAACTGGATGATGCGGCCGATCGGCTGGTGGACACGTCGAGCATCCCTCAGGCGGATTCTCCCGAGTCCGATGCCCTGACCCTCGTCGGCTGGTCCCTGGGTGCCCTGGTGGCCATTCGCGCCGCGACGCGGCACCCCGGTCGTGTGGGAAAGGTGATCCTGGTGGCCGGTACACCGCGCTTTGTTCAGGGGCCTGACTGGCCCCATGCCATGCGCGTGCCGGTGCTGGATGCCTTTGCCCAGGGGTTGGCAGCCAACTATCGCACCACGCTGAACCGCTTTCTGGCCTTGCAGTTTCATGGCCTGGATAATGCTCAGGATACCTTGCGTGGACTGCGCGCCCGGTTGCTGGACAGCCCGCCGGCGGAGCAGGCCCTGCATGAGGGGCTGGTGTGGTTGCGTCATCTGGATCTGCGCGATGAACTGGCGGCCCTGGATTGCCCGGTGCATGCCATCCTGGGCGAATATGACACCCTGGTGCCGCCGGGCGTGGGTGAGTCGCTGCGAGCTTTGCGGCCCGACATGAAGACCCCGGTGATCGAGCGGGCCGGGCATGCGCCGTTCCTGTCCCGACCTGATGCTTTTGAAGAGACCCTGCGGAGCCTTTTGCATGACTGATGCTTCCTCCTATCGCCTGGACAAACGGCGGGTGCGTGCCACCTTTGACCAGGCGGCGGCCTCGTATGATGAGGCGGCGGTGTTGCAACGGGAGGTGTGTTCGCGGCTACTGGAGCGTTTGCAGTGGGTGAAGCTGGATCCGGCACGCGTGCTGGATGCCGGGGCGGGCACCGGGCAGGGGGCACGCGGCCTGCGACGGATGTACCGGGGTGGCCGGGTGGTGGCCCTGGATCTGTCGCCTGCCATGCTGCGGGCCACGGCCAGGGGGGCGGGTTGGTGGCGCAAGCCGGGGTTGGTCTGTGCCGATGTGGAATCGCTGCCCTTTGCCGAGGCCAGCTTTGATCTGATCTTTTCCAGCCTGACGGTGCAGTGGTGCAATGATCTGGACCGGGCGCTGGCGGAGTTCCGGCGGGTTTTGGCGCCCCAGGGGCTGTTGATGTTCACCACCTTGGGGCCGGATACCCTGGTGGAGTTGCGCCGCGCCTGGGAGGCGGTGGACGGTTGTGCCCATGTGAATGCCTTCATGGATATGCACGATATCGGCGATGCCCTGGTGCGGGCCGGTTTTGCCGATCCGGTGATGGATGTGGAGAGGATGACGGTGACGTATCCGGATGTGCGGGGGTTGATGCGGGATCTGAAGGCGATCGGGGCGACCAACGCCTTGTCCGGGCGGGGCAGGGGGTTGACATCGCCGGGGCGGTTGCGGGCGCTGGAGACGGCTTATGAGGAATATCGGCAGGAGGGGCTTTTGCCGGCCAGTTATGAGGTGGTGTTCGGGCACGCCTGGGTGCCGGATGCGCCAGCACCGAGTGGGCTGCCGGAGGGGGTGATTCCGATTCAGGCGGGGTGAGGTGGGTGCCCGCCGCTTCCCCCTCATCCCCGGCCCTTCTCCCCGGGGGGAGAAGGGAGCTGGAACTCAGGTAAAAAGGGGTCTGTCCCCTTTTTACATGTCCCCTTTTTACCCATTAACAGACGTTCTGCCCCCATCAATTCCCCTTGTTCGCATAAATCAATTCCTTGAATTAGAGTCAGGCTTTAGCGGCGGCCTTGATCGGTCGCAATTTTCCACGGAAAGGTCTATACCTTTTCCAAGGGAATCATAAGAGACCAGATCATGGCCCAGTCCAGTACCGCAGACGCAGGCCGGTCGAGTGCGCCGGTTGCCCCCTCCGAGCAGTACAACTACGCCATCGTCAAGAAGTTTGCCATCATGTCCATTGTCTGGGGCGTGCTGGGCATGGGCGTGGGGGTGTATATCGCCTCACAGTTGGCGTTTCCCTTCCTCAACTTCGATATTGCCCAGATCAGCTTCGGTCGCTTCCGGCCGGTGCATACCACCCTTGTGATCTTCGGATTTGGTGGTAACGCCCTGTTTGCCACCTCCTACTATGTGGTGCAGCGCACCTGCCAGACGCGGCTCTTCGGCTCGCGGCTGGCGGAGTTCACTTTCTGGGGGTGGAACCTGGCGGTGTTCCTGGGCGCGATCACCTACATGATGGGCTTTACCCAGGGCCGGGAGTATGCCGAGTTCACCTGGCAGATCGATATCCTCATCACTGTGGTGTGGGTGGCCTATTTCCTGGTCTACCTGATGACCCTGCTGCGCCGCACCCAGCCGCATATCTATGTGGCCAACTGGTTCTTCATGGCCTTCATCCTGGCCACGGCCCTCCTGCACATCTTCAATAACCTGGCGGTGCCGGTGAGCCTGTTCAGTCTGGAATCCTATGCCCTGTTCTCCGGGGTTCAGGATGCCATGACCCAGTGGTGGTACGGCCATAATGCCGTGGGCTTCTTCCTGACCGCCGCGTTCCTGGGGATGATGTATTACTTCGTGCCCAAGCAGGCGGGAAGGCCCATCTATTCGTACCGGCTGTCCATTGTGCATTTCTGGGCCCTGGTGTTTCTGTACATGTGGGTGGGGGCGCACCACCTGCACTGGACGGCCCTGCCGGACTGGGTGACCACCCTGTCGGCCACCTTCTCCATCCTGCTGCTGCTGCCCTCCTGGGGTGGCATGATCAATGGTGTGATGACCCTCTCCGGGGCGTGGGACAAGCTGCGCACCGACCCGATCATGCTGTTCATGATCACCTCCCTGTCCTTCTACGGCATGGCCACCTTCGAGGGGCCGATGATGTCCCTCAAGAGCGTGAATGCGCTGTCGCATTACACCGACTGGACGGTGGGCCACGTGCATTCCGGGGCCCTGGGCTGGGTGGCCATGATCACCTTCGGCTCCCTGTATCACCTGATCCCGAGGCTGTGGGACACCCAGCTCTACAGCATCCGTATGGTGTATGTGCACTTCTTCCTGGCCACCATCGGCATCGTGCTGTACATCACGGCCATGTGGGTGGCGGGGATCGGACAGGGGCTCATGCTGCGGGCCTTTGATGAGTTCGGCAACCTGTCCTACACCTTCATCGAGACGGTGGTGTTCCTGCATCAGCCCTACGTGGTGCGGGCCCTGGGTGGCGGGTTGTTCCTGGCCGGGATGTTGCTGATGGCCTTTAACATCTACAAGACCGTCATGCCCGTGTACCGCGCCCAGAAGGCAGCGGAGGCGCAAGTGGCCGGCGGCACCGAAGCCTCGGCCAGGGCCTGATCAGGGAGCCATGAGCAGCCATGAAGATGAAGCATGAAACCATCGAGACCAATGCCGGCCTGCTGGTCATCCTTACCCTGGTCGTGATCAGTATCGGCGGGCTGGTGGAAATCGTTCCCCTGTTCTACATCAACGATACGGTGGAAGAGGTGGATGGGGTGCGCCCCTACACGCCGCTGGAACAGCGGGGGCGGGACATCTATGTGCGCGAGGGGTGTTACAACTGCCATTCGCAGATGGTGCGCCCCTTTCGGGACGAGATGCTGCGCTACGGGCATTATTCCCTGGCGGCCGAGTCCATGTATGACCATCCCTTCCAGTGGGGGTCCAAACGCACCGGTCCGGACCTGGCCCGGGTGGGCGGCAAATATTCCAACGAGTGGCATGTGCGCCACCTGATCGAGCCCAAGTCGGTGGTGCCCGAGTCCATCATGCCGGGGTATCCATGGCTGGCCCGTCGAGGCCTGGCTTATGACGATATCGAGCAGCGCATGCGCTCATTGCGTCAGGTGGGCGTGCCGTATTCCGTCAACGAGGAGGAGTACCAGGCCAACGTGGAGCGCTTTGGTGAACAGACAGCGCGCATGTTGCACATCGATGATGCCCGGGAAAATCTGGAAGCCCAGGCGCGTCGTGGCAATTTTGATGGCGATCCGTCGCGCATCACCGAGATGGATGCGGTGGTGGCCTACCTGCAGATGCTGGGTACGCTGGTGGATTTCAGTGAGTACGACGAGGGTTACTTCGTCGAGTTTCGATGACGGGGTGTTGAGATGGCGGAGCTCTGGCTTTGGATCACGGATCTGGGCAACAGCAAGATCGTGGCGTTGCTGCTGTTTTTCGGCACCTTCGTGGGCATCATCATTTATCTGTTTTCCAGTCGCAGCCGTTCGGAGCGTCTCGAGTCCTATCGCTACATACCGTTTGACGATGAGAAGTCCGAAGCGCGCGACGAAGATAGGAAGGACCGGTCATGAGCGAATCCGGACAAAGACCTGAAGACGCCTCCGGCCAGGAGGTGAAGACCACAGGTCACACCTGGGATGGGGATCTGTGCGAGTACGACAACCCGCTGCCCCGATGGTGGCTGTGGGGCTTCTACGCCACGGTGATCTTCTCCCTGATCTACTGGCTGCTCTATCCCGCCTGGCCGGTGGCCGATACCTTCACCAAGGGGCTGAGCAGGGTGACCTTCGAAGTGGACGGTGAGGAGCGCAGCACCCACTGGAACAGCCGTGCCCTGCTGGTGCGCGAGATGCAAAACAGCGATGCCGCACAGCGTCAGCAGGAGTTCTTGCGGGTGATTGACGACAGCACCCTGGATGACGTGCTCGGCAATACCGACAAGCTGGCCTTTGTGAACTCCTATGGCCAGGGGATGTTCGGTGACTTCTGCGCTGCCTGCCATCAGACTGGCGGCGCAGGGCTCATGGGGGTCTATCCCAACCTGGCGGATGATAACTGGCACTGGGGCGGTGAGGTGGAAACCATCGCCGGAACCATCACTCAAGGTCGGTTGGGTTACATGCCCGATTTTCGGGATGCGCTGGACGCACAGCAACGGGACGCCGTGGCGGCCTATGTGCTGAGCCTGGCGGGTTACGAAGGGGATGCTGAACGGATTGCCCGGGGAGAGGAAATCTTCCAGGGCCGCGAAGGGGGCTGTTATACCTGTCATCGACCTGATGGCACGGGTTTGCGATCGCAAGGGGCCCCGGATCTCACCAACGATATCTGGTCGAATATCGACGTGGCAGGCGCCGAAGATGACGCCGCCCGTCGCGCCTTGATCAGCCAGTTGGTACATGATGGTGTGCAGCGGGAGATGCCGGCCTTTGGTGATCGTCTCTCCGATGCCGAGATCAAGGTACTGGCCACTTATGTTCACCAGTTCGGGGGTGGCCAGTAGCGCACATGGCCGATAGTCAGTACCAGGCCCGGATTCCCGTCTACCCCCGGACTGTCCGGGGGCGCTTCCGCAACCTTAAATGGGGCGTGCTTGCCCTGGCCTACGGGGTGTATTTCCTGCTCCCCTGGGTGCGCTGGGATCGTCAGCATGCTGCCAATCAGGCCGTGCTGTTCGACATCCCCGGGCGGCGTTTCTACCTCTTCGACCTGTTGGTGCACCCGCAGGATATTTTCTGGCTGGCGGCGGTGCTGATCATCCTGGCCCTGCTGCTGTTCCTGGTAACCGGCATTGCCGGACGGGTGTTCTGTGGCTATTTCTGCTTTCAGACCCTGTGGACCGATGTGTTCATGCTCATCGAGCGTTGGGTGCAAGGGGATCGGGCGGCCCGGATGCGGCTGGACCGCCAGGGGGGGGGCCGGCCCCTGGTGCTCAAGGGGATCACCCATGCGCTATGGCTGGCAGTGGCCTTCGCCACCGGGCTGACTTTTACCTTGTACTGGGCCAATGCACCGGACCTGGTCGTGGCCTTCTTCACCGGTCAGGCGGCCTTTGCCGCCTATGCCACCACCGGGTTGCTCACCCTCACCACCTACCTGCTGGCCGGTTTGCTGCGTGAGCAGGTGTGCACCTACATGTGCCCGTATGCCCGCTTTCAAAGCGTGATGTTTGATCGGGATACCCTGATCGTGTCTTATGACGCCGCCCGCGGGGAGGGCACCCAGGGCCGGGCCAAACCGATGCGGGGGCTGCGCACCCGCGAGGCGCGTCAGGCCAGGGGCGTTGGCGACTGCATCGATTGTGGTTATTGCGTGCAGGTGTGCCCGGTGGGTATCGATATCCGCCACGGGCTGCAGTACCAGTGCATCCACTGTGCTCTGTGCGTGGATGCCTGCGATACGGTGATGGATGGCCTGAAATGGCCCCGGGGGCTGGTGCGCTACACTTCGGAGAATGCCCTGGAGGGTCGGCGCACGCGGTACTTCAAGCCCAAGACCCTGGGGTATGCAGCGCCCCTGGTGTTGATCATTGTATTGCTGGTGTGGGGCATCGCCCACCAGACACCCCTGGATGCCTCGGTGAGCCAGGTGCGCCAGCCCTTGTTCGTGCAGCTCTCGGATGGCTCCATTCAGAACAGCTATGAGATCAAGGTGCACAATAAGTCCCAGCAACCGGTGGTGCTGGAGCTGAGGCTGAGCGGGCTGGATGGCGCGGAGCTGGATACGGGGCGCATCGAGCGCCTCAGCCTGATGCCGGAGCAGCGCACCACGTTGCTGGCGCGGGTGCGTCAGGATGCGCCCGCGGGGGCGCCGCGGCAGCAGGATCTGATGTTCGAGCTGGTGCCGGTGGAGCCGGAGGGGATGGCGGTGGTGCGGGTGGAGTCGCAGTTTATTTTGAGGTGAGGGGCGCGTGTTTCCCCTCACCCCAACCCCTCTCCCGCCAGCGGGAGAGGGGCTATCAACTTCCCGACCAAAGGGGAGGAGGGGCTATCAGCTTCCCGACCAAAGGGGGAGGAGGGGCTATCAACTCCCTTCTCCCCTTGGGGGAGAAGGGCCGGGGATGAGGGGGGAGGCGGGCGTTGTGTCTGAATTGATACCTACTTTCAGCAGGTCAACAACATCATGGATCCTTTAGTCCTCACCCTCAGCCTGGGCGTCCTCGCCGGCATCGTCCTGTTCTTTGTGCTCTATCGCTTCACTCGTCTGCGGGCTTACCAAACGTCGCTGACGGTGCTGGTGTTCACCCTGCTGGTGTTCATCCCCATCGCCGTGGTCTTCTGGCCCGGGGCGGATGTGTTTGCCATCCATCTGGCCTTCTACGTGATCACCCCTTACGGCCTGGGCATCATCATGAACCAGATCGAGGCCCAGAAGGGGCGGGGGGAGAAGGCGGGCAGACTGCGGGTGCACTGGGCGCCGGCTGCCATCATCGGGTTCTTTATCGTCATTGCCACGGTCAACGGCATCCTGGTGACCGTGGCTCATCAGGGCATGCCCAGCCATCTTGTGGGGCGTCTGCTGCCGGAGCCACGCAGTGGCGCCGAGCAGGTGACCTCCTTCTTCCCGGGTACGGCCGTGCACATCTCTCACAAGAATCAGGCCCTGGCCCAGGAGTACATGCAGCAGGCCCAGGTGCAGGCCCAGCGGGGCTGGCAGGTGCATCAGGGATGGCTGGAGGCGCCCCGTATGGATCGTGCCAATACCTTTCAGGTGCAGGTCACCGACCGGGACGGCGACCCGGTCACCCGGGCGCGGGTGGTGGGTGAGTTCCTGCGACCGTCCGATGAGCGCATGGATCAGGTGTTCGAGATGCGTGAGGTGGGGCCGGGTCTGTACCAGACGCAGTTGCGCTTCCCAGCCCCGGGGCGCTGGGATCTATTGCTGCAGGTATACCGTGGTGAGGATCTCCACGAACAGCGTGGTGTCACCTCCGTGAGGGAAGGGTGACCCGGGAGTCTTGTTATCACTGCGGTTTGCCAGTGCCCGAGGGCAGCGATTTTCGCCGGGAGGTACTGGGGGAGGAGCGGGCCTTTTGTTGCCCGGGCTGTCTGGCGGTGGCGGGAGCCATTGTCGAGGCCGGTCTGGAGGACTATTACCGGCACCGCACCGAGACCCCCGATGGCCCACCAGACCCGCTGGCGCCCCTGGCAGGTCTGGATCTATACGATACCGAGCAGGTACAGCGCGGCTTCGTGCATGTGGCTGAGGGGGATGTGCGCGAGGCCTCGCTGATGCTGGAGGGCATCACCTGTGCTGCGTGTGTGTGGTTGAGTGAGCGCCATGTGAAGGCCTTGCCGGGGGTGCTGGATTTCTCGGTGAACTATTCCACGCATCGGGCCCGGGTGCGCTGGGATGCCAGCCGGGTTCAGCTGAGCCGGATCCTCCAGGCCGTCCATGAGATCGGCTATCGGGCCCATCCCTTTGATCCGGGGCGTCAGGAGGCCTCGTTCAAACGGGAGCGGGACCGTGCCCTGAGGCGCCTGGCGGTGGCCGGGCTGGGCATGATGCAGGTGATGATGATCGCCGTGGCCCTGTGGCTGGGGCACGATGTCCCTGGGCAGGAAGGCATGATGCGCTTCCTGCGCTGGGTGGCCCTGTTCATCGCCACGCCGGTGGTGGTGTATGCGGGCGCCGGTTTCTTTACCTCGGCCTGGCGGGATGTGCGTCGGCGTCGGCTGGGGATGGATGTGCCGGTGGCCCTGGCCATCGGTTCCACCTATCTGGCCAGCGTCTGGGCCACCGTCACCGGGAGTCATGAGCATGTGTATTTCGAGTCGGTGACCATGTTTGTCTTCTTCCTGCTCACCGGGCGGTATCTGGAGATGTCGGCGCGTCAGCGGGCGGGGCAGGCCACGGAGGCGCTTGGGCGGTTGTTGCCCGCGGCGGCCACACGGTTGACCGAGGCGGGTGAGGAGCAAGTGTCGGTGACCGAACTCTCTCCAGGGGATCGAGTGCGTGTTCGCCCAGGAGAGGCGGTCCCCGCGGACGGTACGGTGGAATCCGGACGCTCCAGCGTGGATGAGTCGCTGCTGACGGGGGAGAGTATGCCCCGGGCGCGGGGGCGCGGTGATCGTTTGACCGGGGGGACGATGAATGTGGAGAGCCCCCTGGTGATGCAGGTGGAACGGGTGGGCGCCGATACGGTGCTTTCGGCCATTCAGCGTCTGCTGGACCGTGCGCAGACCCAGAAGCCGCGTCTGGCGGTGCTGGCGGAACGGGGTACCGGGTGGTTCGTGGGGGCCGTGCTGGTGCTCACGGCGCTGGTGGGGTTGGCTTGGTGGTGGATTGATCCGGCCCGGGCCTTCTGGGTGATGGTGGCCATGCTGGTGGTGAGTTGCCCCTGCGCCCTGGCCCTGGCCACACCCGCGGCGATCACGGCGGCCACCGGGGCCTTGACCGGGCGCGGCCTGCTGACGGCCCGAGGTGAGGCCCTGGAGGGGCTGGCCAGCGTGACCGACATGGTGTTCGACAAGACAGGCACCCTGACGGAGGGGCGGTCGAGTCTTCGGGAGGTGGTGTTGTTGGGGGCGATGGATCGCCGCGCCTGTCTGAAAATGGCAGCGGTGCTGGAGGTGGGCTCGGGGCATCCGGTGGCCCGGGCTTTGCTGGAGGCGGCGGAGGATGAGGTGAATGCCTGGGCTTGTGAGGCTTCGACATTCGCGGCCGGGGGCCGCTCCCACGGGGGCGGAGTTCTGGCCCCGGAGGCCGGTGCTGATGGGGATGGCATGTGGGAGCGGCCCTCGGCCGCAAAAGGGGAGGCACCGGACGATGACGGGCCCCGGACCTTCCCGGGCCTGGGTGTCGAGGGCTGGGTTAACGTGAAAGAACCAAGGTTCAGCTACAGGCACTCCCTTCTCCCCCTCGGGGGAGAAGGGCTGGGGATGAGGGGGAGGGGGCAGGCACTGTGCCAATCCTCGCCCCTCACCCCAACCCCTCTCCCCGCAGGGGAGAGGGGCCTGAAGCGTATCTTTAATCATTGGGGGGATTCACTACCGCGATGCATGAGCGTTAAGGGTAAGCGGGTGCGCCTCGGCAGTCCCCGGTTTGTGGCCGAACTGATTGGCGGCGAGGCAGGCAGCCACCTTCTCGAAGTGGCCCGGCAACATACTCAACATGGTACTGTCGTCGCCCTGGGTGACGAGACCGGCCCGCTGGCCCTGTTCACCCTGGAGGACCGCCTTCGATCGGATGCCTTGTCGACGGTGCAGGCACTGAGGGAACGCGGCCTGAGTCTGCATGTCTTCTCGGGTGATGACCCGGCCACCGTGAGCCGCCTGGCCCGGGGGCTGGGCATCGATGATGCCCGGGGCGGCCTCACCCCCGCCGACAAGCTGGAGGCCCTTGAAGCCCTGGAGGCGCAAGGCGCCCGGGTGGCCATGGTGGGCGATGGGGTGAACGATGCCCCGATACTCTCCCGGGCCACGGTATCCCTGGCCATGGCCGGAGGCACACAATTGGCTCAGGCCAGCGCCGACATGATCCTCTACCGGGATCAACTGGCGGTACTGCCGGCGGGTCTGGACAAGGCCCGGGAAACAGCGCGAGTGATCCGTCAGAACATCGGTTGGGCCATTGGCTACAATTCCATCGCATTACCCGTGGCGGCCCTGGGCCTGATTACACCCTGGATCGCGGCGCTGGGGATGTCCCTGAGTTCGCTGCTGGTGGTGGTCAATGCCCTGAGGTTGCGTGACCAGCGTCTGACGGGCGGGAGTGACGGCACATGAACATCCTGTATCTGCTGATCCCTCTGGGGATCATCTTCATGGCAGTGATCCTGGCGGCGTTTCTGTGGACGGTGCGTGCCGGGCAATATGACGATATGGAGGGTCCGGCTCATCGGATCCTCATGGACGACGATGACCCCCGGATCCCACGTCGGGATCCCGTATCCCGGGAGCCCCGGGAGGAGGATAAGCGATGATCAGCAAATTATCGGAATGGGCCGCCGCAGCCCGCCGCCTGCCAGTGCTCAGGCACCCCATGTTCAGTTTCGACAACGGCGCCATGACCTTTGTAGTGGCGCTGGTCATCCTGGCCTGGCTGAGCTTTTTCTCGGTGATCCTGCTGGGGTAGGGCGCAAAAAGGGGACAGACACCTTTTCCGAGCGCGCCGCTGGCGCGCGGAAAAGGTGTCTGTCCCCTTTTTGCTTTTTGCTTCCTTTACGCCGTCATTGCCTTGCGTAGCTTGCCGATGGCGTTGTTTTCCAGTTGCCGGATGCGCTCGGCGGAGACGCTGTATTCGGCGGCCAGTTCGTGCAGTGTGGCCTTGTCCTCGGCCAGCCAGCGGCGGGCAAGGATCTGGCGGCTGCGATCGTCCAGGGTCTCAAGCGCCTGTTGCAGGCGGGCGTGATGGTAGCTGTCCCAGTCGCTGCGTTCCAGGGCCTGGGCCGGGTCGTCGTTGTGGTCGGTCAGGGACGCGGAGGGGGGCAGGTAGTGGGTGTCGTCATCCTGGGGTTCCGGGTCGAAACTCATGTCCTGACCGGCCATGCGCGATTCCATCTCCATGACTTCGCGCGGGGTGACGCCCAGGTCCCGGGCCACGGTCTCCACTTCATCCTGATTGAACCAGCCCAGGCGCTGCTTGGCGCTGCGCAGGTTGAAGAACAGCTTGCGCTGAGCCTTGGTGGTGGCCACCTTGACGATACGCCAGTTGCGCAGCACGAATTCGTGGATCTCGGCCCGGATCCAGTGGACAGCGAAGGAGATCAGCCGGACGTTCATCTCCGGATCAAAGCGCTTGACCGCCTTCATCAGGCCGATATTGCCCTCCTGGATGAGGTCCCCCAGGCCCAGCCCGTAGCCGGAATACCCGCGGGCGATATGCACCACAAACCTCAGGTTGTGCATGACCAGTGTGCGGGCGGCCTCCAGGTCCTGGTGGTCGCGCAGGCGACGGGCCAGGGCCTTTTCATCTTCGGCCTCCAGCACGGGCAATTGGTTGACCGCCTGGACGTAGCTCTCCAGGTTGCCGACCGGTACGGCCAGGTTGTCTTTCGTGGCGACTAGCGCGGTGTTCATTGTTGGCGTCCTCCCCATTCCTACCGGAATACCGTGATTTTAGCAGTCTAGCCGTTGGAGTGCTAAGGGGGTGTGGAGTTCCTGGGCAAAAATGGGCAGGCCGACCAGGTCAATGGTGAGTTGTTGCAGTGCAAAAAATAAATCTGTCCCCGTTTTTGCGTTTTTGGGATTATTTGTTGCAGACTGCCTTGGTCCATTCCTCCATGGCGTTGTTGGCCAATGGCATGGGGGCCTCAAGGAAATCGATGACGAAACGATCCGCCATCTCACATACGCCGATGGATCGGGGGCGAACGGCCATGGCGCGGGGGGTGGGGAGCTTGACGCCAAAGCAGAACAGGATGTGCTGGGCGTCCAGTATCTCGGGGGCAATCTCCCCGTCCTCGAATTGCTTGGTGTGACTGTAGTGGTCGAATTCCCCGATGTATTGGGCTACCGGGTGTGCGTCCACCTTTTCCTTGAAATAGGCCAGGATCTCCGGGACCGACTGAAACGTGGTCTCGGACTTGTTCACTTCAAAGTAGAAAACCGGGTACTTTTCCTGAAACAGGGTTTGTTTCATCAGATCACTCCCAAAATGCATTCACTTGAGTTGTGCCGCTGGATCAGGTGCTGATCCAGCGGCCTCCCGATGCGGGCGGCACCAGGCAGGGGCTGGGTCGCCTCCCTCTGTGCGCCCAAGCGTTCATTATCGAATTATTATTTTCTAATATTCAACCCTCGGAGCAAAAAGAGCGAAAAGGGGACGGACACCTTTTCTGAGCGCGCCGCTGGCGCGCGGAAAAGGTGTCCGTCCCCTTTTCCCGCCCTTTTCGCTCTAGGATGGCTCGATGTCCCGCAGGTGGCGGCCTACGGTGACCCAGGAGCCGGCCAGACCGAGGGTGGCGCCGGTGGCCAGGAGGGTGAGGCTGTCGGTGGCGGTGAGGCCCTGGATGCCGAACTGGCCGCCGTAGAGGGCGGCCAGGTCCTGGACCGGGTGGGCCAGGAGGATGCGGGTGAGGGTCACAATGAGCAGGGCGGTGAGGGCGCCGCCCAGGCCCAGCCAGAAGCCGCCGTACAGGAACGGACGGCGAATGAAGGCATCGGTGGCGCCCACCAGTTTAGCCACCTCGATCTCCTCGCGCCGGTTCTGGATATCCAGGCGAATGGTATTACCCACCACCAGAATGACCCCGAGACCCAACAGCAGCGCCAGAATCTCGGTGGTGCGCTCCAGGGTGTCCATGATGGCGTACAGGCGTTGCACCCATTGCATGTCCATGTCGGCACTTTCCACCTCGGGGAGTTGGTTGAGGGAGGCCACCAGGGCTTCCAGGTCGTTTGGCGACTGGGTGTTCAGGGCCGGAGTGACCAGGATGACGGCCGGTAACGGGTTTTCCCCCAGGGCGTCCACGGCGTCGCCAAACCCGGAATGGGTGCGGAATTCCTCCAGGGCCTGCTCGCGGGTGATCCCTTCGGCTGCGGCCACGTCGGATCGTTGCGCCAGGCGGCCGGCCAGGGCAGGAACCTGGTCATCCGTCACGGAGGCTTCCAGAAAGACGGAGATCTGCGCCGTGCGGTCCCACTGGGGCGTGACCTGTTGCAGGTTACCCAGGATGAGATAGAGGAGGCTGGGCAGGGTGAGTGCGATGGCAATCACCAGCAGGGTGAGTACGCTGGAAAACGGTGCCCGATAAAGCTTGCCCAGACTCAGCACCAGGGCCCGCAGATGATTGACGCCATAGGCCTGGAAGCGGGCGTGCATGGTGGGCTGGCTGAGGCGACGGCGCGATCTCATGCGGACTCCGGCGCACGTTCGCGCTGCAGATGCCCCTCGTGCAGCCGCACCATGGGCTTGCCCAGACTGGAGATGAGTTCCAGATCGTGGCTGGCGATCATCACGGTGGTGCCTACCTGATTGAAGCGGATGAACAGCTCCATGATCTCCCGGGACAGTTCCGGGTCCAGATTGCCGGTGGGTTCGTCGGCCAGCAGGATGGCCGGTTTGTGCACCACGGCCCGGGCGATGCCCACCCGCTGTTGCTCTCCACTGGAGAGGGTGATGGGGGCGGCGCCTTCCTTGTGCAGCAGGCCCACCCGGTCCAGGGCGGCCCGGGCGCGACGGGCGATCTCGTGTTGTCGGTAGCCCTGGATGACCAGGGGCAGGGCCACATTGTCGAAGACGCTGCGATCGTGCAGCAGGTGGTGATCCTGGAAGATGATGCCGATCTGGCGGCGAAAGTAAGGGACTTGCCGGGGGGCCATCCCCGCCAGGTCCTGATCGTTGACGATCAGTCGGCCGCGGGTGGGCCGCTCGATCAGGGCGATCAGCTTGAGCAGGGTGCTCTTGCCGGCGCCGGAGTGGCCAGTGAGAAAGGCCATGGCGCCCTTGTCCAGCTTGAGATTGATGCGGGACAGGGCCTCATGGCCGGTGGGATAGCGCTTGGTGACGTTTTTCAGGTGGATCATGGATTGGGGATGGCGCGAGGGGCGCCGTCACTCCTTTTGAGCGCCATCCGACAGCAGTGCCCGGGCAAAGTCCTTGGCGTCGAACTCGCGCAGGTCCTCGATGCTCTCCCCCACGCCGATGAAGCGCACCGGGATGCCCACCTTCTGGGCCATGGCAAACAGGATGCCGCCCTTGGCGGTGCCGTCCAGCTTGGTGACGGCAATGCCGGTCACGCCCATGGCCAGGTCGAAGTCCTGGGCCTGGTTGAGGGCGTTCTGGCCGGTGCCGCCATCCACCACCAGGAGGATTTCGTGAGGGGCTTCCGGCTCCAGGCGCTGTATCACCCGTTTGACCTTCTTGAGTTCGTCCATGAGATTGCTCTGGGTGTGCAGACGGCCGGCGGTGTCGGCGATGAGCACGTCCATGCCGCGGGCCTTGGCGGCCTGCAGGCCATCGTAGATCACCGAGGCGGAGTCGGCGCCCTTGCCCTGGGAGATCACCGGGGCCTGGTTGCGTTCACCCCAGGTCTGTAGCTGCTCCACGGCGGCGGCGCGGAAGGTGTCGCCCGCGGCCAGCATCACCGACAGGCCCTGGGACCGCAGGCGGTGGGTGAGCTTGCCGATGGTGGTGGTCTTGCCCGAGCCGTTGATGCCCAGCACCAGGATGACGTAGGGCTTGTGATCACGGTCGATCTGCAGGGGTTCCTGCACGGGTTGGAGCACATCTACCATGGCGGCTTCCAGGGCCTTGACCAGGGCCTCGGCGTCCTTGAGCTCCTTGCGGGCGACACGGGAGGTCAGGTTGTCCAGGATCTCCTCGGTGGCCTCGATGCCCACATCGGCCATCAGCAGGCGGGTTTCCAGCTCTTCCAGCAGTTCATCGTCGATGGCCTTCTTGCCCATGACCAGACCGGCCATGCCATCGGTGAGGGTGGAGGAGGTCTTGGACAGGCCCTTGCGCAGGCGGGAGAAGAGGCCGGCCTTGCTGGCGGGGGGGGCTTCCTGGTCGGCAGGGGTCTTGTCGGGTTCTGGCTTCGCGGCCGAGGGCTGCTCCCACGGTTTGTCGGCCGCCGGGGGGGCCGGGGCCTTGGCTTCCGCGGGCTTGGGCTCGGGTGCCTTGTCGGGTTCTGGCTTCGCGGCCGAGGGCTGCTCCCACGGTTTGTCGGCCGCCGGGGGGGCCGGGGCCTTGGCTTCCGCGGGCTTGGGCTCGGGTGCCTTCGGGGGCTGGGGTGGTTGGACCTTGGGGGCGTCCCTGGGCGCATCCTTGGGCGCAGGGCCGGCCTTGTCCCGCCTGGGAGACCTGATACCCTCGGGGGCCTCAATGATCTCCAGAGCCTCGAAGGTCGCGTTGTCTTCCGAGGTCTTGGGGGCCTCGGAAGGCTTGGGGGCCTGGGTGGGCTCCTCGGGCTTTTTCTTCTTTCTGAAACCGAACATGGGTTGAGAAGGTCTACGGTGATCAAGTTGCCACATCCTACCACTGAGGAACGTCCGCCGAAATGAAACAGAAAGCCCTGCTGCTTTGCCTTGCATTGCTCCTGTTCGGCACCGGCCCTGCGCTGGCCGGGTCGGGGAGCGACGTCTTTGAATATGAACTGGACAACGGCATGAAGGTGCTGGTGCGCCCCGACACCCGGGCGCCCGTGGTGTCGTCCATGGTGTGGTATCGGGTGGGTGCAAGCCATGAGCATGGGGGCATCACCGGGGTCTCCCATGCCCTGGAGCACATGATGTTCAAGGGCACGGAGGCCCATCCGGCGGGAGAGTTCTCACGCATCATCGCCGAGTTGGGGGGCCGGGAGAATGCCTTTACCAGCCGCGATTACACGGCCTACTTCCAGCAACTGGCCGCCCGGCATCTGGACCGGGCCCTGGAACTGGAGGCGGACCGCATGCAGAACCTGACCCTCCCCGAGGATGCGTTCGTCCAGGAGATGCGGGTGGTGCGCGAGGAGCGCCGCCTGCGTACCGAGGACAACCCCAATGCCCTCACCCGGGAGCATTTCAATGCCACCGCCTGGCTCAACAGCCCCTATGGCATGCCGGTGATCGGCTGGATGGTGGATATCGACGAATACACCGTGGCGGATATGCGCGACTGGTACGAGCGCTGGTATGCCCCCAACAATGCCCTCCTGGTGGTGGTGGGGGACGTGGACCCGGATCACGTGCATGAGATGGCCAAGGCCCATTTCGGCGATATCCCCGCCCAGGCGTTGCCCCAGGTGAAATCCCGCACCGAGGCCCGCCAGCTGGGTGAGCGGCGCATCACCGTCAAGGCACCGGCACGGGTGCCGCAGCTGCTCATGGGCTACAAGGTGCCGGTGCTGCTCACCGCCGAGGCATCCTGGGAGCCTTATGCCCTACTGGTGGCTTCCGGCGTGCTCGACGGCGGCGAAAGTGCCCGCATCCCCCGGGAACTGGAACGGGAGCGGGAGTTGGTGGCCTCCGCCAGGGTGAGTTACACGCCGTTTTCGCGTCTGGACAACCTGTTCATGGTAAGCGCCACGCCCTCTTCCGATGCGGATCGGGACGAGGTGGAGCAGGCCCTGATTGAGGCCCTGGAACGGCTCAAGGACGAACCCGTCAGTGCGTCGGAACTGGAGCGGGTGAAGGCCCAGGTGGTGGCGCGGGATGTGTATCGCCGGGATTCCATCCAGGGGCAGGCCATGCAACTGGGCATGCTCGAAAGCGTGGGGTTGTCCTGGGAAGAGGGCGAGCGCTTCGCTGAGCGGGTGCGCGCGGTCACGGCTGAGCAGGTGCAGGAGGTGGCACGACGCTATTTCGATCCGGATCAACGTACGGTGGCCTGGCTGGACCCACAGCCCATCGATCCGGATGATCCGCCGAGCAACTTTGAAGGGCACCTGCGGTGAGGGGGTTGATGATGACTGGATTGTGGATGGTGAAGGGCAAACCGACTGTGGCTTCGATTTTCGCGGCCAAGGGCCGCTCCCACGGGAGGGGGGCATTGGCTTGGGAGGTTGAAGTGGATGGGGTTGAGTGTGGGAGCGGCGCTTTCGCCGCGAAGAGGGGGGCACTGGAGGGTGAGGGGGCTTCGATCTTCGCGGCCGAGGGCCGCTCCCACAGGTGGAAGGGGATGGTGTTGGCTCTGGTGCTGGTGTTTGGGCTGCCGGCAGGCGCCGGGGCGGGGGAGGATGACATCCAGCACTGGGAGACCGATAACGGGCTCAAGGTGTATTTCGTGCCGGCCCCCGCCCTGCCCATGGTGGACATGCGACTGGTCTTCAATGGCGGCAGTGCCCGGGACGGCGATCAGCCCGGATTGGCGCGGCTGACCAATACCCTGCTCTCCGATGGGGCTGGCGACTGGGATGCGGATGCCATCGCCGAGCGCTTTGAGGGCGTGGGGGCCCAGTTCAGCAGCGACTCGCAGCGGGACATGGCCATGGCCTCCCTGCGCACCCTCACCGAGGCGGACTGGATGGAGACGGCGGTGGAGACCTTTGTGACCACGGTGAGCCAGCCTCATTTCGAGCAGCGCGCGCTGGACCGGGCACGGCGCCAGGCCCGGGTGGCCCTGCAGGCCCAGGAGCAGAACCCGGGGGCGATCGCCCGGCGCACCTTCTATGAAGCGGTGTACGGCGATCATCCCTATGCGCGCATGCCCATTGGCACGCGGGAGGGCCTGGAATCCGTCACCACCGACGATCTGAAGGCCTTCCACGAACGCTATTATGTGGCCCGAAACGGTGTGCTGGCCCTGGTCGGTGGCCTGGATCGGGAGCAGGCCGAGGCGGTGGCCGAGCGGGTGGCCGCGGCCCTGCCTGAGGGGGAGCCGGCACCGGCCCTGCCGGAGGTGGCGGCCCTGGAGTCCGCCGAGACGGTGCGGGTGTCCTTCCCTTCCGAACAGGTACATGTGTTCATGGGGCAGCCCGGGATGGCCCGGGGGGATGAGGATTACTTCCCCCTGTATGTGGGCAACCACCGCCTGGGCGGTAGCGGGTTCACCTCCCGTCTGATGGATGAGGTGCGCACCCAGCGGGGGCTGGCCTATAGCGTGTTCAGCTATTTCTCGCCCATGTCCCAGGACGGACCCTTCATCATGGGGGTGCAGACCCAGGTGAGCCAGGCGGACGAGGCCATCGGCGTGATGCGCGCCACCCTGGAGGACTTCGTGGCCGAGGGGCTGGACAATGATGAGTTGAACGCCAGCGTGCGCAATATCGTGGGAGGCTTCCCGCTGCGCACGGCCAGCAATTCCGGGATCCTGGATCACGTGGCCATGATGGGCTTTTATGATCTGCCCCTGGATTTTCTGGACACCTTCACGGACAAGGTGGAGGCCCTGACCCCGGAGCAGGTGAACGAGGCCTTTGCGCGCCGCGTGGACCCTGATCGGATGGTGACGGTGATCGTCGGAGGCGAGGGTTGAGGGGCGCGCCGCGCCGGGGCGCCCCCGGGCGGCTGCGGATCATCGGCGGGGCCTGGCGCAGCCGTCGCTTGCCGGTGCCCCATGCGCCGGGCCTGAGGCCCACGCCGGATCGGGTGCGCGAGACCCTGTTCAACTGGCTGCAACCGATCATGCCTGGGGCCCGATGCCTGGATCTGTTCGCCGGCTCCGGGGCCCTGGGGTTTGAAGCGGCCTCGCGCGGGGCCGCGCGGGTGGTGATGGTGGAGCGTGATGCCCGGTTGGCGGGGCATCTGCGTGAGCAGGTGGCGGCCTTGGGCGCTCAGCAGATCGAGGTGCAGGCCCGGGATGGGCTGGGGTATCTCAGGCAGTGCGATGAGGGGTTTGATCTGGTGTTTCTGGATCCGCCCTATCGCACGGGGCTGCTGGTGGAGTCCATCGAGGCTCTGGAGCGCCCTGGGCTATTGCGACCGGGTGCGCGGGTGTATCTGGAATATGAGTCGGATGCGTCGGCGCCGGGATTGCCGGCGGGGTGGGAGGTGCTGCGGGAGACTCGGGCGGGGGAGGTCAGGGGGGTGCTTGTTCTTACCCCCGAACCTCCGCCAGTAGCCGCCGTGCCAACCGCTCCGACTGACCCGCATAGCCCCCACCAAACAGATTGAAGTGGTTCAGCAGGTGGTACAGGTTGTACAGGTCCTTGCGCACCCCATACCCCGGGTCCCGGGGCCACGTCGCATCGTAAGCCGCGTAAAAGTCCCGGTCGCAGCCGCCGAACAGCTCGGTCATGGCCACGTCCGTCTCCCGGTCGCCGTAGTACACCGCCGGGTCGAAGATCACCGGGTTGCCTTGCGCGTCTGAGTCGTGATTGCCGCCCCACAGGTCGCCGTGCAGGACCGAGGCCTGGGGCTGGTAGTCCTGGAAGAAGGCGGGCAGGGATTCCATCAACTCTTCCACGGCCTCCACCAGGGTTTGCCCGGCGCCCTGGCTTCGCGCACGCTCCACTTGGTAGCCCAGGCGATGCTCGCGCCAGAAATGAACCCAGTCGTTGCTCCAGGTATTGATCTGCGGCGTGCTGCCGATGGTGTTGTCCCGGTGCCAGCCATGGCGGGGCTGGGTGTGCTGGTGCAGCCGGGCCAGCTGTTCCCCGAAGACGCGGGAGTGGCGCGGACCGCCCAGGGGGATGTGTTCCATGATGAGGTAACTGCGCCCATCGGTGATGCCATGACACAAGGGTGTGGGCACGCGGATCTCCCCTGGCTCGCCCAGTGCCTGCAGGCCTTCGGCCTCGGCGGCGAACATGTCTTCCAGTTCCGGGCGGTTGAGCTTGACGAAGAAGCTGCGACCCTCCTTGCCTTCCAGCACCGCCGCCTCATTGATGCAGCCACCCCCGGCCCCCCGGTAGTTCTTGAGGGTGAAGGCCTTGCCACTGGCTTGGGTGATCTGGTGGGAGAGGTTTTGCCAGAGGGTCATGGTGGCTTGGGGGTGTGGGTGGAAGGTCAGGATGGAACGCTCTGCTGGGGGATGTAAAGGGGGTGGAGTGCCCGCCGCTTCCCCCTCATCCCCAGCCCTTCTCCCCCAGGGGAGAAGGGAGACGGGTCCCTCTGCGTTCGGGGGAGAAGGGAGACGGGGCCCTCTGCGTTCGGGGGAGAAGGGAGACGGGTCCCTCTGCGTTTGGGGGAGAAGGGAGACGGGGCCCTCTGCGCTCGGGGGAGAAGGGAGACGGGGCCCTCTGCGCTCGGGGGAGAAGGGAGACGGGGCCCTCTGCGTTCGGGGGAGAAGGGGGGTGAGCCCCTCTCCCGCTGGCGGGAGAGGGGTTGGGGTGAGGGCCTGAGCCCTTTATAGGCAAGGAGTCTCCGTATATCCCGGTGCATCGCAGATCTCTGTCAGCGGCTGGCTCAGGTGGTCATCGCCGGACCAGCGGGTTTGATGCAGGATCTGGGACTGACTCAATCGCGCGCGGGGTGTCACCGGCGGTAGCAGGCTGCTCAGGGTGGTGGGGGTCAGGCCCATGCGCACCTCGTAGATCACCTGATAGGCGAGCACACGGCGCACATAGTCGCGGGTCTCGTGGAAGGGGATCAGTTCAGCCCATACATCGGCGGGCAGCGTGTGATCGGGCAGCCAGCTGCGCACCCGGCCGGCGCCGGCGTTGTAGGCGGCGGTGGAGAGCATCGGATGCCCACCAAACCCCTCCAGATTGCGCTTGAGGTAATAGGTGCCGATGCTCACGTTGACCCGTGGATCCAGCAGTTGCAGGTTGTGGTTGATGCTCAGGCCCACGTTGGGGGCCATGGAGCGTCCGGTAGCGGGCATGATCTGCATCAGCCCCAGGGCCCCAGCGTGGGAGCGGGCATCCTCCATGAAGGCGCTTTCCTGACGGGCCACGGCCATGGCCCAGGCGGGGTTGATGCCCTGCTCCGAGGCCTTTTCAGTGATCAGCCCGGCGTGCACCAGGGGGAAACGCAGGTCGATGTCGTCATAGCGTTGGGCTCGGGCCGCCGCAAAGATGGCCCGATCGTGCCAGCCCGCGCCGCGGGCCAGGAGGGCGGCTGCCGCCAGGTCATCGCCCTCCAGTTGGTTTTGCAGGTAGAACCACTCCCGACGGGCGTCGATGTGGCGCCCCAGGGCACGCAGTTCCATGGCGCGTCGCAGGGTGTCGTGTTGGGCGATGTCTTCCAGGCGGCCGGGCTCCACCTCCAGCGGGCGATGGCCGATGCGATAGGGCGCATTGATGCGGTCGGCGGCGAGAAAGCCGTAGAAGTTGCGGCTTTCGGCAACTCGCGCGTACAGGGTGCGGGCGCTCTTGTCGTCGCCCAACTGCTCCAGGGCACGGGCATGCCAGTAGCGCCAGACATCCTCGCTACGGCTGTCAGCCGACAGGTGGGTGATGGCGCGGGCCACGGTCTCCCAGTCCTGGCCTGCCAGGGCGGCGCGGGCCTGCCATTGTCGAAGGGTATCATCGAACACAGCATGTGAAAGCGATGCCAGATGGGGCAGAGCCGCCTCGCGCTCGCGCACCGCCAGTCGCAGGGCGATGAAGCGCTGGGTGTCCAGGGCGTCCTGGCGGCTCAGTCCCCAGTCGGACTCCGCGCTTTCCCATATCTCCAGGGCCTTGCGTGGATCATCGCGGGTCAGTCGGTTGAAGGTGTGGGTGAGGAGTTCGCTGGCGTGGGGATGGGCGTCGGCTCGCCAGTGGATATCCTTGATGCCCTGGGGGTCTGCATGCAGGGAGATCCAGCGATCGGCCCAGGTGCGGTCTTCTTCCGGCATGTAGCGGCGCAGGTAGCGGGCCAAGCCGGTCTGGCCGGCCTGCATGGCGAGGCTGAAGCGATCCCAGGCGAGTCGGGGGGTCAGGCGGCCGGCGTCACGCCAGGCATCGAAGACGGGGTCGCAGGCATCGGGTTGAGATCGCCCCACCAGCCAGAGCGCTTCCACACCCTCCAGGGCCCGTTCGCGCTGGCCCGTCTTGAGCAGGGCCGTGTGGTGATGACAGGTGAGCGTGGTACCCAGCCCCTCCTGGTAGTGTTGTCGGTAGGTGCCCCAGTCTTCATCCCGGGCGAGTTGGGTGAGCCACCGGACCTGCAGGCGGCGCCCCGGCGGCGTATCGCCCCAGCGATCCAGGAATTGTTCTACCTCGCCCGAGGAGATTTGAGGGAATCGGTCGTTGAGGTCGGCATGCAGCAGGTAGGGCAGTAGCGGATACCCCTGAAGGGCCTTGACGCCCGTTTGGAAGGCCTGGCGGTCTCCGCGGTTCAGGGCCGATTCGGCGCGCTCGAAAGCATCGCGCTCGGCGGCGCTCTGGGAGGTGAGGGCCGCTGCCATTCCCGGCAGCAGGAGCAGGGCCGGAATGAGCAGGCCGGCCAGTCGGATCGATGACATGAATAAACCCCTTCCGGGTGAGTGCCCGGTGCACATCCATGGATGACTCTAAGGCCGTGACACAAGTTCCCGCAAGGGGGGCTGGTGTGGGAGCGGCCCTTGGCCGCGAAAGGGTGTGCCTCGGGCCCGGCGGTCTATCCGTGGGTTGTGATGGCCTGGGGGGTGGATAAGGGGCGGGTCAGAATGCCTGTACGCGTCCGGTAGGACCCATATAGACCCCCTCACTCCCCGCTGGCATTCTCCCCGCAGGCCTGGGTGCGCGGTTCCCAGTGATAGGGCAGCAG
>NZ_FOAA01000012.1 GCF_900109495.1 Ectothiorhodospira marina | reverse complement strand
CCGTTGGAGAGCGCGCATTATAGGCCACTGAAAAATACCGTCAACACCCTGAATTCACTTTTTTGAAACTATTTTGAAATGCCTAAGAAAAACAACACATTAGAGAGAACAGATACCACCGGGCGCCCCTCCCCCCCTCATCCCCGGCCCTTCTCCCCCAAGGGGAGAAGGGAGAAAACCCATCCCACCGCAGGATAGATAGGCGCCTCGAGCCCCTCTCCCCTCGGGGGAGAGGGGTTGGGGTGAGGGGAAGGCTCACCTCAACTCTCAACCTTTAGGGTAACGCGGGCAAAGCGCCGCTTGCCCACCTGGAATATCGCTGCGCAGCCAGGCGGAAGACGCAGGGCCGTATCCTCCAGGCGTTCGCCGTCCATGCGCACGGCGCCTTGGCGGATCATGCGCAGGGCGTCTGAGGTGCTACCGACCAGACCGGCCTGCTTGAGCAGGTTGGCCACGGGAACCCCCTCGCTCGGGACCACCAGGGAAACCTCGGGGATGTCATCGGGCATGGCGCCCTTCTGGAAGCGCTGAATAAAGGCCTGCTTGGCCTGCTCGGCCGCAGCGCCCCCATGGAAGCGGGTCACCAGTTCCTCGCAAAGCAGGAACTTCACGTCCCGGGGATTGGTACCTGCCTCGATGTCACGACGGAAACCCTCCACCTCCGGCATCGGCCGGAAGGACAGCAACTCGAAATAGCGCCACATCAGATCATCGGAAATCGACATCAGCTTGCCGAACATCTCATTGGGGGGTTCCTGCACGCCCACATAGTTACCCAGAGACTTGGACATCTTCTGCACCCCATCCAGCCCCTCGAGGATCGGCATGGTCATGACCACCTGAGGGGGCTGGCCCATCTGTTTCTGCAATTCGCGGCCCACCAGCAGATTGAATTTCTGATCCGTACCGCCCAATTCCACATCGGCCTCCAGATGGACCGAGTCGTACCCCTGTACCAGGGGGTAGAGGAACTCATGAATCGCAATGGGCTGGCCACTGGTGTAGCGCTTGTGGAAATCATCCCGCTCCAGCATGCGGGCCACCGTATGCCGGGAAGCCAGCTGGATCATCTCGGCGGAGGTCATGCTTCCCATCCAGTGCGAGTTGAAAACGATGCGGGTCCGCGCCGGATCCAGCACCTTGAAGATCTGATCCTCATAGGTGCGGGCGTTGGCTGCCACCTCATCCGGGGTCAGGGGCGGGCGGGTGGTGTTCTTGCCGCTGGGATCACCGATCATGCCGGTGAAATCACCAATCAGGAACAGGGTCTCGTGCCCCAGGTCCTGAAACTGACGCAGTTTGTTCAGCAACACTGTATGACCCAGATGAAGATCGGGTGCCGTGGGATCGAAGCCGGCCTTGACCCGGAGGGGGCGACCGGCCTTCAATCGCTCGGTCAGTTCGCCCTCCAGAAGCAATTCATGGCACCCTCGCTTGAGAGTCTCGATCTGCTCATCAACCTGCGTCATGTCCTTCCTCGTCTTTTAGGTGATACGGCCCTATAAAGATGGAGGCGGCGAGCCTCGGGCCGAGGTCGCCGGCATGATAACCAATGCCGAGGATGAGCACACCTTGCCCGGATGCCGCCCCGAAACCACTCAAAACGGAGGGCCTTTACATGGCGGAATACTTCATCGGCCTGATCTCGGGCACCAGCATGGACGGCATCGATACCGCACTGGTGGCATTCGACGATACAGGCGCACATTGTGTGGCCACGCATGGGCACCCGATCCCGCCCATGCTCACCGGTGGCCTGCGTCACCTGGCTGACCCGGAACACACCGCTTCCGTGGATGAACTGGGATCACTGGATGTGGCCCTGGGGGAAGTCATGGCCGAGGCGGTACTCACCCTGCTGGAAGATCAGCACCTGGACCCCAGCCACATCGTTGCCCTGGGCAGCCATGGCCAGACGGTACGTCACCGCCCGGGGGCCGCGCCCCCCTTTTCCCTGCAGATCGGCTGCCCCCATCACCTGGCCGAATGCACGGGGCTCACCGTCGTGGCCGATTTCCGTCGGCGCGACATGGCAGCGGGAGGCGAAGGCGCTCCACTCGTGCCAGGGTTTCATCGCGCCATGTTGCACTCAGATGCAGAGGATCGCGTGATCCTCAATCTGGGAGGCATTGCCAATATCACGGTCTTGCCCGCAGACAAGGGAACCCCGCTGCAGGGCTTCGATACCGGCCCGGCCAATGCCTTGATGGATGCCTGGATACGACACGAGAAGGGGCACCCCTGGGATTCAGAGGGCGCCTGGGCGGCCAGTGGGGAGCTGGATAACAGCCTGCTGGCATCCATGCTGGAGGATCCGTATTTCATTCAGCCCCCGCCGAAGAGCACCGGCACGGAATACTTCAATCTTCAATGGATTGAAAGGCAATTGCAGATGGCCAACCGACACATCCCGGCGCGGAACACGCAGCGCACCCTGGCAGAACTGACCGTGGCAAGCGCGAGTGATGCCATTCTGAAACACGCTCCCACCACCCAACGGGTGCTGGTCTGCGGCGGAGGCGCTCACAACCGGGCGGTGATGGCGGGCCTGGGCCATCGGCTGGTGAATGCGACCGTAGAATCCACCGAGGCGGTCGGGCTTTCGCCTGACTGGATCGAGGCCATGGCCTTCGCCTGGCTGGCGCGGGAAACCCTGGCCGGGCGCCCGGGCAATGTGCCCTCAGTCACTGGCGCCCGCAAGGCAGTCGTGCTGGGAAGCATTCACCCGGGCGGAGTGGGTTAAGGAGTCACTGGGGCAGGCTGGGCGTCGGCATCCACCCCCGGCGTCCATTCACGGGCCAGACGCCGCCCCTCTTCGATCTGCGCCGCCGTCATGCCCTTGGCGAACCGGTCGCGGTTTTCCCGGGCCAGCTCGTAACCCTGAGCCGCCGCCAATTCCGACCACATGTAGGCCAGCACCACATCCTGCGGTACCCCATTGCCATTGGCATGCAGAACACCCAGATTGCACTGGGCGGAGGGGTTTTCCAGGTCGGCTGCCAGGCGATACCAATGGGCCGCCTGGGCAGGGTCCTCGTCCACACCACGGCCATGGAGATACATGAAGGCCAGATTGCACTGGGCATTGGTGCTGCCCTGATCCGCTGCCAGGCGGTACCAACGCACCGCCTGGGCGTCATCCTGCTCAACCCCCTGCCCCTTCACATACATCAGGGCCAGGTTGCTCTGAGCATGGACATCCCCCTGCTCAGCCGCCTTGAGATACCACGTCACCGCCTTGTCAACATCCTGGGGCACGCCGTACCCCTTGGCATACATGTAACCGATGTTGAACTGCCCCGTGCAATGACCGAAAACCGCCATGAGGCGATACCAGCCAAAACGCACCAGGGCCATCAGGCGACTCGGATCCATGCATTCACCTCAAACAGAGAAGGAGGAACCACACCCGCAGGTGGTGGTGGCGTTGGGATTGCGAATGACGAACTGAGCCCCTTCCAGGCTCTCGGTATAGTCAATCTCGGCACCCACCAGATACTGATAGCTCATGGGATCGATCAGCAGGGTGACACCGCCCTTCTCAACGGAGGTATCACCATCGTTGACGTCCTCATCAAAGGTGAAGCCATACTGAAAGCCGGAGCAGCCACCGCCACTGACAAAGACACGCAACTTCAGGGAGGGGTTGTTTTCCTCGTCAATCAGAGCCTTCACCTTGGCGGCGGCAGAATCAGTGAAATTCAGCGGGCTGGGCATGGTGTCGTTGGTGGTTTCGGTTGCAGTCATGAATCTGCCTCTTTGGTCATCGCGGTTGATGTGCCCACTACGGGCCTTTGTCCTACGCTAGCATTCGCCCAGCGAAACGGTCAAGAATGGGTATTCCCGGAAGATGCCTCCGACGCGGGTTTCTCTGCCTCACCTGCCCGGGGTGTCTGCTGGGCGCCCTGGGACTGCCCGGGCACCTTCAAGTGCTCCAATCTCAGGGCCTCCTTGCTCTGGTGCAGCAGGCTGCCATTCACCTCGGCCCCCATGGCCATCTCAATGAGCGTGTAATACACGTTACCCGTAACCCGGGCACCGGAGGAGAGTTCCACGCGCGCACTGGCGTGCACATCCCCCTCCACCGAGCCACTGATGACCACCCGGGGCACCTTGACGTCACCCTTGATGACCGCACCCTGATTGATCACCAGCAGCGCCTCCTCATCCTGATCGTCGGCACTGATATTGCCGTGGATGGTCCCCTCCAGATGCATGCCACCGGAAAAGCAAAGATCACCCTCGATGACACTATTGCGGCCCAGAATGGTGTCCACCCGGGCCACCTTCATCTTCTTCTTGCGTCGAGACAGCATTCAAGAGTCTCCTTCGTTGAGCAGCGATGACCAGGCCTCGCGCTGTTGCACCCACTGGGACTGTGCGCCCTCCGGTTCGGCGCTGACCACCAAGGCTTCGGGGATGACGTCGCCGGGTAGCTGCAGGCGACCACGAATCACCTGAAAATACCGGAACGAAAACGATTGGCCATCCTCCTCGCCGGGAACCAGGTCACCATGTTCCAGTTGCACCGACTCACCGTCTCGACGCCCCTCCAGCCAGAGGGTCACCCGGCCCTCAATGGATTGATTGCCCTGGACCTGCGTCAGGACCAACTGGTAACGGTACACACCCGGCACATCCGCCGGGGTCAACCGCACCTTCTGAATGTGCAGGCCACGATCAAGATTGTCAGGAGAAACGATATTGCGGTAGAAATCCAGCTCTTCCGTCAACTCATGAATGTGCTGCTCCAGCCCCTGGATGTCCAACCGCACACGATTGGCCACCTCCCGCTCTACAGTCAATTCGCGCCGCAGCAGGGTATTGTCCTGGCGCAGTTGGCGATTCTCGCGGTCCAGCGTAGGCACCCGTTCACGCAGATCACGTAGCTCTCTCATGGCGCTGCCGTAATCGTCACCCCCACGGATGTAGCCCAGATGGTACAACTGCCATCCCGCACCCAGCACCAGCAACACCAACAACAATCTGACCACCGCGCGCAGCCAGGGATTGCGATATTCCACGTGATATCCCGTGGAAAGATCCGGCAATCCCCTTCGCCAGCGCGCCATGAATCAGGGCAATACCGCGATGGCCTCGAGCCCGCGGGTCTCGGGGAGGCCAAACATCAGATTCATGTTCTGGATGGCCTGCCCTGAAGCCCCCTTCACGAGATTGTCGATCGCCGAAATGACCACGGCGGTGTCCGCATCGCCGGGTCGGTGCACTGCCAATCGACAAAAATTGGTGCCGCGCACGCTGCGCGTCTCCGGCAAGCCCCCGGCGGGCAGCACGTCCACACAGGGTTCATCCCGGTAACGCTGCTCATAGATCGCTTGCAGGTCCACCTCGGTGTGGGCCAGCGGCGCATAGAGGGTGGCCAGGATGCCGCGGATCATGGGCACCAGATGGGGCACGAAGGTGAGTTGAGGCACGCCGCGCGCGGCCAGGCTCAAGGTTTGCAGGATCTCGGGGAGGTGGCGATGCCCCCCCACCGCGTAGGCCTTGAAGTTCTCCGAGGCCTCGCACAGTAACGAACCCACCTGGGCCTTGCGACCGGCGCCGCTGACACCGGACTTGGCATCGGCCACCAGACGCAGCGGATCCACCAGTTGCTGCTCCAGCAGCGGCAGGAAACCCAGGGTGACGGCCGTGGGATAACAACCCGGCACTGCCACCAGGCGCGCCTCGGGGATATGAGCCCGGTTCAACTCCGGCAGACCGTAAACCGCCTCCCCCAGGAGTTCGGGGGCCCCATGGGGCTGGTTGTACCAATGCGCCCAGACCTCGGCATCCTTCAGGCGAAAGTCAGCGGAAAGATCAATGACCCGCGTACCCCGCTCAAGCAACTCCGCCGCCATGGCGTGTGCCACACCGTGGGGGGTGGCGAAAAACACCGCGTCGCACTCGGCCAGGGCGGAGGGATCAGGCTCCTGGAAGACCAGGTCGCACTGGCCGCGCAGATTGGGGAACAGGGCATCGAGTCGCTCGCCGGCATTGCCCCGGGAGGTCACCACCGCCGGTTCCGCGTCGGGGTGCGCCAGCAGCAAACGCAAAAGCTCCACCCCGGTATAGCCGGTCGCACCGACAATGCCCACCCTGACCACCATTTCGCCTCCACTCACCAACAATTCATCAGACAGCGGATCCTGGCGATCCACTCACGGTCCAACATCATAACAAAACCGGCAAGCCGCACGGGGTGGCGAGCCGAACAACATGGCGAAACGCCGGCCACGCCGCTTATCATGTCGGGCCGTGTCATTCATCTCCCAGAGGAACCGCAACACCGTGAAGAAAAGAGACCTGCTGATCGGCAGCTTCGTCCTGGCCCTGGCCGGGGGACTGGTGGCCCTGTGGCTAGCCCCCGAGGGGGGGCGCGCCGCGCCGCAGGTGGAGATGGAAACCCTGGACGGTTCCACCCTGCACCTGGCGGATCTCACCGGGCAGCCGGTGCTGCTCACCTTCTGGGCCACCACCTGTCCAGCTTGTGTTCAGGAGATTCCGCACCTCAATCAACTCAAGGCAGAGTATGGGGAACGCGGTCTGGAAATCATCGGCGTGGCCATGCACTACGACCCACCGGAACAGGTGGCGGAGATGGTGCGCCGGCGGGACGTGGGCTACACCATCGCCCTGGATCGCGATGCCCAGGTGGCCTCGGCGTTTGGCAATGTGGAACTCACACCCACCACCTTCCTGATCTCTCCCCGGGGCCGAATCACCTATCAGAAAATGGGCGATCTGGACTGGGAACGGGTGGAAGGCCAGCTGGATGCCTGGCTGCCGGCCCAGGGATGACCCGGCGCCCGCAGGCCGTGCTCAGGCCTTGCCAGCCCGCACCAGCCCCCCCAACCCGGCCTGCACCAAAGCATTGTCCAGCAACGCCCGGATGGCCGCCGGCTCCTCCATCTTGATGCACTGCCGCAGCAATTCCCGGGAACGCTCCCGGGAAAAGCTGCGGATCACCCATTTAACCCGCGCCAGGGCCGCCACATTGACGCTCAGGGCGTCGATCTCCATCCCCAGCAACAGGATCACCGAGGCCGGATCCGCCGCCATCTCTCCACAGACACTGATGGTCTTGCCCGCCCGATGCGCGCCCTGAGCCGCCTGATCCAGGGCATGGAGCACCGCCGGGTGCAGGCCGTTGTACAGATCTGCCACGCGGGGGTTATTGCGATCCACTGCCAGCAGATACTGCACCAGATCATTGGTACCCACGGAAAGGAAATCCACCCGCCGCGCCAGGGCCTCGGAGAGGTAGACGGCCGACGGCACCTCCACCATCACTCCCACCTTGGGCACAGGGATCACGTAATGCTCGTCCAGCAATTCGTCCCGGGCGCGTTGCAGCAACTGCATGGCCCCCTTGAGTTCGCCCAGGGAACTGATCATGGGAAACAGGATGTGGAGGTTAGTCAGGCCCTGGCTGGCACGCAACATGGCGCGCAACTGGGTCAGGAAGATTTCCGGATGATCCAGGGTGATGCGGATTCCACGCCAGCCCAGGAAGGGGTTGTCCTCCGTCACTGGAAAGTAGGGCAAGGCCTTGTCGCCGCCCACGTCCAGCGTGCGCAGGGTCACAGGGCGGGGGTTGAATGACTTGAGAATCTCCCGGTAGATCTGGGTCTGCTCGTCCTCACCGGGAAACCGCTCGCGGATCATGAAGGGCACTTCCGTGCGGTACAGACCAATCCCGTCCGCCCCGGACTGAATGGAGGGCGCGATGTCCGCCAACAGACCACTGTTGGCATACACCGGCACCTCCACACCATCCTGGGTGATGGCCGGCTCCTGGGCCAGATCCCGCAGGCCCTCGGCCAGCTCCTTTTCCTCGTCCTGAAGGTGCTTGAATTCCTCCAGCAGCTCGGCCGTGGGTTGAATATAGAGGTTGCCCCGGTAACCATCCACGACGATCTGCCGGCCTTCCAGACGCCCCACGGGCAGGTCCGACACACCCATCACGGCCGGGATGCCCATGGCGCGGGCCAGGATGGCCACGTGGGAGGAACCCGTGCCCCGCGACGACACCACCGCCGCCAGTCGATCCGGGGGGACTTCCGCCAACTGGGTGGCGGTCACGTCCTCGCCGAGCAGGATGGTATGTTCCGGGAACTCTTCGGGCTCACGCACATGGGATTGCAGACGCATGAGGATGCGCCGCCCGATATCACGTACATCCGAGGCTCGCTCGCGCAGGTAGGGGTCGTCCATATCCTCAAAGTTGCGCGTGCTCTCGCGCACCGTATCCCGCAGGGCAGCCGGGGCCCAACTGCCGCCACGGATACGGTCCACCGTGCCATTCACCAGACTGTCGCTACCCAGCATCATCACGTAGGCATCGAACAGCAGGCGCTCCTCCATGGGCAGCACGTCCTCCATGCGGTCCTTGATCTCGATGAGCTCATCCTGAACCTCCTTGACCGCCTGACGGAACGCTGCTTCCTCGTGCTCGATGGAATCCGCATCCCGATCGGGCACGGACTCCAGATCCGCCAGGGCATAGGCCACCACCCCCTGCCCCACCGCCACGCCCGCGGCTCCGGGGATACCGGCGATCTGCAGGTTATCCTGCTGGATTTCCTCGCGGCGCTTGCCCACCTCACCAATCAGTTCCGCATGACTGATGGCGCCGGCCAGTTGAGCGGCCAGGGTGATGAGGAAGGCCACGTGCTCGTCGTCGAATCGACGCCGCTCCCGCTGCTGCGCCACCAGCACTCCCAACAGGCGCCGGTTGTGAATGATGGGCACCCCCAGGAAGGCGTGATAACGCTCCTCGCCGGTTTCGGGAAAGTATTTGAAGCGCGGATGATCCGGGGCATTTTCCAGATTGACCGGTTCGGCCCGTTCGGCCACCAGCCCCACCAGACCCTCGCCGGAGTTCATCACCACCGTACCCACGGAGTCAGGATTCAAGCCCTCCGAGGCCATCAGCAACAGGCGCTGACCATCGGCCTCCGGCGCGCGCAGGTAAACGGAACAGACATCGATGGTCAGTTCCTGCTTGACCCGGCGAACGATGATCTCCAGCGCTTCAGCCAGGTTACTGGCGGCGCCGACCTCCAGGACGATCCGTCTGAGTACATGCAGCATGCGCGGGGCCAGGGGTGATGAGCCGCTCGTGCGGCCTGTGGATCAAAGCCGGCGGGGACGATAATGCCGCTCGGCGGGACAGGAGGGGACATCCTCCTGGAACAGTAATGGCGCCAGCTCCTTGAGCGCCCGACGATAGACATGGCGCTTGAAGAACACCACCTCGCGCATGGGATACCAATAATCCACCCAGCGCCAGGAGTCGAACTCCGGCTGAGGGGCCGCATCCAGGCGCACGCAACTGTCTTCCCCCACCAGCCGGAGCAGGAACCATACCTGCTTCTGGCCAATGCACACCGGGTTGGAACGACGCCGGATCAAGTGCTTGGGCAACCGATAACGCAGCCAGTGACGGGTGCAACCGACAAGCTCCACATGACAGGCTTCCAGCCCTGTCTCCTCGGTCAGCTCACGGTACATGGCCTCGGTGGGCGTCTCATCCCGGCGAATCCCCCCTTGCGGAAACTGCCAGGACTGCTGGCCGATGCGCTTGGCCCAGAACAGGCGCCCATCCCGATTGCACAGGATGATGCCCACGTTCGGCCTATAGCCATCACAATCAATCACTTACGCAGCCACCTGAAAGCCGTTCGTTGCCCTGCATTTTTCCATAAGCGGGACGGATCGGCAAATGACATACCACTCCGGCGGATAAACCGCGGCGCGTGGCCGTCGGGCACCCGGATCAGTTACCATCATGCACCCTATCCCCATCATCTCAAGGAGCCCCCTGTGAGCCTTGCCCTGTTCGACCTGGACAACACCCTGCTGGCAGGAGACAGCGACCACGAATGGGGACAGTTCCTGGTGGATCTGGGCATCGTGGACAGGAGCGAATACGAGGCCCTCAATCATCGGTTCTACGAGCAATACAAGGCCGGCACACTGGATATCCGGGAATTCTGTCGTTTTTCCTTCGCCCCCCTGGCGGCCCACCCACTGGATCAGCTGCACGGGTGGCGTGAGCAATTCATGCGCGAGCGCATCGAGCCCATGATTGCCCCGGGTGCCCGACGTCTGCTGATGCAACACCGGGAGGCCGGCGATGCCCTGGTGATCATCACCGCCACCAACCGGTTTGTCACCGAACCCATCGCCCACCTACTGGGCGTGGAGCACCTGCTGGCGACCGAGCCCCAATTCGAGGCTGGCCGCTACACCGGCGAACTGCAGGGCGTGCCCTGTTTCCAGGGGGGCAAGGTCACCCGACTGGAACACTGGCTGGACACCCAACCCGACCTGGCAATGGATGGCAGCTGGTTCTACAGCGACTCCCACAACGACCTGCCGTTGCTGGAACGAGTGGAATACCCGGTGGCCGTGGACCCCGACGAGACCCTGGCGGAAACCGCCCGGGACCGGGGCTGGAAACAGATCTCACTGCGCGAAACTGCCTGACTCACCTCACACCTGCCCCCCCGGTACCCCGTGGGAACGGCCCTCGGCCGCGAAGGCTTTTTCAAACTGTGGCCACTCAAGCATACGAATCTCGGTGGGGCCCGCTCCCACCCTCACCGCATCAGGCGGCCATCTCCTCGAAGTCGGACTTGGCAGCACCGCATTCCGGGCAAACCCAGTCTTCGGGCAGATCCGCCCAGGCGGTACCGGGCGGGATACCATCATCCGGCAGGCCCTCGGCCTCGTCGTAGATGAACCCACAGATCACGCATTGATATTTTTTCATCGCTGACACTCCTCCGATGACGGCCAACCTGCACTGAGGTGACATGGCCAGATGGTACACTGTGATCAAATCAAGTTGGGGAGCTTAGCATGATCGATCAGCCATCGGTTCCCGTCGTCATGACACTGGCGGGCAACGATCCCACCGGCGGCGCAGGCATCCAGGCGGACATCGAATCCATCATCAGCATGGGCTGTCACCCTGCGCCCGTGATCACTGCCATCACGGTGCAGGACACCACCGACGTGATGGGTTTCGCCCCCCTGGATCCGGAGCTCATCATCCAGCAGGCGCGGGCCGTGCTGGAGGACATGCCGGTGGCCGCCATCAAGGTCGGCCTGCTGGGCTCCATCGAGGCCGTGCAGGCAGTGCATACCCTGCTGGGTGATTATCCAGACCTCCCAGTGGTGCTGGACCCGGTGCTGGCCTCCGGCAGCGGCACCGCGTTGGCCGACGAAGAGATTCTCGACGGCATACTGACCCTGCTGGCCCCGTTCACCACCCTCATGACACCCAACAGCCTCGAGGCCCGCGCACTGACTGTAGGCTCCGACACCCTGGACGCCTGCGCCATGTCGCTGCTGGACCAGGGCACGGAATACGTTCTCATCACTGGCACGCACGAGAAGACCGGCAAGGTGCACAACACCCTGTATGGCAATCACCGCCGCCTGGATACCTTCACCGTGGATCGACTGGAGGGCGATTTCCATGGCTCGGGCTGCACCCTGTCCTCGGCCATTGCCGCCCTACTGGCCCAAGGGACGGTTCCCAGTGCGGCGGTGCATGAGGGCTTGAACTACACCTGGAACACCCTGCGCCACGCCCATCGCCTGGGCATGGGGCAGAAGATCCCCAATCGACTGTTCTGGGCTGGAGAGAGCGTCGAAGGCCACAGTGGCGACGAAACCCACCATGCCGACTGACGCCAACATGCCCCACCCAGGCCTCACGGGCCTGTACGTCATCACTCCCGACAACCTGGGGGCACAACTTGAACCCAAGGTGGATCAGGCGCTGGCCGGTGGCGCCCGTTTGGTCCAATACCGGGACAAGACCACGGATCACCCGCGCCGCCTGGCGGAAGCCCGGGCACTGATGGCACTGTGCCAGAAGCACGGCGCACTGCTCATCATCAACGACGATGTGGAGCTGGCCCGGGCCTGCGGCGCCCATGGCGTTCACGTGGGCATGGAGGACAGTCCCCTGCAACAGGCCCGAGAGCGCCTGGGAGCCCATGCCATCATCGGCGTCTCCTGCTATAACCGGCTGAACCTGGCCCGGGAGGCTCAGGCACAAGGCGCTGACTACGTGGCCTTCGGCTCGGTGTTCCCCTCCTCCACCAAGCCCCGGGCCGTCCACGCGCCGCTGTCGCTGCTCACCCGGGCCCGATCCGAACTGGCTCTCCCTTTAGCGGCCATCGGTGGCATCACCGCCGGGAATGCCGGCCAGGTCTTCCAGGCCGGGGCCCACATGGCGGCGGTGATCCAGGGGGTGTGGGAGGCCCCCGACGTGCGGGCCCGCGCGGCGCAGATCGCCGCCACGGCGGGAACGGCAGGTTGCACCTGATCCGACCATCGAACCCGACGCCGGGGGCAGAAGGCTTGACCCCGGTTTTGCAGGGGCATCCATATCGAGTATCTTGTCCCCCCTCAAGGTTTTGCCCAGTCACTTTCACGAAGCCCAACAAGCGAAAGATCACCCCATGACAAAATCCCACGATCTCTTCCAGGCAGCCCAACAGCACATTCCCGGTGGCGTCAACTCGCCGGTCCGCGCCTTCAAGGGCGTTGGCGGTGACCCCGTCTTCTTCGAGCGTGCCCAGGGCGCGTACATGTATGACGCCGATGGCAATCGCTACATTGACTACGTCGGTTCCTGGGGGCCGATGATCGTCGGCCACGCCCATCCGGAAGTGATCGCCGCCGTACGCGAAGCAGCCCTCAACGGACTGTCCTTCGGTGCCCCCACCGCTATCGAGACGGAAATGGCCGACCGGGTCTGCGAACTGGTGCCCTCCATGGACATGGTGCGCATGACCAGCTCGGGTTCCGAAGCCACCATGAGCGCCATCCGTCTGGCGCGCGGCTTCACGGGGCGCGACAAGATCCTCAAGTTCGAGGGCTGCTATCACGGTCACGGCGACTCACTTCTGGTGAAGGCCGGCTCCGGAGCCCTCACCCTGGGCGTGCCCAACTCCCCCGGCGTGCCCGCCTCCCTGGCGGAACACACCCTCACGGTGAGCTTCAACGACATCGAGCAGGTGCGGGAGATCTTCTCCCAGTACGGCAACGAGATCGCCTGCATCATCGTGGAACCAGTGGCCGGCAACATGAACTGCGTGCCGCCGGCCCCCGGCTTCCTGGAAGGCCTGCGCAGCGTCTGTGACGACCACGGCGCCCTGCTGATCTTCGACGAAGTGATGACCGGCTTCCGTGTGGCCCTGGGCTGCGCCCAGGCCCTTTACAACGTCAAGCCGGACCTGACCACCCTGGGCAAGGTCATCGGTGGCGGCATGCCAGTGGGTGCCATTGGCGGTCGTCGGCAGGTGATGGAGTTCATGTCGCCGCTGGGCCCCGTGTATCAGGCGGGCACGCTCTCCGGCAATCCCATCGCCATGACAGCCGGTCTGAAGACCCTGGAGATCCTCTCCACCCCGGGCTTCCACGACGACCTGAGCGCCAAGACCGAAACCCTGGTCAACGGCATCTTGGGCGAGGCGAAGAAGGCCGGCATCCCCATGACCGCCAACCGTGTGGGCGGCATGTTCGGCCTGTTCTTCACCGATCAGCCCCAGGTGGCCAACTTCGAGCAGGTGGGCCGCTGCGATACCGAACGCTTCGGCAAGTTCTTCCATGCCATGCTGGACAAGGGCGTCTACCTGGCCCCCTCCGCCTTCGAGGCCGGCTTCCTCTCCGCGGCCCACAGTGCCGAAGACCTGGAAGAAACCATCCGCAAAGCCGGCGAGGTCCTGCGGAGCCTCTAAGTCCGGGCTGATCACCGCCCCCAGAGGTGTTACCCATTAGCATCGGGACGCCTCTGGGGGATGCAACCCCTGAGGGAGCAGCAGCCCCCTGTGGGAGCGGCCCTTGGCCGCGAATGGCTGGCTCGGCATCTGCCCCCTTCGTTCAGGTATCGGGGTGGGCCTTGCCGGGATGGCACTGGGGCTTCGGGATGTCATTCGCGGCCAAAGGCCGCTCCCACAGGGTAGCCATGGGGGCGGGGTGTGGAGGTGCCGGTCCGGACAGGGGCATTCGCGGCCAAGGGCCGCTCCCACGGTCGGGCTGCAGTGTGGTCCTGACCTTCATTCGGTCGAGAGTTTCATGATATGTGGGATCTTTTCGCCTACCTGGCGCTGGGCGCCTTCACCGGCGTGGTGGCCGGCCTGCTGGGGGTGGGCGGTGGCCTGATCATCGTGCCCGTGCTGGTATGGCTGTTCACGCGGCAACAGGTGGATCACGGCATCATCACCCACCTGGCCATCGGCACCTCCCTGGCCACCATCATCCCCACCGCCATCGCTTCCACCCTGGCGCATCACCGCCATGGCGCCGTGCAATGGCAGGTGATCCGGCAAATGGCACCCGGCGTGATGCTGGGCGCCCTGGTCGGGGCCACCCTGGCAGAACTCATGAGTGCTGGCTTGCTGCGTCAGGTCTTCGGGGTGTTCGAGATCCTGATGGGACTCTATCTGCTCATGAGCCTGCCACCAAGACCGGGCCGCCAGTTGCCCGGGCCCTCGATCCTCAGCATCGGCGGCGGGATGATCGGTGGCATCTCGGCCCTATTGGGTATTGGCGGCGGCACCCTCATGGTGCCCTTCATGGTGTGGTTCAACATGCACCTGCGGCAGGCCATCGCCACCGCGGCGGCCACCGGTCTGCCCATCGCCCTGGCTGGCACCGCCGGCTTCATGATCCACGGCTGGGATCACGCTGCCCTGCCCGCTCTCAGCAGTGGTTACGTGCACTGGCCGGCCTTTGCCGGCATCGCCGTGGCGGCCTTCTTTACCGCCCGCATCGGCGCCTGGCTCACCCACCACCTACCGGTGAAACTCGTGCGGCGGGTGTTCGCCCTGTTGCTGATAGGGCTCGGCGTGAGGATGATCTGGGCCGGGGGCTGATCAGCCCTGCCCTTCACCCGGCGCCGGTCCGGTCTCCAGCTTGCTGCGCACCTCGTCCATGTCCAGCGCGGCCACCTTCTCCAATACCTCATTGAGCTGACTGGCCGAGAGCATGCCCGGCTGGTTGAAGACGATGATCTGTTCGCGAAATATCATCAGGGTGGGAATGGAACGGATCTGGAACAGGGCTGCCAGCTGCTGCTCCTCTTCGGTGTTCACCTTGCCGAACACCACATCGGGGAACTGCTCGGAGGCCTCCTCGAAGATGGGGGCAAAGGCCCGGCATGGGGCACACCAGGGGGCCCAGAAATCCAGGATCAGCGTGCCGCTGTCACGGATCGCAGCCTCCAGGCGGTCCTGGGTAATATCAATGACGGCCATGTTCAGGCCTCCTGAGTCGGTATCGAGCCGGGCACGATGCAGGCCCTGAGGCCCGTTGTCAACGTAAAGCCCGTACCGGCCCGAAGGCTCAAGGCTGCAGTTGCACCCCCATCATGGCATCACGCAGACGGAACAGGCGGGCCAGGTGATCATCCATCTCCAGCATGGCCTGCTTTTCCTTCAGATCCAGAGGCATCAACTCCGCCAGACGGGCGCCCACCCAGCCGGCTTGATCATAATGGCCATGCAGCAACCCATAAGGCGGCGGCAACTGTTCCACCAGGCGCTGGAGCAGGCTCGACAGGGGCAGGAATTCCTCCGGCAACCCGACTTCGGGTGGCCACTCCACGGCTTCCACCTCCCCCATGAGCAGGCGGTCCTTGCGGGCCCAGGTGGTCTCCACCCGGAAGCGGGTTTCCCCCATGACCGTGATCCCCAGCAAGCCATCGGCGCGACGGTCCCAGTCAACAATACGCCCCCAGGTCCCCATTGCATGTACCTGAGCCGTATCGACCACCTCCGGCCCTTCTCGAATCAGGCAGATACCGAAGGGGCTCTCGGTACGCATGCAGTGGCGCACCATGTCGATGTACCGAGTCTCGAAGATCCGCAGCGGTAACACCCCACCCGGGAAGAGCACCGTATTGAGCGGAAACAACGGTAATTCCATCACGCCATCCCCTCGGCCTCGCGGCCCGTATCATGGTCGGGATCCTGCCCCCAGCGGCGGATCAGCGCATTGGGCACCCCCAGATGGTCCAGCACCCGGGAAACAACGAAATCCACCAGGTCATCCACACTCTGAGGCCGATGGTAAAAGGCAGGATTGGCCGGCAGGATCACAGCCCCCATGCGACTCAGACGCAACATGTGTTCCAGGTGGATCTCGGAGAAAGGGGTCTCACGCACGACCAGCACCAGACGGCGACGCTCCTTCAGGGCCACGTCCGCGGCACGTTCGATCAGGGAGCGACTGGCGCCTCCTGACACCGCCGCCAGGGTGGCGGTGGTGCAGGGGCAGACCACCATGGCATCGGGCGGAGAGGAGCCACTGGCCACCGGCGCGGTCCACTGTTCCCGCTCAAAGACCTGCAACTGCCCCGAAGCGGCCCCGAAACGTTCAGACAGGAAGCGCTCCATGTCCCGGGGCCTGCCGGGCACTGACAGATCCGTTTCCATGCTCAGCACCACCTGAGCAGGCCGGGATACCATCAGGTAGACCCGCACACCTGCCTCCAGCAGACACTGCAACAGACGCAGCCCATATTGAGCACCGGATGCGCCGGTCATGGCCAGGGCCACGGTCCGGGGAGTATCAGCCACAAAGGACTCCTTCACAGACGAGAGAATGTCGGACACCCACGAGGGCGGTGGGCTCTACCGGGCATCATACTCAGTCTTCAGGAACGGGTCACATACTCATGGGCCAGCAGAGACTCACACTGGTCCGCTGGCATGGGGCGGGCGAAGAGATACCCCTGGGCCTGGCCACACCCCCGCGCCCTGAGCCAGTCCGCCTGAGCCTCGGTTTCCACGCCCTCGGCCACACAGTCCAGGGAGAGGCTTTCAGCCAGGGCCAACACTGCGTTGGCGATCATTTCAGCCTCGTCACTGGATTCCAGGTCCTTCACGAACCGGGCATCCAGCTTCAGGGCATGCACGGGGAAACGCCGCAGGTAGGCCAGGGAGGAGTAGCCCGTACCGAAATCGTCCACCGACAGGCGCACGCCCAATGCCCGCAGGTGTTCGAGGATGTCGGCAGCGGCATCCATGTCCTCCATCAGTCCGGTCTCGGTGAGTTCCAGCTCCAGGGCCTCAGCCGGCAACCCGGCCTCGCTCAAGGCCCACTGCACCCGGGCCATCAGGTCGGCCTGATACAACTGCACGGTGGACAGATTCACTGCCACGGTCAGATCCGGCCAGCCGGCATCCCGCCATCGCCGGGCCTGGCGGCAGGCCTCGCGCAGCACCAGGTCGCCGATGGCAATGATGCTGCCACTGGCTTCGGCTCGCGGTATGAACTGCCCGGGTGGCACCCAGCCCCGACTGGGATGCTGCCAGCGCAGCAAGGCCTCGAAACTGACGATACGACCGGACTCCAGCGCCACCTTGGGCTGATAGTGCAGCTCGAACTGCCCCTGTACCAGGGCCTGATCCAGATCCTGATCCAGTTCCACCGCCTCGGTATGACGTGCCAGCAACCCGGGCTCGAACAGGCACATGCGCTGACCCAGGGTGGCCTTGGCATGCGCCACCGCAAACCCTGCATGGGCCAGTAGCTGCGAGGCATGATCCGGATAGGCAGGACAGGAAACAACACCCAGATGGGCAGCCACCTCAATGCGACGCTCACCCACCTGAAAAGGCTCATCCAGGGTGGAGAGCAGGTCACACCCAAACCCCTTGATATCCGACAGACGGGAATCCTTGAATACCACCAGGGCGAACTGGTCACCGTAAACCCGCGCTGTGAGGACCTCCGGCCCGGCCAACTCGGAAAGACGCTGCGCAACCCGTTTGAGCACATGGTCCGCCACCGCATCGCCCCAGATGCGATTCAGTTCGGCAAAGCCAGCCAGGTCCATCAAATAGAGACAAAGTGGCAACTGATGGGCACGGGCCTTTGCCAATCGCGCCTCCAGTTGCTCATGGAAGTGGGCGCGGTTGGGCAGGCCCGTCAAGGGATCATGGCGTGCCATATAGGCAGTTTGCTCCATGGCCTCCTGATGCTGACGATAGCGTTGCACCAGATCCCTGGCCACCAACAGGGACAGACCGATGGTCACCGCCATGAGCAGCAAGGTGAGGAATGTCCACAGGGCGAGCCGCTGGCGGCTCTCTTCCCTGGCCATCCGGGCGGTCTCCATGATCTGCTCCGACAGGCGTAGCTCCATATCCCGAAGGGCATCCACGCGGGCGCTGGTGATGCGGAACCATTCCACGGCATCAAGGTGTTGAGGCCGACTCGCGGCGCCGTGGTTGATGATGGCAGCACGCGCTTCCATCAGGGCCCGGTGATCCGCCCGGGATTCCAGTTCCAGCAGGGTGTTGCCATATTCCACCGGCGCCAGGGTCAGAAAGTGGCTGCGCTGCTGATCCTGAATGGCCAGATTGCTCGAATAGCGGTAGAAGACATTGCGATCATGCCGGGCCGAATCAAGCCAGGCACTGCCCAGGGCCCGCTCCAGGCCGGCGTGCTCCTTGAGCAGAAGCAAGGGGCGATAGGCATGAATCAACCGGGGCATCTCCGCTGGGCTCTGCCGCTGAGGCACGTGGGAGGCGACCAGGATCAGGTGCCGAATCACGTTGCTGTAGGGTGGCAGAACCTGCAGGGGCTCCAGACGATGACCATCCACCCGTCGACGATGGGTCTCCAATGCATCCAGTTCGTGGCCGAGAGTCCGCGCCAGGTCCGCGATGGGGCTCGACCCGGTCGGGTCCACCCGGCTCATCTGTTCGCGAAAGCGCTCCATGGCCTGGTCGGTTTCGCTCCGGGCGGTCTGGAGGAGGGTCAGAAATCTGTCATCAAAACCGCTGAGATAGCCGGCAGAGCTGCCACGCTCTGCCTGCAGGGCATGGATCAGCACCTTCGCTTCCCGCGCCAGCGAGGCTGTGGCCAGGGAGTGCTCCATGTGCCTGGCTTCATCCTGCCGCCCCCCCAGGGCCAACACAGCCATCAAGAGGAATGCAACGACGGGAATCGCAATGGCCAGGCTGATACGTGGCCCCAGCCCCTCCCCATATCCTCCGGCCTGATCAGACACCGCCACCCCCTTGCCCTGCCCGCCGGGACACTCCCTGTTCCAGCCAGAGGACAAACGCATCCGGAGGCATGGCGGGGGCGTACAGGTACCCCTGGCCCAGTTGGCAACCACGCGTCCTCAGCCAGACGGCCTGGGCTTCGGTTTCCACGCCCTCTGCCACGGAGCGCAAGGACAGACTCCTGGCCAGTCTCAGCACCGCCGTGGCAATCATGCGTGCCTCGTCACTGGATTCCAGGTCGCTGACAAAACGCTTGTCCAGCTTCAATCCCTGCAGGGGGAAGCGACGCAGATAGGCCAACGACGAATAGCCGGTACCAAAGTCATCCACGGAGAGGCTGATGCCCAGGCCCCTCAGACGCTGCAACACCTCGGTGGCGGCGTCCATGTCTTCCATCAGGCCCGTCTCGGTCAATTCCAGCTCCAGGGCTTCGGGAGGCAGGCCCGACTCGGCCAGGATCTGGCGTACCCGTTCCACGATATCGGCCTGATAGAGTTGCAAGGTGGCCAGATTGACACCCACGGTCAGGTCCGGGGCAAGGCTCTGACGCCATGTCTGGGCCTGCTGACAGGCCTCCCGCAGGACATAATCACCGATCTCGATGATGGTGCCGTTGGCCTCGGCCCGGGGGATGAACTCATCCGGTGGCACCATGCCACGCTGAGGATGATCCCAGCGCAACAGGGCCTCCAGGCTGACGACGCGACCCGTTTCCAGATCGAGTTTAGGCTGGTAGTGCACCTGAAACTCATGCTGCTCCAGGGCCTTTTCCAGGTCTCGATCCATCTCCACCAGGGCCGCGTGCTGCTCCAGCATCTTCGATTCGAAGCGGCGGTACCGCCGGCGCGGGCTGGACTTGGCATATTCCACCGCAAAGCCGGCATTGGACAACAGTTCCGAGGCATGCCGTGGAAAGGGCGGGCAGGTCACCCATCCGATGTTGCCCCGCAGCTCGATCCGTCGCCTTCCAACCTGAAAGGGTTCATCAAGGCAAGCCAGCAGGCGCGGCAACCATGCCTCCCCGTCCCCATCGAGGGGCACCTTCGTTCCGGACCCCGCGGGACCGATCACCACACTGAATTGGTCGCCGTAGATGCGCGCCAGCAGGGCATCAGGATGCAGTACTTCGCGCATGCGTTCGGTGACCTGCACCAGCACCTGGTCCGCCACGGACTCACCCCAGATGCGGTTGATCTCCGAAAACCCTTCCAGATCCATCAGATAAAGGGCCAAAGAGTGCCCCCCAGGGCGTGCGGTCTCCAGCCACGCCTCCAGCAACTCGTTGAAATAACTTCGGTTGGGCAACCCGGTGAGGGTATCGTGACGCGCCAGATAGGCCATTCGCTCCAGGGCTTGAAGCCGCTCCCGGTGGCGTTTGATCAGGCCCCGGGCTATCGTCACCGAGAGCACCACGGTGAGCAGCAGCAGGACCAGGGCGATCCCCAGCAGGAACATGAACTCCCGATGGACCTCCTGCTCCGCCCGTTCGGCAGCAACGCCAACCTCAGCGGCCAGATCCCGTTCCATCTGCCGCAGTTGGTCGACACGCTCTCGGGTGATCGCATACCAGCGCATCATGTTCAGGTGTTCCGGCGTCCCGGCCGATCCGTGGTTGATGATGGCCGCGCGGGCGGCCAGCAACTCCTGATGGGCCGGCTGTGACTCCAGCGCCAACAGGGCATCCCGATGGTCCGGCGGCGCCAGCGACATGAACTGCTGACGCTGTAGCTCCTGAATGGCCACACTACTCAGGAACCCATGGAACACGCGCCGATCGGGAGGGGATGCCCCCAGCCAGGCATTCCCCAGGGCACGCTCGCGAGCCGCATGCTCCTTGAGCAGCAACAAGGGTCGATAGGCGCTGAACAGTGCCGATAAACGCGCATCGGCAGGCGTCTGAGGGGTGTGCGAGACCATCAGGATGAGCCGTTGAATCAGACGGTCATAGTCCGGCAGCACCTCCAGAGGGTGCAATGCCTGTCGATTGACCAATTCGCGGACATGCATCAAGCCGCGCAAATCCTCGTCCAGCCGATCCAGCAGGGCATGCGGCGGAAGGCCTTCGTCGGCCCCAGCCAGTTCCTGCCATCGTTCCCGGAAGGGCTGGATCAATTCATCGGTGGCATCGCGGGCCTCCTCCAGGATGTACCAGAACTCATTATCCAGGCCACTGAGATAACCCACCGAACCGGCCCGTTCATCCTGCAGGGCATGTACCAGGGCCTTGCCCTCGGTGGCCAGCGCGGCCATCTCTCCGGTCGCAGCCATTTCACGGCCCAGACGCTCGCGTTCCCCCAGGGCGATACCCGCCATGATGAGAAAGGCCACGACCGGAATGGCGATGGCCAAGGTGATGCGAAGCCCCAGCCTGTCCATAAGCCCTCCTCTTTCAAGATCCCGGAGCATGTCACCCCATGTCGGGTTTGGGCGTCAGCCATGGAGCTTACACCAGATAAGCCGCCGAAAACTCCCCCGACATCGGCGCCACGTCTGGCCATGGCAGCCACCCATCCCGGCGCTGGGACATGAGGGGATATCCGGGCCCTGCCCACTGTTCATGACCTGGCTCAACACTTTTGACGGTTCCCACGACTCACCGAGGCAACGGGCGTCCAGCCGCCTTGACATCCCATCGTGTCAACGTAGACTCACACCCGGACTACACGCAGGGTTTTAGCCCTGCCTTCAACCTGAAGAGGATGATATCCATGAGCGAATACAGACCGAGCAAGCCCAGCAACCCCCGCGACGACTGGAAGCTGTGGCTGGTGGTCAACCCCGGCACCTGGCTGATGCCCATCCTGATGGCTGTTCTGGTGGTGGCCCTGGCCGTTCACGCCTTTGTGTATGCCAACGACGACTACAACCCGCTGCGCGGCGAAGTTGTTGAAGCCACCGAAGACAACGCCTGAGCAACGAGGACTTAGACCATGAATGAAAACAGCATCTCCGGCCTGAGCGAAGAGCAAGCCAAGGAATTCCACGAGCAGTTCAAGACCACCTTCACCGTGTTCATGGTGCTGGCTGCTGCTGCCCACTTCCTGGTGTTCCTGTGGAGACCCTTCTACTGAGGTCTTCGCAGCATCGGAAGTCGCGGTGCGGGTAGAGGCCGCGCTGACAAACCCCTCACACGCCGGATAGTGACTTTGCAGAGGCCTATCCGACGCGGTTTGTCAGCCGCCTCTACCGTTCTGGAAATCCTTCCCTCCTGATATTTTTTGATTAACGCACCGACACCCGCTTCATGATGGCGGCCAGGTCGTTATAATCCTGGGCTGACACAGACCAAGCCCACGCCTTCATGTCCTACCTCAATCCCGCCCCCACCAGCCGCCTCCGCGGCATCGGAACACGTGAGATCCTGAAACACCCCCATGGGTATCGGGCGGTATCGGCATGAGCCTGGATCAACTACAGCGCTTCCTGCTGGACGAACTGGACATCCGTGGCGCCGTGGTACACCTGGGTCCGGTGTGGCAACAGGTCATCGCCGGACGGGATTATCCCTTCCCGGCCACCGAACTGCTGGGCGAGATGTGTGCCACCGCTCTGCTGATCTCCGAGTCACTCAAGCAACCCGGACGAATCACCTTCCAGCTCAAGGGCAACGGTCCCATCTCACTGCTGGTGGTCGACTGCGATGAGCGGTTGAATCTGCGGGCCATGGCCCAGACCGCACCCAGCATGGAGCCGGCACCCGCCCCGCAATTGCTGGGTGACGGCCAACTGATTCTCTCCCTGGACATGCCCACCATGCGTCAGCCCTGGCAGAGCGTGGTGCCCCTGCAAGGCGAACGCATCGCCACCATGTTCGAGCACTACCTGGGCCTGTCGGACCAACTCCCCTCCCGGCTCTTCCTGGCCGCCACCCCAACGGGGATCGCCGGCCTGCTGCTGCAAAAACTGCCCGAGGCCGATGCCCGGGACCCGGACGGCTGGAACCGCGTGGAGCAATTGGCCTCCACCATCACCCCGAGGGAATTGATCGAGGTCCCGGCGCAAGCATTGCTCACCCGCCTCTTCCCCGAGGAGACGGTCCGTGTGTTCGAGCCCCGCCGGGTGATCCACGATACGCCGGAAGACTGGACCAAGGTGCGCAATATGCTCCGCTCCCTGGGCCGTGAAGAGGTGGAGTCGGTATTGAGTGAACAGGGCGAAGTGGTCATCCGCGACGACCTGGCCAACCGGGAATATCGCCTGGACGCCGCCGCCGTCGCGGCCCTTTTCGATGAATCGCCGCCGACCCTGCATTAGTTTGCCCCCCGCCCCATCCCGGCCGCCGATGACACCCCGCAAGGGAGTACCGCCGGATGCCAGCAAGGTCTGACAGCCTGTCCAGGCGACTGTTGTTAACGGGCCTCGTTGGCGCCCTGCTGCTGACGGCCTGCCTGCCCCTGTTCCGGAGCGAACACCCTACCGATGGGGCCGCCGCTGTCCTGGTGCCGCTTACCGTGGGCGAACACACCCTCATGGTGGAAAGGGCCATGGACCGGGTCAGCCGCCGCCAGGGCCTGATGTTCCGCGAGCACCTGCCCGACGGCCAGGGGATGCTGTTCGCATGGCCCCACGATGCCCACTACAGCATGTGGATGAAGAACACCTATATCCCTCTGGATGTGGCCTTCATCAGCGCCGACCATCGCATCACCGACATCATGACCATGCAGCCGGAAACCACCCATCCGCATACCGCCTCGAAGCCGGCGCGCTTCGCCCTGGAGGTGAACGCGGGTTGGTTCGAACGTCACGGCATCGAACCGGGGGACAAGGTCGGTGGGGAAGCATTCAGCCCAGCGACACCCTAGCCCAGATCCACCTCGACGTGGTGCGTCCCACCATCGTCCAACAGGGGAATCCGGCCCCAGCCTGCTTCAAACGCAGCGACATCCTCGACCACCCCCCCATCAAGGGTCACTCGAATCACCCGCTGGGACTCCCCGGCCGCATTGCTCACCTTGATATGGTAGAGCGTCTCTCGATACCGGTAGTGAACGGTATAGGCATCCCAGTGACCGGGAATGCAGGGTGCGATACGCAGATGATCCACCCGCAGTTGCAGACCCAGCAGGGTCTCCAGGGTGAGCCGGTACATCCAGCCCGCTGCCCCGGTATACCAGGTCCAGCCGCCGCGCCCCGTGTGGGGCGGCGCACCGTAGACATCCGCACTCATGACATACGGCTCCACCTTGTAGCGCGCCACCGCCTCAGGCGTATCGCCATGGTTGACGGGGTTGAGCAGGGCGTAGCACTCCCAGGCCCGCCGCCTGTCGCCCATCCGGGCGAAGGCCATCGTGGTCCAGATCGCGGCATGGGTATATTGACCGCCATTCTCGCGCACCCCCGGCACATACCCCTTGATGTATCCGGGCTCCAGGGCAGACTGATCAAAGGGCGGGTCGAGCAGACGGATCAGCCCCTCGCCTCGGCTCACCAGATACTGATCCACCGCCTCCATCGCCTGACAGGCGCGCCCGGGATCGCCAGCGCCCGAGAGAATGGCCCAACTCTGGCTGATGGCGTCGATGCGGCACTCATCGTTGACGGCGGACCCCAAGGGGGTGCCGTCGTCGAACCAGGCCCGTCGATACCAGGCGCCATCCCAGGCGCTTGCTTCGATATGGCCACGCAATTGCTCGGCCTGCCCGAGGCAAAACTCGGCAAATTCGCCGTCATCCCGGCTCCGGGCAAGGCAGGCAAACTGCTGCAGGGCATCGAACAGGAACCACGCCAGCCAGACGCTTTCACCCCGGCCTTCGTGGCCCACCCGATTCATGCCATCATTCCAGTCGCCGCCCCCCATCAACGGCAATTGATGAACACCGAAACGCAAACCATGCCTGAGGGCTCGAACGCAGTGCTCATAGAGACCGGCCACTTCCGGGGAACGTTGCGGATGGCTGTAGCTGGCCTCCTCATCGGGATTGAGCTCGCGCCCCTCCAGGAAATGAACCGGCTCTTCCAGCACACCGGTATCGCCGGTGGCCGTCACGTAGTGGCAGGTCACATAGGGCAGCCAGAGGTAGTCATCAGAAAAATGAGTGCGGACACCCTGGCCGCCGGGAGGATGCCACCAGTGCTGCACATCCCCCTTGAGGAACTGGCGTCCGGCGCAGCGAAGCAACTGCGCCCGGGCCAGTTCGGGGGTGGTATGGATCAAGGCCATGACATCCTGCAACTGATCGCGGAAGCCGAAGGCACCACCGGACTGATAATAGCCGCTGCGTGCCCACAGGCGGCTGGACAGGGTCTGATAAACCAGCCAGCCGTTGGTCAGCACGTTCAGTGCCGGGTCGGGCGTCTCCACCTGAACCGCGCCCAGGGTGTGATTCCAGTATTCCCATACGCCTTCCAGGGCCTGATGCGCGCCCGCCTGGCCCCCGAACCGGTGGATGAAATCTCCCACTTCATCCACGCTCGTCGCTGCGCCAAAAAGAAACACGACTTCGGCGGACTGTCCCGCCCCCAGTTCCACCCGACCCTGCACCGCCGCGCAGGGATCCAGCCCCGCTCCGGTTCTGCCTGACAGGCGCTTGCGACGCATGGCCGCTGGCCTGGCCATGGAACCGTTACGACCGATGAACTCCGTACGCCCACCACTGATCGAGCGGTCCCGCTCGCTCACATGGGCAAAGACCAGCCGACGGGACCACTCGCGCCCGTAGGCATTACGCGCCAGCAGCGCCCCCGTATGGGGCTCCATTTCGGTGACGATATGCATCAGATTGGCATGCCGCCATTCGCCGAGCACCAGCTCCCAGTACCCGGTCACAGACAATCGCCGTGTACGCCGGGAATGGTTGTGCAACTTGATCACCACACATTTGACCGGTGCATCCAGGGTGACATAGGTGCGCCATTCCGAGGCGATACCCGACTCCTGATACTCGAACACGCTGTAGCCGAAGCCATGTCGACAGACATAACCGTTGCGCCCTCGGGCCGGCAGCGGCGTCGGCGACCAGAAGGCTCCGGTTTCCTCGTCGCGGATATAGAAGGCCTCGCCGCTGGTGTCGGACAGAGGGTCGTTGTGCCACTGAGTCAACCGGAACTCGTGGGCATTGTCCACCCAGGTATAGGCACTGCCCGCGTCACTCACCACCGTGCCGATGTGCGGACTGGCAATCACGTTCACCCAAGGGGCCGGTGTTTGCTGTCCCGGTGCCAGGGTGATGACATACTCCCTGCCATCGGGCGTAAAACCACCCAGACCATTGTTGAAAATGCGATCCCGTGCCACGGGGAGCGGCGCAACCTCGGTCGCCAGCGGCCGCACCGGCTCCAGCCAATCCGACCGGCGCCCTGCCGAAACCCGACGCTCCACCGGCTCGATCAGGGTATCCGCCGTATCGCTGAAGACGATGCGCGCCACCGTCTGCAACAGCACCCGCTCGTCCTCCGACAACTCTTCGGCACGGCGCGGAAAGACCCCCCCCGGCTTGTCCAGCATCTGCGCTTCGGGGCCTGAATGGATCAGACCCATGATCCGGTCCTGCAGGACTGCCCGGTAGCCTGAAAAGTCCTCATTCAGGATGACCAGATCAGCCATCAGTCCCTTCATCCGCCAGTAGGCGTGGGCCTGCAAGACCTGTTTGACCCGGTCAATGCGATGGATGTCACCAATATGCAACAGGACGATGGGCAGATCCCCGGAGATGGCAAAACGCCACAGGCCCGACTGCCCCAGTTGATTGCGGGCGATGACCCCCGGTGCGGCGCGGCGCAGTGCGCTAGCGAAGACCACCGAGGTGGCCAGGCGCCCATACACCTGGACCTCAGCCTCGGAGGCATTCAGGGCGCGCAACACCTCCTGACTGTGGAACCAGGCCATCTCGAAGGCGCGTTCAACGAAGTGCCGATCGCAATACTTCTCCAGCAAGGCCAGTGCCGCCTCCCGGGTATCGGCAACACCAGAGATGATCTGGACACTCGCCGACTCATCGGGTGTCAGGGTGACGGTGCGACGGATGGCCACGATGGGATCCAGTACCTCCCCCGATGTGTTGGAAAGACGCTCGATCGACGGGGACGCATCCAGCACCAGCGGGTTGACCGGTGTGCGACCCCGCCCCACGAAGCGGACACGATCGGTCTCAAAGGACGGCGCATCCACCACGGCCCCCGGGGCAGCCATGAGATGAAACATCCAGGGCACCTGTTCATCCGGGGTGCGCCGCCGCCGCGTGCACAAGATGGCCTGATGATCGGGCAGAATCTCCGTCTGCACGAACAGATTACTGAACGCACGATGGGCCAGGTCGGCTGCCAACGGTGCCAGGACCACCTCCGCATAGCTGGTCAGCTCGATATGACGCGGCCGGGACGACTGATTGGTCAGGGTGACACGGCGAATCTCCACATCATCCTCGGCAGAGACGCTGATTTCGGTGTGGGTATCGATGGCCTGGTCACTTCGCCGGTATTCGGCACGGGCCTGCACGAAGATGGCCTCATAGTGATCCGCGCGGCGCAGCGTGGGCTGATGGGCACTGGACCAATACTGCCCGCTGTCGCGGTCGCGCAGGTAGATGAAGGTGCCCCAGGCGTCGGTGGTGACATCCTCGCGCCAGCGGGTCACGGCCAGCTCATGCCGGCGGCTGTAGCCACCGCCGGCATGGGTGGCCATGACGTGGTAGCGGCCGTTGGACAGCAAATGCACCTCGGGTATCTGCGTGGTGGTTTGCTTGAACACCCGCATGATACTGCCCAGCTCGGCATCGGGTGGCTGGGCGGAAGCACTCACCTCGGCGGCATGAGGATGCAAGGTGGCCCCCTGCCTGGGAACACGCTCCTGCAACAGCAACTCTGTCGCCCTCACTCGCGGATCGGCCCTGAACCGACGCTGCATGGGCTGCCCCAGCAACACATGGGCAAAGGCCAGCAGGCTCATGCCCTGGTGGTGGGCCATGAAGCTGCGCACAATGAAACAGGGCTTGCCCCGAGGCACCCGGGACGGTGTGTAATCCACCGCCTCGTAAAAGCCATAGGCACCGAGAAAGCCCGTCTCGGCCAGCCGTTCCAGGTTCCGGCAGGCCTGCCCGGGCAGTACCGTCAGTGCCAGTGCCGTGGCATAGGGGGCAATCACCAGATCCTCACCCAATCCTCGCTTGAAACCCAGACCGGGCACGCCAAAGGCCCGGTACTGGTAGACCTGGCTCATATCGGTCACGTTATAGCAGGATTCAGAAATCCCCCAGGGCACCGCCCGCTGCCGGCCATATTCAATCTGACGCAACACGGCTGCCTTGCAGGTTTGCGCCAGCAGGGTGTTGGCAAAGCTGGGCATGATCAGTTGCGGCATCAGGTACTCAAACATCGACCCGCTCCAGGAAATCAGGCTGACATCTCCCCCATGACTGGTCAGCAGGCGCCCCAGGGCAAACCAGTGTTTCTGGGGCAGTTGCCCCTGAGCAATCAGCAAAAAGCTGGCCAGGCGTGCTTCCGAGGCCAACAGGTCATAACAGGCCGGATCACGGCGGCGCTCACTCACGTCGTAGCCAATGGCCAACAATCCGGAGGGGGCATCGTAGAGGAACTCGAAATCCATCCTGGCCAGATGACGGCAACGGCCAATCAGGTCATCGATGAGGTCCAGCTGCGCCCGGGCACCCTCGCCCGTCGTCTCCACTGTGGCCAGCAGGCCCCGTGAGGGCCCCGCTGCCGTCACCGCCCCACCCCCAGGGAACAGCCCCACCCACTCGTCCCTCAGGGCAGTCACCTGCCGATCAAAGGCCTGAACCCAGTAGCTCGATGCCGCTGCCCCGCTCTCTCCCAGGAGGGCAGCCGCACCCCCGCCTTTCTGAATCGCTTCCAGGGCGGCAATGAGGTCGTTGATGGATATGGACACCCCTTTTGCCGAAGCCTCTTTCAACTCGTCCCGCATCCGCTGGACCCGACCTTCAAGCTCCACCAGGGTCGCGGATGATGCAATGCCCTGCTCGCCCAACACCCCCAGGGTATCCAGTAGACCCTGGAATGCCTGGGGTGATGGCACCGGCTGATCCTTCAGTTCGGCCAGCCCGGCTTGCAGCGTGAGCAAGGCTCCAGCGAGATTACCGCTATCCACCGAGGACACATATCTAGGCTGCAGTGGCTCCAGGGTACGAGTGTCATACCAATTGTAGAAATGCCCCCGATAGCGCTCCAGGCGCTCCAACGTGGATAGGGTCTGGTCGATGCGCTCAAGGCATTCGCCCGTGGTTACATAGCCGAAGTCATGGGCAGCCAGATCCGCCAGCAAGGCCATGCCGATATTGGTCGGCGAGGTGCGTGAGGCCACCATCGGCGCCGGGGTTTCCTGAAAATTATCCGGGGGCAGCCAGTGATCCTCCGGCCCCACAAAGTCGGCAAAGTAACGCCAGGTCTTGCGGGCTGACCGGCGCAGAAAGACCTCCTGTACCTCGCTCAGGCGGGGTATGCGATCGCCCGGCGGTCGACTGATCCACCAGCCGATACCTGGCGACACCAGCCACGGCAACAAAAATGGGGCAGCAAACACCCCTTGCGTCATCCAGGCGTTTCCAGCGGACCAGGCCATACCGGCGCCCACACCCAGTGCCAGGGCCGGCGCGATCCACATCTCCCGGCAATAGTCCGTGAGTGTCCGGCGGGCATGACGACGGGAATAGCCGGGCAAGTGCCAAAGCAGGAGACCGCGACGGGTAAACAGCATTCGCCCCCAGGAACAGGCGATGCCCCCCAGGCAGATCCGGACGTCGTAAGGCAGAAACACCAAGGTCAGCAGGGCCTGGGCCAGTGGGCGTACCATGGCCCGTCCGGTCAGACTCAGATGGACTCGACGATCCCGGTCCCGCGGGCGGCGCCACAGTTCGATCAGCGCGGGCAGCAGAGTGGGCACAACCACCAGCATCAGCACCAGCAGGCTCCAGAACCACACCGGCCCGGCACCCGACAGCCACCCCCCCAGTAGCAAGGCCAGCAAGGAGGGCGCCACCAGACTGCGGCGCAGATTGTCGAACAGCTTCCAGCGGGACAGGGCCGACAGGGGGTTGGGCACCCGCGTGGGAGTGTGTCCCTGCGGGGCCGGCACCCACGGCAGCAACCAGCCCACCAATTGCCAGTCGCCCCGTATCCAGCGGTGGCGACGGCTGGCTTCAGCGGGATAAGCGGCCGGGAGTTCTTCAAGCAGATCCACATCGGTCACCAGCGCCGAACGAGCATAGCCTCCCTCCAGCAGATCGTGACTGAGAATGAGATTTTCCGGCAGGCGGCCATCGATGGCCTGACGAAAAGCGTCCACGTCGTAAATGCCCTTGCCGACGAAGGAGCCTTCGCCGAACAGGTCCTGATACACATCGGAGACCTCGCGTGTATAGGGGTCCATGCCCGGCTCACCAGCGAACAGCCTGGAAAAACGCGATTGATGGGCGCTGTTCAAGCTGATGGAGGTGCGGGGCTGCAGAATGCCGTAACCCTCAACGATGCGACCCTTGTCCGGATCATGCACGGGTCGGTTGAGCGGATGCGCCAGGTTCCCCACCAGTTGACGCGCAGCATCCCGTGGCAACTGGGTATCGGTGTCCAGAGTGATGACGAAACGGATGGATGACAGCTGGCGGGTATCCCCAATGATCTCTGAAAAGGCCCCCACCGCCCCGCCTCTGAGAAGGGCATTGAATTGTTCCAGCTTGCCACGCTTGCGCTCGTAGCCCATCCACACCCGTTCGAACGGGTTCCATACCCGAGGCCGATGGAACAGATAAAAAATGCCGGGCCGATCGTCCCGATAACGCTGGTTGAGTCGTTCGACCGCCGCCCGGGCCTGCTCGAGCAGGGCCGCGTCCTCCGGCTGCACCGCTTGGTGGGCATCACAAAAATCCGTGAGCAAGGCAAAGAACAGCTGGGGATCCCGGTTGCCCAGATAACGAATTTCCAGCGCATCCAGCAGACGGTCGATATCCTTGGGTCCGGTCAACAAGGTGGGCACAATCACCATGGTGCGCTGAGCCTTGGGGATCCCGCCGGAAAAATCCATACGCGGCAGAACCCTGGGTGGCAGGCACAGTGTGACCAATAGATTGACCAGCGAGACAACCGGCGCCGACACAGCAATCAGCAAAGGGATCACCAGGCCCCAGGCCCATCCCGTGCCCGGCTCGAATCTCTCCACAAACCACAGCACGCCCGTCACCACCAGCAATGAGAGCAACGCCACCGCTCCCAGATACAGGGGCAAGCGCGCCGGTCGACAACGCCGCGCCAGCCGCACGGTACCGGGCATGTGGCAATTTACCGCCTGCTCCAGTGCTGCTCGCCCCCGATCGATCAGGTAATAGCCCACATGGGCGCTGCGGTCCTGCTCTCCCCGCTGGGTCGCTGCGCTACGGGCAAGATCGACCGCTGCCCGGGCTACATCCTGCTCGGGACAGGCCGCTGCCCGGGCCACGTCCTCCACCACGTGTCGATAACGATCCCGGGTGACAAAATCCTGCTGGGCATGCGTCCCCATGGGGTCATCCCGCAGAATCTGCTCGACCACACTGAGCGACTCAACGTAATCCTTCCAGTCCATGCTGCTGATGAAACGCAGGCTGCCGATGCTGTTGGCCATGGAAATCTGGTTGGCGGCGGCCGTGCGTCCGGCCACTTCCAACAACTGCTCGGCGGTCACCCCCTGCTCCAGCAGCTTGTGCTCCACCCAGGTCTGAATAAAGGCCAGAGCCGGCCCCTGGGCCTGGAGTGCCGCATCAAAGGCCTCCACGAACGGGGCTGTCAGCGGCACATCCGCCCGTGCAAATTCAGCCAGTAATTGGATGAGTTGCCCGGGATCCTGCTCGGCCGTCACCAGCATGCGATCCGCCCAGGCAAGGGCCGCGTCACGCTCCCGACGACGCCGGGCAATACTCAACCCGACCCGGCGCAGATTCTCCAGCAGCGCCAACTGCAACATGATCGGGAAGGCCCATAATTCGCCGACCTTGAGGGGCTCAACGGACTGATAGGCAGCGAGAAACTGGGTGGCGGTGTCGCCATCGACCCGGCCATCCATATGGGAAATCAGCTCCAGTGCCAGATCATAGACACGCGGGAACCCGGCAGATGGACCATCGACCAGTCGAGGTAGCTGCCGGCTGTACCCGCGTGGCAAATGCCGTCGGGCCTGGCTGACCTGCTGTTCGATCAGATAGAAATTATCCAGCAGCCAGGCCTCTGCCGGCATGACCCGTTGACCCGGCGAAGCGGCGGCAGTGACCACATCGTAGGCCGCCAGCAAGACTCGCGCATTGTCCGCCAGTCGGGGCAGCAATCGATCGGGTCCCGGACGGGGCGAGAGACGGTGTCGCCCGGCCAGAGCCACCGCATGGCGCTTGAGTTGTTCGAGGCTGAACAACTCGGCACGCAACAATTCAACATCACCGGCATCACTTGGCGGATGCCGTCGCCCTGCTGACCACAAGCGAAACCTCACTTGACGCGCATGTCGTTCATCACATCCTTCACGCCGCCCACGCCACGGGCCACCTCCACCGCCCGGTTGATCTCAGCCCTGGAACTCACAAAGCCACTGAGCTGAACCACCCCCTCATAGGTCTCGACACTGATCTCGGTCACATGCAGATCGGGGTCATTGAGTATCGCCGTCTTGACCTTGGTCGTGATCACGGCGTCATCCACATATTCTCCGGTCGACTGCTGAGTAGAAGAGCCCGCACAGCTCACCATCGCCAACAGCGCGAAGGCCATGAACAATACCGAGCCATATCTTAGCCATGCATTCATGATGACAACTCCAGAAAAAATCGCGGGGAAAAGAGGGAGGAGCTTTGAACTGTCGGGCCACCGGACACGAAACTTCCGGCCGCCCGACGACAGACATCAGCCGACCACAACGGACTAGTGCGAATCCTTTTTGAGGTCCTCCTTCACATCGCCGTATTCGGCCTGAACGTGGCCGGCACCCTTCTCGATTTTCCCTTTCGCTTCCAGCTTTTCATTGCCGACCGCGCGGCCGGTGACTTCCTTGACCTTGCCCGTGGCCTCCTTGGCCCGGCCCTTCACCTGATCTTTGTTCATGATCTTCACCCGATAACGTAAGACAATGCGGGGGTTACCTTCAGCATGTGCACCCCGTTGGTCAGTCACGGGCATCCTCGCCCGCATCCTGAATGTTGTCACCCGCCCTTTCGAGGGAGTCGCCTGCTTCGTCCATGGCGTCATCGACGTTCTCGCCGGCCTGCTGAGCCGGCCCCTTATCACAACCCGATAAGGCAACGAGCAGCAGTCCCGGGACCAAGGCAGCGCCAGTCCATATTCTGAATGTCTTCATGTGCTTTCTCCTGGTGACGGCTGCTTCCAGGCCTGGAAGCCAACCTGTGACCCTGACGAGGCTACACCCGACCCGTCCGGCAGTCTGTCCGCTACCGAACATAGAACCTTGCGGCGGCTCGCAAGGCCGTGCAGAGCGAGGACATGGACAAGGCCGAGCGCTTGGCCGAACAGTCCCGTGTGAATGCAGAACTCGCATCCGCCAAAGCCGGGCTGATAAAGGCCAAGGCGATCAATGAAGAAATGGAAACCAGCATCGAAGTGCTGAAACAGGAAATGCAACGCGGATCAGGAGAACGTCCATGAAAACGCCCTATTCCCCCCTGTCCCGCGTCGCCTCCATCATGGCAGCCAGCTTGCTCCTGGTGGCATGCGCAGCATCGATGACCGTGCCGCCGGGTGCCGCCTCGGGCCGTCAATACACGTCATCGCAGTAAACGGATCGTTGATGCCAGGCGAGAGTGCGCGCAACGCCACCTCCACCAGGCGCCGGACAAAGTACTCGAGATCTTGTTCCTCAGTGGGCTGACTGCCGATCACGAACGCACGACAGATCGCTTCGGCATCCCCGTCTTCATACTCTTTACTCCTGACAACTACGGTGAGTGGCTCCGAATGATCCAACAGGATCATTCAGTCGCCATAATCCAGAGTAAACAAAGAACCATCCGGGCTCTGTTCGCTGGCGAACAAAGCGAAATCCATTGTGCAACGCGATCAGTCGGTGGTCTCGGGCAGGGGGACGTCGGGGGATGACCCTGGGGAGCGGGTTGATGCCTGGGTACAATGCTTCGGGGCATCAATTGATGTGGCGTTAGGAAACATGTTCAGGAACGAAATGCGCCAGCCATATCCATTGATGGTGACAGGCACCTCCGGGCATTGTTCCTCAATCCGGCTCGCAAGAGCCTGCAGATTGGCTGAGTCAAATTTAAAGTACGGAGGGAAAAAACCGGCATCCTCGTTACGAAAGATCAAGGTTTTGGATGTACCAGGATAGACCGTTTCCAGGCGGTATTGGATTTCCCTTCCATCGCCGGTGGTGCCGGAAATCTGCACCTCCCAGGAATTCGGCCCCCAGCGGAGCCATGTGAAGGACAAGATCGCGATCAAGACAACAACCAGGATGAGGATGAAATTCTTCTTCATGGGGCGCTCGGGCTCATTGAATATGCTGACTGAATGGACAGATTCAAGACCTGGAAGCCAGCCGGTTCATTGCAGGGAAGCTACGATTTGCCCTGCCATCTGTCTGTTTGCTGCCGCACAAAGCCAGGAGTGGCACGAAAACCGCAAGCGTGTTGCGATGCCTGGCCGACGGATGAACTCTCTGTGCGGCGCCGCACCGACGCGACGTCCAGATCTACCTACCATCGTAAGCGAATAACCGGGTTCTTGCACTCCAGCAGGACCCGCGCATCCAGAGGAGAAGCTCATGAATCAGATCATTTATATCGTCGGTGCCATCGTGATCATCCTGTTCATCCTTGGTTTCCTCGGCTTTCGCTGAAGAATTGACTGCCTGCATTTAGGCACTTTGTCGGGGCGCCTTCGTCGCTTGCTCAAAGGGCACGAGGCGCCGCTGCTCCTCGTCCCACAGGGCAAGCCGGGCACATCGCAGGCTCTCCTGCAGGGTGACACGACTGGTCTGTCTGAGCTGCGGATGCGCCTCCATCACTTCGGGTAACCGGTAGAACGGGACGCGGCTGGCCAAGTGGTGGACATGATGTAAACCGATATTGGCGGTCATCCAGCGCAAGGGGGCGGGCAGGTCATAGTATGAACTGCCATACAGGGCTGTTTCGTGGAATGTCCACTCGTTGTCATGGGCCCAGCGGGTATGCTCGAACTGGTGCTGGATATAGAACAACCAGACGCCCATCGTCCCGGCAAGCACCGTGATGGGCAGTTGCACAATAAGGAATTCACCCACCCCCACCAGCGAGATCATCGCGGCGGCAAGAAGCACGATGGCCACATTGGTGCCCATGGTACTCACCCAGGGCATCCATCCCGCACGCATGAAGCCCACGGGCACGCGGTTGTACAGAATGAATAGATACGCAGGGCCCAGGCCGAACAGCACCAGAGGGTGCCGGTACAGGCGATAGCGCAGACGCTGCGCCCGCGGCAGGGCCTGATATTCGTGCACAGTCAGGGTATCGATGCTCCCCACATGTGCGCGTTCCAGATTGCCAGAGTGCTTGTGATGGAGCGCGTGTGTGTGGCGCCAGAAATCATAAGGCGTCAGTGTCAAGACGCCGATGGCCCGTCCCACCCAGTCGTTGACGCGGCGGGAGAGAAAGAACGATCCATGCCCGCAGTCATGCTGGATCATGAACAAGCGGACCAGAAAGCCGGCGGCAGGTACGACCAGTAGCAGGCCGATCCAGTAGCCGGCACTTACGCTGGCCCAGGTGAGAAACCAGAAGAGGCCGAACGGAAGGATGGTGATCGCCAGTTCAAGCAAACTGCGGACCAGGCTGGGATGACGATAGTCGGCCAGCGCGTGCTGTAACGCTCGGGGGTCCGCAATGGCTTCGGAAGGGGTGGCTGTTGGCTTCATGAGGGGACTCCAGAAAAGACTCGGCACTCGGACCGGGGCCTTGAGACCCATTGCCGAGGCGCCTTTTTTGACTCAGGGCTTCCACCGGTATCGTCACGGTGGCCGTCTGGTTCACTATCGATTCTGGAGGCAGTGGATGTCTGTTCGGTACCACACATGGCGGTTGCAAAGCCCACGGATCGGCAAAGAGTTCACATTTTTTTGCTCCGACGTCTGGTTATACTGCCCAGAAAAATGACTGGCGAAAGGGACCTCCCTCATGCATGTCGTACCAAGCCCCAGGGTCAACCAACTCATTGCCCTGCTGCCGAATAAAGATTACAAGCACCTGCTCCCCGGCCTGGAACTCGTTTCACTCCCTCTGGGGCAGATGATCTACGAGCCCGGCGTCCAGATGGAGTATGTCTACTTCCCCATCGACGCCATTGTCTCCCTGCTCTATGTGATGGAGGATGGCTCCTCGGCGGAAATCGCAGTGGTGGGCAGGGACGGTGTGGTCGGGGTCGCACTGTTCATGGGCGGCGAGAGCACCCCGAGTCAGGCGGTGGTACAAAGTGCCGGGCAGGCCTATCGACTGAGCGCCCGGCACCTCAAGGAGGCCTTCCATCGCGTGGGCGGGCGTCGCCAAGGCATATTGCACAATCTGCTGCTGCGCTACGCCCAGGCACTGCTCACCCAGATGGCCCAGACTGCGGTCTGCAACCGCCACCACACCCTGGACCAGCAACTATGCCGGTGGCTGCTTCTGTCCCTTGATCGCTTGCCATCCAATCAGCTTCACATGACCCAGGAGTTGATCGCCAACATGCTTGGCGTCAGGCGCGAAGGCGTGACGGAGGCTGCCGGTAAACTGCAACGGGCGGGCCTCATCACCTATCATCGCGGCCACATCACCGTTCTGGACCGGGAAGGCCTGGAAGCGCGCAGTTGCGAATGCTATGCCGTGGTCAAACGCGAATGTGATCGGCTCATTGTAGAAACCCCGGCGCACCACTCATCCACGAGCTAATCCGTACGCTGGCGCACAGAAAAAGCTGGTGCTGGCGGGACGCCTGTAACATCAAGCTGTCACATCAAAGGGCCGGCGGGCTCAAGGTGAGGCAGAGAGCTCTCTGGCGGGCAGCGGCTTGCCAAAGAGATGGCCCTGGGCGTAGTCACACCCCGCCGCCATCAGCAGTTCGCGTTGCGCGGGGGTCTCCACCCCCTCCGCGATCACCCGCAGGCCCAGGCGATGGGCCATGTTGATCAGGGTGGTCACGATGGTCTGATCGGTGGCGTGATTCGGCATGTTCTGCACGAATTCGTGGTCGATCTTCAGCATGTCGATGGGGTAACGCTGCAGATAGGGGATGCCCGTGCGACTGATGCCAAATTGGCTCAGCGCAATCTTCAGGCCACTACCGTGGACCTGCGCAAACCAGTCATAGACCTGTTCCCCATCTTCCTGCAGCAGGCGTTCGGTAATCTCGATGACCACGGACTCCGGCGCCACACCGGAGGACTCCAGCTGTGCCTTCCAGGCATCCACACCCTGGGCATCCACGAAACGGTGAGCCGACTCATTGATGGCCACTTGCAGAGGCTGCTGCTCACGGCCGCGCTCGGCATTGAGTCGCTTGATGACGGCCAGCGACTCCTGAAACACCCACTGATCGATCTGGCGCACCAGGCTGCATTCCTGTGCCACGCCCAGGAACTGCCCGGCATGGAGCATGCCGCGCTCCGGGTGGTCCCAGCGTAGCAAGGCTTCGATCATGACGGTTCGTTTGGTTTCCAGCTGGATAATGGGCTGGAAATGCAGCAAAAATTGCCCCTGCTCCAAGGCCCCGGGCAGATCGCTCATCAAGGCATTGCGAAGTTCCAGGGCCGCATTGCCCTGGCTCGAGTAATGCCTCAGACGACGCCCCCCAGCCTGTTTGGCAGCGTACATGGCCTGGTCCGCGGCCCTCAGCAAATCCTTGAGTTCAACACCATCGGCGGGACAAAAGGCGACGCCGATACTGGCGGAGAGACTGAGTTCGTGGCCCTCCACCATAAAGGGTTGATCCATGGCGGTGATGATCTTGCCGGCCAGATCATCCACACCCGCTTCGCCCGACAGATCTCCCATGATCACCGTGAATTCATCGCCGCTGAGCCGGGCTATGGTATCGCTCTTGCGCACATGCCGGCTGATGCGTCGGGCCGCCTCCACCAATACGGCATCACCGACATCGTGCCCAAAGCGGTCATTCACCTCCTTGAACTTGTCCAGGTCCAGGAACAGCAGGGCCAGAAATTGTCCATGGCGCCGTACCCGCGTGATGCCCTGGCGCAGGCGATCCTGGAATAGTTGTCGGTTGGGCAGGCCCGTGAGTGAGTCAAAATTGGCCTGGCGCCATATGGCCTCCTCCGCTCGGCGTTGTTCGGTGATATCCCGGAACACGGTGATGCAGCGCATGGGACGGCACTGATCATCCTTCAGCAGATGGATCGCGGCCCAGGCCATATAATCGCCGCCGGACTTGTGACGATGCCAGATCTCGCCCTGCCAATGGCCAGTGGTGTTCAGGCTGCGCTGGAGATGCTCATCGAAGGCCTCGGGCTCCCGGTGAGCTCGGATCAGACCGGTGCTCTGGTCGTGCGTCTCATGGGCGGCATAGCCGGTCAGGCGGGTGAAGGCGGGATTGACCGAGACAATGCGCTGGTGGGCATCGGAGATCATCACCGCCTCATCCAGGGCCTCATAGACAGAGGCCGCCACCCTCAAGGCGCGGCGATCCTCCACCATGGCGGTGATATCCGTGCCCGCCAGCAGGCAGTGGGCGGTTTCCATAGGGTGGATGCCGGCCTCGATCTGGAGAACCCGGTCTCCCCCGCTGGCGGGGTGGATGGTGAGTTCATGGCGTTGGGTATACTTGCCAGCAAAGGCCTGGTTCAGCAGGTCCAGGAAAAGCCCGCGCTGATCCTGGGCCACGAACAGGGCCAGCCGCCGATTGACCAGTGCCTGCCGGGGGATGTCCAGCAACCGGGCTGCCGTCAGGTTGGTGCGCAGGATCACTCCCTCGGGGTCCAGGCTGAAATAAGCCACGGGGGCGTGATCGTAGAGTTGTTCAAAGAGATCCCGGGTGCGTTCCGCTTCATCCCGGGCCTGCTGCAGGGCCTCGTTCTGCATCTCCAGTTCGATCTGGTGCACCTGCAGTTCATGCACCAGGGCCCTGAGATTGTCCTGATCGGGAGCAGAACCCGATGGATGCCGACGTTGCTTGAGTGCCTCTTCCGCCTTGCGACGCAATTCCCCCGCATCCCGCGGAATATCACTCGTCATGTTTGCCCGCCTCGCCGGTGTTATCTGAACCTGGTGTGAGCGCTCGGAGCCGAGACTCCAGCACCTTGGCCTTGGTGATGTCCGAGAAGGTGATCACCACACCGGAAATCACATCATCCAGGGTGCGGTAGGGCATGATCTTCACCTGATACCAGCGACCATCGTGGGTGGAAATCTCTTCCAACGAGAACATCAGTGTGTTCAGGACCTCCCGGGCATTATCCAGCAGATCCGGATAGTCCAGGTCGGTCACAATGTCGCTCAGGGGCCTCCCCACATCCCCGGGGAGCAGCTTGAAGATCTGCCGGGCCGGACTGGTGAAGCGCCGAATGGTCAACTCGCTGCTCAGGAAGACCGTCGCAATATCCGTGCTGTTGAACAGGTTATTCATGTCGCTGTTGGCTTCGGTCAGTTCCTCCAGTTTGGCCTGCAACTCCGCGTTCACGGTTTGCAACTCCTCGTTCAGGGACTGCATCTCTTCCTTGGATGTGGTCAGTTCCTCGTTGGTGGATTGTAGCTCTTCATTGGCCGAGCGCAGTTCCTCCTGAGAGGTCTGCATGAATTCCCGGGTGGCGCGCAGTTCTTCCCGGGTCTGATGAAGGGCCTGCTCCAACTCCCGGACCCGCCGGCTCTCCTCATGGACGGGCCAATGGGCCTGATCCTGGTAAAGCTCCGGCGGCAACGCCAGGAAGGAAATCATGAGCATGCCTGCCAGGTCCTGGGGTGCCTGAATCGGGTGCAGGGTCAAGCGAATGGCTCGCCCCTGGCCTTGATCCGAATCCTGGAAGACGAGACGGGTCACGCAGGTTCCCTGGCTGGAAGCCTCGGGGATAGCTACGTCCAGTTCCTGGGCCAGCGCCCCACGCGCCATGACATGGATGTTCCAGTTGGCCTTACCGGCGGCGGGTTCCAGGAACTCAACAATGCGCCCGAAGATGTAGAGGATGTCGCCATCGGCATTGATCAGCACCGCGGGCGGTGCGAAGACGTCCAGTATCAGACGTTCCGCCTGAGTCTGCAGATTGTTATCCGGCGACGTAGAGATGGGGTACACGGCAGTTTCCTGGGCATCCTCAGGTGGAGAGAGGCCCTTGAAGGGCGTATCGGTGAAGCTCGGACGCCCCTCGCCTCGTCGGAACAGATGCGCCCCCTTGTCCACTGGTAGAAACAGATCACCGAGTCGGCCGGTACCTTCGGCGTTGCCCAGAAACAGGACACCACCGGGCAACAGACTGTAATGAAACAGTCGCAATAATTGATTCTGCAGTTCGATATCCAGATAGATCAGGACATTGCGGCAGGTCAGCAGGTCCAGCTTGGTGAAGGGGGGATCCATGATCACGTTTTGGGTCGCAAACACCACGGCTTCACGAATCGTCCGGTTAACCCGGTAACCACCGGCCTCCTGCTGAAAATACTTGCTCAAAAGCGGCTCGGCGACATCAGCGGCGATATTGGCCGGAAAGATACCCTTGCGGGCCTGGTCGATGGCGTGTTCATTCAGGTCCGACGCAAAGATCTGCAGGGTCACCTCCCCGGCGGGGGAGGTCTTATCCAGCGCCTCGCGAAAGGCGATGGCCAGGGAGTAGGCCTCCTCGCCCGTGGAACAGCCCACCACCCAGGCCCGGAGGGTGCGGCCTTCAGGCGCCCCGCCCTGGATCATGGGAATCAGCACCTGCTGTTCCAGGGCCTCCCAGGAGCCCGGATCCCTGAAAAAGTTGGTGACGCCAATGAGCAACTCCTGGAACAGCAGGTCCAGTTCCTGGGGATTACCCCTCAGGAACTGGATATAACCTGACAGATTCTCCAGTTGGTGCAGCCCCATGCGCCGTTCGATGCGCCGACACAGAGTGTTGGTCTTGTAGTGGGAGAAGTCATGGCCCGTGCGTGCACGCAGCAGAACGATGATCTTCTCCAGCCCGGGCTCCGGCTCCGCATCACGAGGATGCCACAGTGCGGCGTCACCCTGTTGGCGTCGCTGGAGGAAGTCGATGATACGCTCAAACATGGCCGCCACTGGCAGGACCACGTCCACTACGCCCGCGTCAATCACGCTACGGGGCATGCCGGGAAACTGGGCTTCCTCCGGGCTCTGCGCCAGGGTGAGGCCACCGTGGTCGCGGATGGCACGCATGCCCAGGGTGCCGTCGGAGCCGGTGCCGGATAGAATCACACCGATGCTGACATTGTCCTCGTCCGTGGCCAGAGAGCGCAGGAAGAAATCAATGGGCAGTCTCACGCCCCGTTCGGCTGGGGGATCCAACAGCTGCAGTCGACTGTGCAACACCGACAGGTCTTTCCCCGGAGGAATGACATAGACTTCACCTGACCGCACTGGCATGCGATCCTCTGCCTCGCGCACCGTCAATGGCGTGATCTTCTGCAGCAACTCTGGAAGCAGCGTACTGCGGCCAGGGGGCAGATGCTGCACCACCACGAAGGCCAGCGCGCAATCCGCCGGCACGGGCGCGAGAAACTGCTCAATGGCTTCCAAGCCCCCGGCCGAGGCACCCACACCCACGATCACGGGCGCCGACTCGGGGACCGCGGATTCAGCAGGTGGCGAAGAGTCCGGGCGCTCCTTCGATGGAGATTCCCTTGACGTCTTGCCGGGGGGTTGCGTCGAGATGTTTGACACAGAGGCACTCCTTGGACGTGTCAAGCCTAACACAACGCCGATGGGCCGCGTCGACTGCGCCGCTTATCGGATACTGCCCCTTTTGCGTCCGGCTGATTGCCTCCCGAGACGTCCCGACCCTAGCCCAGCAGCGCCCTTAGCCCCTCGTACAGCAGCACCGCCGCCAAACCCCACAGCGCCCACCCCAGAGCGCGCACCATCATGACATAGGCTCGCCCCGTCAGCCAGGATCGCGCGCGCGAGGTCATCAGGGCGACACCTATCTTGGCGCCCACCAGCAACAGGTAAAAGGTTGCGACAAAAGCCGCCGGAGCCCATGGGCTGGACTCGGCGGAGCGGATGACAATGGGGCCGCCAACGCTAAGCCAGAACAGATAAGGATGCGGGCTGAGCATGTTGGCCAACACAGCCTTTTGCAGGGAGCGCTCCCGGGGTATGACGCCCTCGCCTGCAAGGACAGGCTGAAAGCGCACAGACTCCCATCCCAGCCAGGCCACCACGCCGGCCCCGATCACGGACAGCCCTCCCAGCACCAACTCCACATCGGCCAACTGCGCCAGGATGAACAGGGTGAGCAGGATGATGGGCAGGTCCGTCAGCAACGGCGCCAAAGCCACCTTCATGCCAGAGCGCACCCCATGCTGCAGCGTCTCGGAGATCACCAGGGCCAGCAAGGGGCCGGGCGCCACGCCGGCGGACAGGCCGAGCACCACGCCCATGAACAGGATAGGGAGGGATTCGGTCGTCGCCAAAAGAGGCCTCCAGAAACGCAGAAAGCCCGGACAATATCCGGGCTTTCTGGTATTGATGCGTCTTATCGAATCGTATGGTGGCTACGGGTGGATTCGAACCACCGACCCCCGCATTATGAGTGCGATGCTCTAACCAGCTGAGCTACGTAGCCATGAGAAGCGCGGTATTTTCATGGTTTCAGGCAGACTTGTCAAGGCCTATACATTGAAGCGGAAGTGCACCACGTCGCCTTCCTTCATGATGTATTCCTTGCCTTCCAGGCGCCATTTGCCGGCATCCTTGGCGCCCTGCTCCCCCTTGCAGGCCACATAGTCATCGTAGGCGATCACTTCTGCCCGGATGAAGCCCTTCTCGAAGTCCGTGTGAATGGCCCCGGCGGCGCGCGGCGCGGTGGCGCCACGCTTGACCGTCCAGGCACGCACTTCTTTCACGCCTGCGGTAAAGAAGGTCTGCAGCCCCAGGAGATCGTAGGCGCCACGGATCACCCGATCCAGACCCGGCTCTTCCAGACCCATCTCGGCGAGGAACTCCACCTTCTCGTCGTCTTCCAGCTGGGCGATCTCTGCCTCAATGGCAGCACATACCGGGATCACCTGAGCCTGTTCAGCTTGAGCCAGTTCGCGCACCCGCTCCAGCAGCGGGTTGTCGGTGAAACCATCATCGTTGACATTGGCGATGAACATGGCCGGCTTGGCGGTGATCAGTTGCAATTCCTTGAGCAGCGGACGCTCCTCGTCGCTGAGTTCCACGGTGCGTGCGGGGCGACCCTCCGCCAGAACGGCCTGAACCTTTTCAGCTACGACCTTGCGGGCAATGGCCTCCTTGTTGCCGGACTTGGCATTACGCACCAGCCGCGTCAGGGCCTTTTCCACCGTATCCAGGTCCGCCAGGGCGAGCTCGGTATGGATCACCTCGATGTCGGAGACCGGGTCCACCCGGCCGGCCACGTGTACCACATCATCATTCTCGAAACAGCGCACCACATGGGTAATGGCATCGGTCTCGCGGATATGGGCCAGAAACTGATTGCCCAGGCCCTCCCCCTTGGACGCACCGGCCACCAGGCCGGCGATGTCCACGAACTCCACGGTGGTCGGCAGCACACGCTCGGGCTTGACGATACCCGCCAGCACCTCAAGACGCGGATCGGGCACCGGCACGACGCCCACGTTGGGGTCAATGGTACAGAAGGGATAGTTCTCGGCCTGGATGCCGGCCTTGGTGAGGGCGTTGAACAGGGTGGACTTGCCCACGTTGGGCAGGCCGACAATACCGCATTTGAGGCTCATGAGGGGTCCGGACTCCGGTCTTGAATTCTTGTCTGGAAGGGGGCTAAGGGCTGGTGTGGAGCTGGTTCATGGCCTTCTGAGCCTCCCCGGCGAACAGCAGCGGAGCGATATCCAGAGCACGCTCGATGCTGTCCTGGATGGCCACATCCTCATCGGGGGCTGGCCGACTGAGGACGAAAGGCACCACGTCATCCCGATGCCCGGGGTGACCCACGCCCAACCTGAGGCGCAAAAAGTCCTTGCCCAGATGGCTCATGATATGACGCAGCCCGTTGTGGCCACCATGCCCCCCGCCGCGCTTGATCCGAGCAGCCCCTGGAGGCAGGTCGATCTCGTCGTGGACCACCAGGATGGCGGCCACGGGAATTCGGTAGAAGTCCGACAACAGGCGAATGGGTTGCCCGCTGTGGTTCATGTAGGCCATGGGCTTGAGCAGCCACACATCCTGACCGCCGATCGTCACCCGGGCCACATCGCCGGCAAAGCGACTCTCGGAGCGGAACTGCCCGCCATGACGCTGGGCCAGGGCGTCCACAAACCAGAACCCGGCATTGTGCCGGGTCCGGTCATACTTGGGGCCGGGATTGCCCAGCCCCGCGATCAGGCGGATCGTGTCCTGTTCACTCATGGCACGCATCCATTCCAGACCTCACCCGACGCCAACCAGCAGCCCATCATCAGGCCTCGGGCGATTCCTCGCCGCCCTCAGCGCCCTCGTCCTCAGCAGCGCTGCCGCCGCGGGTCTTGAGCACGCTCACCACTGGCAGGTCATGATCGGGGCCCTGCGCCAGGGCCGTCAGTGCCACGCCCTGGGGCAGAACCAGCTCCGACAGATGCACGGAATCGCCCACGTTCATCTCGCCCACGTCCACCTCGATGTACTCGGGCAGATCACGGGGCAGGCATTCCACTTCCACTTCCACGGACTGGTGGCTGAGCATGCCGCCGCCCTTCTTCACGCCCACGCAGGTCTCTTCATTGAGGAAGTGCAGGGGCACGTGCACACGCACAGCCTCGTTTTCACTCACACGCTGCAGGTCCATGTGCACCAGGAAGGGCTTGTAGGGGTGACGCTGCAGATCACGCACGATGGCCTTCTCCAGGCGACCATCGATCGTCACATTGAGGATATGGGAATAAAAGGCTTCATGCTCCTGACACAGCCAGACTGCGCTGTGGTCCAGCGTGATGCTCATGGGTTCCTTGCCCGCACCATAGATAATGGCGGGCAGTCGGCCGGCCCGGCGCAGGCGGCGGCTCGCACCCTTGCCCCGCTCCGTACGCGACTCTGCTTGCAGTTCAAAATCCACACTCATGTCTGACTCTCCGACTTACAAAAGAAACCCCTCCCGCGACCAGGAGGGGCGATGGGGCCGGGAGGGGGCCTCCCGGCCAAAATGGGTTCCGTACCGTCAGTCGACGAACAGCGAGCTGACCGACTCCTCGCGATTGATGCGGCGGATGGTCTCGGCCAGCATGCCGGCCACGCTGAGTTGCTTGATGCGATCACAGGCCTGGGCCTCGGGACGCAACGGCAGGGTGTCGGTGACCACCAGCTCATCCAGCTCCGAGTTGCTGATGTTCTCGATGGCGGGCCCCGAAAGGACCGGGTGCGTGGCATAGGCCATGACCTTGGCGGCACCGTGCTCCTTCAAGGCCTTGGCGGCCTGACACAGGGTGCCAGCGGTATCCACCAGGTCGTCGATGATGATGCAGGTCTTGTCCTGCACATCGCCGATGATGTGCATCACCTGGGATTCATTGGCCTTGGGCCGGCGCTTGTCGATGATGGCCAGCTCGGCGTCGTCCAGGCGCTTGGCCAGGGCCCGGGCACGCACCACACCGCCCACGTCCGGCGAGACCACCAGCAGGTTCGGGATCTTCTGACGCCAGATATGCCCCAGCAGGATGGGCGAAGCGTAGACGTTGTCCACCGGTACGTTGAAGAAACCCTGCACCTGATCGGCGTGTACATCCACGGTCAGCACCCGGTCGGCACCCACCGCCTCGAGCATGTTGGCCACCACCTTGGCGGAGATGGGCACACGGGCAGAGCGCACGCGGCGATCCTGGCGGGAGTAGCCAAAATAGGGAATCACCGTGGTGATGCGGCCAGCCGAAGCCCGGCGCAAGGCATCCACCATGATGAGCAGTTCCATGAGATTGTCATTGGTGGGGGCGCCAGTGGACTGGATGATGAAGACATCCCGCCCACGGACATTCTCCAACAGTTCCACCTGCACCTCGCCATCGCTGAAGCGACCGACGACCGCCTTGCCCAGAGGCAGATTGAGGTGATTGACAACACTCTGCGCCAGGTTGGGAGTGGCATTCCCGGCGAAGATCATCATTTTGGTTTTTTCGACCACTGTGGATCTAGGGAGCATAATTTTAGGGAACCCTAAAAACACCAAATCCCCTGCACCGAATGGGCGCAGGGGACTCGACGATGGTTGGCTGGGCCGGCAGGATTCGAACCTGCGAATGCCGGGATCAAAACCCGGTGCCTTACCACTTGGCGACGGCCCAAGAAAACTTTCAGCGAGAGTCGGAACTCATGCGCGATCCATGCGGTCCTGCAGTGCGGAGCGATTCTGGCCCTGGGCTACAAATCCCTGCCAAGCCGCTGGCAATCGAACCAGGGCATCCCGGGCGGCATCTTCCCCCGCAAAGGCGGCAAAGACACAACTACCGGTTCCGGTCATGCGCGGCTGAACCCCTTGCCGCTCAAGCCAGACAAGCGCCTCGGCCACTGCCGGATAGTGCTTGCACACAATGGGCTCACACACGTTTCCAGCCCGCCCCGCAGTAAAGTCGGCTATTGTGATGGGTTCGCAGTTTCGTGTCAATCCGGGGTCGCCGAACACAGCCCCGGTGGATACATGCACACCCGGATGGATCACCAGATACCAGGACTCAGGGAGATCAATGGGCTCGAAACACTCCCCCACCCCTTCGGCCCAGGCCGCCCGCCCATGCACAAAGATGGGCACATCAGCCCCCAGGGTCAGCCCCAGTTCGGCCAGATCTTCAAGGCTCAACCCGGTACCCCACAGGTGATTGAGGGCCACCAGCGTGGTCGCGGCATCCGAACTGCCGCCACCCAGCCCCCCGCCCATGGGCAGGACCTTGCGCACACGGATCAGGGCGCCGTCGCCATACCCCGTGGCCTGCTTGAGGCGGCGCGCCGCCCGGACCGTCAGGTCATCCTCGGGCGCCACATCCTCCAGCGCGTGGGCGGGGCGCACCTCATTGCCAGGAAGTGGCTCAAAGTCCAGCACATCACCATGGGAGAGAAACTGAAACACCGTTTGCAGTGCGTGATAACCATCCGGGCGGCGGCCGGTGATGTGCAGGAACAGATTGAGCTTAGCTGGCGCGGGCCAGCCCTTCCAGGCATCCAGATTCATGGGTTCATCTGCCAGTCGTCCATCAGTACGCGGACGCGTATGTCGTCGAATTCCAGGGTCATGCGATCGGGGAGCGGCGGACGGTGCTCATCGCTGTAGCGTTGATAGCGCACGGTCCATCCCGACTGCACCAGTTGCTCGGGCCGACCGGCCGGATCCAGTGCATAGGCCTCAAGCTCCGCCCTGGGCGCCGGGATCCCCAGCACCCAGTAGCGCAGACCCTTCACCGGTAACCGCCAGCCCAGGGTATCGTACACCAGTTGATCGGCATCCCGGGCATGGTGCTCCCGCCCCTCGCCGTCGGTGAGGATCACACCGGAGGCATCCCCACGCAGGCGGGCGGCATGGCGACCAAAGGGTCCGTAGATCTGGATATCGTAGGCCTCGCCTGTCTGCCGCCAGCGCAGATTGGCATTCCAGCGCTCCTCGTCCACGGCCACGGCTACGCGCCCGCCAAGCACCCAGTCGTCCCGCACGGACAAGACTTCCATCCGCTGCTGCCAGGTGCGCTCCGCATCCTCCACCGGGGCGGGCGGACGCACGGCGCAGGCAGCGAGCAGAGCCGCCGCCAGGCACACGATCATGAGTCGCATCATGGGTTCAGTTTTTCCTTGAGCCGGAGCAGACGCTCATGATCGGGATCCCGCTCCAGAGCGGTCTCGAGAATGTCCAGAGCCTCCTCGCGCGCACCTCGATCCCAGAGCACCTGGGCCAGGTTGCTGGCGATCTCGCCATCCTGCGTCTTTTCATAGGCGCGCCGGAGGTGGCTCTCCGCCTCGCCCAGGCGGCCCAGGCGGTACAGCACCCAGCCCATGCTATCGATCACGGCAGCATCCTCGGGGCGCTGTTCCAAGGCCCGACGGATGTAATCAAAGGCCTCGTCAAGGCGATCGGTGCGATCAGCCAGGGTGTACCCCAGGGCATTCAGGGCAGCAAAGTTTTCCGGATCCCGCGCAAGGATGCGACCCAGATCATCCTCCAGTTGAGCGATCCTGCCCAGGCGTTCGGCCATCAGGGCCCGCGCATAGAGCAGCTCCGGGTGGCCAGGATGCGCGGTCAAGGCCTCATCCAGCAGTATCATGCCCGCCCGGTAGTCCCGGGCATCACGCAGCAGCTGGGCCTCTGCAAGATAGGTTTCCACCTGCACATGCGGTTCGTCACTGGCCTCGCGCAGCCGGGCCAGGCCCTCCCGGGCCTGGTTGATCTGGCCCAGCTCCCCTTGCAGGCGGGCAGCCCGGAGCACGGACTCCTGACGATAATCCCCCCGGTCCACCTCCTCATAGAAGTCCACGGCACGCTGCGTGTCACCGGTGAGTTCGGCGATGCGCGCCAAGTAGTAGCGCGCGTCACCCGACCGCTGACCGGTCCTGAGCACCTGCTCCAGATAACCCTCGGCGTCATCGTACCGCTCCATCTCGATATTGATCAGCCCCAGGGTATAGAGCATGTCGGCATCGTCTCCGCGCTCGGACACCACCGCCTCGAACTGGGCCCTGGCATCGGCAAAACGCGCTTCCTGCAACAACAGCCGACCGTAATTGACGCGCAGATCCAGATCATCGGGATAGCGCCGCACCAACTCATCCATGGCCCGCAGGGAGGCGGCCCGGTCGCCGGTGTGCTGAATGGCGCGCGCCCTGAGCACATTGGCCTCACGCAGATCAGGGGCAAGGCGCAGGGCTCGCTCCGTGGCGGTGACCGCCACATGGGGTTGATCCTGCTGGAGCGCCAGCCTGCCCAGCGCCAGGTGCGCCTCGGGATCCTCGGCGCGCCCAGCGACCACCTGCTCCATGGCGTTGACCGCCGCCGCCCCATTCTGGGCGCGGGAAAGGACGTTCACCAGCAACCCCAGGCCATCCCCCTCCACGGCGTCCATACGCTTGAGCACCCATTCCAGGTGGGGTACGGCCGCATCCGGCTGATCGTCATTCACCAGCATGGCGGCGAGTACCTGGCGGGCCTCCAGGTTGTTGTCATCCAACGCCACCCAGCGCTGAGCCGCCGGCAGGACTTTATCCGGGTCACCGGAGAACAGGGCTATCCGGGTGGCCCGCTCGGCCACATCCGGATCATCACTTCGCCCGGCCGCGCGCAAGTAATGATCAAGGGAGACTTGCAGTTCGCCCATATGACCGGCAATCTCCCCCACCAGCAGTTCGTAGATGAGATCCGCCTGACCATTGTCTTCCGGCGCCCCCATCCGCAGATCAGGATCGGGATGGGCATCCGGTTCGTGTCCGCCGCCCTCCTGGGCCAGGCCGGCACAGGCGGTAAGCAGACTGGCCGCGAGAACAGCGCCGGCCAGAACGACGGCGGCGCGAGCGGGGAACGATGCAAAAGACGTGGCGGAAGGCTTCATCAGGGGACGGGAACCCAACTTGTCGAAATGAGCAGGACACCAGACCGGATCGCTTCTTGCAACCCGTCGGCACGAATACCCACAAGGGGGGCGCGCCAAAGGTCCCGGACAGTGTAAACTCAACTGGACAGCGCCCGGGCGCCCACTGTGTCAGATTGAGGAAACAGACTCACGGAATCCGTCGGCTCGTATCCCTTTGGCACCATAATATGCCCGATAAGTTCCCGGGCTCTTGGCCGTCACCCGTAGGATCAAGAGTTTTCCGTGCGGACTCAAAGGGTTAAAACCGGGGTAAACTTGTCATGACTTCAATGCTGGCGCAAAATACGCTATTCACCAGGTCCTCACGTGCGATGCTTTTTACTCTCGGAGTCAATCACAAATCCGCCCCCGTCGGGATTCGCGAACGGGTCGTCTTCTCGCCAGAGCGTATGGAGGAAGCCCTTAACGGGCTGACCCAATCCACGCCGGTGGAAGAGGCGGCCATCCTGTCCACCTGCAATCGCACGGAAATCTATTTCCGCTCCGAGGCCCACCAGCCCGCCGACCGGGTCCTGCACTGGCTGGGAGAATTTCACCGCCTCAAGCCCAGCGAGATCCAGCCCTATATCTACCGCCATCACGATGATGATGCCGTGCGTCACCTGCTGCGCGTGGCCTGCGGCCTGGACTCCCTGGTACTGGGCGAACCCCAGATCCTGGGCCAGCTCAAGGGCGCCTACCAGAACGCCAACACTTCCGGCACCCTGGGTCGCCAGTTGGGCCGGCTGTTCCAGCATGCCTTCTCCGTGGCGAAGAATGTGCGCACCTCCACCGCCATTGGCTCCAGCCCCGTCTCGGTGGCCTTTGCCGCGGTCTCCCTGGCCAAACAGATCTGGGGCGACATGAAGCCCCTCACCGCGCTGATGATCGGTGCTGGCGAAACCGTTGAATTGGCCGCCCGTCACCTGAGCACCAACGAGATCGGGCGCATTATCGTCGCCAACCGTACGGTGGAACGCGCCAAGCCCCTGGCGGATCAGTTCAACGCCGAGGTGATCACCCTGCAGGAGATTCCCAATCGCCTGGCCGAGGCCGACATCCTGATCTCCTCCACCGCCAGCCCGCTGCCCATCCTGGGCAAGGGCGCTGTGGAACGGGCCCTGAAGGTACGCAAGCATCGGCCCATGTTCATGGTGGACATCGCCGTACCCCGGGACATCGAACCGGAAGTGGGCAAACTGGACGATGTGTACCTGTACACGGTGGATGACCTGGAGGAGGTGATCCAGGAGAACCTGCAGTCCCGCCGCGAAGCGGCTCGCCAGGCCGAGGAGATCATCGAATCCCAGGTGGATTCGTTCATGGGCTGGTTGCGGGCCCAGGACGCGGTGAGCACCATCTGCGCCTTCCGCGACAAGGCCCACAGCATGCAGGTGGAGGTGCTGGACAAGTCCCTGCAGATGGTCGCCGCGGGCAAATCCCCGGAGGAGGCCCTGGGCTTTCTCGCCCACACCCTCACCAACAAGTTCCTGCACGAACCCTGCGACAGCATGAACCAGGCGGCCAGGGACGGGAAGCTGGAACTCATCGACGCGGCGCATGCCCTGTTCAAGCTGCCTGAAACCGACACCAGTGGTCACAAGATCAATTCGTGAAAGACTCCATTCGCCGCAAGCTGGAAGACATTGCCGAGCGATTTGAGGAACTGGGCGGCCTGCTCTCCGACCCGGATGTCATCGGCGACCAGGACCGCTTTCGCCAGTACTCAGTCGAATACAGCCAGTTGGAACCGGTGGTGGCGGCCTGGAACGAATACGCTCAGGCAGGCAACGACCTGGAAGCCGCCCGCGAAATGGCCCGTGACCCGGACCCGGAGCTGCGTGCCATGGCCGAGGATGAGGTGGATGCCACCCAGATTCGCCTGGCGGATCTGGAACAGAACCTTCAGCGTCACCTGATCCCCCGCGACCCCCACGACGACAGCAATACCTTCCTGGAGATCCGGGCCGGCACCGGCGGCGACGAGGCCGCCATCTTTGCCGGCGACCTGTTCCGCATGTATTCCCGCTACGCCGAGACCCGCGGCTGGCAGATTGAAATCCTCTCGGAAAATGAGGGCGAGCATGGGGGCTTTCGAGAACTCATTGCCCGGGTGACAGGACGCGGTGTATACGCCCGGCTCAAGTTCGAATCCGGGGCCCATCGGGTGCAGCGGGTGCCCGACACCGAATCCCAGGGCCGCATCCACACCTCGGCGGCCACCGTGGTGATCATGCCCGAACCCGACGAGATGGAGATCCCCGAAATCAATCCCGCCGACCTGCGGGTGGATACCTATCGGGCCAGTGGTGCCGGCGGGCAGCATGTGAACCGGACCGACTCCGCCGTGCGCCTCACCCACCTCCCCACGGGCCTGGTGGTGGAATGTCAGGAAGAGCGCTCACAGCACAAGAACCGGGCCAAGGCCATGAGTTATCTGGCTGCCCGACTTCTGGAAATGGAGGAGACCCGACGCCACTCGGAGCAGTCCGCCACCCGCAAGTCTCTGGTAGGTAGTGGCGACCGCTCCGAGCGCATCCGCACCTATAACTTCCCCCAGGGTCGAGTGACTGATCACCGCATCAACCTCACCCTGTATAAGCTGGAAAATATCATGGCGGGTGATCTGGACCCGGTGATTGACCCCCTGGTCAATGAACATCAGGCCGAACAACTCGCCGCCCTGGCCGACTGAGACAGGCCTCGCTCCTCCCGCGCGAAGCGGCCCGCCCATGCTGTGGACACGCCCCCAGCCACACGACCTCACATGACCTTGACCGTTTCCGATCTCATTGCCGAGGCCTGTCAGGGCCTGCAAGGCCTGGACGCTCCTCGGCTGGAGGCCCAGTTGCTGGTGGCCCAGGCACTGGGTCGGGACCGGGCCTGGCTGTTCGCCCATGGCACGGACACCGTGGGGGACGACCCGGCGCGGCAAGTGCGCCAATGGGTGGCCCGGCGATCGACTGGGGAACCCATGGCCTATTTACTGGGCCGCCGCGAGTTCTGGTCGCTGGACTTGCAGGTGAGCCCCCAGGTACTGATCCCACGCCCGGACACGGAGATCCTGGTAGAGGCGGTCCTCAACCATCTGGCCAGGGACAGCGACGCTGCCATCGTGGACCTGGGTACCGGCTCCGGCGCCATCGCCCTGGCCCTGGCCACCGAGCGCCCGCAGGCACGCATTGCTGCCACTGACCGCTCCACCGTGGCCCTGGCGATAGCCCGCGACAATGCCCGCCACCTGGGCCTGCAGTCGCGGATCCGGTGGCTTGAGGGAAGCTGGTATACCCCACTGGGAGATGCATGCTTTGACATGATCGTCAGCAACCCCCCCTATGTGGCCGAAGCTGACCCGCATCTGGCCCGACTGGATCACGAGCCCCGGGAGGCCCTGGTGTCAGGCGCCGATGGCCTGGATGATCTGCGCCAGATCGTGGCCGATGCGCCGGGGCATCTATTACCTGGTGGCTGGCTGCTGGTCGAGCACGGTTGGGATCAGGGGGGGGCGGTTCAGGCACTGTTCCAGGCAGCGGGCTTTTCCCGGATCGAGACGCTCAAGGATCTGGCCGGGTGTGATCGGGTGACCCAAGGCTGCCTGAACTGACTCCCCTGCAGGAGATCCTGCACTTTTTGTCTTGCATATTCCGGGCAGGCCGCTAGCATTGGCCCCATGGAATCCGCAGACGACACATACATCCGCCACCGGGAACTGGTGTTCCGGGGCCCGCAGAAAGAACAGGACCAACTGGAGGCCGCCTGGCTGATGTTGCGGGACGAGGTCCCCGCCATCCGTGAGGTGCACCGCGATGGCGACAAGAAACTCCAGGTCACCTACGACATCCGCGAGCTCACCTACGCAGAACTGGAGCAGGCCCTGACCGAGGTCGGCTTCCATATGGACAACAGTCTGCTATCGAAGCTGCGTCGAGCCCTGTACAACTATGGTGAGGATACCATCCGCGACAACCTGGGCCTGGTGAAGGACGAGAGCATCAGTGGTGTGGCACAGCGAGTGTTCGCGAATCAGTACCGCCAGCAGTCCCACGGCTGCCGGGATCATCGGCCCCGGCATTGGCGGGAGTATCTGTAGCAGGACGGCTTCGTTACCCCCTCACCCCACCCCCTCTCCCCAAGGGGAGAGGGGCTCTGAAATCGGATTACCCCAAGGGCAGCCGCGAGGAGAGAGGGGCTCTGAAATCGGATTACCCCAAGGGCAGCCGCGAGGAGAGAAGGGCTCTGAAATCGGATTACCCCAAGGGCAGCCGCGAGGAGAGAAGGGCTCTGAAATCGGATTACCCCAAGGGCAGCCGCGAGGAGAGAAGGGCTCTGAAATCGGATTACCCCAAGGGCAGCCGCGAGGAGAGAAGGGCTCTGAAATCGGATTACCCCAAGGGCAGCCGCGAGGAGAGAAGGGCTCTGAAATCGGATTACCCCAAGGGCAGCCGCGAGGAGAGAAGGGCTCTGAAATCGGATTACCCCAAGGGCAGCCGCGAGGGGAGAAGGGCTCTGGAACGGGATTACCCAGATGCTCTCCCTTCTCCCCTCCGGGGAGAAGGGTCGGGGATGAGGGGCGCGGCGGGCACCCACTCAATGCTGCGCCCCAAGGCATCCGCCAGACAGCGCGTCAACCCCTCCGCTGCCTGCCCCCAACTCACATCCACCCCCAACTGCTCCAGCGACGTGGTCGCCAGCCCCTGATAGCCACAGGGGTTGATGCGCGCAAAGGCGCCCAGGTCCGGATTCACATTGAGGGCCAGCCCATGATAGCTGCCGCCACGACGCACCCGCAGCCCCAGGGCGGCGATCTTGGCACCCCCCACATACACCCCAGGGGCGTCCGCACGGGCCTGGGCCGGAATACCCAATCCCGCCAGATAATCGATGACGGTCCGCTCCAGGGCCGTGACCAGGGCACGCACCCCCATACCCTGGCGACGCACATCCAGCAGCAGATAGATCACCACCTGACCCGGACCGTGATAGGTCACCTGCCCACCCCGGTCCACCGGGATCACGGGAATAGGACCAGCATCCAGCACATGCTCGCGCTTGCCGTTCATGCCCAGGGTAAACACCGGCGGATGCTCCACCTGCCAGATCTCGTCCGCCGTGTCGTCGCCACGACCGGCGGTGAAATCCTGCATGGCCCGCCACACCGGCTCGTAGTCGCGCCGGCCCAGCGAATACACGCGAATGGGGGGGGTCACAGGGCCATGGTCACCAGTTCGCAGGCGGACAGTTCCTGGTAGAGCCCATCCATATGTTCACGGCTCCGGGCTTGAACCACCACGGTAATGGCCACATACCGCCCATTGCGTGAAGGCCGGGACGAGAAGGCCTGACTGGAGACCTCGGGTACGTGACGGCGCACGATGGCCTCCACCCGCTCATGGAATTCTGGCACGGAAGCGCCCATCACCTTCACGGGGAATTCACACGGAAAGGCCTTATCCAGCAGCGGGGTCTCGAGGGAATCGCTCATGGGGCCTCCTGACGCAGATGGGCCTTGTAGTCCTGATACAGCGCGTGAACACGCTGCCACACGGGGCCCGGTTGACCGTGCCCCACCCTCCGACCGTCGAGACGGGTGACCGGCAGGATTTCGCGGGTGGAGCTGGTCAGCCAGATCTCCTCGGCTCCCTGGAGGCTGTCCTCGGGGATACGCGTCTCCATGACCGGCAGGCCGTTGGCCTCGGCCAGTTCCACCACCAGATCCCGGGTGATCCCCCCCAGCAGGGAGTGATCCTTGGGCGGCGTGACGATCACCCCATCGGCCACCAGAAACAGGTTGCTGGCGGCACCTTCGGTCGCCAGGCCATTGCGCACCAGGATGGCCTCCGTGGCGCCGCTGTCCACGGCCTCCTGTCGGGCCAACACATTGGCCAGCAGCGTAATGGCCTTGATGTCGCAGCGGGCCCAGCGGTGATCGGGGATGACCACGGCAGCCACGCCCTGGGCCAGCACCTGATCACCGAGCGGTCGAATGGGGTTCACCATGGCCATGACCGTGGGGGTGATGGCTTCCGGAAAGGCATGTTCCCGGGGGGCCACGCCCCGGGTGACCTGCACATAGATGCTGCGATCGCCGCCAGGATTATGGCTCAGCAACTCATCGAAGAGGGCCGTCCAACCCTGCCGGGACAAAGGGTCAGGAATGCGGGTCTCTGCCAGGCTGTGAGCCAGTCGGTCCAGATGTTCTGCCAGACGCAGGGGGCGACCGCCAAACACCGGAATGACCTCGTACACGCCGTCGCCGAACAGAAAGCCCCGGTCCAGCACCGAGACCCGCGCCCCCTCTTCCGGCAAGAACTCGCCATTGAGATAGATGATCTTACTCTCGGACATCATGGCTCCCGTTCACTCGCCCGTTCAATAACGCACCCACAGCCAGGCGCCATCCACCAGCCGGCGGACCAGCCCCCCCTCTTCCACGCCCTCCAGGGCCACCAGCGGACGGTTCGCGACAACCTCGCCCTCCAGCATCAGACTCAACTCACCATGGCTGGCGCCTTGCTGAATGGGGGCTTGCAGCAATGGATCCAATTCCGTCTGGGCCTCCATCTGCTCATAACTGCCCCGGGGGATGCTCACATAGAACGGTTCGGTCAGCCCCAGCGGCACGGACTTGCTCTCCCCCTTCCACACCCGGGCCTCAGTGAGGGGCTCTCCCGCCTCATAGACCCGGTGCGTTTCAAACTGTCGGAAGGCCCAGTTGTAGAGGGCCTGGGACTCATTGGCCCGCATACGCCCTCCCTGTTCGTGGCTGGAGGCCTCAATGCCCATCACCGCCACCACCAGGCGCATCCCATCACGCTTGGCGGAAGACACCAGGTTGTAGCCGGCCGAACGGGTCCAGCCGGTCTTGCCGCCATCCACCGAGTCATCCCGCCACAGAAGCAGGTTGCGGTTGGACTGACTGATGCCGTTATAGGTGAAACTGCGCTCGGCGTAGTAGTCGTAGTACTCGGGGAAATCATTCACCAGGGCCTGCATCAGCCGCGAGATGTCTCTTGCCGAGGTGTACTGATCCGCCTCGGTGGGCAGACCGTGACTGTTCTGAAAGTGGGTATCATGCATGCCCAGCGCCCGTGCCTGGGCGTTCATCAGATCCACAAAGGCCCCCTCGGTACCTGCCACCCGCTCGGCCAGCGCCACACAGGCATCATTGCCCGACTGGATGATCATGCCGCGCAGCAACTCTTCCACCGTGACCCGTGTGCCCACCTCGATGAACATCCGCGAGGCGCCGCTCATCCCCGTGCGCCAGGCCCGTTCACTGACCTCCACCTCCTCGTTCAGGCTGAGCTTGCCCTCCTGCAGTTCGCGAAAGATCGTGTAGGCCGTCATGAGCTTGGTCAGGCTGGCGGGCTCCACACGCTGTTCGCCCTCCCGCTCGGCGAGGATCGCGCCACTTTGGGCATCCATCACCACGTAGTTGCGCGCATTGAGATCCGAGGGGGGCGACACCCTGAGGGTACTCCCCAGAGCCACCCCGGGCAGCAGGGCAAACAACAGCAAAAAGAGGCTTAATCTCTGGATCATGGTTCTTCAAATACCTGAAAGGTTTGATTCGGAACTGGACGGAATGAGGCTATCATACATGTCGACGGTGGCGTTCGGACACACGCCAAGGCCCACCGCGACACTCCACTCCTCGCGGGTTACCTTAATCGGAAACGATGCGAAAATCCGTGATGCCCATCCCCTCCAGGATGCGCCCGACTTCGGCCGCCCGAGCCTCGTCGACTTTGGGCCCGAGGCGCACCCGGTACAAGCGACGATCCTCGACACGACTTTCCGTGACGGCCACAGGCCCCAGGCCTCGGGCCCGCAGACGATCCTGCAGCCGTTCCGCGTTGATGCGACTGGCAAAAGCGCCCACCTGCACAAAGACCTGGCCAACGGATGCCTGAGACGGCAACGATTGCAGCAGGGGGACAGGGGTCGGCCCCCCCTCACCGGTATCGTTGGTTGCCGCGGGGGGGCGTGCCGCCTGCTGCTGCCCACCCGAGACCGGATAGGGCTCCAGGGCCTCCACCTCCACGCGCGCGGTGCCCTGGTTGATCATGTCGATACGATGCGCCGCCGCGTAGGACAGGTCGATGATGCGATCATTCGCAAAGGGTCCGCGGTCATTCACCCGCACCACCACGCTGCGCCCGTTCTCCAGATTGGTGACCCGGGCATAGGTGGGCAACGGCAAGGTCGTGTGGGCCGCGGTCATGGCGTACATGTCGTAGGGCTCACCACTGGAGGTGCGCCGACCGTGAAACTTGGTGCCATACCAGGAAGCGATACCCCGCTCCCGGTAGCCCTCGGCAGAGGCCAGCGTGACATAACGCCGCCCGAACACCTCGTAAGACTCCGGATTACCATAACGGCTGGGGGGCTCAGGCTGTGGCGTGGGCTCCTGAACAGCGGCCAGATCGGGCACCTGACTGGGATGGGGTGCCCGGTCACCGGACACCGGCCCCCGTGGACCGCCACAGGCAGTCAGCACGCCCACCACCAGGACCAGCAGCAGCGCGCGCACCGGCCCGCGAGGGTTCACGTGTCATCCCCTCCGCGCAATTCGGCTTCCCGCGCCTCACGGATCTCACGGGACAACTCGTACACGGCCATGGCGTACAAGGGGCTGCGGTTGTAGCGGGTGATCACATAGAAATTCTCGTACCCCAGCCACACCTGAATGCCATCCTCTGCCTCCAGCTCGATGACCGAGAAACGGGCATCCGGATCCACCGACGAAACCGGACGGACGCCTTTTTCGGCCAGCTCATCAAGCGTGTACCGGGCCCGGTAGGGACGGCTCACCAGTGCCTTGTAGTCATCACTTTCCACCTGAGCACGCACCACCACGGGCGCCCCCATGGACCAACCATGACGCTGGAAGTAGTTGGCCACGCTGCCGATGGCATCGGGCCAGGAATCCAGCAGATCCCGGCGCCCGTCGCCGTCGAAGTCCACGGCGTATTCGCGGTAACTTGAGGAAATGAACTGCCCCCGGCCCATGGCCCCGGCATAGGAGCCGCGGGTCGCACGCAGATCCAGGCCTTCCTCTCTCACAAGACGCAGATAATGAGCCAGTTCGGAGCGGAAGAAATCGGCCCGGGGCGGGTAATCAAACCCCAGGGTCACCAGGGCATCAAAGACCGGGAATCCACCGGCATGGCGGCCGTAGAAGGTCTCCACACCGATGATGGCGACGATGATGTCCGGGTTGACCCGAAAACGCTCCTGGGCCCTTAGCAGGGTGGATTCATGCGCCTCCCAGAAACGCACCCCCGCCTGGATACGCTCGCGGGTGAGAAAAATGGGTCGATAATCCTTCCAGGGCCGGGCCTCCGCCGGGGTGGAGATCAGGTCCAGCACCCGCTGCAGCCCGTCGGCACCCGCGAACAGTGCGCGCAGTTCATCCTCATCAAACCCCTCTTCCACCCGCGCCTCGATGAAGCGCTGTACCTCGTCTCGTTCCAGATAGGCGGGATCACCCGCCTTGAAGCGCGGTGAGGCCTCGCTCACGCCGGAAATGAAGGCGAACAGGAAACACAACCCCATGATCAGGGTCATCACCCGCAGGGCCGGGCTTGAGAGGGAACCGCGCATCAGGGTCACCAAGGGGGGTAGGGGGAAACTCATCGGGCCAGCAGTCTGCGATGGGAATGGATGGACATGAGAATACCGAATGCCGCCATCAGGGTCACGAGGGATGTCCCGCCATAACTGAACAGGGGCAACGGCACCCCCACCACCGGCAGCAGCCCGATCACCATGCCGGTGTTCACGAACACATAAATGAAGAAGGTCACGCTCAAACTGCCAGCCAGCAGACGCGCATAGGTATCCTGGGCCCGCACGGCGATGATCAACCCGCGGAAGATCACGAAAAGATACAGGGCCAGGAGCACCAGCACCCCCAGCAGACCGAATTCCTCAGCATAAACAGCAAAGATGAAATCAGTGGAACGCTCAGGCAGAAACTCCAACTGGGACTGGGTACCATTCAGCCAGCCCTTGCCGTAGACCCCGCCTGAGCCGATGGCAATCTTGGACTGGATGATGTGATAGCCCGCCCCCAGCGGATCACTCTCCGGATTGAGCAGAGTGAGTACCCGTCGACGCTGGTAGTCCTGCATGAAGTGCCACAGCAGGGGCGCCGCTGCCACGGCCAGCGCCCCCAACCCCAGGAGCACCCGCCAGCGGATGCCCGCCAGGAAGATCACCAGCAGGCCCGCCCCGCTCACCAGCAGGGCCGTGCCCAGATCCGGCTGCTGGGCAATCAACCCCGCCGGGACGGCCACCACCACCCCCGCCACGACCAGCTCCCGCAGGCGCGGCGGCAGGGGGCGATCGGCGAAATACCAGGCCACCATCATGGGAACGGCCAGCTTCATGAATTCCGAGGGCTGAAACCGGATCAGGCCCAGATCCAGCCAGCGTTGGGCCCCCTTGCCCATTTCCCCGAAAAACATCACCAGGACCAGCAGCAACACGCCCATCAGATACACCCAGGGCGACCACTGACGCAGGTGATGATGGGGGATCTGCGCCAGTAGCATGAGCACACCAAAGGCCAGGGCCACCCGGACACCCTGGCGTTGCAACATATCCAGGTTCTCGCCGCTGGCGCTGTAGAGCACCACGAAACCCAGGGCCAGCAAGAGGGAGATCCCCCCCAACAACGGCAGGTCCAGGTGCAGGGCGCGCAGGATCTGACGCCCGGGACTGACCTCGGCGGCAGCGGTGTGAAACATCAGGATTCCATCTCCAGAAGGTAGTAGTCCATGACCTTGCGGGCCATGGGGGCCGCCACCCGGCCACCACTGCCACCGTGCTCAACGATCACCGCCACAGCAATCCGGGGGTCGTCGGCAGGGGCATAACCGATGAACAACGCATGGTCATGGAGATGCATCGCCAACTCATCCTCATCATATTCCTCTTCCTCCCCCAGACCGAAGACCTGTGAGGTGCCGGTCTTGCCGGCAATACGATAGGCCGCATCCTGGCCGGCCGAGGAATGAGCCGTGCCCCGGGCCCGGTGCAGCACATGCTCCATGGGCTCGCGTACCTGATCCCAGTATTCCGGGCGACTGACCTGCACCGGGGCCAGCGGCTCGGACTCGTCCAGCGCCAGTTCTCCCCCGTCGCCCTGGATGTGCCCCCGCAGCAGGTGCGGGCGCACCCGTTCCCCGCGCATCGCCAGCGTGCTGGTCAAAGAGGTCAGTTGCAGGGGTGTGGTGAGCATATACCCCTGGCCAATGGCGGTGATGAGTGTCTCGCCGGGATACCAGGGCTGGTTGTACGTGGCCCGTTTCCATTCGCGGCTGGGCAGCAGGCCCTGGCGCTCGCCCGTGCTGTCGATGCCAGTACGCTCACCGAGACCAAAGCGCCCCAGAAACGACGACATGCGATCAATCCCCAGTTTGTGGCCCAGATCATAGAAATACACATCGGACGATTGGGCAATGGCCCGATCCAGATTCACCGTCCCGTGATAGCGCCAGTCACGGTAACGCCGGGTATCATTGGGCAGGGTGTAATAGCCCGGGGAGTACATGGTGCGCTCGGCCGTGGTCACCCCATGCTCCAGACCCGCCAGTCCCACCACGGGTTTGAGGGTGGACCCGGGGGGATACTGTCCGGACAACGCCCGGTTGAACAGGGGTTGACGCCGATGGGTACGCAGTTCCTGAAACACGGACCGCGAGATGCCATGGACAAAGAGATTGGGATCGAAGCTCGGCATACTGACCATGGCCAGCACCTCGCCATTGCGCGGATCCATGGCCACGATAGCGCCGGCGTACCCGTCCAGGATCTCTTCCGCCGCCCGCTGCAGGCGCACATCCAGGCTCAGCACCAGATCCCGTCCCGGCGTGGCCGGCTCCCGCTCCAATACCCGCAGCGTGCGCCCCTGGGCATTCACCTCCACCTTCTGGAAGCCCACGTGTCCGTGGAGCTGGCTCTCGTAAAAGCGTTCAATCCCCAGCTTGCCGATATGCGTGGTGCCGGCATAACGTTGGGTATCGATGCGGGCCAGCTCCCGCTCGTCGATGCGCCCCACATACCCCAGTACATGGGCCAGCGAAGCGCCTTGAGGATAATGCCGGGCCACCCGCGCCTCCACATCCACCCCAGGGAAGCGGTGCCGGTTGACCGCAAAGTTGGCCAACTCTTCGTCCGTGAGATTGAGCTTCAGTGGAACAGCCTGGAAGGGACGCTTGCCCTTCAGCATACGGCGAAATCGCTCGATGCGCGCCTCTTCCAGATGCACGATCCGGGCGAGTTGCTCCAGGGTGGCATCCATGTCCGTCACCTGCTCCGGAGTGACCTCCAGCTGATAGGCCGGACGGTTCTCCGCCAGCACCACCCCATTGCGATCGAAGATCAGCCCTCGGGGCGGCGGCAGCGCCTCCAGGCGCACGCGATTGTTCTGGGACAGCGTGGAAAAATGAGAATAACTGGCCACCTGCAAGTGACCCAGACGCGCACTGACAATCCCGAACAGCAAGGTGACCATCACCATCAGGATCACCACTCGGGCAAGGAACAGCCTCTTTTCCTGGTAGTGATTCTTGAGGGGTTGGCGCACCGGCATGGGCTTGCGGATTCCGGGGATACGTGCGGGATTACACAATACTCACGACCCACGCGGGGCGCGCAATCCCTCGCGGGATGCTGCACCCCACGGAACCGTTCAGGTCAGCCCTTCTGCTGGAAGCGCTTGACGGAGGACTCGATCTCCGCACGGGCGGCGTCCACGCCTTCCCAGCCTTCCACCTTGACCCATTTATTGGGCTCCAGTTCCTTGTAATGCTCGAAGAAATGCTTGATCTGGTCCAGCAGCAACGGCGAAACATCATCAGGCCCCTGGATACGATCGTACTCGGGATAGAGCTTGGACACGGGCACGGCCAGCAGCTTGGCGTCTTCACCCGCCTCATCGGTCATCCTGAGCATGCCCACGGGGCGAGAACGGATCACACTGCCGCTGAGCAGCGGATGCGGGGTCATGACCAGCACATCCACCGGATCCCCGTCATCGGAGAGGGTGTGGGGGATAAAGCCGTAGTTGCAAGGGTAGAACATGGGCGTGGCCATGAAGCGGTCCACCAGCAGCGCGCCGCTGTCCTTGTCCACTTCATATTTCACCGGCGAGGCCTGGGCCGGGATCTCGATGATCACGTTCACATCATTGGGCAGGTCCTTGCCGGCAGGAATATTGTCTATATTCATGTTGCTTTACTCCAGATGGGTTGAAAACGGACGCGGCATTATAACGGTATGACGCGCTGCGAAAAGCATGAATCCAGTGGGGGGTGGTTGCACCCCAATGGCTGGAGCAGGTATAAGTCTCGGCCTATTGTCTTGAATAAATCGCTTAAAACAAGCTCTAAGCTAAAGGGGAAATACCATGCGTATCGTCCTGTTGGGCGCTCCCGGTTCCGGCAAGGGAACCCAGTCCAAACTGATCATGGAGCGTTACAAGGTTCCGCAGATCTCCACCGGTGACCTGTTGCGCGCCGCGGTGTCCGCGGGCACCCCCCTGGGTCAGAAGGCCAAGGCCGCCATGGACGCCGGCGAACTGGTCACCGACGACGTGGTGCTGGGCATGATCCGCGAGCGTCTGGCCATGCCGGACACCCAGCGTGGCTACATCCTGGACGGCTTCCCCCGCAACCTCAACCAGGCCGGCAGCCTGGATGAAATGCTCACCGATCTGGGTCAGCCCCTGGATGCTGCCGTGCTCATTCATGTGGACTTCGAGAGCCTGATGCAGCGGCTTACCGGTCGTCTCACCTGCGCTTCCTGTGGCGCGGTGTTCAACAGCTACACGCATCCGCCCCGCCAGGAGGGCGTCTGTGATCTGTGCGGTGGTGAACTCAAGCACCGCTCCGATGACAACGAAGAGACCATCGGCAGCCGCCTGAAAGTCTACCAGGCTCAGACCGAGCCCCTGGTGGAATACTACCGGGACAAGGACCTGCTGCACACCGTCAAGGGGGAAGGTGAAATCGAGGACATCTTCAAGGAGGTTTCCAAGGTGCTTGAGTCTGTGGGCGGCCCGAAGGCCTGAAGGCCCTGACATGCCCCCCGCCGGTGCTGAGGGAACAGCACCGGAACCACCCCCGTTGATCGGACTCGCCACCGTGTACCGACACGCGCCCTCGCTGATATTGTGCATTCATGTTGCCATCACGCCAGCCCTGGCGGATGAATGGGCCCTGTGCGATTACCACCCGCCCGCCCCGGACACCACCTACCCCGATGATGGACAACTGCGTTTCCGGGCAGACAAGGCCGTTCTGGACCGTGAGGGGGTCTCGCGCCTGGAAGGAAATGTCGAGGTATTCCAGAGTACGCGCACCCTTACCGCCAACCGCTTCGAGTACGAGAAGGCCCGGGATTATCTGGAGGCCACAGGCAACGTCACTTTCGAGGACAGGGCGGGGCTCAGCTTCGACAGCAGCGCCGGCCATCTGTACCTGGATTCCGAAAAGGGCCGATTCGAAGAGGTGGAATACTTCTTTCAGCCCCGGCACGCCCGGGGGAAGGCACGCACCATCGAACCCCGCGGTGCCGAGCGCTTTCGCCTCAACCATGCCAGCTACACCACCTGCGATCCGGGTCGCCAGGACTGGCAACTCACCGCCAGCCGGGTGGACCTGAACCAGGACACCGGCCGAGGCACCGCCCGCAACGTGCTCTTGCGCTTTCACCGGGTTCCCTTGCTATACACCCCCTGGATCAACTTCCCCATCGACGACCGGCGCCAGTCAGGGCTGCTGCTGCCCAGCATCGGCAATGCCGACTCCACCGGACTGGATGTGGAGATTCCCTATTACTTCAACCTGGCCCCCCACCGGGACGCCATCCTGGCCCCTCGTTACCTGGGTCGTCGGGGCACCATGCTGGGCGCCCAGTACCGGCATCTTTCCCAGAGTTCCGCAGGGGAATTTGATCTGGAATACCTCCCGGACGACAGTGTGTACGGGAACGACCGCAGTCTGTTCATATGGGATCAGCAATGGCGTCCCACCTCGCGGCTGCGCCTGCATACCGAAGGCTCGGACGTGTCCGATGCCGACTACCTGTCAGACTTCGGAAACTCCCTCAGCGACACCAGCACCACCCACCTGGAGCGACGCGCCGACCTGAGCTACCACGCCAGTCACTGGAATTTACTGGCCCGCCTGGAGGACTACCAGACCGTGGACGACAGCATCGTCGACCCGAACCAGCCGTACAAGCGCCTGCCGCAGTTCCTTTACCACGGCAGCTGGCCACAATCCGCCTACGGCATCGACCTGGGCATGCGTGCCGAATGGGTCAGCTTTGACCGCCGCGACAGCATTACCGGGCAACGCACTGATATCATGCCCGAGGCCAGCCTGCCCCTGCGGGGCGCAGCCTGGTTCCTGACTCCCCGGGTACGGTATCGTTTCACGCACTATGATCTGGAAGGACAACCGGCAGGGACCGACCCTTCGCTGCAGAGAAACCTGCCGGTCACCAGTGTGGACGCGGGACTGTTCTTCGATCGTCCACTGGGCGAAGACCGCTTCCAGACGCTGGAGCCACGACTGTTCTACCGCTACACCCCCTACCGGGATCAGGACGACCTCCCCCGGTTCGACACCTCGGAATACGGTTTCAACTTCGACCAGCTATTCCGGGACCAGAGCTTCAGCGGCCCGGACCGGGTCGCTGATGCGAACCAGCTGACCACGGCCTTGACCAGCCGGGTGGTGGACGCGGGCACGGGGATCGAACGCTTCCGGGTGAGCCTTGGACAGGTTCATTATTTCGAGGACCGCCGCGTGCGGTCAGAACCCGGGGACCCGCCCCTCACCGACAACAGTTCCTCCATCGTGGCAGAGGCCGCCTGGCGACCTGACGCCAACTGGAGCGTACGGGGCACGACTCAATGGGATCCACACCGGGAACAGACCGAGCGCCGCACCGCGCATCTGCAATACCGGGAGGATGGCAACCGCGTGGTCAATCTGGGCTACCGGTTTCAGGAAGACCGCCTGGACCAGACCGACCTCTCCTTTGCCTGGCCCCTGTCCAGGCGGTGGGACGCCGTGGGACGATGGGCTTACAGTCTGGAGGATGAGCGGGACCTGGAGATCCTGGCAGGCCTGGAGTACAACACCTGCTGCTGGGGTGCCCGAGTGGTGTTTCGCCGCTATCTCACCGACGGCCTCCAGGACGAATATAATGAAGGCATTCACTTTCAACTGATCCTCAAGGGTCTGGGCAGTCTGGGCACCGGACTGGGAGACCTCCTGAGTGAAGGCATACTGGGTTATGAAGACGATTATTAGCATCCTGCTCGCATGGCTCGTCGCCTCCGGGAGCGTGGCCCTGGCCCAGGAAGGCAACAACCACCCGGGGGTGGTGCCGCTGGATGAGGGCGGCCGCCTCCTGGATCGTATCGTTGCCGTGGCAGAGGAAGATGTGATCATGCAAAGCGAACTGCGTGAGCGCATCCAGACCATCCAGCGCCAGTTGGCCGCCCGGGATGGTCAAACACCGCCGGTGGACGCCCTGGTGCGCCCGGTACTGGATCGCCTGGTGCTGGAGCGCCTGCAACTACAGGAGGCCCGCCGCATCGGCATCCGCATCGACGACATCAGCCTGAATAACGCCATCGAGAATATTGCCCGGGAAAACGGCATGAGCCTGGCCCAGTTCCGCGACCGCCTGGTGGCCGATGGGATCGATTTTCGCGCCTTCCGGGAACAGATCCGGGACGAGATGGCCATTGCCCAGTTACATCGCCGCCAGGTGGACAGCCGTATTCAGGTGAGTGAGCAGGAGATCGATGACCTGATCGCCAGCGAGAGCGGGGCCATCGACCGGGACGTGGAATACCGCCTGCTGCATCTGCTGGTTTCCCTTCCCGAGGGGGCCACCCCCGAACAGATCAGCGAAACCCGGGAACGGGCCGAGCGCATTCGCGAGGAGGCTGCCGAAGGGGCCGACTTCACTGAACTGGCCCTGCGCGAATCAGAGGGACAACAGGCCCTGGAAGGCGGCGACCTGGGGTGGCGCAATGCCAGCCAGGTGCCTACCCTGTTTTCCCGGCACGTGGTGCTCATGCGGGAGGGGGATGTGAGCGAAGTGATCCGATCCCCGTCGGGCTTCCATATTGTCAAGCTTGCGGATCGACGTGCCGGCAGCCGCAGCCAGGTCCAGCAAACCCGGGTGCGCCATATCCTGATCAGCCCCAGCGAGGTGGTCAGTGACCGGGAAGCCCGTGACCGTATTCGCTCCCTGCGCAACCGCATTCGGGATGGAGCCGATTTTGCGGAACTGGCTCAGGCCCACTCGGACGATCGCGGCAGCGCCCTGCGTGGCGGTGATCTGGGCTGGACTGACCCCGGCGACATGGTGCCCCAGTTCGAGCAGGTGATGAACCGTACCGAACCGGGCACACTGAGCGAGCCCTTCCGCACCCAGTTCGGCTGGCATATCCTCAAGGTGGAGGACCGCCGCAGCCACGACAGCTCCAGGGAACTCATGCGTTCCCAGGCCCGGGAGATCATCCGCAACCGCAAGCGAGATGATGAGCTGGAAATCTGGCTACGTCGTCTGCGGGACGAGTCCTACGTGGAGTTGCGCCTGGAGGATGTGGCAACGCGGGATGCCGGCGCGAACCAGCGGAGCCGCTGATGATGTCGCCCCGGCCCATTCCCCGTATCGCCATCACACCCGGCGAACCTGCCGGTATCGGTCCCGACCTTGTGGCCATGCTCAGCCGGGAACCCTGTGCTGCCCAGCGGGTAGTGGTGGGCGACCCTCAGGTACTGCTGGAGCGGGCCGAGCAACTGGGCATCCATCTCACGCTCATCCCTCTGGATCCGGACCAGCCCCCTCAGGCCGATGCGGCGGGCCAGCTACACCTGTGGACAGGCTGCACCGTGGCGGAACCGGTCATCCCCGGTCAACTCAACCCGGCCAATGCCCGGTACGTGCTGGACACCCTCACCCAGGCCGCGGATGGCTGCCTCCGGGGGGTGTTTGCAGGGCTGGTCACCGGCCCGGTTCACAAGGGGGTCATCAATGAGGCAGGCATTCCCTTTACCGGACACACCGAGTTCCTGGCCGAACACTGCCAGGCGCCCATGCCGGTGATGATGCTCACCGCCGGGACACTGCGAGTGGCCCTGGTGACCACCCACCTGCCCCTGCGCCAGGTCGCCCAGGCCATCACCACCGAACGCCTGGAAACCGTGCTGCGCGTGCTGCACGCGGATCTCGAGAGCCAGTTCGGGATCGGGAGCCCTCGCATCCTGGTCTGCGGCCTCAACCCCCATGCTGGCGAGGGCGGTCACCTGGGCGACGAGGAGATCCACGTGATCACGCCGGTACTGGAGCGCCTGCGTGGCGAAGGCATGGACCTGACCGGGCCCTTGCCAGCCGACACCCTGTTCACTGAACGACACCTGCGTCATGCCGACGCGGTGCTGGCCATGTATCATGACCAGGGCCTGCCGGTCCTCAAGCATGCCGGTTTCGGCAGTGCCGTGAACGTCACCCTGGGCCTGCCCATCATCCGCACCTCCGTGGATCATGGCACGGCCCTGGATCTGGCCGGCACCTGCCGGGCCGAAGCAGGCAGCCTGCAGGCAGCCCTGGCCACCGCCATCCACATGGCCCAGGCCCGTAACGGCATCGCACCGGCATGATGGATCAATCGTCTTCCTCCATGGCACATGCACAGGAGCCTGTCATGAACCGCGCCCCGCATCTTATTGTCCTTACCCTGACCGTTGCCGCCCTGCTGTCCGCCGGCTGCACCTTCGTCAAGCTCTCCCCCGAGGCCGAAGCCACACGCGTTGTTCCCACCGACCGCGTAGCCGACTGCGAACGCCTGGGCAGTACCACCGCATCCATGGCCGAGCGCATCGGTTTCATCAAGCGCCCGCCCGAGCGCATCGAGCAGGAGCTGGAACACGCCGCCCGCAATGCCGCTGCCGACATGGGGGGTGATACGGTTGTGCCACGCGGTGAAATCACCGACGGCAAACGCACCTATGACGTCTACCGCTGCCTGCGCTGATCGGATACCCCCCCCTTGAACCATGCTCCCCGCAAGCGCTTTGGTCAGCATTTCCTGCATGACCCAGGCATCATCCGGCGCATTGTTGGCGCCATCGCGCCGCACCCTGACGACACCCTGGTGGAGATCGGCCCCGGCCTGGGCGCCATCACCGGCCCTCTGCTGGAGCGCCTCCACCACCTGCATGTGGTGGAGCTGGACCGGGATCTGATCCCGCACCTGCATGGCCTGGGCCCACCCGGCACCATCACCGTGCATGCGGCGGATGCCCTGCGCTTTGACCTGGCCAGCATCCCCGGACCACGCCCCCTGCGGGTGGTGGGCAACCTGCCCTACAACATCTCCACACCACTGATCTTTCATCTACTGGCCCAGGCTGCGCAGATTCGCGATATGCATTTCCTGCTGCAAAAGGAAGTGGTGGACCGTCTGACCGCCGGCCCCGGCACTGCCGCTTATGGGCGCCTGGGCATCATGGTGCAGTACCGCTGCCGTGCCGAGCCCCTGTTCCCCGTGGGCCCGGGCGCCTTTCGGCCGCCGCCCCGGGTGGACTCCGCCGTGGTGCGCCTGACCCCCTACGAGACCCTGCCGTATCCAGCTCGGGACGAGCCCCTGCTGGCGCGCCTGGTGCAACAGGCCTTCACCCGGCGCCGCAAGACCCTGCGCAATGCCCTGCAGGGCCTGGCACTGCCGGAGCAGATCGAGGCAGCCGGCATTGACCCGACACACAGGCCCGAGACCTTGTCGGTGGAGGCCTTCGTGCGCATTGCGGATATCGTCTCCGATACCGCCCCGGCCAGCCCTCCCGGCCATTGACGCCCGCGCCGGTTATCGCGTTCCATCCTTCCCGCACGGGCGCTTGGGATAACGGCGCTGCTAGCGCCCTCCCCTGCGTACACGTTAAACTGGGCGCTTTTCTCCGCCGTGGGCGAGGATAGAATCACATGGCCGAACATAATCCGCTGCTGCGTCTGCGCGACCTGGGCCAGAGCGTCTGGTACGACTACATCCGCAAGGATCTAATGGAATCCGGCGAGCTGGCCCGACTCATCCGTGAGGATGGCCTCGGCGGGCTGACCTCCAACCCCGCCATCTTCGACAAGGCCATCACCGGTAGCGATCTCTACGATGAGGGCATCCGCCAGGCCCTGGCCGTGGACCCGGACATCAGCACTGCGGCCCTCTTCTATCAACTGGCCATTGGGGACCTCCAGGCCGCCGCCGACGCCTTCCGCGGCACCTACGATCAAACCGAAGGGCAGGATGGCTTTGTCAGTCTCGAAGTCTCTCCGGAGCTGGCCTTCGACGCCGATGGCACGGTGCGCGAGGCCCTGGATCTGGCCGCCCGCGTGGATCGCCCCAACCTCATGATCAAGGTACCCGGCACCCTGCCGGGGCTGACGGCCATCGAGCAGCTCACCGCCCAGGGTGTGAATGTGAATGTGACGCTGCTGTTCTCGGTGTCCCGTTATGAGGCCGTGCTGGAGGCCTATCTCAAGGGGCTGGAGGCCCGCATGGCACAGGGCTTGTCCGTGGATCGCATGGCCTCAGTGGCCAGCTTCTTTGTCAGTCGGGTGGATACCGCCCTGGACGACATCCTGGAAGAACGCATCCGCGAAGGCCGGCCCGTGGAGCACATGCAGGGCCGCCTGGCCATTGCCAATGCCAAACTGGCCTATGCCCACCTCCTGCAGGTCACGCAGAGCGAGCGTTGGCAGCGCCTCAAGGCCGTGGGCGCCCGCCCCCAGCGCCTGCTGTGGGCCAGCACAGGTACCAAGAACCCCGCTTACAGCGACGTGCTCTACGTGGAATCCCTGATCGGCGCGGATACGGTCAACACCCTGCCCCCGGCCACCTACAATGCCTTCCGCGACCACGGTCGGGCCGAGCCGACCCTGGCGCAGGATCTGGAACAATCCCGCGCCCTGATCCAGGGTCTGCCGGACCTGGGCATTGACCTGGAGAGTGTGACCAACCGCCTGGAAAGCGAGGGCATCGAATCCTTCGCCAAGGCCTTCGACCACCTCATGCAGGGCCTGGAAGACAAACGCACCCGCCTGGGGGGATGAACAGCAAAATTTTGCAAAGCTGGGAGAATAGCTCATCATGGGGCCTTGGTCCCTTTCCCTAACGGGTGGTTTGATGAAGATTCTGGCAGGCGATATTGGCGGTACCAAAACCCTGCTGATGCTGGCGGATGTTTCCCATGGTCGCCTGTCAACCCTGGCACGGGAACGCTACACCAGCGCCGACTTTCCGGATCTGGCCCCCATGGTGCGGGCCTTCCTGAGTGACGCAGGTCTTGCCAGCGACGGCATTGATGCCGCCTGTTTCGCCCTGGCCGGCCCTGTCGCCCGTCAGCAGGGCGTGGACCGGGCCCGGCTCACCAACCTCCCCTGGGAACTGAATTCCACCCATCTGGCGGACAATCTCGGCATCCCCCAAGTGGCCCTGCTCAACGATTTCGAGGGCATCGGCCACAGCCTGGACGATCTCCCCACCGAAGCACTTCACTCCCTGCAAACCGGCCAGGCCGACCCGGAGGGTGTGCGTCTGGTCGTGGGCGCCGGGACCGGCCTGGGTGTGTGCATCGTGCCGCCAGGGCATCCCCTGTGTGTTTTACCCACGGAGAGCGGGCACGCGACCTTCGCCCCGGCGGATACCCGCCAAGCGCGATTATGGCAATACGTGGCCGATCAGGAAGGGCGCTGTACCCGTGAACATCTGCTCAGCGGCCGGGGCCTTGGACGCATCGCCCGGTTCCTGGTGGCCCAGGGTCAATCGCCGGGCCAGAGCCTCGGTCTGGCCCTGGAAGGAGATGACCCTGCCCCCATCATCTCGCAACTGGCCCTGGAGGGCAGTGACCCCGTGGCAGTGGAAGCAGTGGCGCTGTTTCTGGCCGTCTACGGGGGGCAGGCCGGGGACCTGGCCCTGGGTTGCCTGCCCTTTGGCGGTGTTTTCATCGCTGGTGGCATCGCCCCACGGCTGCTGCCCCGAATGCAGGAAGGCGGCTTCATCCAGGCCTTTCGCCACAAACCGCCCATGAGCCACCTGCTGGAACGCATGCCGATCCAGGTCATCGGTGATACCGACGCCGGCCTGCTGGGCGCCGCCCGCCACGCCGCCAGCCTGTGCCAACAGCCGGATCAGGCCCGCTGAGCCCATGGATATCCGCGGCCTTGCGGCCTCTCCCGTCTAGTCCGCATGGAGACCCTGTCAATCCTGTTCGGCATGGTGATCCTCGCCGCCCTGGTCGGGGGATGACTGGGCTGGCTGCACCGGCAATGGCTCAACCGCACTTGCTATCCCCGCAGTTGAGGCAGGTGAGGCAATTGTCCATGACCACCACGGCCTGGGTGTGGCACTTGCCGCATAGCTGGGCACCGGGGGGGAAGCTTTCCCGGGCCTTGGGGTCGTCGCTGGCCTGGTGCACGCTCTCTTCGTACTGGGCGCGCTTTTCCTCCACCAGGCGGCGCTGGTGTTCGTCCAGGCCGTCGTCCTTGATCAGGCCAATCATGCGCATGTGGCTCTCGATGGCGTCGCCGATCTCGGCCACCAGGGAAGGCATGTACTTGCCCCCCTTCTTGAAATAGCCCCCGCGCGGGTCGAACACCGAGCGCAACTCCTCCACCAGGAAGGTGACATCCCCGCCCTTGCGGAACACCGCCGAGATGATCCGGGTGAGCGCCACGATCCACTGGAAGTGGTCCATGTTCTTGGAGTTGATGAAGATCTCGAAGGGCCGACGCAGTTCGTGCTCGGTGCCCGGATTCAGGATCACATCGTTGATGGTCACATACAGGGCGTGCTCCGACAACGGCGTCTTCAGCTTGTAAGTGGACCCCAGCAGCATCTCGGGTCGTTCCAGCTTCTCGTGCATGTGCACCACCTTCGCGGAGCCCTGAGTGGGCTCCGTGGGGGCCGGGGCAGGCGCGCTGGCGGCAGCGGCCGGCGGGGCCGACGATTCCGCGGGGGCGCCGGCCTGAGCGGCGCTCTCCTCAGCGGATTCCTCCCGCCAGATTCCGAAATCCACAATTGGTTTGTCAATCTTGATGGTCATGTGCGTGTGCCCCTGATTCAGAATTTACCGTAGTACCCTTCTTTCAGGGCCTCGTAGAGATTGGCGGCATTGTGGGTCTCGCCGTCGTATTCCACTTCCTCATTCCCCTTGGCCAGCACGATGCTGCCGTCATCCAGGACAAACCGGTAGGTGGTGTTTTCCAGATCCTTTTCCTTGACCAGCACGCCCTGGAAGGCCTCGGGATTGAAACGGAAGGTGGTACAGCCCTTCAGCCCCTGCTCGTAGGCATAGCGGTAGATGTCCTTGAAGTCCTCGAAGCGATAGTCCGTGGGCACGTTGGCGGTCTTGGAGATGGACGAATCGATCCATTTCTGGGCCGCCGCCTGCACGTCCACGTGGGACTTGGGCGTGATGTCATCCGCCGTGATGAAATATTCCGGCAACTGTGCCCCGGGCTCCTCGGAGTACGGCATGGCCTTGGCGTTCACGAGTTCCCGGTAGGCCAGCAGTTCATAGGAGAAGACATCCACCTTCTCCTTGGTCTTGCGGCCCGAACGGATGATGTTGCGGGCATAGTGGTGGGCGAACGAGGGCTCGATGCCGTTACTGGCGTTATTGGCCAGTGACAGGGAGATGGTCCCGGTGGGGGCAATGGAGCTGTGGTGGGTGAAGCGGCAACCTTCCTCGGCCAGGGCCTCCACCAACTCGGGGTCCACCTGGGCCACCCGCTGCATGTAGCGACTGTAACGGGCATGCAGTACCCGGCCCTTGAGGATATCCCCCACCTGGATACCATCCCTTTCCAGTTCCGGACGCAGGCGCAGCATGGCCGGGGTCACCTGGAACTCCTCGTCCATGATGGGGGCCGACCCCTTTTCCCGGGCCAGTTCCAGCCCGGCGCGCCAGCCGGCCAGGGCCATCTCGCGGGTCACCTCTTCGGTGAAGGCCAGAGAGCCCTCGTCGCCGTATTTCATGCCCATCATGGTGATGGTGGAGCCCAGCCCCAGGTAACCCATGCCGTGGCGGCGCTTGCGAATGATCTCCTCGCGCTGCTCGGGCAGTGGCAGGCCGTTGATCTCCACCACGTTGTCCAGCATGCGGGTGAACACGGACACCACCTCGCGGAAGGTCTCCATGTCGAACCGGGCCTGGTCGGTGAAGGGGTCCTGCACGAAGCGGGTCAGGTTGATGGAGCCCAGCAGACAGGCCCCATAGGGCGGCAGGGGCTGCTCGCCACAGGGGTTGGTGGCGCGGATGTGCTCGCACCACCAATTGTTGTTCATCTCGTTGACCTTGTCGATGAGCACGAAGCCCGGCTCGGCATAGTCGTAGGTGGAGGTCATCACCATGTTCCACAGGTTGCGGGCCGGCAGAGTCTTGTAGATCCGGCAGGCCACCAGGCCTTCCTCGTTGGTGATGTAATCATTGTCCACGGGCCAGTCGCGCCACAGGACCTGCTCGGGATCGCTCAGATCGATGCCATCCTGCTCCGCTTCCTGAGGACCCAGGGGGAACGCCAGCGGCCATTGTTCATCGTTCTTCACCGCCTCCATGAAACCTGAAGTGATCAGCAGCGACAGGTTGAACTGGCGCAGGCAGCCATCGGCGCGCTTGGCGCGGATGAAGTCCAGCACGTCCGGATGACCGATATCAAAGGTACCCATCTGTGCGCCGCGCCGCCCTCCGGCGGAGGAGACGGTGAAGCACATCTTGTCGTAGATCTCCATGAACGACAGGGGCCCGGAGGTATAGGCGCCGGCCCCGGAGACATAGGCACCCCGGGGACGCAGGGTGGAGAAGTCATAGCCGATGCCACTACCGGCCTTGAGGGTGAGGCCCGCCTCGTGGAGCTTTTCCAGGATGTCGTCCATGGAATCCTGAATGGAGCCCGACACCGTGCAGTTGATGGTGGACGTGGCGGGCTTGTGCTCCCAGGCACCGGCGTTGGCAATGATGCGTCCGGCGGGGATGGCCCCCAGACGCAGGGCCCAGAGAAAACGTTCGTACCAGGTCTCGCGCAGGGCCGGCTCGGCCTCCACGTCGGCCAGGGCCCGGGCAACACGCTTCCAGGTGTCATCGATGGTGGGGTCCAGATCTTCACCGGTACGGGTCTTGAGGCGGTATTTCTTGTCCCAGATATCCATGGAGGCGGGCTGCATGGGAACCTCCCTTGAGACAACGGATGCAAGGGCTTGGCTGGACTGGGATTTCATGGTGGCGGGATCCTTTTTGCTACTAGCTGTTGTGGTTGGATACTGATCAACACACAACATAGTGGATGTGAGGCCGTCGAAGCTTAGGCACTTGCCGGGGGGATTTCAAGCGCTCACAGGGGGCTCAGGGGGAGGTGCGGGAGAGGGGAAGCACGCCGAAACGGGCCTGGGACGCGGGCTTCCAGGGGGGCGATCGGAATGAATAATTTTTTCGGCCAGCCGACGAACGGTCGGCAACTGCGGGAGAGATGTTAGGGACAGGATGGCCCCGACGATCGGGGCCATCTCATACAGGTCAACGTGAAAGAATCAAGGTTCAGCTACAAATACCCCCTTCTCCCCCGAGGGGGAGAAGGGCTGGGGATGAGGGGGGAGACAGGCACTGTGCCAGCCCTCGCCCCTCACCCCAACCCCTCTCCCCGCAGGGGAGAGGGGCTCGGCAGTGACGACCGCGTCCATGAGATAAAGAGAAACCTTTCCCAGCAGGGGAGAGGGGCTCGGAACGTCTCTTTCATCATCGGGGTGCCTCACCCGGCCGTGATGCCTGAGAGTTAACGTGGATCAGCCCTGGGTGATCAGGGTGTTCAGACGCTTGACGAAGCCCGCCGGATCCTCCAACTGTCCGCCCTCGGCCAGCACGGCCTGATCCAGAAGCAGGCTGGACCAGTCCTTGAAACGGGCCTCGTCCGTCTCCTCGCCCATGCGCTGGAGGAGACGATGGTTCGGGTTCACCTCCAGCACCGGCTTGGTATCCGGCAGATTCTGACCCGCCTGCTTGAGCAGCTGCTGCATGTACAGGGCCATCTCATCCTCTGACAAGACGATACAGGCCGGCGAATCGGTCAGGCGATGGGAGAAGCGCACCTCCTGTACCCGCTCGCCCAGGGCCTCCTGGATGCGCGGCAGCAGATCCTTGACCTGCTCCTCGGCCTCCTGCTGGGCCTTTTTCTCTTCTTCCGTCTCGGTATCGCCCAGGTCCAGGTCGCCCTTGGCCACGGACTTGAGAGACTTGCCCTCGAATTCGTGCAGGTGCGAGACCAGCCATTCGTCCACACGATCAGACAGCAGCAACACCTCAATGCCCCGTTTCCGGAAGACCTCCAGGTGCGGGCTGTGCAGGGCCGCCGTGTGGCTGTCGGCGGTGATGTAGTAGATGGTGTCCTGTCCCTCCTTCATGCGACCGATGTAGTCGGCCAGGGCGACATTCTGAGCGGCCTCGCCGGTGTGGGTGCTGGCAAAGCGCAACAGGCGACCGATCTGCTCCCGGTTGGCATGGTCCTCGGCGGGCCCTTCCTTGAGTACACGACCGAAGGCGTCCCAGAAGGTCTGGTACTGTTCGGGCTCCTTCTTCGCCAGATCTTCCAGCAACCCCAGGACCTTTTTCACCGAGCCGGAACGTATACCGTCGATCAGGCGGTTATTCTGCAGGATTTCCCGGGAAATGTTCAGCGGCAGGTCGTTGGAATCCACCACCCCACGCACGAAGCGCAAGTAGGTGGGCATGAGCTGCTCGGCGTCGTCCATGATGAACACCCGCTGCACGTAGAGCTTGATGCCATGGCGACGGTCCCGGTCCCACAGGTCGAAGGGGGCGCGTTTGGGGATATACAACAGCGACGTATACTCCTGACGCCCTTCCACCCGGTTGTGGGTCCAGGTAAGCGGCTCCTCGAAGTCGTGGGCCACGTGCTTGTAGAACTCCTTGTACTCCTCGTCGGAGATCTCCGATTTGGAGCGGGTCCACAGGGCCGAGGCCCGGTTCACGGTCTCCCATTCCTCCAGGGCCTTGCCGTCGTCATCCCGCTTGCGCATGGTGATGGGCAGGGGGATGTGATCGGAGTAGCGGGTCACAATGTGGCGCAGGCGGAATTCATCCAGGAATTCATCTTCGTCCTGTTTCAGGTGCAACACCACCTCGGTGCCACGCTCGGGCCTTTCCACCGTCTCCACGGTGAACTCGCCGCTGCCGTCGGACTCCCAGCGCACACCGTGCTCGGCGCCCATGCCGGCACGACGGGTGGTGAGCGTCACCCGATCGGCCACAATAAAGGAAGAATAGAAACCCACACCGAACTGACCGATGAGGTGGGCATCCTTTTTCTGGTCACCGGTGAGGCGGCTGAGAAACTCCCGGGTACCGGAATGGGCGATGGTGCCGATGTTGTTGATGACATCATCCCGACTCATGCCGATGCCGTTGTCGCGCACGGTGACGGTGCGGGCATCCTTGTCGTACTCCACCTGGATGCCCAGGTCGCCCTCGCCTTCCATCAGGGCATCATCGGCCAGGGCCTCAAAGCGCAACTTGTCGCAGGCATCAGCCGCGTTGGAGACAAGTTCGCGCAGGAAGATCTCCTTGTTGGAGTACAGCGCATTGATCATCAGGTGCAGCAACTGGCTGACCTCGGTCTGGAACTGTCGGGTTTCCTTGTGCGTATCGACGCTCATGGGGGCTCCGCGGTTGAATGGGTGAATTGACTCGCGGAGTGGTATGGGGGTGGATGGGGAGGATTTCAAGGGGGTGGGTGGGTTGTGGGGTTTTTTGTGGGAGCTGGCCTGCCTGCGAATCGCTGCGACAGCAGCGCCCTGGCTGGGCCTTGTGCCCGCCGCCTTCGCGGGCAAGGCCCGCTCCCACAAAAAAACAGCTCCAGAACCGGCTCCTACAGGGGGTGCCGGGGCTTAGAAGCCTGTGTCTCCCGCTGGCGCGCTGGCCGGATCCATCTCCACATCCGGGTCCACCTTGCGGGCATTCACCGGAGACTCCGGGTCCAGCAGGTAGGCCATGATGTGCGAGATGCTTTCCTGCTCCAGGAACCCGTTGTGTCCCATGCGCGGCATGGCGGTGCAAGGGAAGTAGGCATGGGGGTTATAGATCATCTCGTACACGAAGCGCCGTACCGCCTCGGTATTGCCACGCAATTCCCCATAATTGCTGAGGCTGGGGCCGATATTGCCATAGGCCAGTTCTTCCGGGTCCATCTGATGGCAGGCATAGCAATTGCCCCCCACCGTGCGTTCCGGATTGTCGTAATTGTGGCCAATCCGGTAACCATAGCCGCTGCGGGCCAGTTCGGCCCCCTTCTCCCAGTCACCCAGCTGGATGCCGCCTTCCGGGTACTCAAAGCTCTCCCGGGCCATGGCAACGATGCGATTGGCGACCTCTCCGTGGGGGCGGTTGCGGGTATCGCTGCACAGGCGTTGCAACTCGTCCTGCTGCATGCGTTCCCGCGCAGTCCCTCCCTCCTGCACCTCTTGATCCAGTTTGAAGCTGTTTGATTCGAAGATCAGATACTCCGCATACTCCTCGGCGGACATCTCCGTCAGATCGGGCTCATCATCGCTCTGTTCGCCCACCTGCACACACCCGGCGAGCAAACCCGCAGACAGGGCCAGCCCCATGTAGGTCACATGTCTTGTCTTGTTGGTCATATCGACTCCCCCCTGATCAGCGCTTCAGATCCGGCAATGTAGCCTCACCACCCCGGGCCTGATCGGTCCAGTAGGAGAGGATGGCGATGGATGCATCGGACCCGAATTTCACGCCGGCCTGGCGCATCTGGTAGTAGCAGCCACGCACGCGGTGCTGCGAGCTTCGCACCACACCATGGCCAATACGATAGGCTGGCCAGGAGACCGCCTTGGACCATTCCTCCTGATGGGAGACCACAGGCAGGAAGGAGAGACGGATGCGTTTGCGGGGTTCGCTATGGCAGGAGACGCAACCAAAATCCATGTTGCCGGCGCGACGATAGAACAGCACCTCGCCGGCATCCCGGGTGAGGCGTTCCATGGGGTGATCCATGGGCGGATCCCAGGCCATGCCGTTGGACTGGGCTGCAATGTAGGTGTAGAGGGCGGTCAGATCCGCCTCGCGGGTGTCCGAGGAGTGCTTGCGGGCGATCGGATCATCTTCCTCCGTGAATCCCTGCAAGGTCTTCATGCAGTGGATGAGACGGCTTTCCAGATCCATCACCCGGCCGGTGTCCTCAAAATACCGGGGCATCTGCACATAGGCACCCTCGAGCACACCGGGACCAAGACCGAAATCACACTGCTCAAGAGAGACATTCTTGGGGCCTCGAGGCTCATGAAACAAATCCTCGCCCCGCCACTCGGTCAACTCGGCGGGGTTGTTATCGGCCAGCATCATGAGCTGTTCGCGCCCTGTGAGATAAGGCGAGTCCGATGCGGTCGCCCCCCCGACCACGCTTGCGGCCAAGGCCGTGGCGACCAACCATTGCTTGATCATTTCCGTCTCCTCCACGAATTATTGTCTTGAAGGCCTCCTCCCGCCCCCCTGATGCCCGGGAGGTGATGGCGGACCTTGGGGATAGACTGCGTTCAGAACCGGGAAATGTCAATCGTTTTGGAATAACGAAATAACTATTAGTGATTTCTTATGAAGAGCCGCTCCCACAAGGCGGCAAGAGCAATTTCAGGGGGTCAGCGGTTTTTTTCGTGGGTGAGGAGCCATTGCTTGATGCGGGGGCCGGCGCCCTGGGTTGCGCCGCCATAGCCGCCCACGCCGCCGTGGGCGGGGATGATGCGATGACAGGGGATGATGATGGGCAGAGGATTACCGCGGCAGGCGCCGCCGACGGCCCGGGCGCCGGAGTTCAATTGCCGGGCCAACTGGCCATAGGTGATTGGGGCACCCGAGGGAATACGGCACAAGGCCGCCCACACACGCAGCTGAAAGGACGTGCCCCCTGGGGCCAGGGGTAGATCGAAGCGGAAGGCGGGATCCTGGAAATACGCTGCCAGCTGGAAGGCGGCCTCGGCGCCAAGGCCCGGGGGCGGCGGGCACGGGGCTTCACCGCCAGCGACATAATCCAGGGCTGTCAGGCCGGCGGCATCCCAGGTCAGCGCGATACGCCCCAGGGGGCTTTCGATCACCGCCCGGGATGGCATCCGGCTAATCCACCAGCATCAGTTGCTGGAGGCGCTGGCGGAGCATGATCCGTCGGCCCGGCTCGGTGGCCCGCTCCAGCAGGTCTTCATACAGGGCTCGCGCATCGTCCACCAGGCCCGCATCGGCCAGGGCCTGGGCGGCCTGGAAGCGGGCACTCAGGCCCCAAAGGTCAGTGCTGTTACCCGCCATGGCCGAGCGCAGGTAGTAACGCGCCGCCTGCGCATGCTCGTCCAGGGCGCGATAGGAGTCCGCCGTCCAGAACCACAACTCCCGCCGCTGGCGCGCCTCCACAAGCCGGGGGGCCAGCGCCTGGAAAAGGTTCAGGGCCTCGTCATGGCGGCCCACCGTCTGCAGATCGAACATCACCTGCATGAAGCGATCTCCCGGGTCAGCCTCCAGGCGGCGCACATCAGAGAGAACATCATACAGGCCATCAATCCCTGCCTCCTCCTGTCCACCCAGGATCAGGGCCCGAGCCCGGCGAAGCCCCCAGTCGAAGGGATCGACCCCCTCCGGGGGACGGTGCAGGCCCGCCATGAGCGCCGAGGCGGTGGCAAGATCCCCCGCCTCCAGCGCCTGCTCCACCAACAAATGGCGCACCGGATCCGGCACCTGCTCGGGGCTGCCGAAGGGCCCCTCCCCCAGATACAGGGCATGGAGCAGAGCCTGACCATGGCCCTCCACCCGCGCCAACTGCTCGCCCAACTGACGATGGGCCTGTTCACGACCGGAAGGAGAGGGGGATCTCAAGGCCACCAAGGCCAGTATCCCGCGGGAGAGATGAGGTTCGCGGCTGTGCAGTTGCGCGGCCCGTTCAAGCCAGTCCGCATCGTCGCCGAGCAGCCACTGTCGGCGGTTGGCCTCACGTTCACCCAGGCGGGCATAGTGTTCCCAGAGCAGATCGGCAGAGAGGTGAAAGACCTCATCCCCCTCCCCCAGGATTCGCTGGGATGCCAGGGCGCGCTCCATGATGGCCAGGCCATCGGTGGTGTCACCGCCCCTCTGGACAGCATGCGCGGCTATTGCCTGATAGCGGGCACCGTCCCGGGTGTCTCGCCCCACAGCCTGGGCACGGGCGAGGGCCTGCTCCAGGGTGTCCGTCGCGGAGAGGTCTTCCGCACAGAGGCGCGCCAGCAGACGCAACGCGTCCGCCTCAGATTCCTCCACGCTTTCCAGCGCATCGACCGCTTCCCGGGGGCGTTCCAACTGCAGCAGCAGGTGAGCCTCCATCAGGGCCACCCGGGCCACATCATCGGGATAATCAAAACGGTAGCGCCGCAGCGCCGTGAGGGCGTCCTCGGGACGGTCGTCCAGATCATAGGATTCAGCCACCAGGCGACGCCAGGAGCGAAACCAGCTTTCGCTGGCGTTATGGCGACCAAACCAGATCAGAGGGCGCAGGACATCGCGGGCCTCGTGACCCCGGCCCAGGGCAATGAGGGCATGGGCCTGACGGGTTCGCGTCCAGATGACGAACTCCACCGGCATCTCCACCGGGATTCGGGCGGTGCGCTCCACCACCTGCTCCCAGCGACTGTTCATGCCCAGGATTTCGATGCGGGCCTGCTCCCGCTCCATCCAGCGCACGGGTTCGGCGCGCGGGTCGGGCATGTCCTCCGCCAGCAGGTTCAGAGCCAGTTCCGCAGCCCCGACACGGGCCATGGCCATGGCCTCGTCCACCACACGGTCGGCCTGCGCCGATGTCATGCAGAGCAGCAGAAGACACAGCAGGACCAGACGATGCGGAACCTGGGTCACCGCACGCACGACAAAGCGCCCCGGCACGCCGGGACGCTTTGCAGAATCCATACGGATGGAACCCAGGAGGGCCGTACTTATTTGACGTCTTCCTTGATGCGAGCAGCCTTGCCGGTGCGCCCACGCAGGTAGTACAGCTTGGCGCGACGGACCTTACCGCGGCGCTTGACCTGGATCTCGGCCACAGACGGGCTGTAGGTCTGGAAGACTCGCTCCACCCCTTCGCCGTGGGATACCTTGCGCACGGTGAAGGCGGAGTTGATGCCGCGGTTACGCTTGGCGATGCACACGCCTTCAAAGGCCTGCAGGCGCTCGCGGTTACCTTCCTTCACCTTCACCTGGACGACCACGGTGTCGCCAGGGGTAAAGTTGGGCACCTCGCGGTTCATCTGCTCGGCGTCCAGTTGCTGGATGATGTTACTCATGGTTCGACCCCTGTCAGTCACTGCTCGGCGCGGCCTGCCCCTCGGCATGCTCGCGTTGATATTCTTCCAGCAGGCGGCGATCCGCCTGACTCAATTCCTGTTGCGCCAGTATGTCCGGGCGGCGCATCCAGGTACGCCCCAGGGCCTGCTTGCGACGCCAGCGCTCGATCCGTCCGTGATCGCCGCTGCGCAGCACCGGGGGCACTTCCAGCCCATCGATCATCTCCGGGCGAGTGTAGTGCGGACAATCCAGCAGGCCCGTTGAAAAGGAATCCTGGGCGGCGGAGTCCTCGTCGCCGAGGGCCCCGGGCAGCAGCCGGGCGCAGGCATCCATCAGCACCATGGCCGCCAGCTCGCCGCCGGATAGCACATAATCCCCGATGGACCATTCCTCGTCCACTTCCAACTGAATGAGGCGCTCATCAATACCTTCATAGCGCCCCGCCAGCAGAATCAGCCTGGACTGACCGGCCATGTCATGGACAGCGGCCTGGTCCAGGCGGCGCCCCTGCGGGCTCATGTACAGCACCTTGGCCGGCCGGGGGTCGGCCCCGCGGGCCGCACCAATCGCCCGACGCAAGGGTTCCACCTTCATCACCATGCCCGGCCCTCCCCCATAGGGGCGGTCGTCCACGGTGCGATGCCGATCCTCCGTGAAACACCGGGGATCCCAGCACTGCAGGGACATCAATCCCCGCTCCCGAGCCCGTCCAGTGACACCGCAGCGGGTCACTGAGGCGACCCACTCGGGAAACACGCTGATCACATCGAAGCGCATGGGATCCTAGAAATCCGGATCCCAGTCCACTCGCATCCTTCCGGCCTCCAGGTCGATCTCGTGGATCACCCGTTCCCGTAGATAGGGGATCAGGCGCTCCCGGTCGCCACGGACCACCAGCACATCGTTGGCACCGGTCTGAATCAGGTTATCCACCTGCCCCAGCAAGATGCCATCCAGTGTTTCCACTGTCAGACCGATCAGGTCGGCCCAGTAATATTCACCTTCGGGCAGAGGTTCGAGCTGTTCTGGCCGGATCGCCAGCTGACAACCCACATAGGTGGCTGCCACATCCCGATCATCCATACCCGCAAACTTGGCTACCACCCCCTTACCCTGGGGGCGGCCGTCCTCCAGAGGGACAGCCTGCCATTGCCCATTCCGCTCCATGAGCAGGGGCTCGTACTGCAGAATGCGGTCACGCGGGTCGGTCTCGGAGAAGAGCTTGACCCAGCCGCGAACACCGTGAACGCCGGATATCCGGCCAACAACAATCGGGTCCGAGCCCACGTGCCTGCCTCGTGGCGCCTTAGGCGGCAGCCTGATTCTGCTTCTGGAATTCCTTGAGCAGCTTGGCCACGCGCTCGGAGGTCTGAGCGCCCTTGGACAGCCAGTGCTCCATGCGATCGGAGTCCATGTGCAGGCGCACCTCCTGACCGCGCGCCACCGGGTTGAAGTAACCCAGGCGCTCAATGTAGCCGCTGTCACGGCGACTGCGGGAGTCGGTGACCACAATTTTGTAGAAGGGCGCCTTCTTGGCGCCGCCGCGAGCGAGTCGAATCGTTACCATCTGCGCTTAGCCCTGCTTGTCAGGTATTCCGAGCGGGGGGTTTCCCCGGAGAAACGCGGCATTATACACACGCCGCCCCCGGGCACAAGTAGGGACCGGGGGCCAACACCCCCCTGGCTCCCGGAAGACCCCCTTGCCACCCCGGGGTTAAAAGGGCATCCGGCCGCCCGGCATGCGACCCTTCAGGGACTTCATCATCTTGTTCATGCCGCCCTTGGAGAACTGTTTCACCATCTTGCTCATCTGCATGTGCTGCTTGAGCAAACGATTCACATCCTGCACCTGCGTGCCGGAGCCGGCGGCAATGCGGCGCTTGCGCCGACCCTTGATGATTTCAGGATGACGCCGCTCCTTGGGCGTCATGGAATTGATGATGGCCACCATGCGGCCCATGTCCTTGTCGTGAGCCTTGTTCTTGATGGCATCGGGCAGGTCGCTGGTGCCCGGCAGCTTTTCCAGGAGGGAGTTGACGCCTCCCATTTTCGACATCTGCCCCAACTGGTCCCGCAAGTCCTCCAGATCAAAGCTCTTGCCCTTCTTGATCTTGCGGGCCAGCTTTTCCGCCTTGCCCTGATCCACCTCGCGGGTGGCCTCCTCCACCAGGCTGACCACATCACCCATCCCGAGGATGCGCGAGGCCACCCGGTCCGGATGAAAGGGCTCCAGGGCAGTGGTCTTCTCACCCATTCCCAGAAACTTGATGGGCTTGCCGGTGATGTGGCGCACCGACAGGGCCGCCCCGCCGCGGGCGTCTCCATCGGCCTTGGTGAGCACCACGCCCGTCAGCGCCAGGGCATCATTGAAGGCCTTGGCGGTGTTGGCGGCGTCCTGACCGGTCATGCTGTCCACCACGAACAGGGTCTCGGCGGGGTTGAGGGCCTCGTGCAGACGACGGATCTCGTCCATCATCTCGGCATCCACATGGAGACGACCGGCCGTGTCGATGATGAGCACATCCCGGTGTTGCTTGCGGGCCTGCTCCAGTGCCGCCCTGGCAATATCCACCGGATCCTGTCCGGCGTCACTGGGGAAAAACTCGGCCCCCACTTCGCCAGCCACGGTCTCCAACTGACGAATGGCCGCTGGCCGGTAAACGTCACAACTGGCCACCATCACTTTTTTGTCACGGCGTTCGGTCAGCCAGCGTGAGAGCTTGCCCACGGTGGTGGTCTTACCCGCCCCCTGCAGGCCGGCCATGAGGATGACCGCCGGGGGCTGAACATTCAGGTTCAGGTCGTCGTTGCCCTCGCCCATGACGGCGATCAACTCATCGTTGACCACCTTCACCAGGGCCTGCCCCGGGGTCAGACTGGACAGCACCTCCTGCCCCACCGCTCGCTCCTTGACCCGGGCAATGAATTCCCGAACCACCGGCAGCGCCACATCCGCCTCCAGGAGGGCCTTGCGCACCTCCCGGATGGTCTCCTGGACGTTTTCCTCGGTCAGTCGCGACTGCCCGCGCAGGCGCTTGATGGTGCCCTGAAGGCGATCTGAAAGGCTGTCAAACATGGGAACCTGCCTGGAACGTCGGTAAAAGCGCGGATTATATCTTGAATACATCCCCGCTGCCGAGGCGCACCAGATCTCGCTCGGGCAGCCGCCGCCGCAAGTCCGCGAATATCTCGGACTCCGCGCCGGGCTTGAGATGGGTGATCCCCACCCTGGGCTGGTGCCGCAGCTTGACCAGATCCTGGGCCAGCAGACTGGGGCAATAGTGGCCGGCTCGACGCCCCAGGTCGCGCTCCGCCTCGGGAAAGGCACATTCCACCATCAGCCAGTCCAGGCCCGCATGGTCATTCAGCGCGGCCCACAGATCGTCATTACTGGTGGTATCGCCGGTAAAGGCAAAGGCGCCACGGCCATCCTCCACCCGGTAGCCCACCGCCGGCACCGTATGATTGGCTGGCAGCATATGCACGCGCCGGCCATCGATATCCAGGGGGCGCGTGGCATCCATCTCCTCGAAACAGACCACGGGCCGCTCACGCTCCGGTAACTCGAAAAAGTCGGGCCAGATCTGCCAGTTGAAGATGTGGTGGTGAATGATACGCATGCAGTCGGAGCGGGTGTGAATCACCAGCGGCCGGGACTGCAACCGACTGAACAGGGTATCCACCAGCAAGGGCAGGCAGGCAATGTGATCCAGATGCGTATGGGTAATGAAGACGTGCCGCAGCCGCGCCATGGCCTCCAGGGACAGATCGGCCACGCCCGTGCCACAGTCGATGAGGATGTCATCATCCACGAGCAGTGCCGAGGTACGCCGCCCCGCACCGATACCGCCACTGCAACCCAGCACCTTGATCTCCATGGTCTGCACATCCCCCGTCCGCGGCACTGAACACCCTGGGGCTCGATCGTAGCATGGCCGCGAAGGCGGTGACCAAGTCAACGGAGGCCCATGCGCGCATGCACCTTCACCGGGCCTCGATTTTATGCAATGATTCTCGGTCGAAATTTAAGGTTTGGAATCCCTGCATGCTCGTAGCCGCCTTCGGATTACTCGCCACCGTGTTCTACTTCATGGGTGGAGCCCTGTTGATGCAGCGGCTACGCCGTGCCGCCGGCGGGGAGCCCCCCACCGAAAAGGGCAGACCCCTGCTGTTTGCCACGTGGGGCGCCGCCATCGTCCTGCACGCCGTGGTGCTCTACCACTTCATGTTCGGGGCCAACGGGTTTGGCATCGGCGTCTTCAGCGTTGTCTCGATGACAGCCTGGATCATCGCCGTGTTCCTGTTCGTCTGGTCGCTACGCCACCCCATCCATGTGCTGGGCATCATCCTGCTGCCGTTTGCCGGCGTCACCGTGGCGCTGGAGATGGCGCTGGCCGGCGGCACGCCCACGGCCGCGGTCAGCGATCCGGGGCTGCGTGCCCACATGCTGCTGGCCATGATCGCCTTCAGCCTGCTCACCATCGCCGCCATTCAGGCCGGGCTGCTGGCCCTGCAGAACTACAGCCTGCATAACCATCGCCCGGGCGGGTTGATCCGGGCACTACCGCCACTGTCCATGATGGACTCCATGCTGTTCCACATCATCGGCTGGGGCTTCATCTTCCTTACCGCGGCGCTGGCCACTGGCCTGTTCGTGCTGGATGACATTCTTGCGCAGCAGCTGGTCCATAAAGTGGTGTTCGCCATCATTGCCTGGGTGGTGTTCGCCATCCTGCTCTTCGGACGCTTCCGTTTCGGCTGGCGTGGTCGCAAGGCCGTGCGCTGGACGCTCATGGGCTTTGCCTGGCTGGTGGTGGCCTACGTGGGCACCAAAGTGGTCATCGACATGATGCTGGGCGTCGGCTGACGCCCCCGCGCGCGTCGGCCCGTCACGCGGGGGGCACTGGCAACTCTTGACAGGGTGGCCGGCCTCTCCGTGTAATGCGGAGGATGTACAACTTCCCCACGGGATGTTAAAGCGACCTTGGAACAAATTCCTCTAGGCGCACTGGCGGCGGTGCTGGTGACGCTGTTTTTCTGTTCGGCCTTTTTCTCCGGGTCGGAAACCGCCCTGATGTCACTGAACCGCTATCGCATGCGCCACATGGCGCAGGCGGGACATGGCGGTGCGCGGCGCGCCCAGAAGCTGCTGGACAAGCCCGATCGGCTGATTGGCCTGATCCTGCTGGGCAACAACTTCGTCAACATCCTGATCACCCAGCTGGCCACCTATATCGGCTTCAGGATCCATGGCGACGTGGGCGTGGCCGTGGCCACCGGCCTGCTCACCCTCACCCTGCTGGTCTTTGCCGAGGTGGCCCCAAAAACCCTCGCCGCCCTGCACTCGGATCGTATCGCCTACCCGGCCGCCTACGTCTTCACGCCGCTGCTGGTGGTTGCCTACCCCCTGGTATGGACGGTGAACCTGGTGGCCAATGCCGTGCTGCGCGCCGTGGGCATCCGCTCTCATGATCGAGCCCACCACGCCCTGTCCAGCGAGGAATTGCGTGTGGCGGTGAACGAGGCGGGCAGTCTGATCCCCGCCCGCCACCAGCGCATGCTGGTGGCCTTGCTGGATCTGGAAAAGGCCACTGTCGAAGACATCATGGTGCCCCGCAACGAGATCGTGGGTATCGACCTGGAGGATGACTGGGAAGAGATCGAAGACCAGATCATCCACAGTCAGTACACCCGCCTGCCGGTCTTCAAGGGCAACGTGGACAACATGCTGGGTTTCATTCACCTGCGACGGGTATTGCCCATGGTCCACCGGGATGAATTCACCCCCGACCAGCTGCGCGACAACCTGCGCGAGCCCTACTTCATCCCCCAAGGCACCAACCTCAACCGCCAGTTGCTCAATTTCCAGCGCGAGCAGCGGCGCATCGGCATGGTGGTGGATGAATACGGCGACATCGAAGGCCTGGTCACCCTGGAAGACCTGCTGGAGGAGGTGGTGGGCGAATTCACGACCGACCCATCCGCCGTCTCGCCCGAGGTGCTGCCCCAGGAGGATGGCAGTTATCTGGTGGACGCCACGATCCACCTGCGGGAACTCAACCGCATCGTGGGTACGCGGTTCGCGGTGGACGGTCCGCGCACCCTCAATGGCATGCTGCTGGAGTACCTGGAAACGATCCCGGATGCGAATACCAGCGTCCTCATTGACCGCTACCCCATCGAGATCGTGCATGTGAAGAGCAATGCCATCAAAACCGTGCGCATCGGCCCGCGCCTGCCCGCCAAGGCCGGGGGCCAGGACAGCAGCACTCACTGAGCCTGTTCAGGCCCCGCCCCGGCAACTCACGGAACCACGATCATGGCCAAGCCCCGCGTCCAGCATGAATGCACCGCCTGCGGGGCCCTGTCTCCCAAATGGGCCGGCCAGTGCCCGGACTGCGGCGCCTGGAACACCCTGACGGAAGTGATGACCCAGCCGACGGCCCATGCTGCCACCGGCAGCCGCTTCGCTGGCTACGCAGGCGGTCCCGCCCAGGTAAAGCGCCTGGGCGAGGTCACCACCGAAGGCGATGCCCGCAACACCACGGGCATCTCGGAGCTGGACCGCGCCCTGGGTGGCGGACTGGTGCAGGGCTCGGTGGTGCTCATCGGCGGCGACCCGGGCATCGGCAAGTCCACCCTCCTGCTACAGGCCCTCGCCACCCTGCCTGACCTGGCCAGCCTCTACGTCACTGGCGAGGAATCCCCCGAACAGGTTTCCCTGCGCGGCCGCCGCCTGGGCCTGCCCTGTGAAGACCTGCGTCTGCTCACCGAGACCTGCGTGGAACGCATCATCGAGCATGCCCAGCGGGAAAAACCCCAGGTCATGGTGGTGGACTCCATCCAGACGATCCATTCCGAACAACTGCAATCGGCCCCCGGTTCGGTGGCCCAGGTCCGGGAAAGTGCGGCAATCTTGGTACGCTATGCCAAGCAGACCGGTACTGCCGTGTTCATCGTGGGCCACGTCACCAAGGAAGGCCAGATTGCCGGCCCACGTGTGCTGGAACATATGGTGGACACGGTGCTCTATTTCGAGGGAGATCCCGGTGGCCGCTACCGTGTGCTCAGGGCGGTAAAGAACCGCTTCGGCGCCGTGAATGAACTCGGGGTCTTCGCCATGCTGGAGACGGGCCTCAAACCGGTGAGCAACCCCTCGGCCATCTTCCTGTCGCGCCACGAGGAACCGGTGCCCGGCAGCGTCATCATGGTCACCCGGGAGGGCACGCGTCCCCTCATGGTGGAGGTACAGGCCCTGGTGGCCGAGAGCCACGCCCCTCAGCCCCGGCGCGTGACCGTGGGACTGGAACAGAACCGCCTCGCCATGCTCCTGGCGGTACTGCATCGTCACGGCGGTCTCGCCCTCTATGACCAGGACGTCTTCGTCAATGTGGTGGGCGGCGTGCGCGTCACGGAAACCGCGGCCGACCTGCCCATGCTGCTCTCCGCCTTGTCCAGCTTCCGCGACCGCCCCCTGCCCCATGAACTGGTGAGCTTTGGCGAGGTGGGCCTGGCCGGCGAGATCCGTCCGGTCCCCAATGGCGAGGAGCGCCTGCGGGAGGCCGCCAAACACGGCTTTACCCGCGCCGTGGTACCCGCCGGCAACGCACCCCGCAAACCCATCCAGGGCATGGAGATCACCGCTGCCAGCCGCCTGGCTCAGGTCCTGGACGTCATCTGAGACCAGTCACCCAGGCAACCACAACGGCGCTTCGTGCTACCCTCTGTTTCGCGTATCATTCCACTCTCGGCCCGAGGCCCAGAATGACCACAGGCGACACCCCCGACAACCCTGCCGAATTCGAAAAGGACCTGGAAGCCCTGGAGGCCCTGGTGGCGCGCATGGAACAGGGGGAATTGTCGCTGGAAACCTCGCTGGAAGAATTCGAGCGCGGTATCGCGCTCACCCGCCGCTGCCAGAAGGCCCTGACAGCGGCGGAACAGAAGGTGCGTCGACTCACCGAGGATGGCACCGAGATCGATCTCGACACGCCCGAACCAGCGGGCCCGGACGGAGAAGACTGAGTGGAATCACGTATTTCCGATCTGCAACAACGGGTTGAAGCCGCCCTGGCCGGCTGGCTGCCCGAATCCAACATCCTGCCAGGCCGTCTCCACGAGGGCATGCGCTACTCTGCCCTGGATGGCGGCAAGCGCATCCGCCCGGTGCTGGCCTATGCCACGGGCAGTGCCCTGGGTGTGCCCCTGGATCAGTTGGACGGTCCTGCCTGCGCCGTGGAACTGATCCATGTGTATTCCCTGGTGCATGACGACCTCCCCGCCATGGATGACGACGACCTGCGCCGTGGCAAACCCACCTGTCACAAGGCCTACGACGATGCGACCGCCATCCTGGTGGGAGACGCCCTGCAGGCCCTGGCCTTCCAGATCCTGGCCACCGACCCCAAAATGGTGGACGACCCGGGTGCCCGGCTGCGCATGGTGGATCAACTGGCCCGCGCCTCGGGCTCCCGGGGCATGGTCGGCGGCCAGGCCATCGACCTGGGCTCCGCCGGCAAGCAACTGGATATTGCCGAACTGGAGGGCATGCACGTGCACAAGACCGGCGCCCTGATCCGGGCCGCCGTGCTCATGGGCGCCACCAGTCGTCCTGACGTGGACCCGCAGACCCTCGAGGGCCTGGACCGCTTTGCCAAATGCATCGGCCTGGCCTTCCAGATCCGCGACGACATCCTGGACGTGGAAGGCGACACCCAGACCCTGGGCAAGACCCAGGGGGCAGACCAGGCCCTGGGCAAGGCCACCTACCCGGCCATCATCGGTCTTGACGCCTCCAAGCAGCAGGCCCGGGAGCTGGTGGACCGGGCCCTGGACGGCATTGCCGGGCTGGATGAACGGGCCGACCTGCTGCGCTGGATCGCCCGCTTCATCGTCGAGCGTATCAACTGAAGGGTTCGGCTTGCACACCCGGCCACCCCCCGTGATAATGAAAGTTTTCCTCGAATGGCAGTGAGATGACACAGACTGATTCGTATCCCCTGCTCTCGCGCATCCACGGTCCGGAGGACATCCGCGGCTGGTCCATGGATGAACTCTCCTCCCTGGCGGAAGAGATGCGGGCCTTTCTGCTGGAATCCGTCTCCCGAACCGGCGGCCACCTGGCGGCCAACCTGGGTACGGTGGAACTGACCATTGCCCTGCACCATGTCTTCAACACGCCCGAGGATCGTCTGGTGTGGGACGTGGGCCACCAGAGCTATCCCCACAAGATCCTTACCGGCCGGCGCGAGGCCATGCAGTCCCTGCGCCAGAAGGACGGCCTGGCCGGCTTTCCCAAGCGCGACGAAAGCTGTTACGACTGCTTTGGCGTGGGCCATTCCAGCACCTCCATCAGTGCCGCCCTGGGCATGGCCCTGGGGGCCCGCCAGCAGGGCGAACGGCGAAAATCCGTGGCCATCATCGGCGATGGCGCCATGACTGCAGGCATGGCCTTTGAGGCCCTCAATCATGCGGGCGACGAAAAGGCTGACCTGCTGGTGGTGCTCAACGACAACAACATGTCCATCTCAGCCAATGTGGGTGCCCTCAACCGACACCTGGCCAGCCTGCTGTCCGGCCCCATGTATTCCAGCATGCGCGAGGGCAGCAAGCGCGTCCTGGACCACGTGCCCCCCATGCGCGAATTCATGCGCCGTGCCGAGGAACACGTGAAGGGCATGATTGTTCCCAGCACCCTCTTCGAGGAACTGGGCCTGAACTATTTCGGACCGGTGGACGGTCACGACGTGAACGGCATGGTGAAGATGCTGCGCAACCTCTACACCATGGAGGGCCCGATCCTGCTGCATGTGGTCACCCACAAGGGGCGTGGCTACGGACCGGCCGAGGAGGATCCCTGCACCTATCATGGCGTCGGGAGCTTTGACCCTGACCAGGGCATTCAGAGCGGCAAGAGCAGCGGTTCGCCCACCTACACCCAGGTGTTTGGTCAGTGGCTGTGCGACCAGGCCGAAGCGGATGAGCGCATGGTCGCCATCACCCCCGCCATGAGCGAGGGCTCGGGCATGACGGCTTACGTGGAGCGCTTCCCCGAACGCTACCATGACGTGGGCATTGCCGAACAACATGCCATCACCCTGGCTGCGGGCCTGGCCTGCGAGGGCGTGAAGCCCGTGGTGGCCATCTATTCCTCATTCCTGCAACGCGGCTACGACCAACTGATACACGATGTGGCCCTGCAGAACCTGCCCGTACTGTTTGCCGTCGACCGCGCCGGCGTGGTGGGCCCTGACGGCCCCACCCACGCGGGAAGCTTCGATCTCTCATTCCTGCGCTGCATCCCCAACATGGTCATCATGGCCCCGGCGGACGAGAACGAATGCCGGCGCATGCTCTCCACCGGTTTCCTTCTGGATCAACCCGCCGCCGTGCGCTATCCCCGTGGCAAGGGCCCGGGCGCCCTGCCCGAACCGGGCCTGGTCCCCCTGCCCGTGGGTGAGGCGGAAGTCCGCCGCCGCGGCAAGGGCGTGGCCATTCTGGCTTTCGGCACCCCCCTCGCTCAGGCCCTCGAGGTGGGTGAGCGACTGGACGCCACGGTGATCAACATGCGTTTTGTCAAACCCCTGGACGAGCAGCGGGTGCTGGAAGCCGCCCGGGCGCACGACCTGCTGGTCACCGTGGAAGACAACGTGGTGGCCGGCGGCGCCGGCGGTGCTGTGGCCGAGTGCCTGGCCCACCATGACATGGCCATCCGGCTGCTGCAGCTGGGCTTGCCGGATCGTTTCCAGAGCCACGGCAGCCGCGAGGAACTGCTGGTCGATGCAGGCCTCGACGCCGACAGCATGGAGGCCGCCATTCGCAAGCGCCTGGGCCCGCAGGCTTGTGCCAGTGCGGCGGGTGGCGTAATATCCGACCAAATTGGTAAAGTTTAATCGCGGTGCCCAAATATACTCTCAAGGTGCTGACCGACTTCGCGTCAGCGCACACCCTGCGGGACTATCCCGGAGATTGCGCCCGGCTGCACGGCCACAACTGGAAAGTCGAGGCCGAAGTGGAGGCCTCGCAGCTCGATGCGCTGGGTATGGCGGTGGACTTCAAGACCATCAAGGGGTTGGCGCGGGAGATTGCCGGCCAGCTGGATCACCAATACCTGAATGATCTGGAACCCTTCCGGGACCTGAACCCGACCGCCGAAAACATTGCCGCGTGGTTCTTCCACGAAATGACGGCACGACTCGACGCCCCCCATGTGCGGGTCAGCGCCATCACCCTGTGGGAGACCGAGAGGGCTTGTGTGCGGTACTCGGAAGACCAGTCAAAGGACTCAGCCTTATGAGCACAATCGTTCCGAAGTTGATCACGCCGGCCATCCCCGACGTGCAGGCCAGCGCGGATACCCGCGAGATCCCCATCAACAAGGTGGGCATCAAGGACATCCGCCACCCGGTGCGGGTGACCGATCGCACCGGCAACGACCAGCATACCGTGGCCCGATTCTCCATGTATGTGAACCTGCCCCATAACTTCAAGGGCACACACATGTCACGTTTCGTGGACATCCTCAATGCCCACGAGCGTGAAATCACGGTGGAAACGTTCAAGCTCATGCTGCATGAGATGGCCGAACGCCTGGAGGCGGCCGCCGGTCATCTGGAGATGAACTTCCCTTATTTCGTGAACAAGCCGGCCCCGGTCACCGGGGTGTGCAGTCTCATGGACTACGATGTGAGCTTTATCGGCGTGATCCAGGACGGCAAACCGCAAATGAACATTCAGGTTCTGGTCCCCGTGACCAGCCTGTGCCCCTGTTCCAAGGGCATCTCCGAGTATGGCGCTCACAACCAGCGTTCACACGTCACCGTGAACGTGCGCATCAAGGACTTCATGTGGGTGGAAGAACTCATCGACCTGGTGGAGAAAGAGGCCTCTTGCGAGCTTTATGGACTGCTCAAGCGCCCGGACGAAAAATACGTCACCGAGCGGGCCTATGATAATCCCAAGTTCGTGGAAGACCTGGTGCGGGACATTGCCGTGCGCCTGAATCAGGACGAGCGCATCTCCGCCTACTCCGTGTCATCGGAGAATTTCGAATCCATTCACAATCACTCCGCCTACGCCCTGATCGAACGGGACAAGGAACTGGAAGCACTGGCACTGGCCGGGGCCTGAGCCCCCAGCATGTGCTCATGGCCGGGCCCAGGCCCGGCCATCCCGTGGCACTCAGCCCAGCGGGCGTCTATTCAACACCCTCGAACTGGTTACGAATGCGTTCCAGCACGGCCTCGGCCTGCTGGGCATCCAGAATCTCCCCCTCCTGATCCCTCGCCACGATTCGCACGCGCCCCTCGGCTTCACCGAGCAAGATGCGGTACTGGGTATCCCGGCGCAGGGCTGGCGCCTCTTCACTACCGAACAGGCGACTGAGGAACCCTCCCTCCTCGGCATCCTGCTCCGGGCGGTAGGTGACAAAATATGTCCCGGCGCTGCGGTCCTGATCATCCACCAGCAGGGAGGCACGATCCAGCATCACACCCAGACGACGCCACACACTCAGAAAACGATCCTGAATCTCCAGTACCGGTTCCCCCTCCATCTGAGTGATGCGCAGTGACGGCGTCACATCCCGGGCCTCCTCGGCCACGGCCTGTGCCGCCTGTTCTTCCGCCGGCCCCAGGTGGCTCATGATCTGCACCAGCATACGGGCCTCGGCCTCGGGATCGGCCGGTGCCATCCGCCAACGCACCTCATCCTGGCCCACTGCCACCTCACGGGTACTGCGATGACTGACAAACACCACGGCGGCAGAATCCCCGTCCGGCTCCACCCTCACCCGGAACTGATCCCGCGTACTGGCGTCGTAGGAATCCCCGAACACACGTCCGATCAACTGGCGGATGCCCCCTTCGATGGGCACACCGGCCTCCATCCGCATCCACTCCGTCTCGATCAGGCCCTGGCGCGGCTCATCCCGAGCCAGCGGCACGTCCTGCTCGTCGAAAAATGCACGCAGCCGCGGCCAGAGTTCATCCGGTGGCATGTCCACTTCCAGCCAGCGCACGGGACCGTCCCTGACCACCCGAACGCCCTCGGGATAACTCAGTACCCGCTCAGGGCGCATCGCCGTACCCTGCGAGCGCTCCTGGGCCTGAGTCTGCACGTTGCTTGCCGCCCCGCCTGCACTGGCACGCCCCGCCGGGGCATCGGGAATCCGGAACGAACCATCCACTTCAGGAGCCACCAGATCAGGCGGCACCTCCAACGGAGGTGTCTCGGCACGGTCGGCGCTATCACGTTCACCGAGCAGGCCGCAGCCACCAATCAACAGGGTGCCCGCCAGGACCGGCAGCAGGTGCCGGGGCTTTGGAAAAACCGATGATGCTTTCATGAATACGAGGGACTCAGGGGAATGTCGGCGGCCTTGAGGGCGTCACGCAAGGGCTCACGCAGGTGCTCGGACAGTGGCGTCAGGGGCAGGCGGATCCCGGGAGGGATCAGCCCCATTTCGTGGAGCGCCCACTTCACCGGGATGGGATTCGACTCCACAAACAGTGCACGATGCAGCCCCCGGACAGGGGCCTCGGCGGCCTCCGCGGCGGCCCGGTCACCCGCCAGGGCCGCCTTGCACATCTCGTGCATTGCCCGAGGCGCCACATTGGCGGTCACAGAGATCATGCCTCGCCCACCGGCCAGCATGAAGTCAAGGGACGTGGGGTCATCGCCGCTGTAAAGATCCAGCCGATCGCTACAGCGGGCCAGCACATCCCGTGCCCGTTGAACATCGCCTGTGGCCTCCTTGAGACCAATGATATTGGAAATGCTGGACAGACGTTCCGCCGTCTCGGGCAACAGATCCACCGCCGTGCGGCCCGGCACGTTGTAGAGGATCTGAGGGATGGGCACCGCATCCGCCACGGCCTTGAAGTGGCGATAGAGGCCTTCCTGGGTGGGCTTGTTGTAGTACGGCGTCACGAGCAGACAGGCATCGGCCCCGGACTGCATGGCCAGGCGGGTCAGCTCAATGGCCTCTGCCGTGGAGTTGGCCCCGGTTCCGGCAATCACCGGTACCCGTCCCTTGGCGAACGCCACCACCTGCCGCACCACCTGGCAATGTTCACGCACATCCAGGGTGGCGGACTCACCTGTGGTGCCCACGGCGACAATGGCGTCCGTGCCGTGGTCCACGTGAAACTCCACCAGCGCCTCCAGCGCCGCCTCGGCGAGGGAACCATCCTCGTTCATGGGCGTGGCCAGGGCCACCATGCTGCCGTGAAACATCGAAACCTCCGCACTGGATACAGGCCCACATAGTAATGTCCACCCCCTCCCCCATCAAGCGTGATGGCATGCCAACGACCACCACACCCCACCATCACGGTGGCTTTACCCTCGGGCTCCTTGATAATCTCTGGGATCAGCCGCACCGGATTCCCCCAGGATGCCCCAATCCCCGCGTCACTCCCGTAGTACCCATCTGCTCATCTCAGCCATGGGTGAACAACAACCCGGACTGCTGGACCACCTGACCCGGGCAATACTCGACAGTGGCTGCAGTATTCAGGACAGTCACATGGCCGTGCTGGGCAATGCCTTCACCGCCACCCTGCTGGTCTCAGGCAATTGGAACACCCTGAGCAAACTCGACGGCGCCCTGGTCAGCCTGGCCCGCCAGCAGGGCCTGGACGTACACACCCGGCGTACTGGCCCCGGACAGCGGGAAGGTCATAGCCTGCCTTACTCGGTGGACGTGATCGCCCTGGACCAACCGGGAATCGTTCACCAACTGGTCGGCTTCTTCTCCTCCCGAGGCGTGACGATTCGCGAGATGAACAGCCAGGCCTACACCGCCGCCCATTCCTCCACCCCCATGTTCACGGCCCACCTGTCGGTGGAAATCCCCGCCACCGAGCACATCACCTCACTGCGGGAGGATTTTCTGGACCTATGCGATGAACTGAACCTGGATGGCGTGATCGAACCGATCAAGGGTTGAGTCCACCTCACCCCGACCACCCCACTGCCAGAAGGAATGTCTCATGTCCCAACCCGCCCCCCAGGTTGCCCTCGACCAGCCAGTGCCGGACTTCGAATTGCCTGCCACCGGCCATGACGCACCGCTGCGCCTGTCGGACCTGCTGGGAGACCGGCATCTGGTGCTGTATTTCTACCCCCGGGACGACACTCCGGGCTGCACCACCGAGGGCAAGGACTTCACTGAACACTACGCGCGTCTGGAACAGGCCGGCGCCCGCGTGCTGGGTGTCTCCCGGGACACGCTCAAGTCCCATGACAAGTTCAAATGCAAGTACGGATTCCCCTTCGAGTTGCTCTCGGACGAGGAGGAACGGGTCTGCGAGTTGTTCGGGGTCATGAAACTGAAAAACATGTACGGTAAACAGGTGCGCGGCATTGAGCGTTCCACCTTTCTCATCGATCGCCAGGGTGTCCTGCGCAAAGAATGGCGCAAGGTCAAGGTGCCCGGGCATGTGGACGCAGTCATCGAAGCCCTGGAGTCACTGGACCGGTAGCCCACTCGCCGGCCCAGGATCCACCGGGGCCCTTCCTGCCATCAGCAACTTCCAGGGTGCTTCCATGGTAAAGACGGCATGGTAAAAAAAGAGATCCACGGCAAGCGGCTGCTCGTCCTGGACACCAATGTGCTCATGCACGACCCCACCGCCCTGTTCCGCTTCCAGGAACACGACATCTACCTGCCCATGGTGGTGCTGGAAGAACTGGATCGCAGCAAGAAAGGCGTCTCGGAAGTGGCCCGCAATGTGCGGCAGGTCAGCCGCTTCATCGATGAACTCATGGGAGAGGCCCGTCAGGAAGATATTGCCCGCGGCGTGCCCCTGACGGGCGTGGGCTTTGCCGATCCGGCCAGACTCAATGGCCACGGCCGTTTGCTGTTCCAGACCCACGCCATGGCCAGCCGACTGCCGGACACCCTGCCCGGAAACACGCCGGATCACACCATTCTGAGCACCGCCCTCACCCTGCAGCAGGAACGCCCGGATCAGTGCGTCACGCTGGTATCAAAGGACATCAACCTGCGGATCAAGGCCACCGTCCTGGGCATCCACGCAGAGGATTATTACAACGACCAGGTGCTGGACGACGTCAACCTGCTCTACGCCGGCACCCACGAACTGCCGACCGACTTCTGGGACAGTCACGTCAAGGCCATGGACTCCTGGCAGGACAGCGGCCGCACCTTCTATCGCATTACCGGCCCCATCACCGGACAATGGCACCCCAACCAATTCCTGTATCGCACGGACGACCCCGCCTTCGTGGCCATGGTCCGGCAGGCGGAAACCAACACCGCCGTGGTGGAGATGGTCCGTGACTACACCGGGCCGCGTCACACCGTATGGGGCATCAACGCCCGCAACCGGGAGCAGAACTTCGCCCTCAACCTGCTCATGGACCCGGAAGTGGACTTTGTCAGCCTGGTGGGCGCGGCCGGCACGGGCAAGACCCTGCTCACTCTGGCCGCCGGCCTGGCACAAACGCTGGAGGAGAACCTCTACAAGGAAATCATCATGACCCGGGTCACGGTACCCGTGGGCGAGGACATCGGCTTCCTGCCGGGCACCGAGGAGGAAAAGATGGCCCCCTGGATGGGCGCACTCATGGACAACCTGGAGGTACTCACACAAGCCGACACCGGCGGCGACTGGGGCCGTGCCGCCACCCAGGAATTGCTCAAGAGCCGGGTGAAGATCCGCTCACTGAATTTCATGCGCGGCCGCACCTTCCTCAACCGCTACGTGATCCTGGATGAAGCCCAGAACCTTACCTCCAAACAGATGAAGACCCTGATCACCCGTGCCGGCCCCGGCACCAAGGTGGTCTGCCTGGGCAACGTGGGCCAGATCGACACCCCCTACCTCACCGAGACCAACTCCGGGCTCACCTACGTGGTGGACCGCTTCAAACACTGGGAACACAGCGGCCACGTCACCCTGCAACGCGGTGAACGCTCCCGCCTGGCGGATTTTGCCTCCACGAACTTGTAAGCCAGGCCTTCGCGGGCGAGGCCCGCTCCCACGGCTCCCCACAGCTGCCCCGATCAAGCGGCTTCATCCTGGGCTTCTTCTTCCGGGACATTCTCGTAGCGGGGCCAGGAACGGATCACGGCCTGAATCAGGGTGGCCAGCGGAATGGCAAAGAATGCCCCCCACAACCCCCAGATGCCCCCAAAGATCATCACCGCCGCGATGATCGCCACCGGATGCAGGTTCACCACCTCGGAGAACAACAGCGGCACCAGCACATTGCCATCCAGGAACTGGATCACACCATAAGCGATCAGCACATAGGTGAACTCACTGGTCAGCCCCCACTGGAAATAGGCCACCAGTGCCACCGGGATGGTCACCACCGCAGCCCCCACATAGGGAATGATCACCGACACCCCTACGGTGAAGGACAACAGCAGGGCATAGTTCAGATCAAAGAAGATGAAAGTGAGATAACTGGCCGCCCAGACAATGAGGATCTCGATGAACTTGCCACGTACATAGCTGGCAATCTTCAGGTTCACCTCCTGCCACACCTCGGCGGCCAGGGCGCGATCCCGGGGCAGGAAGCCGGTAATCCATCTCAGGATCGCGTCCCTGTCCTTGAGCAAAAAGAAGACCATCAGGGGCACGATCACCAGGTAGACCATGATCGTGGCCATATGCACCGCCGAGGCCAGTGTCAGATTGACCATACGCTGCCCCAATGCGACCGACTCGGCGCGGATGGAGCCCATGATCTCGCGCACCTGCTCCTCAGAGATGAACTGCGGATAACGCTCCGGTAATTGCAACAGGATGTTCTGCCCCTGAGCCACCATGTTGGGCAATTCACGCACCAGCTGAGTGATCTGCTGCGTGAGCACCGGCACCACCACGAGCAGTGTGGCCACCAGCATGGTCAGGAACAACAGGAACACGATGGCCACCGCCGGCATGCGAGGAATGCGCCAGTCCTGCAGTTGACGCACGGCCCCCTCCAGCAGATAGGCAAAGATCACACTGGCCAACAGGGGTGCCAGCAGCTTGCCGGCGAAGATGACGATGGCAAATCCCAGGGTGAGCAGGAACGCCAGGATCACCACTTGGGGATCGGAGAAATGCCGGTCGTACCAGCGCTTGAGGACCGGGATCATCATCTCTCGCCCTCGCCTTCGCACAACTCACGGTAATGGCGCGCGAAGACCGCTTCCAGGTCATCAATGACCTCCCGGGCCTCACGCCCCTGGAGCATGTGCTGACTCATGAGCATCGAGGTCTCATTGAGCAACCGTGCCTTGTCCAGCATGGGGTAGGTACTCGACAGACGCTTCATGGCCTTGATCACCGTCTCCTCTTCCGGCCGCGGTATGGCCTGGGGCTCGGGCACCGGTACATCCTTCCGGCCACCACGGGTGGCCAGAAACTCGGCAAAGGCCAGCAGCATCTCCCGTTCCACCTCCGGCAAATCCCGATACAGCCCCACCAGGCGTTGCTGGGAATCCTTTTGGAGAGGGTTCATTCCAGACACGTTCAAACAGTTACTCCATCTTCAGGCTGAATACAGGCATCTTGCGACGCTCCTGCATCAGTTGCAGTTCGGTGACCAGCGCCATCACCACCTGGTCAGTGATCTTTTGCATGCCACCCCACTCCCGCCGGGCCTCCACCAGCAGTTCCGTGATCACTGGAGGTGGATTATGTCCCTGCTCCATGATGATGTCTTCCAGCATGCCGGGTTTCACTTCCGGACGGAACAGCAGGCCATAGGTGAGCGGATCCGGCCTGACGGCCAACCATCGGCCCGCGTCATCCACAAGGAGGGGTTCCAGCCCATCGGGCAAGGTGACCGAGCCATGATACAGGGTCAGTACCCGCTGCCCGTCCAGTGCCTCGGCCAGCGCATCACCCGCCCCGGCCGCGGTCTTGCGGGCGGTGACAAAACCACTGGTATAGGCCGGCTCCATGGAGGCGGCCCCCCCGGCCGCCTGAGCCACCAGCAGGCCGCCCATCCCCAGGCCGACCACCGGTCGCCGAGCCTTCTGAAAGATACGGATCAATTGCAGTTCATCGGCAACCTGTGGGTTGTTCTCCTCATCCGCCGTGGGCCAGGCCCCGCCCAACAGCCACAGGCCGTCGAACTGGCCGGCAGATCCGGGCAGCCCCTGCCCCACAAAGGGCCGATAATAACTGAACCCGATGTCCCGTTTTTCCAGCTGGGTCTCGATCAGGCCGAGAAATTCCGAATAGGTGTGCTGAACAACCGCATAATTCTTCATCATCGGCTCCTGGCGCGGATCGCGGGCCGAGGCCCACCGGATCAGACGCTGACGCTGGATGGATGGCCTGTGGAGGCGCCGTCGCCGGACGGCTGCCTGTCACAGTAGTCGCGGGCAAAGCTGAGAAGTTCCTCCACGGCCCGCAAACGAAACTTCTGGCGCTGATGCACGAAAGCAAACTGCCGGGTCAGGCCGGGTTCCAGAGGGATGCCCTCCAGACGATTGAGGGCCAGTTCCTTGTCCAGGGTGGCGCGAGAGAGGATGGAGACCCCCATGCCCGCCTCCACGGCTCCCTTGATGGCCTCGGGACTGCCCAACTCCAGACTCACGGTCAGGGCATTGCGCCCCATCCCCAGCTCGATCAGATAATCGGCGATCACCTCCCGGGTGCCGGACCCCTCCTCCCGGCAGATGAAGGGATAAGGCAATACCTCTTCCATGGTTACCGATGCCTTTCCCGCCAGGGGATGCCCGGGGGGCACGATCACTACCAGTTGATCCATCTGACAGACTTCCACCTGCAGATTGCGGTTCGAGACCGGTCCTTCCACCACCCCCAGATCGATGATGTTGTTCTCCACCATGGAGACGATGCCCTCGGAGTTGGCCACCTTAAGGCGGATGTTCACCTCGGGATGCTTGCGCTTGAAATTACCCAGCAGGGCCGGAAGCATGTATTCGGCAATGGTGGTGCTGGCCCCCAGGGTGAGAGCACCGGAGACATCCCCGGTGATCTCGCGGATGGCATTCTCCATCTCCCCATAGGCCTCGAAGATGCGCTCGGCATAGCGAAAGGCTGCCCGCCCCGCCTCGGTGAGGCTCACCCGATTATGGGTGCGATCAAACAGCCGGGTGTTGAAATGTTCCTCCAACTGGCGCACCTGGAACGTCACCGCGGGCTGCGTCATGTGCAAGGCCTCGGCCGCCTTGGTGAACGAGAGCAGTCGGGCCACGGTGTAAAATACTTGAAGTCGTCGGTCAGCCATTTTGCAAATTCCCTGTCGAAGCCTTACCTTGCCATGGTACTAAGTAATCCACCTCGGGGCACTTCATGACCATCACGGGGGAGCCTCCCGCATGAGCAAGGCCTGGAAACAACTGGATCTGGAAGGCGCAGGGCTGCAGACGATGAACGCCCGGCTCACCCGGGATATGCGTCGCCGCCCCCTGGCCTACGGGCTGGCGTTGGCCTTCCCCTTGGGACTGCATCGATTTTACCTGCGCGAGCCCCGGGGGGGGGCCGCCTATCTGGCGCTCACCCTGCTCAGCTTCGGCCTGTGGATGGTGGGGGGGAGTCTCTGGGCCCTGGTACCACTGGGCGTGATGCTGGTCGGGGTGGTCTTCGACCTGTTCTGGATGGATGGTTACATCACCCGCTATAACAAGGCCCTGCGCATGCGCCATTTTCTCAGGCCCGGCCACGAGCCGCCCAGGGATTACCGGGGTCGCGTGCACAAGACGGGGATGCTGGAAGCCTATCAACAGCAGAAGGAACAGGAGCGGGCCGGCCATCAGCCGATGTCCACGGAAGACCCGCGGACCGAGGCCTCCCCGGGGCATGGGGATTTACACGGTATTCCCTCCTTCAATGAGCAGGAGGCCATGCTGCGGGAACTTGCCAGGAGCCGTCGCGGACGTCGAGGCTCATCCCAGGATCGGGACAATGCAACCGACGGCGACGAAGGAGCCAGAAAACCGGACCGGACATAAACCGTCATCCGGCCCCCTGCTGGCTTACGGGTCGCCGGGACGCCAGACGCCGAAGGCCTCCTGGGGCGGCTCCTGCTGAACCGGAGCAGCCTGTTGCTCCCGTTGCTGGCGCTCCACATCGTCATGCACATGACGCATGAACGCCGCCAGCTGCTCGAGAAACTCCTCTCGCTTGGCCGCGGGGATGGGCTGGCAACCCAGCAGGTAGCCACTGATGGCCGACATGTACTGCACGGTCACCAGGGGATCATGACAACGCTCATCGTGCTCCACCAGGATATCCTGGAGTTTCTGCACGAGTTCACCGGAAAGCTGCAGGGATTCAGACATGGTGCCAAGGATACTCGGTGTGAATTGTGCCGGGCAAGACGCAGCATTGATCGCCCGGGCCGCGGGCCGTTCGGAAACGGCCCGCAACGACGGTCTCAGGCAAACGTCAACTGCCCATCGGTGACAGCCACCCGGATCACATCCCCGGGGCCATAATCCCCCTTGAGGATGCGCTGCGCCAGGGCATTCTCCAGTTGCTGCTGGATGGCCCGCTTCAGCGGACGGGCCCCATATACCGGATCAAAGCCCGCCTCGCCCAGGCGATCCAGGGCGGCATCGCTCACTTCGAGGGAAAGATCCCGCTCCGTGAGCCGCTGGCGCAGATAGTCCAGCTGAATCAGTGTGATGGCGCGAATCTGCTCGCGCCCCAGGGGATGGAAGACCACCACTTCGTCCACCCGGTTGATGAACTCGGGACGGAAGTGGTTACCCAACTCATCCATCACCGCCGACTTCATCTGGTCATAGTGCTCCTCTCCAGCCATTTCCTGGATGAGTTGAGAGCCCAGGTTGGAGGTCATCACGATCACCGTGTTGCGAAAGTCCACGGTGCGCCCGTGGCCATCGGTCAGCCGCCCATCGTCCAGCACCTGCAACAGCACGTTGAAGACATCCGGGTGGGCCTTTTCCACCTCGTCCAGCAGGATGACGGAGAAGGGCTTGCGGCGCACCGCCTCGGTGAGATAGCCGCCTTCCTCATAGCCCACGTACCCGGGAGGAGCACCAATCAGACGGGCCACCGAGTGTTTCTCCATGAACTCCGACATATCGATACGGATCATGGCATCCTCGGTATCGAACAGGAAATTGGCCAGCGCCTTGGTCAGCTCCGTCTTGCCCACCCCGGTGGGGCCCAGGAACAGGAACGAACCATTGGGGCGGTTGGGGTCCGAAAGCCCCGCCCGGGCCCGACGAATGGCGTTGGATACCGCCTTGACCGCCTCATCCTGCCCCACCACCCGGTGGGTGATGTTTTCCTCCATGCGCAATAGCTTGGCCCGCTCGCTCTCCAGCATCTTGGACACGGGGATACCCGTCCAGCGCGACACCACCTCGGCAATCTCCTCGTCCGAGACCTTGTTGCGCAGCAGCCGCATCTCCGACATCTCCGCCTGGGCGGCCATGTCCAGGCTGCGCTCCAGGTCGGGGATCCGGCCGTACTGCAACTCCGACATGCGCCCCAGGTCTCCGGCACGACGGGCTGTTTCCAGCTCCACCCGGGCACGCTCCAGTTCCTCCTTGATGGCAGCGGTACCGGACAGGGCAGCCTTCTCGGACTTCCATACCTCTTCCTGATCGGAATACTCCCGCTCCAGCTTATCGATTTCCTCCTGCAGGGCGTCCAGGCGCTTGCGGGAAGCCTCGTCGGACTCCTTCTTGAGGGCCTCACGCTCGATCTTGAGCTGGATCAGACGCCGTTCCAGGCGATCCAGACTCTCGGGCTTGGAGTCGATTTCCATGCGGATACGGCTGGCCGCCTCGTCCACCAGATCGATGGCCTTGTCCGGCAACTGCCGGTCGGTGATATAGCGATGGGACAGGGTGGCGGCAGCGACAATGGCCGGGTCGGTGATCTCCACCCCGTGATGCACCTCATAACGCTCCTTGAGACCACGCAGAATGGCGATGGTGTCCTCCACGTTGGGCTCTTCCACCAGCACCTTCTGGAAGCGCCGCTCCAGGGCGGCATCCTTCTCCACATACTTGCGGTATTCATCCAGGGTGGTGGCGCCGATGCAGTGCAGTTCGCCCCGGGCCAGGGCCGGTTTGAGCATGTTGCCGGCGTCCATGGAGCCCTCGGCCTTGCCGGCGCCCACCATGGTGTGGAGTTCATCAATGAACAGGATCACCCGGCCCTCCTGCTTGGACAGGTCGCTGAGCACCGCCTTGAGGCGCTCCTCAAAATCCCCGCGGAACTTGGCACCGGCGATCAGGGAGCCCATATCCAGAGACAGGACGCGACGGTCCTTGAGCCCCTCGGGCACCTCGCCGTTGACAATGCGCTGGGCCAGGCCCTCGACGATGGCGGTCTTGCCCACCCCGGGCTCACCGATCAGCACCGGGTTGTTCTTGGTGCGCCGCTGCAGCACCTGAATGGTACGGCGGATTTCCTCATCGCGACCGATCACCGGATCCAGCTTGCCCTGCTCAGCCCGCTCGGTGAGATCAATGGTGTACTTCTCCAGGGCCTTGCGCTGATCCTCTGCATTGGCGTCCTCCACCCGCTGGCCGCCCCGCAACTGGTCCACCGCCTTGTTCACCGCATCCTGGCTGGCACCCGCCTTGTGCAACAGATCCTTGAGGGCCCCCTTGGCCTCCAGGGCGGCGAGCACGAACAACTCCGATGAGATGAACTGATCCTTGCGGGACTGCGCCAGTTTGTCGCACAGATTGAGTAGACGCCCCAGCTCGTTGGAGAGATGCACATCCCCCCCGGTCCCTTCCACCCGAGGCAGGCGCTCCAGGGCCTCGCCCAATTGTGACCTGAGCAGATTGACGTTCACGCCGGCCTGGGAGAGCAGTGGGCGCACGGAGCCGCCCTCCTGATCCAGCAGTGCGATCATCATGTGCACCGGTTCGATCATCTGGTGATCACGCCCCACCGCCAGGGACTGGGCATCGGCCAAAGCCGATTGAAACTTGCTGGTGAATTTATCCATGCGCATAGTGGCGAAACCCCTTCGAGATATGTCAGATTAAGAGTGTAGATGGGGCCTGTTGCCGGGTCTTTCAAGCGCAGCCGTGACCCAGCGTCCAGCCGCGGGTCTCATAACCGATCGCCACTTTTCGGGGCCAAAAAAGCGGCGATGGAACATATCGAACTGATTTGCGTCATAACCCTGGAGGCCGGTGTTTTCTACACTGGGTCCACCCCTCAAGCCATCCCGGATGGGCCGAGATCATGCTCGCGCGGCCGGCCACGGTAAGTGGAACCCAGGTCATGACCACTGCAGGCGCCACGTTTTCAGAGGATTATCCGTGTCATCAGCCAGCCAGCATACGGCATCGCCCGAGCAGTCCATGGGCCCGGACCGCCCGGGGCTGAGCCGGAGTGCCCCCCCTGACTGGGCGCGCGAGGCCTGGACACCCGAACTGCGGCCCGGGCTGCCCCTTCACGGCCCCTCCCCGCACGAACCCGCCGTGGACCGCTTGCTGGACGAGATCAAGAACTGGCGTTTCCGCGAGGGGGAACTGCTGCATGCCGCAGCCACCGTGCCCACCATCGACCCCTTTCACTGGCTGGAGAACAATCCTGGCGAATCCCGGTGCCTGTGGCAAAACAGGGAACGGACCCTCACCCTGGCCGGCATCGGCGCCGCGGCGGAACTGAGCGCCGACACCGCCGAGGACTACGACCGCCTGCTGGAACGCATCAACCACATCATCGGCGATCGAGACACCGCCTTCGTCGGAGGTTTTGCCTTCGACGGTCGCTCCGGCGAGGGGGAATGGCATGATTTCCCCGCTGCCCGCTTCGTGCTGCCGGCCATCGAACTGCGCCAGCGAGATGGCCATTTTCGGCTGGCGGTCAACCTGCGTGCCAGTACCCGGCGCGAATTCGTGCGCCGGAAGACCCGGTTGATCACCAGCCTGTGCCGCCTGCGTTTCACGCCACCGGCGTCGGCCGACGCGCCCTGGCCCATCCGCGTGACCCGGCGGATGGATGACATGAGCTTCGACGAATGCCAGGGGCATATCCACCATATCCTGGAACACATTCAGCAGGGGGGTATCCACAAGGCCGTGCTGGCCCGCCGGGTGAAACTGCAGCTCAACGACGCGCTCCCCGGGTTCGCGGCCTTGAAGCGCTGGCATCATACCAACAGCGGCAGTTTCTGCTTTGCCCTGGAACATGGTCACAAGCTCTTCATGGGGTGCTCGCCAGAGCGCCTGTTCAGTCGGGAGGATCGTCGTGTGTGCACCGAATCCCTGGCGGGTACCGTGCGCCGTGGTCGCAGCCGCCAGGAAGACGCGCAACTGGAGCACACCCTGCTGCAGGATCCCAAACTGATCCATGAGCATGAACTGGTCACCCGCTATGTACGCGAGCGCATTGCCCCCTGGGTGACCCACACCGATTGCCCCACCGAGGCCGGCGTGGTGAAACTGGATCGCATCCAGCACCGCTATCTGCCCATCCGCGCCACCCTGCGACCCGGCGTGATGGATGATCAACTGCTCAAGGCCCTGCACCCCACGCCCGCTGTCTGCGGATTCCCGCGCCAGGAGGCTCAGGAGCTGATTGCCCGTCGGGAAAGCATCCATCGGGGCTGGTACAGCGGCGTGGTGGGCATGATCTCGCCACGGCGGTCGGAGTTTGCCGTGGCCATCCGCTCGGCCCTGGTGGAACGCAACCGGGTGCTGTGCTATTCCGGCGTGGGCATTGTCGAAGGCTCCACTCCAGAGGCGGAGTGGAACGAACTGGAAGCCAAGATCGAGTCCTTCCTGGCCGTGCTGGGGTCCTGACAGCGGGGATGCGGGCGCCCTTCAGTCACATCAACCAGGCCTGGTCCACTCTGATCCTGGAGCGTCTGCATGATCAGGGTGTGCGGGATGTCTGCATTGCTCCAGGCAGCCGCAGCGCGCCACTGGCCCTGGCGGCAGCGCATCTGGCCGAGCGGCGCGACGACCTGGTGCTACACACCCATTTCGACGAGCGCGGCCTGGGCTTTCTCGCCCTGGGGCTGACCCGGGCCAGTGGTCGACCCACCGCCCTGATCACCACCTCGGGCACAGCGGTGCCCAACCTGCATCCCGCCCTGGTGGAGGCCTTCCAGACCCACCAGCCCCTGATTGCCCTCACCGCCGACCGGCCTCCGGAACTGATCCATTGTGGTGCAAATCAGGCCATCGAGCAGCCCGGCCTGTTTGCCCTGCATGTGCGTGCACAACTCAACCTGCCGCCGCCGGACACAGCCATCAGCGCTGGAGCCCTGGGCGCGGACATGGACCAATGCCTGCAGGCCCTGCACGGCGCCGATCGGGGACCAGTGCATATCAACGCCCCCTTTCGAGAACCCCTCTACGGCACGTCGCAGCTGGCGGACTTTGGCCCCTGGCTCTCGGATCTGCGCGCGCCCACGCGCATGCCCCCCATCCACGAGGCCGTGGCCCTGCCCCGCCTGCATGGCCCGGTGGCCCTGGTGGCGGGACAGCTGGACCCCGATGAGGCCGAGGCGGTGCTGGCACTGGCTCAGCGAGCCCATCTGCCCATTCTGGCTGACATCGGCAGCCAACTCAGGCTGATCGACCATCCCTGCGTCGTGCCCTACCCGGACCTGCTGTGCGCCAGCCCCAGCGGCCAGCACGCACTGGCCGGCCTCGGCCAGGTGATTCAGTTTGGTGGGCGCATCACCAGCAAACGGCTCAATCAGTGGCTGGCCGGGTTTGCGGGTGAGTACTGGCTGGTCAGCGCCCATTCGGGCTGCCTGGACCCGGAACGCCGCGCCATCCCCATTCAGGCGAACATCCCGGCCTTTTGCACACAACTGGACCCTCCCCCTCAATCGGACACGGGCCTGGTGGCCGCGGCCCGGGCGCTCGCACCGCATCTGGAGGCGGCCACCGAGGAGCCATTCTCGGAGCTGTCGGTGGCCCGCCGGCTCAGCCAGGAGATCCCCCAGGAGATGGCCCTGTTCCCGGGCAACAGCCTGAGCATCCGGCTGCTGGACGCAGTGGCCGAGCCAGGCCTTGGCCAACGCTGCGTGACCAGCCGGGGTGCCAGCGGCATCGACGGTCTGGTGGCCACGGCGGCGGGGTTTGCCCGGCGCCACCCCGGTGGCCTCACCCTGCTGCTGGGGGATCTGTCCCTGCTGCATGATCTCAACAGTCTGGCCTTGACCCAGGGCAGTTCATCCCCCCTGGTGATCGTCGTGCTCAACAACGATGGTGGAGCCATCTTCAATCTGCTGCCGGCCCAGAGCCAGGGCGAACATTTCCAGCCCCTGTTCCAGTTGCCCCATGGCCTGGGTTTTGAGCATGCCGCAACCCAGTTTCGCCTGCGCTATGCAGCCCCGAAGGATATCGAGGCCTTCGCCGAGGCCTACCAGGCGGCCTGCCAGCGCCCCGGGACCACGCTCATCGAACTCACCTTCCCCCCGGATCGGGGCAGCCAGGCCCTGACCGGACTGATCCAGTCCATCCGTGATGATGCAGCCCGGCGTTGACTCTGATGCATCACGGTGTTGAGCCACCCCCGATGATGAAAGATGCGCTTCAAGCCCCTCTCCCCTGCGGGGAGAGGGGGTGGGCGCGGGAGGGGCCGGCCCAACACCGGCAACGCCCCTCTCCCCTGCGGGGAGAGGGGTTGGGGTGAGGGGCGAGAGCCGGCACAGTGCCTGCCTCACCCCCTCATCCCCGGCCCTTCTCCCCCGGGGGGGGGAGAAGGGAGTGTTTGTGGCTGAACCTGGGTTCTTTCGCGGTTAGAGTGATCGAATGAGTGCATTCACCCTGGTGCTACTGCATGGCTTCATGGGCCGCGGAGATGACTGGAAGGCACTGATCAATCATCTGCCTGCCGGGGTTCACTGCATCACCCCCGACCTGCCCGGGCACGGCGAGGCCCCCCTGGCCCCGATGGAGGAGGCACCCCCGCCATTCCAGGCCTACTGTGAACAGGTCTGGACCGGGCTGGAGGCACACCTGCCAGATCGCTTTGCCCTGGCCGGGTACTCCATGGGGGGACGCATTGCTGCCTGGCTGGCGGCGCAACACCCAAGGCAGATCACGGCCCTGGTCCTGGAAGGGGCCCACCCGGGGCTCGACAATGCTGCTGAGCGCCTGGCACGCCTGGATCACGACGAGCGCTGGGCGCGACGTCTTGAACAGGGCCCCTGGCCCGATGTCCTGGATGCGTGGTACCGCCAGCCGGTCTTCGCCTCCCTGGATGACGCCCAGCGCCGGGCCTTCATCGCCGCCCGAGCCTCGCAGGATCCAGGGCAACTGGCCCGGGCATTGCGTGCCGCCAGCCTGGGTCATCAGCCCTCGCTGATCCCGGGCGTGGCGGGGTTGGACATCCCGCGCACCTTCATCGCCGGGCGCCAGGATGAGAAATTCTCCGCCCTGGGCGAACACTGGTCCCAAGGCTGCCCCGGCCTTGAACTTGTCAAACTGGATGGTCTGGGGCATAACTGCCACGCTGAGGCCCCGGAAACCGTGGCCCGCATCATTCATCGCACCTGCTGCGGCCAGCAGACCGTTACCAAGAGCATTGACAGCCCATGAGTACAGCAAGCCCCTCCAGCATCATCCCCGCCGCCGACTGGCAGGATCACAGCGGCGCCTTCCAGGATGTCCTCTATCACAAGGCGGAGGGGATCGCGAAGATCACGATCAACCGCCCTCAGGTGCGCAATGCCTTTCGTCCGCTCACCGTCAAGGAGATGCAGCAGGCCCTGGCCGATGCCCGCTTCGACGAGAACGTGGGCGTGATCATCCTCACCGGTCAGGGGGATCTGGCGTTCTGTTCCGGTGGCGACCAGCGGGTGCGTGGCGACTCCGGCTACAAGGACGATCAGGGCGTGCATCACCTGAACGTGCTGGACCTGCAAAAGGACATCCGCTCCTGCCCCAAGCCGGTGATCGCCATGGTGGCCGGCTACGCCATTGGCGGCGGGCATGTACTGCATCTGATCTGTGACCTGAGCATTGCCGCCGAGAATGCCCGCTTCGGCCAGACCGGCCCCAAGGTGGGCTCCTTCGATGGCGGTTTTGGTGCCAGCTACATGGCCAGCGTGGTGGGCCAGAAGAAGGCCCGGGAGATCTGGTTCCTGTGCCGCCAGTACAACGCCCAGGAGGCCCTGGACATGGGCCTGGTGAACACCGTGGTGCCCCTGGAGCAACTGGAGCAGGAGACCGTGGCCTGGTGCCGCCAGATCCTGGAACACTCCCCCATCGCCCTGCGCATGCTCAAGTCCGCCTTCAATGCCGGCACCGACGGCCAGGCAGGCATCCAGGAACTGGCCGGCAACTCCACCATGCTCTTTTACATGACCGAAGAGGGGCAGGAAGGTCGCAACGCCTACCTGGAAAAGCGCAAGCCGGATTTTGGCAAGTTCAAACGCCAACCCTGAGCCTCATGGGAACTCCCCACTGCGGTCACTCCCTTCCGTAGATGCTGGCAGGCACAAGCCCTGAGCCAGCCCTTGTGGGAGCGGGCCTCGCCCGCGAATGGCGGTGGATACGGGCCCCAGGGCGCTGCTTCGCAGCGCATCGCTGGCAGGCCAGCTCCCACAGGGGGATAACTACCACAAGGGCATCACTTCGATGGGGCGCAAGTCGGCACAAGGGGCCAGATGAGTTCCAAGTCCGGTCAAAAATCATGGGCCAGCCCTTGTGGGAGCGGGCCTCGCCCGCGAATGGCGGTGGGTACAGGCCCCAGGGCGCTGCTTCGCAGCGCATCGCTGGCAGGCCAGCTCCCACAGGGGGATAACTACCACAAGGGCATCACTTCGATGGGGCGCAAGTCGGCACAAGGGGCCAGATGAGTTCCAAGTCCGGTCAAAAATCATGGGCTAACCCTTGTGGGAGCGGGCCTCGCTCGCGAATGGCGGTGGATACAGGCCCCAGGGCGCTGCTTCGCAGCGCATCGCTGGCAGGCCAGCTCCCACAGGGGTTCGGTAACGCCCACCGTTGGGGGCAACTCTTCACAAGGGGACGACTTCCAACTGGGGCATGACTCCTATAGGGGGCCGCTACCCCACCAGTGCTCACAGAGGGACAAAACCTACAAATGAACTCCAGTTCCGATCAGGCCCTGACCAGGCTCACCCTCTGGCGCTACCGCGTCCCCCTGCGAGAACCCCTGGCCCTGGGCCCGTGCACCCTGTCCCACAGGGAAGGGCTTCTCCTGGAGTGGCAGGGCGTGGATCAACCGGTCATCTGGTCCGAGATCAGTCCGCTGCCAGGCTTCAGCGATCATGACCTCACCACCTGCACTGAACACTTGAGGCAACTGCTGCAGGCCCCGGGGGCACTCAAGGATCGACTGGACCCGGGACAACCCGGGCTCCCCGCCGAGGTGCGCTTCGGGCTGGAAAGTGGCCATCTGCAATGGTCCACCCCCTTGCCCCCGGCCCGTCCCCTGCCCCGTTGCCAATTGCTGCGCCACGACGCTGAGCTGAACACGGCCCCCCAGGCACCCTGCATCAAACTCAAGGTGGGGCGATCCTCCCCAGCGGCAGATGCGCAGCGCATTCAAGGGTTGATCCGTCAGTTACGGGACGACCAGCCTCTGCGCCTGGATGCCAACCGTAGCTGGACCCTGGAAACCGCCCGGGATCTGAGCAAGCGGATCGATCACCGCCATGTAGCCTTCATCGAGGAGCCCCTGCTGCCCGGCAGCGACTACGCAGAATGGTTTGCCGCCACCGGCCTGCCCTTTGCCTGGGATGAGACCCTGCGGGAACTCCCCCCGCAGGCCATTGAGGCCCGGCTGGACACCCCCGGACTGGCAGCCCTGGTGATCAAACCCATGCTCACCGGCCTGACCCGCAGCCAGGCCTGGGTGGCCGCGGCCCGGAGCCGGGGGCTGGGCGTGGTACTCAGCGCCGCCTACGAGAGCAATCTCACCCTGGACCTGTACACCCGCCTGGCCCAGCACTGGGATCTGACCGGCCCCCAGGGCCTGGATACCTTTGCCCCCTTCACCCATGCCCTCATCGAACCCATCCGCAGTCAGCCCGAACATGCCCAGAGGCCGGTGCTGAGGCGTGAGGACCTGCACTGCCTGGGGCATTGGACATGAAACCTTCCGCCGATGACACCCTGCCCTGCCTGCTGGATGCGGCGGCCCGCCACTGGCCTGAGCACACCGCCCTGATCCTTCCCGGGCAGGCAGATCTGAATTTCGCCCAATGGTCCGAGCGGGTGACCGAGCGGGCGCTGTCACTGAAGGCCCAGGGTGTGGCATCCCAACAATGGGTCGTCATCAGGGCAGATCGCAGCGCGGACACCCTGGTGGATATCTTCGCCGTGCTGCGCGCGGGGGCGCGCCTGTTGCCGGTGAACCCTGCCCTGCCATCGGCGCTGGTGGATGCCCTGATGGCGGCGCATGCCCTGGACTGGCGGATGCCCGAACCCGGGGGGAGGGTCACCGCCGGCCCGGGCGGAGATACCGGCACCCGGCCCCGCCCTCACGCCCCGGCCGCCGCGCCCACCGCACTGCAATGGCGCTTCCCCGCCGATGACATCCGCACCGGCGTGCTCACCTCCGGATCCACCGGCCAGCCCAAGGTGGCCACGCACAGCTACAGCAATCACCTACTGAGCGCCGAAGGGGCCAATCGCGCCATCCCGTTGCGGCCGGGGGACCGCTACCTGCTCTCCCTGCCGCTTTTCCATGTGGGCGGGTTGGCCATCCTGTTCCGCTGTCTGCTGGGGGGCGCATCCCTGGTGCTGGGCGGACGGGCCGAGGATGCGGATCACCTGGCGGCCACCGGTGTGACCCACCTCTCCATGGTGGAAACCCAACTGCAGCGCCTGCTGGCGCGGGGCCGGCCACCGCCCGGGCTCAAGGCGATTCTGCTGGGCGGGGGCCCCGTACGGCCCTCACTGCTCAAGGAAGCCCGGTCACAGGGACTGCCGTGCTGGATGAGCTACGGACTCACCGAAATGACCTCCCAGGTGCTCAGCCAGGCGCCCGATGGCCGGGTTCGGGTGCTGGATCATCGGCAGTGTCGGGTGGACGACAACGGCGAGATCCTGGTGCGGGGAGGCACCCTGTTCAAGGGCTATCTGCGTGACGGGACAATGGACCCGGCCACCGATGACGACGGGTGGTTCCACACCCGTGACCTGGGCGCCTGGGATGAGCATAGCCTCAGGATCACCGGACGCCTGGACAACCAGTTCATCAGCGGGGGCGAGAACATCCAGCCGGAGACGGTGGAGCAGGCCCTGCATCAGCACACAGATGTGGTTCGGGCCGTGGTGGTGCCCTGCGCCGATCACGAGTTCGGGCAACGCCCCGTGGCCTTCGTGGCAGTCCGCGCCCCCCTGGAAACCGAAGTCCTGCGCGCCTGGTTGCGTGAGCGCTTACCGCCGTTCATGGTGCCCGTCGCCTTTCAGGCGCTGCCCGCCCAGGCCGACCTGAAGGTGAAACGGCAGGAACTGGCCCAAAGGGCGGAGGCCAGGGAGCCCGAGGTGCTGTATCCTGAGGATCAAATCCCTGTTTAACCCCTGAGAGAGCAGTCCATGTGGAAGCGCCCCATCGACATTGATGCCCTCAACGACATCACCCGCGACACCCTGATGCAGTCCCTGGGCATTCGCATCACCCGGATCACCGAGGATGCCGTCTACGGCACCCTGCCCGTGGACGAACGCACACGCCAACCCTTTGGCCTGCTGCATGGGGGCGCCTCCGTGGCCTTGGCGGAAACCCTGGGGAGCGCCGGGGCACACCTGGCCTCGGAGCCGGGCTACATGGCCGTGGGCCTGGAGATCAATGCCAATCACCTGCGACCGGCCCGCGAGGGGGAGGTGACAGGGTGTGCCCGTCCGGTGCATGTGGGCAGTCGCACCCAGGTATGGGAGATCCGCATCCAGGATGAACAGGGCCGGGAGATCTGCATCGCAAGGCTCACCACCCTGTTAACGGAGGCGCCAGCCGGTCACAGGAGTGCATGACCAGGGCGCCGGACCTCCCGATCGGGATCGGGCTGCCGGCGAAAGGGGTCAGGATCATCTCGGGAGTCTTTCCTGGCATGGGCGTCGCGGGCGGGGCCCGCTCCCACGGGGGCAGCGCTGCCCCACGGGTGACACCCGATCACCCCGCCTCCTTGTGGGAGCGGCCCTTGGCCGCGAAGGAGGCGGGCAGGTGGCTTTAAAGGGCAGGAGTGGCATGGGCCTCGCGGGCGGGGCCCGCTCCCACGGGGGCAGCGCTGCCTCACGGGTGACACCCTATCACCCCGCCTCCTTGTGGGAGCGGCCCTTGGCCGCGAAGGGGGTGGGCAGGTGGCTTCAAAGGGCAGGAGTGGCATGGGCTGTTCGCAGCCGAGAGCCGCTCCCACGGGGATCAAGTGATCAGAGAGGGGAGATTTTCATGGCCATAGACACCCAACATACACCTGCCGGGGACACCGGGGACGAACGCCCCATCACGCTGGTCTTTGGTGCCAGCGGCTATATCGGCTCCAACCTGGTCCCTCGACTCCTGAGCTCGGGCAAGGCGCGGATTCGTGCCTGCTCCCGGCGCCTGAGCGTGCTCCAGGCGCGGGGCTGGGATGGCGCCGAACTGGTCGCCGCCGATGCCCTCAAACCCGAGACCCTCGGCCCGGCACTGGAGGGTGTGACCACGGCCTATTATCTGGTGCACTCCATGGGGGCCGGCAAGTCCTTTGGCCAACTGGACATTCAGGCGGCCCGGCACTTCGCCAAGGCGGCCGCCGAGGCGGGTGTGCAGCGCATCGTCTATCTGGGTGGACTCGCCCCGGCCTCCGCCCGCAGCGAACATATCGTCTCCCGACGTCAAACCGGAGACGAACTGCGGCACGGCCCGGTCCCCGTCACCGAACTGCGAGCCGGCATCATCGTCGGCCCCGGATCCGCCGCCTTCGAGGTGATGCGTGATCTGGTGCTGCACCTGCCGGTCATGGTCACGCCCAAATGGGTCTCACGCACCTCGCCGCCCATCGCCCTGGACAACCTGCTGGAGTATCTGCAGCGGGCTCCTGATGTGCCCGAAACCGCCGGCCGTATCCTCGACACCGGAGGGCCGGAGTACCTCACCTACGGTCGCATGATGCAGATCCTGGCCGAGGAGGCGGGGCACAAACCGCCGATGATCATCCCCGTACCCTTCTTGTCGCCCAAGCTCTCCTCCTACTGGCTCCGCCTGGTCACCTCGGTGCCCACCTCCATCGCACGGGCCCTGGTAGAGGGACTCAAGGAAAACTATGTGGCCGAGGACGATGAAACCCGACGCCTCATGCCCCAGGACCTGCTGGATTTTCGCAGTGCGGTGCGCACGGCCTTCGAGGCGGAGGCCGAAAACGCCCTGGCCGCCCGCTGGACCGAGGGCGCCTTCATGTTCCGGGACTATCGGGTGGACTACAGCTATTACGCCAAGACGGCCGGCGGCTCCGCCGTGGCCGCTGCCCCCGTGGACACGGTCTGGTCGGTGGTCACGGCCATTGGCGGCGAACACCGGTATTTTGCCTACAACCCGCTGTGGAAAATCCGCGAAGTGGCCGACTGGATGCTGGGGGGGCCCGGTCGTAATTATGGCCGCCGCCACCCCACGGAACTGCGCGTGGGCGACATGGTGGACTCCTGGCGCGTGGTGGGACTGGAACCGGGTCGGCGCCTTACCCTGGGATTCGGCATGCGTGTGCCAGGGGCCGGCGTGCTGGAAATCGACCTTGCGCCCGAGGGGAATGGCACCCGCATCAACGTGACCAACTACTGGCATCCCGCCGGCGTCTGGGGACTGCTCTACTGGTATGCCATGGCCCCGGCCCATCTTTTCGTCTTTACCGGCATGGCACAGGGCATTGCCCGGCAGGCAGAAACCGCCGTCCTTGCAAGTACTTGACCCATGGGGCCGTCTTTGACATAACCCTTGCGTCATCATGCATACTCGGGCGGTCATTTCACCATCAGCAGCCCACGGGAGGGACAGCCATGCCGGTCATCGATCACGACATGATCTTCCCGGCGGAACCAGATGAAGTCTTTGCCCTGATCCGCCGGGTGGATGAGTTTCCGCGTTATGCCGATGCGGTCGAATCGGTCACGCCGCTCAATGACACCACCTATCGCTGGAAGGTCCGGGCCAACGGCATGGTATTCAGTTGGGACGTGGCCATCATCGAAGAAGAGCCCCCCCATCGATTGACCTGGAAATCGCTCAGCGGCATCCGTAACACCGGTCGCTACCGCCTCAGCTCCGTCCCTGGCGGCACTCGAGTGAAACTCTCGATCGAGTATCATCTGCACAATCGCCTGCTGGACAAGACCGTGGGACGGGCCGCCCGCCCCCTGGTACATCACATCAGCGGTCAGGCCTTCGAGCGCGTGCGCCGGGCGCTGATCGAGGATCAAGCCCAAAACACATCGGCCCAGACAGGGAACACCGAGACGCCCCGCCAACACTGAGGCCTCTCTGGGCCAAGACCCCATGGGAACCCCCTGAATGGAAAAGCAGCAACGCATCATCCAGATGTTCAACGACATCTCGCCCACCTATGACCGACTCAACCGCATCCTGAGTTTCGGGGTGGACCGGCGCTGGCGCCGCAACGGCTGCCTGGCGGCCCTCAAGGCCCATGGCCGGTCCGTGAAGCATCTGGTGGATGTGGCCACGGGCACGGGGGATCTGATCCTGTTCTGGCGTGAAGCCGGCAAGGCCAGCGGCATCACCATCGAGCGCGCCACTGGCGTGGATCCGGCCATCGGCATGCTCACCCTGGCCCGACGCAAGGTGAAGAACGCCGAGTTTCAGGAGGCAGAGGCCGCCGCCCTGCCCATGGAAGACAGCAGCGCCGACATGGTGAGCATCAGCTATGGCATCCGCAACGTGGTCGACGTGGACGGGGCCCTGCGAGAGTTCCACCGGGTGCTGGAGCCAGGTGGCCACGTACTCATCCTGGAATTCATGAGCCACCCGGAAGCCACCGTCATGGACCGGATGAGCCGCTTCTACATGAACAACGTGCTGCCCAGAGTGGGCGCCATGATCTCCAAGGATAACCAGGCATACACCTACCTGCCGGAATCCATCCAGGCCTTTTTCAGCACCGAACAATTGGTGAACAAACTCACCGCTGCAGGCTTTGAGATGGTGCAGGTCAAGGACGACACCTTCGGCATCTCAACGCGCTTCATTGCCCGCAAACCGGGTTGATCAGCGTCGCCCTGTCTTTCTGAATCATCTCATCATCGATCCAATCATCCACGGGGAGTTCACTCATGCGAGTGGCAATCATCGGGGCCGGTATCAGCGGCCTGAGCACGGCCTTTTACTTCAACCGCTCCAGAAGCGATGCGGAACTGCACATCTTCGAGGCCAACGACCACCTGGGCGGCACGATGCACACGGTGAACAAGGATGGCTTTCTGTTCGAGGAAGGCGGTAATGGCTTCCTCAGCAACAAGCCAGACATGCTCAAGCTGGTGGAAGACTGTGAGGGCTCACATCTGCTCATGCGCAGCGAAGACGCCGCGCGCAAGCGCTTCATCTACACCGATGCCATGCACCCATTCCCCGACAGCCCCGGCAAGTTCTTCAAGTCCGGCCTGCTCACCTTCCCGCAGAAACTGCGCGTGGCCGGTGAAGTCTTCACACCCGCCAAACGGGATGACAGCGACGAAACCCTGCAATCCTTCGGCTACCGCCGTCTGGGCAAGGCCTTCACCGACGTTTTCCTGGATGCCATGACCGCCGGTATTTACGGCACCACGGCCGACCGTGTCTCCGTACGGGCAGCCTTCCCTCTGGTGGCCGCGCTGGAAAAGGAGCACGGGGGCCTGTTCAAGGGCATGATCAAGCGGCGCAAGCAAAGCGCTGGCCCGGGCGGCGTACTGATGAGCTTCAAGGGCGGCATGAACACCATCGTCGACCATCTCAAGGCCAAGATCAAAGCCCAGTGGCATACAGGACACCCCGTGGACAGGGTCACCGCCACGGAGAACGGCTATCAGCTCGCGGTGGGTGGCCAAACGCACGATTTCGACCAGATCATCATGGCGGTCCCCGCCTATGCGGCAGCCCCGATGCTTTCCGACCTGGATCCTGAATTGTCCCGTCAGTTGGACGCTCTGGATTACTCTCCCATCGCCGTCGTCGGCTTCGGCTGGAAGGAACTGGATCACCCGTTGGATGGCTTCGGATTGCTCACCACTGCCAAGGCGCCGCTGCCTTTCCTGGGCGTGCTGTGGGATAGCAGCATCTTCCCCGATCGGGCACCCGACGGCATGAAGAGCCTCCGGATCATGCTCGGTGGTCAGCGCGCCCCCCATAAGGTGGACCAGGACCCCGAAACCCTGATCCAGGAATCCCGGGAGGGGCTGGTCAAGGCCCTGGGCATCGACAAGGCCCCGGACGCCACCATCGTCAAGCGTTGGCCCAAGGGGCTGCCCGGCTACCCGGTGGGTCATATCGAGGCCGTGGATCGCATCATGGCGCAGGCCAGCCAGCATCGCGGCCTGCACCTCACAGGCAACGCCTTCCGAGGCATCGCCATGAACGACTGCGTACGTAACGGCCGCCTCACCGCAGAACAGGCGGCCCTGGTAGGTCGGGCGACCTGAGTCGAGCTTTGGGGCTCCGGCGGGGGTCGTTCGCGAACGACCCCTACGGTATCTCGTGGATGCGGTGGGGGTGGGATTGGCAGGGGCGCTTCTCGAAGCGCCCGTACGGGGGGTCGAGGCGGGCTTGAGCCCCCGTGGGGCCGTTCGCGGGTGTTCCTGATGGAGGGGGAGTGAGATTCATGCCCCGTCCCTGTACGGGTCGTTCGCGAACGACCCGGCGGTGTTCGGGGTAAGGCCCGA
>NZ_FOAA01000019.1 GCF_900109495.1 Ectothiorhodospira marina | reverse complement strand
CCAACCTGCCCGATGCTTCCCAGCGGCGCAGTGTCGTAATGGACACGCCCAGCGCCTTGGCGGCCTCACCGATGCTTGCCAATCTTTTCATATTGGAAAGTATCGATAAGTTATGAATAGATTTCAAGCGAACTGCTTAAGCCCCCTCCTCACTCCTCCCGAGGCTTCCCGTACACCACCACATAGGCTCCGTATAGAAACAGGGCACCGCCCACCGCCAGGATGGGCATGGAGCCCAGCATGAAGCCGATGTGCCCGATGACGTATCCGATCACGAACCACCACATAGCCCGACTCCTCTTGGCAAACCAGTACGAGCCAACCCAAACATGCAGCTGACGTGAGTTGTACAGGTCGTTTGCGAACAGCCCCGACCGTGACGCGCCGGGGTTAACCAGATCCTATTGGCATACTATGATCCAGATGAGCGCCAGGTTCCACCTGATGAACACCGTGGGATTGCGTGGGGAGTGCGTCCGATTGCGCCTCACCAGCCCAACACACTGACACAGATCAGCACGGCGAACGGCGAGTACGGCCAAGCTGGGGAGGGACGGGGTGCGAAAACATCACATGAACAACGCACCCGAACAGGTCCGATGACAGCCCTGCGGCTTATATTAAGACCGAAATAGGGCTTAAACTGTGTGCGGGTTAACCAATGGGTCGGTCAACGCAAACCGCGCTCGAAGCCGGCCCCATCACAAACCAATAAGGGAGCGACCATGAGTACAGACTATCCGAGTGTTGGCGTAGCCTCCGGGCTGCCGCGCCATTCCTTTCCCCTGCGCGTATTGCACTGGCTGATTGCCGTCCTGCTGGCCTTCTCGCTGATCGGCGGGTTCACCCTGGGCACCCTGGGCCATGAGCGCATTGTGGAGCTCGTGGGCACGGATATCGCCAATATAGCCTATATGGCTCACAAGACGCTGGGCATCACCATCCTGGGTCTCATGGTGCTGCGCCTGGTGGTGCGGTTGCTCCAGGGCACACCGCCCTACGCGGTGGAGCTGTCCGGATTCCAGCGGTTCATGAGCCGGCTGGTGCACTTCCTGCTGTACGTGATGGTGATCGCCATTCCCATCGTGGGCAGCCTGGCCACAGCGGCTGCCGGCTTCCCGGTCAACTTCTTCACCTGGGAACTGCCAGCCATGATCGCCGAGAACCCGGCCCTGGCGGAACAGCTCTTCCAGGCTCACATGATTCTGGGACTGTGCATCATCGCCGTGCTGGTGCTGCATATCGGTGCCGGCCTGCGTCACAAGCGTCGCGGCGACTGGGTCATGCACCGGATCAGCCTGGGCCGCTAAGGCAACGGGCTGTGCCTCTCCCGCCGTCTTGGGAGGAGCACAGCCCGTCAGATCCATTTCCGTCATCAAAAAAGCGGCCTCCAAGGGCCGCTTTTTTGATGACGCCTCGTCCGTGGCCCGATGCCCAAGGTCTGGGCCTAGTACTACAGCCGTAAGTGAATAAGCTACACTGTATGTGATTGATTTCCCAGCGATCACAAGGTGAAGAATGCAAACACAGGATCTTTCTGTCTCAGCATTGTTCGACAGCCTAGCGAAACGTTTAGGTCCGCTCTTCCCCCGCTCGGAAACGCGTGATCGTGCACTATGTTATGTTCAGGGCCTGCTCAGTCAATGCGAACGAAAGAATGGCTGGCACCTGGCCGAATGGCTCGGAGATAAATCCCCGGATGGGGTGCAGTACCTGTTGGATCGTGCCCGCTGGGATGCGGATGCGGCGCGTGATGTCCTCCGCCAGTGGGTCATCGATACACTGGGCTCCCCTGAGGGTGTTCTGGTCCTGGACGAGACCGGCTTCATCAAGAAAGGGCAGCATTCTGCTGGTGTGCAACGTCAGTATAGTGGCACCGCTGGTCGGATCGAGAACAGTCAGATCGGGGTCTTTCTTCTCTACGCCAGTCCGGCAGGGCATGCGTTCCTGGATCGCGCCCTCTACTTGCCCAAGTCCTGGACACAGGACCGAGAACGTTGTCGGCGCGCTGGGATCCCCGATGATGTCGACTTTGCCAGCAAGCCGGAGCTTGCTCGCAGGATGCTGGAGCGTGTGCTGGACCAGGGGGTACCGGCTTCCTGGGTGACGGGTGATAGCGTCTATGGTGGCAACCGCAGTCTACGTCTGTGGCTGGAAGATCGTTCGCAACCCTTTGTTTTAGAAGTAGCTTGCAATGAACCTTTATGGTGGAAGAGCTTCGATTACACGCGAGCTGATGAGATCGCAGCGGCACTTCCGGAGGATCAATGGCAGACGTTGTCAGCTGGTTCGGGCAGCAAGGGGGAGCGCCTGTATGACTGGGCACTGACGCCCCTGGCAAGACTGCAGCCTACGGAAGAAGCACGCCGCTGGGGTCACTATCTTCTGATCCGGCGAAGCCTCTCGAAACCAGATGAACTGGCCTATTACTTGGTCCACGCTCCTAAAGATTGGGTCTCTATCGAGACACTGGTTCGGGTTGCAGGTCAGCGCTGGAAAATCGAGCAGGGTTTTCAGACGGCCAAGAGCGAGTGCGGCTTGGATGAGTACGAGGTGAGACGCTGGGGGAGCTGGTATCGTCATATCACCTTGTCACTGCTGGCGCATTCTCTGCTCGTGGCGATTCGGCAGGCGACCCAGCAGCAAAAAAAAACCCGACCGACAGAATTCAATGGACACTCCCCGAACTCAAACGGCTTATAGGGAAATGGATTTGGCATGGGCAGCACACGTTGTCGCACGTACTTCATTGGTCAGATTGGCGACGACGACATCAATACCGGGCTTGGCAGTGCCACTGTCGGCAGCAGCTAGCCTGGCTTTCGATTAATGACTGACCACCTCTGCAGTTACGGCTGTAGTACTAGGGCTTGGTCACCGCACTCACCTGGGGCTGCTCCTGCCAGCGAACCCCCTGTGCATCCAGCGCCGCCAGGAGCATCTGAGCGGCCTCCATGACATCATCCGCCGGGCCCTTGATGCCCAACTCCACCTCACGACAGCCCGCCTGGGTGGATGGCAGGCTGGACAGGCGAATCCCGGGGAAACGCTCCATGACCGCCTCCATGATCGGCACCAGGTCCGATTCCGGCGTACCACTCACCAGCACCAGTCGCTCGATCACCGGCACCTTGCCGAACAGATGGGTGTAATGAGTATCCAGCACCCATTCCACCATGGGCCAGGCCATGTTGGGAAAGCCCGGCACACAGTGATGATGCTGCATGCTGAAACCCGGAATGCGGTTCACCGGGTTCGGAATCAACGAGGCCCCCGCAGGCAGCTCCGCCATGCGGATGCGATGCGGATAGGCCGACTCCCCGAAACGCTCCTCCAGAATGGCCACTGCCTCTGAATGCAGGGTGAGATCCACGTTGGCGGCCCGCGCAAAGCACTGCCGGGTACGGTCGTCAGGCGTGGCCCCGATGCCACCAAAACTGAAGACCACGGCACCGCTGGCCAGGGTCTGGCGGAGATGCTCGGTCAGCAAATCGGCATCATCACCTACAAAGCGCGCAGAGGACAGCTCCAGGCCCCGCTGGCTCAAGGCCTGGATCAGGAACTCCATGTGCTTGTCACGACGCTTACCGGACAGCAACTCGTCACCGATGATCAGGGCGGTGATATGCACGCCATCCCCCACTTCAGTTCTTCGCGCCCATGGCCAGGGCCCGCTCCCGTGCCTGTTCCCCAAGTTCCCGCCTGGCTTCGTAGTCATAACCTGTATCCGCCTCCGGCCAGCCTTGAATATGACGCAGGATCAGGTCGGCCAGTGCGTCGGTATGGTCGCGCCGTGTATTCAGGGAGGGAATGTAGCTGAAGCGTTCGCCGCCAGCTTCCAGGAAGGCCTCGCGGCTTTCATCGGCGATCTCCTCCAGGGTTTCCAGGCAGTCGGCCGAGAACCCGGGACAGACCACATCCAGGGATTTCACGCCCTGCTCCGGCAGACCGGTGATGGTCTCCGAGGTGTAGGGCGTCAGCCACTGCTGGCGGCCAAAGCGAGACTGGAAGGCCACCTGCCACTGGTGCTCGGGCAGCCCCAGATTTTCTGCCACCAGGCGTGCCGTGGTCTGACAGTAGCAGTGATAGGGGTCTCCCTGGTCCAGGTAGTCCCGGGGAATGCCGTGGAAGGAGAACAACAGGCGCTCGCCCTGGCCGTTGGCCTGCCAGTGCTCGCGGATACTGTCCGCGACCGCCTGAACATAAGCGGGATCACTGTGATACCCCATGATGAAACGGAGTTCGGGCACCCAGCGCCAGCGACTCACCTCGTGGGTGACCGCATCGAAGGTGGAACCGGTGGTGGATGCGGCATATTGCGGGTAAAGCGGCAACACGAGGATGCGCCGGGCACCGGCGCGGCGCAATTCTTCCAGACCGGCGCGGATGGAGGGATTGCCGTAGCGCATGGCCACAGCCACCTTCACCGGACCGGGAAGGCGCTCCGCCATGCGTTCTGCCACGGCGGCGCCCTGCGCACGCGTGGTAGTCAGCAGCGGCGAGCCGTCTTCGCCCCAGATCTGGGCATATTTCGCGGCGCTCTTGCGAGGGCGCGTGTTGAGGATGAGGCCATTGAGCAGCAACCACCACAGGGGGCGCGGCGCCTCCACCACCCGCGGATCCCAGAGGAACTCCTTGAGATAGCGCTTGAGTGCCGCCGGCGTGGGGGCATCCGGAGTCCCCAGGTTGGTGATCAGGATTCCCAGACTCTGGGGGCTCCCATGACGATAGTCCGGCTCGCCAATATAGGTCATGGTACGTTCTGCTTTTTGGTTTGAAGACAGCCCCGAGGGCGAACGATCCGCTGAGGTTTCCGCCGACTCGTCCTTGCGACGCGTTACCGGGGCATCAAGATCGACCGCTTCTCTGTACAACTCAAGAGCCATATGGACTCATCCCCCAGAACACAAGGCGAGACTGTAAACCGACACGCGTCGATTCACCAGAGTTCAGGCGCCATGCTTTGACTTGGTTTCGGTTTTGTCGCATTCCGCCCCGGGAAGCGACCCGGCGTGACTGCACTACTGTAAGGCCCTGAGGCGTAGCGGACTGGTCCGCGGAAAATGCGCCTGCAGGAATTCCATCTGATCCGCCAGCACCCGCCGTCCCTGCAGGTAGATGTATTCGGCATGGGTGGGCACGAAGGGCACGGCCAGCAACTGCATGACGGCCTGTTCCGGTGTGCGACCCGCCTTGTGATTGTTGCAACGCTTGCAGGCCGTCACCACGTTACTCCAGTGATCCTGCCCCCCCTGACTGATGGGGGTGACGTGATCCCGCGACAGATCCCGGTACGGGAAGGGATGGCCGCAGTACAGGCACAGGTGAGCGTCGCGCTTGAACAGGGCCGAGTTGTTGAGCGGTGGCACGTAGCGCTCACGTACTGCCCTGTTGGTGCCGTAGGTGGCGATGATGGAGTTCACCTCCACCACGCTGCGGCGCCCGGAGCGTGCATTGACACCCCCGTGAATACGGTAAAGCACCGCGCCGCAGGTAAACGCCACCTGTTGAGCGTGATAAAGCCGCACGGCCTGCTGATAGTCGACCCACTCCATCGGCATGCCTGAAGCATCAGTGCGAAGCACCTGCTGAGTGAACTCGTACACCCCTGCGCCCCCCGGAGGTTATACCGGCACGTCATGACTCTGCCCCAATCCCGCCCAGAAAGCAATTATCAAGCCGCTACACCGCCTCGAAACGCGCCCCGGACAGAGCTTTGATGTTCAAAGGTCGGCAAAATTCCGCTACCATGCCCTGTTTTTGGGCACATCCCGGAAAAATTCAGTAAAGCTGGGCCTGACGGCCCCCCGAATGGTCAATATTCACCCCAGAACCGTTGCAGTCCTATAACGCCAGGATCGGTCGACCGCCGGCCATTATCCCTGCACGGGCAGACGGAGTTAAGCCATGCCGATCAAACTTGCAATACCCAAAGAGACCGACCGCGGTGAGCGGCGAGTTGCCCTGGACCCCTCGGTGGCCGCCCGATTCGCCAAGATGGGTCTCGAGGTCATGATTCAGAAGGGGGCGGGTGCCGAGGCTCAGTTCCCCGACGAGGCCTACGCGGATGCCCGCGTGGTGAACGATGCCAAGGCCCTGCTGGGCGAAGCGGATATCGTCGTGAAAGTGGCACCACCCAGTAAGGAAGAAGTGGAAATGATGAAGGACGGCGCCATGATCGCCGGCTTCTTCCATGCCCACAAGAACCCGGAAGTGGTCAAAGCCATGCAGGAGAAGAAGATCTCCAGCTTTGCCATGGAACTGATTCCGCGTATCTCGCGTGCCCAGAGCATGGACGCACTGTCTTCCCAGGCCGCCGTGGGCGGCTACAAGGCCGCGATCATGGGGGCGGATCTGTCCTGCCGCTTTTTCCCCATGCTGACCACGGCAGCCGGCACCATCCGCCCGGCCAAGGTCGTGGTCATCGGCGCCGGCGTGGCCGGCCTGCAGGCCATCGCCACCGCACGCCGTCTGGGCGCCATGGTGGAGGCCTATGATGTGCGCTCGGCCACCAAGGAGCAGGTGGAATCCCTGGGCGCCAAGTTCCTGGACCTGGGCGTGAAGGCCGAAGGTGAAGGCGGCTATGCCCGCGAACTCACCGATGAGGAAAAGGAGCAGCAGCAGGAGGCCCTGGCCAAGTTCATCGGTCAGGCCGACGTGCTGATCACCACTGCCGCCATCCCCGGCAAGCCCTCCCCCATGCTCATCCCGCAGAAGATGGTGAACGGCATGAAGTCCGGCGCGGTGATCATCGACCTGGCCGCCGAGGGCGGTGGCAACTGCGAACTCACCAAGCCCGGCAAGACCATCACCAAGGGCGGTGTCACCATCCATGGGCCGCTCAATGTGGCCAGCCAGGTGCCGCTGCACGCCAGCGAGATGTATGCCAAGAACCTGCTCAACTTCCTCACCCCCATGCTGCCCGAGGGCAAGCTGGAGCTGGACTGGGAAGATGAGATCATTGCCAAGAGCTGTCTCACCCACGAGGGTGAGATCAAGCACGAAGCGACCCGCAGCCTTGTAGAAGGAGGTCAATCATGATCGAGGGTTTCGTCGCACTCTATATCTTCATGCTCGCCGCCTTCACCGGCTACGAGGTCATTTCCAAGGTGCCGGTGATCCTGCACACACCATTGATGTCCGGCTCCAACTTCATCCACGGCATCGTGCTCGTGGGCACCATGGTGGCCCTGGGCCAGTCAGAGACCGGCCTGCAGCAACTGGTGGGCTTCGTGGCCGTGATCCTGGCCGCTGGCAACGCCGTGGGCGGGTACGTGGTGACCGAGCGCATGCTTGAGATGTTCAAGTCCAGCAAGGGGGCCAAGTAAATGAGCTTCATCGTCAATCTCGCCTACTTTGCGGCGGCCATCCTGTTCATCATCGGCCTGAAGCAGATGGCTTCGCCGGTGACCGCCCGACGCGGCATCATCTGGGCCGGCTGGGGCATGGTCATCGCCACCGTCGTGACCTTCCTGCACCCTCAGGTGATCGGCTTCGTCAACTATCTGCTGATCATCGCCGGTATCGGCATCGGCGGCGGCCTGGCCTGGTACACGGGCAAGCGCGTGCCCATGACCGACATGCCGCAGATGATCGCCCTGTATAACGGCATGGGCGGCGGGGCCGCGGCCGGTATCGGCATCGTGGCCCTGATGGGCTCTTACAGCATGAGCTGGACGATCCAGTTCATTGCCGTGGCCGGTGTGATCATCGGCTCCGTGGCCTTCTCCGGCTCTCTGATCGCCTTCGGCAAGCTGCAAGGCCTGATCAAGAAGTCGCTGCGCTTTGACATGCAGCAGAAGATCAACCTGGGCGTACTGGGTGCCACCGTGCTGCTGGGCATCATCATCGCCTTCAGTGGGGCCGAAGTGAACGGCACTCTGCTGTTCCTGTTCGTGCTGCTGGCCCTGGCCTTCGGTGTGCTGATGACCATCCCCATCGGCGGCGCCGACATGCCGGTGGTCATCTCCCTGTACAACGCCCTCACCGGCCTGGCGGTAGGCCTCAAGGGCCTGGTGCTGGACAATGCCGCACTGATGATCGCCGGTATCGTGGTGGGTGCCGCCGGCACGCTGCTCACCCAGCTGATGGCCAAGGCCATGAACCGGCCTTTGACCAACGTGCTGTTCTCCTCCTTTGGCGAGACCCCCAGCGGCGACCAGGAAGAGGTCAGCGGCAGCATGAAGGAGATCGAGGCCTCCGACGCTGGCGTGATGATGGCTTTTGCCAATAAGGTGATCATCGTTCCCGGTTACGGCATGGCCGTGGCCCAGGCACAACACAAGATCTGGGAACTCACCCAGCTGTTGCAGGAGCGTGACGTGCAGGTGAAGTTCGCCATCCACCCGGTGGCGGGTCGCATGCCCGGTCACATGAACGTGCTGCTGGCCGAGGCCGGCGTGCCTTACGACGTCATCTATGATCTGGATGAGATCAATAACGAGTTCAAGACGGCCGATGTGGCCGTGGTGATCGGTGCCAACGACGTGGTCAACCCCGTCGCCCGCTCCAACCCGGAGAGCCCGATCTACGGCATGCCCATCCTCAATGCCGACGAAGCGAAGAACGTCATCGTCATCAAGCGCGGCAAGGGGGCGGGTTTCTCCGGCGTGGAGAACCATCTGTTCTACGCCGACAACACGCGCATGCTGTACGGCGACGGCCAGAAGGTAGCCGGTCAGCTCATCTCCAGCATCAAGGAAATGGGCTAACCCTCTCGAGGGTTGCCAGCTTGAAGAGCCCGGGCCTTGTGCCCGGGCTTTTTTTTGGGCGCAAGGAGAGTTAACGTGAACGAGGCAAGGTTCAGCCACAAACACTCCCTTCTCCCCCGAGGGGGAGAAGGGCCGGGATGAGGGGGCAAGGCAGGCACGGTGCCGGCCCTTCACCCCAACCCCCTTCCCCGCAGGGTAGAGGGGCTTGGTAAGTCACCCTCTTTCATCGTCGAAATGCCTCACTACCGTGATGCATGAGATTCAGGGTGCCAGTCCCCGGCCTTGAGTCATCAGGTGCATGCCGAGTTCATCCCCCCCCACCATCGTTCAGGTTGCCGTGCCCACGCCGCTGCACGGTCATTTCGACTACCTGCCCCCTGCCCAGGGCCCGCTCCCCCCGGTGGGCGCGCGGGTGCGGGTGCCCTTCGGACGTCGCCGGATCGTGGGGTTGGTGGTAGGGCATGGGCAGGGCTCGGCACTGCCGAATGCCCGGCTCAAACGCATCGAGGCCGTGCTCGACGAGACACCGCTGCTGGACGCCCCGCTGCTGAACCTGCTGCGCTGGGCCGCCGACTATTATCACCACCCCCTCGGCGAAGTGATCAGTGCCGCCCTGCCCCAGACCCTGCGCCAGGGCAAGCTGGCCATCGCCCGAGGCATCGAACGCTACCATGTCACTGAGTCCGGCCGGACCATCGCCCCCGACGGCCTCACCCGCGCCCCCCGCCAGGCATCGGTGCTGCGTCGCCTTCAGGCAAACCCTGAAGGAATCACCCTGGAGCAATTGCGCGAAGGTCAGGACACCGATCCGCGCGCGGCCCTCAGGGCCCTGATCGACAAGGGACTGGTGGAGCGACATCACCGGCCCTGTCTGGAACCGCCCCGGGATGAACGCCCGGACGCACCGGCACTCAATGCGGCCCAGCAGGCCGCTATCTCGAGTATCACGGAAAGCCTTGGGGGCTTTACGTGTCATCTGCTGGAAGGCGTGACCGGCAGCGGCAAGACCGAGGTGTATCTGCACGCCATTGAACAAGTGCTGGAACGCGGCCTGCAGAGCCTGGTCCTGGTGCCCGAGATCGCCCTCACCCCTCAGTTGCTGGAACGCTTTCGCCAACGCCTGGCCACCCCCATCGCCGTGCTGCATTCCAGCCTCAGTGACGGTGAACGTCACTGTGCCTGGCTCTCTGCCCGGTCCGGCGAGGCCGGGGTGATCATTGGCACCCGCTCGGCGGTCTTCGCACCCTGGGCCCGCCCGGGACTGATCATCGTGGACGAGGAACATGACGCATCCCTCAAGCAGCAAGAGGGCTTTCGCTATCACGCTCGGGATCTGGCCGTGATGCGCGGGCACAGGGAAGCCGTGCCGGTGGTGCTGGGCTCGGCCACCCCTTCGCTGGAGAGCCTGGGCAACGTGGAGCGTGGTCAGTACCGCAGGATCGAACTTCCCGCCCGGGCCGGTGGGGCGGTGGCGCCCCGTCTCAAGGTGCTGGACGTGCGGCAACAGTTCATGGACGAGGGGCTGTCCACAGCACTGCTGGATGCCATGCAACGCCATCTGGATGCGGATGGTCAGGTGCTGCTGTTCCTCAACCGGCGCGGCTTTTCCCCAGCCCTGATCTGCCATGATTGCGGCTGGGTGGCTGACTGTCACCGCTGTGACGCCCGCATGACCTGGCATGCCTGCGCCCGACTGCTGCGCTGTCACCATTGTGGCCACGAAACCGGACTGCCGGCCCGCTGCCCCTCCTGCGGCAGCCCGCTGGCGCCCCGGGGCCAGGGCACGGAGCGCATCGAACAGGCCCTGCACAAGCATTTCCCCCAATATCCGGCCATTCGCATCGACAGGGACAGCACCCGCCGCAAGGGATCGCTGGAATCCGCCCTGGCGGGGGTGCGCGAGGGGCGTTATCGCATTCTGGTGGGCACGCAGATGCTGGCCAAGGGGCATGATTTCCCCAATGTGACCCTGGCGGCCATCCTGGATGCGGATCAGGGATTGTTCAGCGTGGATTTTCGGGCGGTGGAGCGTCTGGCGCAGACGATCATCCAGGTGGCGGGGAGGTCGGGGCGGGCCCTGCGGGCCGGCGAGGTGCTGATCCAGACCCACCAACCGGATCACCCGCTGCTGTCCAGCCTGCTGGGCGGTGGCTACAGGGCCTTTGCACGCACCGCTCTGGCGGAAAGACGCGAGGCCACCCTACCCCCTTATGCCTCCCTGGCCCTGCTGCGGGCCGAGGCCGTGGACGCACAAACACCCCTGGCCTTTCTGGAGCAGGCGCGGGATCATCTGCAGACGCTGTCGCTGCCAGGGATTCATCCCTGGGGCCCGGCGCCCGCCCCCATGGAACGACGTGCCGGGCGTTATCGAGCGCATCTACTGCTGCATGCGCCCCGACGCCAGGACCTGCAGCGCGCCCTGGGGCCCTGGCTGACGGAGCTGGCCCGGTTGCCCGGCGCCCGGCAGGTGCGCTGGTCCATCGACGTGGACCCGGCGGATCTCACGTGACGGGAGCCCCGATCCCTCAGGCTTCGCCAAGCCCTGCCCGGGTCGTTCGCGAACGACCCCTACAAGGCACGGTAAACCCCTACACCCCCAACCCGTACGGGTCGTTCGCGAACGACCCCAGCAAGGCCCGGCAAACCCCTACACCCCAACCCGTACGGGTCGTTCGAGAACGCCCCCAGCAAGGCCCGGCAAACCCCTACACCCCAACCCGTACGGGTCGTTCGCGAACGACCCCAGCAAGGCCCGGCAAACCCCTACACCCCCAACCCGTACGGGTCGTTCGCGAACGACCCCAGCGAGGCACGGTAAACTCCTACATCTCCGACCCTGTACGGTCGTTCGCGAACGACCCGTACGGCGGGCAATACCGCCCGGGTTTGCCCCAAGGTATTCACCCACCTCACCATCCCCGGTAAAATCTTGCCAGCAAATCAGGCCCTTCGCCCCAATCTCGGATACCCAAAACCTTGAAACCGCAACTCCAGGCCCTTCTCGAGCAGTCCCTCCAAGCCCTCAAGCAAAGCGGCGCCCTCAATGAAGGGCATCATGTGGAGGTGCAGCTGACCCGAACCCGGGACAAGGCCCATGGTGACTTTGCCACCAACCTGGCCATGCAACTGGCCAAACCCATGGGCTCCAGGCCCCGGGATGTGGCCCAGACCCTCATTGATCATCTACCCGAATCGCCATTGGTGGAAAAGGTGGAGATTGCCGGGCCAGGCTTCATCAACCTGTTCATCAGCCAGGCCGCACGGCTGGCGGTGATCACCCAGGTGCTGGAATCCGGCGAAGACTACGGTCGCAGCCATCTCGGGGAAGGCAAGCGCGTGCAGGTGGAATTCGTCTCCGCCAACCCCACCGGACCGCTGCACGTGGGCCATGGCCGCGGAGCCGCCTACGGGGCCGCTGTGGCGGATCTGCTGGAGACCGTTGGCTTTGACGTGCACCGGGAATACTACGTCAATGATGCCGGCCGGCAGATGGATATACTGGCTTCCAGCGTGTGGCTGCGTTACCTGGAACGCTGTGGAGTCGACTTCCACTTCCCGGCCAACGGCTACAAGGGCGACTATGTGCGCGACATCGCCGACACCCTGTTCCAGGAGCACGGCAAGGACTACGCCATCAGCGCCGAGGCGCTGATGAGTGGCCTGCCCGCCGACGAGCCCGACGGCGGCGACAAGGAAATCTTCATCGATGCCATCATCCGCCGCGCCCAGGAAGCCCTGGGCGAGAACCGGTACCGCTACGTCTTCGAATTGGGCCTGAACAGCATCCTTGATGACATACGCGATGATCTGGGAGAGTTCGGGGTGCACTACGACACTTGGTATTCGGAGCGTTCGCTCACTGAAAAGGGATCCGTGAACCGCGCCCTGGACACCTTGCGCAATCATGGTCAGGTCTACGAAAAAGACGGTGCCCTATGGTTCCGCTCCACCGAATACGGCGACGAGAAGGATCGCGTGGTGCAGCGCGACAATGGTCAGACCACCTATTTTGCCTCGGATATCGCCTATCACATGGAGAAGTTCGAGCGCGGTTATGACCGGGTGATCGACGTGTGGGGGGCCGACCATCATGGCTACGTGCCCCGGGTGAAGGCTGCCCTTCAGGCCCTGGGCCAGGACGATGCCCGCCTGGACGTGCTGCTGGTGCAGTTCGCCATCCTCTATCGCAGTGGGGAGCGGGTGCAAATGTCCACCCGCTCGGGCAGTTTCGTCACCCTGCGCGAACTGCGCGACGAAGTGGGCAAGGACGCGGCCCGCTTCTTCTACGTGATGCGCCGCTGTGAACAGCACCTGGACTTCGACCTGGACCTGGCCAAGTCCGAATCGGCAGACAACCCGGTGTACTACATCCAGTACGCCCATGCGCGAGTCTGCAGTGTGCTGCGGCAGATGCAGGCCAAGGGGCTGAGCCACGACCTGGCCAACGGTCAGTCCCATCTGGCGCGCCTCACGGAAGACCATGAGGCCGCCCTGCTCGGCAGCCTGGCCCATTACCCGGAACTGGTGGAATCCGCCGCCCTGGCCGAGGAGCCCCACCAAGTGGCCAACTACCTGCGGGATCTGGCCAATGACTTCCACACCTACTACAACGCCCATCAGTTCCTGGTAGACGATGCAGACCTGAGAGACGCCCGCCTGAACCTGATCCTGGCCGTGCGCCACGTGCTCGCCAATGGCCTCAAGCTGCTGGGCGTTTCCGCACCCGAGGAGATGTAATGGCCCGCAACACCCGACGCCAGGCCAGCCGACGCAAGCCGCCACCGCAGGAGACGGCCCCCCTGCCCGGTTGGGTTTGGGGTGTGGCCGGCCTGGCCATCGGCCTGTTTGCCGCCCTTCTGGTCTACCTGGAAACTCAAGGCTCAGTGCAGGAACCATCACCCCAGGCTCGCGTGGAACAGGCCCCACCGGCGGGGCCGGAAACGGAATCACGGCATCGGTTCGAGTTCTACACCCTGCTCCCGGAACTGGAAGTGGTGGTTCCCGAGCCCCGCGTGGATCCGCCGTCGGCCCCGGGCGGTGAACCTCCACCGCCCTCCCGGGTAGAGGAGCCCGGCGAGTACATTCTGCAGGCGGGCTCGTTCAGGGGTTCCCAGGACGCTGACCGCATGCGTGCCAGCCTGGCCATGCTGGGAGTGGAAGCCAGCATTCGGCAGGTGGAAGTGAACAACGATACCTGGCATCGGGTACAGGTGGGCCCGTTCAGCGACCTGGATCAGCTGAATCGCATCCGCGATCGTCTGCATGACAATCAGATCCAGACGATGATGATGAGAAAGCCCGGATCCGGTTGAAGCCCCTCCTGGCCCCTCTCCCCCTCGGGGAGAGGGGTTGGGGTGAGGGCCGGCCCAAGGCAAAATAGGCGCCATGTCCACCCCCTCCCCCGACACCCTGCTATCCCGCCTGCCCCATTGCCTGGCTCCCGACCGCCCTACCCTGGCCAAGGATGTGGATCGCCTGCGTCGCCGCCTGGCCGCTGGCAAGCCGGCTGATCGGCTACAGGCTCGTCTTGAGCAGCGCATGGAGGCCTCCACCCAGGCCCGTGAGCAGCGCCTGGCCACGCTGCCCAGACCCGATTTCCCCGAAGACCTGCCCGTCAGTGCGCATCGGGACGAGATCGCTCGGCTCATCGACAAGCATCAGGTGGTGGTCATCTGTGGCGAGACCGGCTCCGGGAAGACCACGCAACTCCCGAAGATCTGTCTGTCCCTGGGCCGGGGCGTGGATGGCCTGATCGGCCATACCCAGCCACGACGCATTGCTGCCCGCTCCGTGGCCAACCGCATTGCCGAGGAGTTGCATGGCCGGGTTGGCGAGACGGTGGGCTTCAAGGTGCGCTTTTCCGACCACGTGGGCCCGCAAAGCCACATCAAGCTCATGACCGACGGCATCCTGCTGGCGGAAATGCGCTCGGACCCGGACCTGACCGCCTACGACACGCTGATCATCGATGAGGCCCACGAACGCAGCCTCAACATCGACTTCCTGCTGGGCTATCTCAAGCGCCTGCTGCCCCGTCGGCCCGATCTCAAGGTGATTGTCACCTCTGCCACTCTGGCCCCGGAGCTGATCGCCGGGCATTTCAATGACGCCCCGATCTATACGGTGCCGGGGCGCACCTACCCGGTGGAGACCCGCTATCGCCCGGTCACCGGCGAGGAGGATGCCGAGACCGACCGGGATCTGAACGATGCCCTGCTGCAGGCCGTGGATGAACTGGCTGCGGAGGGGCGTGGCGACATCCTGGTATTCCTGCCCGGTGAACGGGAGATCCGCGAGGCCGCCGAGGCCCTGCGCAAGCATCACCCCAAACACACGGAGATCCTGCCCCTGTACGCCCGGCTCTCGGCGGCAGAGCAGAACAAGGTATTCGCTCCCCATACTGGCCGCCGCGTGGTGCTGGCCACCAACGTGGCCGAGACCGCGCTGACCGTGCCCGGGATCCGCTACGTGATCGACTCAGGCCTGGCTCGGGTGGCCCGCTACGCCTGGCGCTCACGGGTGCAGCGATTGTCCCTGGAGCCCATCTCCCAGGCCTCGGCCAACCAGCGGGCGGGGCGCTGCGGCCGGCTCGGACCGGGCATCTGTGTACGTCTGTATTCCGAAGAGGACTTCGGGCTGCGGCCGGAATACACCGATCCTGAGATCCTGCGCTCCAATCTGGCGTCGGTCATCCTGCAGATGGCCCATCTCAACCTGGGTGATCCGGAGCAGTTCCCCTTCGTGGAACCCCCGGACACTCGCCTGATCCGCGATGGCTTCAAATTGCTGGAGACCCTGCAGGCAGTGGATGGCGCTCATCGAATCACCGAAGTGGGTCGGCAACTGGCCCGATTGCCGGTGGACCCCATGCTCGGCGCCATCCTGCTGGCGGGCGCCCGTGAACAAGCCCTGGCAGAGGTGAACCTGATCGTCGCCATGCTGGCCATCCAGGATCCGCGGGAACGCCCCGCTGAGAAACGCCAGGCAGCCGACGAGGCCCATGCCCGGCACCGGGAACCGGGTTCGGATTTCCTGGGCTATCTGAATCTGTGGAAGGCCTGGCGGGAGCAGTCAAGGCATCTGTCCCAGTCCAAGCTGCGCGCCTGGTGCCGGGAGGAATTCATCTCGTTCATCCGCATGCGCGAATGGCAGGACCTGCACGGCCAGTTACGCCAGCACCTGACGGAGATGGGGCTCAAGGAGAATCAGGAACCGGCCGATCCCGCCGCCATCCACCGGGCCCTGCTCACCGGCCTGGTCAATCAGATCGGCGTGAAGACCGAGCGCGGGGACTACCTGGGCGCACGCAACCGGCGATTCCACATCCATCCGGGGTCGGGCCTGTTCAAGGGCTCGCCAGGCTGGGTGATGGCGGCGGAGATCGCCGAGACCACGCGGGTGTATGCACGGGAATGCGCCGCCATCCGCCCGGAATGGCTGGAGCAGGTGGCAGGCCACCTGCTCAAACATCACTATTTCGATCCCCACTTCGAGCCTCGGCGGGGCACCGTCGGCGGCTACGACCGCATCACCCTGCACGGCCTGATCATCAATCCCAAGCGCAAGGTGAACTATGGGCGCGTGGCCCCGGAGGACGCACGCCGGGTGTTCATCCGCGAGGGCTTGGTGGCCGGGCGCCTGCGCAGCCGCGCCGATGCCCTGACCCATAACCGGGACCTGATCCGGGAGATCGAGGACCTGGAGGCCCGAGGCCGGCGCCGGGATCTGCTGGCCGATGAGCAGGTGCTGTACGACTTCTACGACAGCCGCATCCCCGACCGGGTGCACGATGCCGCCTCCTTCGAGCGCTGGCGCAAGCAGGCCGAGCGGGAAGACCCGGCCATCCTGCACCTGGACCGGGAGATCCTGATGCAGCGCGATGCCCCGGGGCTGGATGCGCAACAATTCCCCGACTCGCTGCACACCGGCGGGCTGCGTCTGCCCCTGAGCTATCACTTCGATCCCGCCCACGAGGCCGACGGCGTCACCCTCACCGTGCCGCTGGCCGCCCTCAATGCCCTGGACCCGGACGTGGGCGACTGGCTGGTCCCCGGCCTGCTGGAGGAGAAGGTGACTGCCCTGATCAAGAGCCTGCCCAAGGCCCTCAGGCGCCATTTCGTGCCGGCCCCGGAGTTCGCCAAGGCCGCCCTGGGGCGCATGGGCGAACCTCAGGGGCCACTGATCCCGGCCATCAGCCGCGCCCTGCGGGAGATCACCGGCACCGACATCCCCCTGGACGAATGGCATCCGGAGCGGCTCGAACCCCATCTGATCCTGCGCTACCGGGTGGTGGATGCCCAAGGACAGGAGCTTGTCGCCGGGCGCGACCTGGAGGCCCTCAAGGCCGAACTCTCCGGCCATGCCCAGGAGAGCTTCGAGGAGCACCGCCCGGAGGGCTTCGAGCGCGAGGGGATCACCCAGTGGGACTTCGGGCCCCTGGAGGAATGGGTGGAGTTCGAGCAGCACGGGGCCACACTGAGGGGCTACCCCGCCCTGGAGGATCGGGGCGACAGCGTTGCCCGGGTGATCATCGACAGCCCCGTGCGGGCCCGGGCCACGCATCGGGCCGGGTTGCGTCGGCTGTTCATGCTGGGGGTGCGGGACCAGGTGAAATACCTCTACCGCCACTTGCCCAACATCCAGCGTCTGTGCCTGCAGTACAACGCGGTGGACCGCTGCGAGGTCCTGAAGGATGACCTGGTCTTCGCCGCCGTGGAGCGGGTGTTCATGGCCGAGCCCTGGCCCTGTGACGCCGAGACCTTTGAAGCACGCCTGGAGGCCGGGCGCAGTGAACTGGTGGGGCAGTGCAACGAACTGTGTGAACAGTTGGGCACGATCCTGGAGGCGTACCAGGGCATCCGCTCACGCTTGAAGGGTGCCCTACCCCTATCCTGGATCGAGGCGGCAGGCGACGTGCGGGATCAACTGGATCACCTGATCTATCCCCACTTTGTGCTGCACACACCACATGAGTGGCTGGCTCGCTATCCTCAGTACCTGGCCGGCATCGAGCGTCGCCTGGAGCGCCTGGATCAGTCCCCGGACAAGGACCGCCGCGCCCGGGTGGACATCGAACCCTTATGGGACGATTGCAAGACCCGCCTCAAGGCCGGCGTACACCCCGACAGGGAGCAGGAGTTGCAACGCTATCGCTGGCGCATCGAGGAGCTACGCCTGTCGCTGTTCGCCCAGGAGATCCGCACGGTTGAGAAGGTATCGGTGAAGCGCCTGGAGGAAGACCGCAAGGCACTGGGGCGGGCGTGAGCCCAAAAGGGGACATGTTAAAAGGGGACAGACCCCTTTTTTGTGCCCCCTCACCCCCGCACCAACGCCCCAAATTGCCCCAGCACCCCCACACTCTCCGGCGCTGCCTGCACCTGGGGGAGCAGTTCATCCGCACTCCGTCCCTGCTCCGTCAGCCGTTCACGGTAGTACTCCACGTAATGGGGCACGATCCGTTCATCGAACTCCGGATGGAACTGCAACCCCCAGGCCCGCTGGCCAAAGCGGAATCCCTGATGCTCATCCATGTCACTCCAGGCCAGGCGCGCCGCGCCCGCCGGCAGGGTGAGCACCGACTGACTATGACTCACCTGGGCCGGGAACCGCTCTGGCAGCACCTGGAACAGGGCATCTTCGGCAGCGGCATCGGTCAGGTTCACGGTGGTGGTCCCCACCTCGATGCCACGGGGGTTGTAGTCCACATGCCCACCCAGGGCCCAGGCCAGTAACTGGTGTCCGAAACAGATGCCCAGGATCGGTAGCCCCCGATCCACCCCCACGGTGAGCCACTGAGCGGTGCGGACCATCCAGGGAGTCTGCTCGGTCACCATGGCGCCGGAGCCGGTGATGATCGCTGCCGCCAACCCGGACGGGTCGGGCAAGGGATCCCCGGCCTGTACGTTGGCCACATGCACCTGCTCCATGGGCCAGCCCATCCCTTGGGCAATCCAGTGCTCGTAATCCCCCGGGTGATCCTGAAGGGATGGGATCTTGGTCCCGGTCTTGATGATCAGCAGCGTTCCCATTCAAGGCATCCTTTCGTCGTGAACCTGGGTTCACGTTACCAGAAAAGGGGACAGATTTATTTTCCCGCCCCGAAGGGCCGAGAAAATAAATCTGTCCCCTTTTCTGTTGTCAGTCTCGCTTGCCGCAGGAGTGGGCCGAGGCGCAGCCGCCGCAGCCGGTGGCGCAACCGCCGCCTTCTTCCTTGGCGGGGCCGAATTCGGGGTGGCGCTGGGCGAAGCGGCGGGCGGCATGCTGCACCAGCACCCAGCCCGTGAAGAGCGTGAAGATGATCAGGAAGGCAAGGAGATACTGGATCATGTGAGTTGGCACCTGAAGTCGACCTCCCTTTATCCTTTGGGGAGAAAATTGAGTCGTGGGATGAGCTGGACACCCTGCCCGCCGCACCCCTCATCCCCGGCCCTTCTCCCCAGAGGGGAGAAGGGAGCCCCCCCCCAGGAAGCGAGTTTGTAGCCCCTCTCCCCTCTGGGGAGAGGGGTTGGGGTGAGGGGCGGAATAGGCACCCTGCCCGCCGGCACCCCTCATCCCCGGCCCTTCTCCCCAGAGGGGAGAAGGGAGTCCCCCCCCCAGGAAGCGAGTTTGTAGCCCCTCTCCCCTCTGGGGAGAGGGGTTGGGGTGAGGGGCGGGTCAGCCCCCCAGGCCTGCGAAGCCCATGAAGGCCAGCGACAGGATCCCCGCCAGCATCAGGCTCATGGCAGCGCCGCGGGCGATGGAGGGGACATCCGCCAGTTCCAGCTTTTCCCGCAGACCGGCCATCAGCACGATGGCCAGGATGAAGCCGGCCCCGGCACCCAGACTGTAGAACAGCGACTGTACGAAGCTGTACTCATAATTCGTCTGGAACAGTGCCACCCCGAGAATGGCGCAGTTGGTGGTGATCAGGGGCAGGAAGATGCCCAGGGCCCGGTACAGCGGCGGGCTGTACTTCTTGATGGTCATCTCCACCAACTGCACCGCCGAGGCGATCACCGCAATGTAGGCGATCAGGCGCAGGAACTCCAGATCGAAGTGGGTGATCACCTCATTGATCAGCCACGCGGAGATTGAACTGATCAACATCACCAGGGCCGTGGCCACGCCCATGGAGAAGGCCGTGTTCAGCTTGCCGGAGACGCCCAGCAGGGGGCAGATCCCCAGGAACAGGGCCAGCACGAAGTTATTGATGATGGCCGCATTGAGAAAGATGAAGCCCAGCGAATCAGCGTGCATTGACGGCAGCCTCCCCGACGCTGGCAGCGGCGGAACGTTTGATCTGTCTTTCCTTGACCCAGGCGAACAGCAGCAACCAGGCGCCCAGCACGAAGAACCCCCCCGGCGGGAGCAGCATGATCACCCAGGGCTCGAAGGCCTCGCCGAAGATGGGGAAACCGAGCAGGGTGCCAGCACCCAGCAGTTCGCGCACCGAGCCCAGACACAGCAGGGCAATGGTGAAGCCGACCCCCATGCCCAGCCCGTTGATCAGGGTACTGCTGAGCCGATGACGCGAGGCGAAGGCCTCGGCGCGACCCAGGATCATGCAATTCACCACGATGAGCTGAATGAAGGCACCCAGGGCGTTATACACCTCCAGGCTGATGGCATGGATCAGGTAATCCACCACCGTCACGAAGGTGGCAATGATCACGATGTAGGCCGCGATACGCACTTCCTTGGGGATGTGGTGACGCAGCAGCGAGATCAGGGCATTGGAGCACAGCAACACAAAGGTCGTCGCCAGGCCCATCGCCAGTGCATTGGCCACGGAGTTGGTGACCGCCAGCACCGGGCACATGCCCAGGAGCATGACGAATACCGGATTCTCCTTCCAGATACCGCTGAGGAAGGTATCCATGGTAATGGGGTTGTTGTCGGTCTTGGCCGCCATGGGATCTTCCTAGTTATTCTGTTCGAACGCCGCCCAGTGCGGGGCGAGTTCCGGCAACACCGAGTCGGCGCTGCGGTTGAGCATGTTGCCGATGGCTTCCGCCGAGATGGTCGCGCCGGTGATGCCATCGATCTCCCAGGGCTGTTCGGCGGCGCCCGGATCCACTGTGCGGATGCGGTTGGCCAGTCCGGAACCATCGGCCGCCAGACGGGCATCCAGGCGCTCGAAGTTGGCCACGAACAAAGGGTCTGTTTCAATCTTGTCGCCCAGGCCCGGGGTTTCGCGGCTCTCGAGCACGGTCATGCCCACGATGCACTGGCAAGACGGGTCATAACCGTAAAGCACCCGAATCACATCCGCGTAGCCGCGCCCGGAGGCCTCCAGGGCTACGCCCTGAAACCGGCCTGCCTCATCAAAGCCGGCATGAATGATGCTGCCCGATTCGGGGGCCTGATCCTTGGGGAAGACACCTTCGTCAGTGAGGATGAAATCTCGCCGTTCCACGGCGCCGGGGATCACCTCGAGTACCGCACGCTCAAGCGCAATGCGCTGGTTCTCGGCAATATACGGTTTAGTGAATTCAAAGACGCTCACGACCAACAGCCCGGAGAACAGAGCAATCAAGCCCAGAGTGGTAATGAGCTTGACGCTGGAGGTGGGCTTCGGTTTTTGTGGCTGTACCGATGCCGAGCTGCTCATGACTGCCTCCGTTTGCGGGTTCCGTAGGGTCGAGGCTGGGTGATGCGCTCAATCAGGGGAGAGGCGGCATTCCCCAGCAGGATGGCGTACATGATGCCCTCCGGCAGACCACCGAAGAAGCGGATGATGACGGCCAGAAAACCGATCAGGAGTCCGTAGATCCAGATCCCGGACCGGGTGACCGGCGAGGCCACCATGTCGCTGGCCATGAAGAAGGCCCCGAGCATGAGGCCGCCCGACAGCAGCACGAACCACGGCGTGGGATAAAACTCCGGATCGATGGCGTAAAACGCCGCCGCCGTGAGGAAGGCACCGCCCAGCACCGCAGCCGGGATACGCCAATTCATCATGCGCCGAGCAATGAGATACAACCCGCAGAGCAGGATGATGATGGCGGAGGTCTCCCCTGCCGACCCCGACACCATACCCGTGAGCAAGTCCCAGCTATCCGTGTGGATGCCCTGAAATTTCCACTGTGCCAGTGGCGTGGCCGTGGTAAAGGCATCCACCGAAGCCGGCGTGGTGAACGGCATGGCCAAGGTGGAGGGCAGGAACTCGGTGAACCGATCCGGATGGAACGGCACCGTCCAGGTGGACACCGATACCGGGAACGCCCCCTGAGCAAAGGCCCGGCCGATCAGCGCCGGGTTGAACAGGTTGAAGCCCAGCCCACCAAACATGGCCTTGCCCAGGCCAATCCCGATGAAGCCCGACAAGGCCGCCATCCACAAGGGAAATGACGGTGGCAAGGTCAGGGCCAGCAGCAGACCGGTGATCACCGCACTGTAATCGGACACGGTGCCAGGACGACCGGACAGCTTGTTGAACAACTGCTCGGTGGCCACACAGGTGACCGTGGTGGTGATCATCAGCGCCAGGGCGCTGATGCCGAACAGATACACCGAGAACCCGCAGATGGGCAGCAGGGCCAGCACCACGTTGCGCATGATCTGCTCAACGCTGCCAGCCTGTTTCAGGTGCGGCGAGGTCTTGAGTTCAATACGCAGCGGTGTCACGAAATACGCTCCCTATTGAGGGACTTGGCGATGCGGAAGTACTGCACCAACGGGATATTGGACGGGCACACGTAAGCGCAGGAACCACACTCGAAACAATCACTCAGGTGAAGACGTTCCTGCATGGTTTCATACTGGCGTTTGGCGGCCAGACGTCCGAGATCCGAGGGGTTAAGCCCCACGGGGCAGGCATCCACACAGCGACCGCAACGGATGCAGGGATGCACCCGGGCCGCCTCGGAGTCCGGATCTGCCTCGGGGAGCACCACCATGCCGGAGACGCTTTTGGTGATGGGCACATCCAGCGAAGACACCGTGTTCCCCATCATGGGGCCGCCCAGAATGAGATGACTGGCATCTTCCCCCTGGAAACCCACCTGTTCCAGCAGGTAACGCATGGGCGTGCCCACCGGCAGCAGGTAATTGCCCGGGCGCTGCACACCCGGCCCCGCCACGGTGATCACACGTTCGATCAACCCCTCTCCCGCCGGCAGCAATCGCCCGATCTGCGACATGGTGCCGACGTTGTTCACCACCGTACCCACGTTATAGGGGAATCCACCCGAAGGCACCTCCCGGTTCAGCAGGGCCTTGATGAGCATCTTTTCCGAACCCTGGGGATACTTGGATTTCACCACCCCCACAGAGATGACATCGTCCTTGCCCAGCCGCTCGCGCAGGCGCTTGACGGCATCGGGCTTGTTGTCCTCCACACCGATGATGGCTCGCTCGGCTCCCACCGCCCGCATGGCCAGGCGCACGCCGGTGATCACGTCATCGGTGTACTCCAGCATGATGCGGTGATCAGTGGTCAGATAGGGCTCACATTCGCAGCCATTGACCAACAGGGTGTCCACCGCATGCCCCTGAGGCACCGCCAGCTTCACGTGGGTGGGGAATGCAGCCCCCCCCTGCCCCACCAGGCCAGCATCCTGAATGGCCTGGATGATCTCGCGACGCGAGGCCTGCATCAGATCATTCCGAGGCTTGGCACAGCGCACGGCCTGACTGTCGCCCGGGGCGGTGCGGATGATGATGGCCTCACCCTTGGGCCCGCGGGCGGAAGGCATCAGCTCGATCCCCTCCACCACGCCGGTCACCGGCGCGTGCAACGGCACCGACATATGACCATCGGCCTCCGCAATCAGCTGACCGCGCAGCACCTCCTGGTGGCGGCTGACCAGCGCCTTGGCCGGCTGGCCAAAGTGCTGCTGCAGCGGCACCACCATGCGAGGGGCAAACGCCAGACGCCGGATGGGCTGATGCTGGGTGTCTTCCTTCAGCTCCGGGGGATGAATCCCCCGGGGGAAGGTCAATCCCGTCAGGAATGACATGACGCCCATGATCAGTTGAACTTCGCGGCGCGCTTCATCAGCTTTTCAGCGTCCGGTTCCTTGGCGCTGGCCGGGGTACCAGGGTGCACCGCCATGGCGGCACATTTCTCCGCGGCGCGGACGATGTCCTTATAGGAACCGCCCTTGGGATCCACCACCACGGCCTGTTTGTTATCGTCGTAGGCAAACACCCCCGGTGCGATCTCCAGGCATTCATCACAGGCGGTGCACTCACTGGTTTCCACCCACACCGGCTCGTATTCCCAGGCCGGGGCGCCATTGCCGCCATCGTTGGCCGGGTTGGCCACCCCCTGGGATACCGCCTGGGTGGAAGCCGAAGCAGCTGCCGCAGGCACCTGAGCCGGTGCCTGGGCGGGGGCCGGCGCAGCGGACCCCTCCAGGGCCGCGGCCAACTGCCCGTTGCCTTCACCGCTGGCCAGGGACAGCAGGGCCGCACTCAGGCGCTGGGCCATATCGGTGCGGGTCTGTGCGGCCACCGCGTCGGCATCCACCACTTCCTGATCCATGCCCAGCAGGCCCTTGAGCTGATGCCAGAAGTCACGGCGTTCCTCGGCGGAGCGCACCAGTTCCTCGGACACCAGCACGCGGCCCAGCTGGTTCTTGCCATCCACGGTCCAGATGAACGGGAAGCGGCCTTCACGATCCTCTTCCGACATCTCCAGGAATTCATGCAAGGCGATCATGTCGTCGTTCCACGTATTCTGGGGCGCCGGGCGGAAGTGCTTGCGGAAGCGGCCTTCGGTCAGTGCAAAGTCAGCGAAGGTCATGGGCAGTTCCATGCTCGCTTCCTGGCCTTCTTCGGTCTGATACTTGAGGGTGTAGGTGGGCCAGTCACTCCCCATCGACGGGTTGCCCTCCAGATCGGAGCACTCGCGGAAGGTCACGCCGCGATCCGGGTTGTAACGGAACAGCGGATAGGCGCGGGACTCCACTGCCAGCTTGGACTGAGCAAAGGCCACGTCATCACCCACACCATGTTCCGGCGGGCACACGGCGTACACGTTGAACACCGCTGGACGACGGCTGTTCAGGCCCTCAATGAAGCTCTCCAGCAGGTGGGTCACATGGGAGATGGCACCCTGCATCACATAGCTGGTGCGGTGCGCCATGCCGATCAGGCTGATCTCCTTGCGGGTCTCCTCCTTGCCCTTCCAGGCCTTGCCATAGGGGGCCATGTCGGACACCTGGCTGATGAAGCCGGAGGTGCAGGCCTGACCACCGGTGTTGGAATACACCTGGGTGTCCAGCACCAGCACCTTGATGGGCATGCCGGACATCAGGGCACGGGACAGGTTCTGGAAACCGATGTCATACATGGCGCCGTCACCCCCCACGCTCACCACCGGCGGGCACAGGGCAAACTCTTCATCGCTGAACTGCTCCCAGTTGAACTGGGAGAAGAAGGGCTCGTGCTCCAGCGGATCATACTTGCCGGCCAGTTCCAGCTCGGCCTGACGCACGGCCTTGAAGCCCTCGGCCATCTTGGCCATGTGGCCTTCGAAGATACCCATGGCCATGGAGGGGCTGTCCTGGAACAGGTGACTGGCCCAGGGGAACGGATAGGGGCTGTATGGGAAGGTCCCACCCCACACCGAGGTACACCCGGTGGCGTTGATCATGCCCAGATCACAACGGCCACGACCGGTGGGGCCTTCCACATAGCGCCAGCGCAGATCCTTGAGTTGTGCCAGCACGCCACTGACCCACTGCAGCCATTCCGGGTCCACCGTATGGGTACCGCGGCCCTGGTCCAGGGCGTCGGACAGACGGGACAGGGTCAGGTCCTTGTCGGTGTGCTGACCGATCACCTGGTTCACGGCATTGATGTCGGACAGGTCCATGCCCTCGGCCAGCTTCAAGCGGACGTGCTGCTCCAGACGAGTGATCAGACCGTCCACCTTCTTCACCTGGGCCTTCACCCGGGGCTGCATCAGCGCCGTCACGGTGGAGCTGAACAGGTGGATGGTGGTCTTCTCGCCGCAACCCAGGCAGGCGCCATCACCGCAGTTCACGGAGTTGTAGGCGCGCTTGTCCATGAGCAGGGTTTCCAGGGCGCCGATACCTTCGTCCAGATCATCAATGCGGTTGTACTGACTGTTGGTGGTGGGCAGATCCAGCCAGAAATCCCAATTGCGGCGCAGCATATCCACGGACTCGGGGGTCTGCGGCACCACTTCCAGGGCGCCCTCCTCACAGATGCTCACGCACTCCATGCAGCCCTTACAGGTGTAGGGGTTGATGGTCAGGGAGAACAGACCGCCGGTGCCCTTGGCCCGCTTTTCCTGGGCACTGAAATACGGGCGGGTGGTGGCGAACTGGAAATCTCCAATAGAGTTTTTCAGCCAGCCCAGCTCTTCTTCCAGCTTCACCTTGTCATCACCGGCCAGCTCGGTTTCGGCCAGCAGGTGGGTGATGGCGAAGTCCAGTTCGGAACGCACATCGGCGCTATCACCGGAGGCGACCAACCCCTGGCGCAGACGCTTTTCCAGGTCACGCACGGCACGACGCAGGTGACGAGTGGGCTTGCCGCCGATCTCGATGCGACGCACGGCAGTGTCAAAGATCTCGCCAAGGGTGTTGGCCAGGCCCGGGATGGCGCTGTCCGGACAGATGGTGTAGCAGTCGCCGCAGGCGGTGCACTTCTCGGGTTTCCATTCCGGGTAGTCGAAACGGATCTGGGTCATGTCCCGGTAGATGCCGGTGGAGGCCGGGATCATGGACTGGGCGATGAAGGGATCCGCCAAGTTGTCGTTGCCCTGCCCCGACACATAGAAGCTGCCGGTCTGCTCCCAGAAACGATGGATGTCAGAGCTGGCCGACGTGGACTGGGGCAGACGCTTGAGCATCACCGGCATGTCCGGCACGCGAATCTGGTCGGATGCGATGGCACCCTGGGTGACCACCTTGTCGGTGACTTCGTTGAGCTCTTCAAAGCCGCGACGCACCACGCGCAGGTTGTCTTCCACCACGCGGGCGCCCTTGCCACCAAACTTGTCCTGCAACTGTTCTTCAATGGCCTTGAACAAGGTCTCTTCAGTGAGGCCACGACGCTCCATCACTGGGGAGGCAGCAAAGAAGGCACCCTGGAAGGCGATGCCCTGCATGCGGAACTGCAGATCGGCGTTGGAGGCCTCATCACGGGCAATCTTGAAGGCATCCACGTAGAAGACGCGGATCTGGTTCTCGATGATGAAGCGCTGAGCCGCAGGCGGGAAGCTCTGCCACACAGCCGCCTGATTCTCGAGGCTGGACTGGATGATGAACGCGCCACCCTTTTTCAGACCGGCCAAGGGATTGGAGTGATCAAACACGTTCGGATCGGGTGAGAGCACCACATCCACGGTCTTGAGCTCGCTGCTCACGCGGATGGGCTCGGGGGCCGCCGCCAGGTAATAGGTGGTGGGCTGACCCTTCTTCTCGGAACCGTACTTGGGGTTGGCCTTGATGTGGAAGTCCAGCAGGTCGAACAGGGTCATGGCCAGGTTCTTGCCTGTGGTCATGGCCCCCCAACCGCCCACGGAGTGCAGACGCACAGCAATGGCCTCGTCGGGCATGAGACTGGGATTTTCCGAGCCACGTAGGGCCAGCTGACGCACCTTGGGATAGGCCTCTTCCAGGGCCTGCTGATGCAGTTCCTGCTTGGGACTGGAGGCCTTGTCCCGAATGAAATCCACCGACAGGTAGAAGAAGGTGCGCTGACCGCCATCTGGCAGCATGTTTTCCACCGCGGCAATCAACCCCTCGGGCTGCAGATCGCGGGAACCCAGGCCATAGGCTCCGGAGTACATACGGGGGATGTCACCATTGCGGAAGGCCGGGTAGTCAGCATGGGGCAGCGCCTTGCCGGCCACGCCGTTCTCGATGGCCTTGCTCACGGCCGCGCGCGCCTCGCGCATCAGCGGCAGGTCCTCGGCCAGGGGCTGATCGGTACGCTCCAGCACTGCCACGCCCTTGCGTCCCTTCAGCAGGGCAGCCAGTTTCGCGCCCGGGAAGGGGCGGAACATGGTCAGATTGACCACGCCCAGCTTGATGCCACGGGTCTTGCGCAGGTGATCCGCCACGGCCTCGGCGGTGGCCACCATGGAGCCCTGCCCCATGATCAGGTAGTCGGCATCATCGGTGCGATAGCCGGACACACGCTCATAGCGGCGTCCGGTCATCTCGTAATACTCCTCCATGCACTGATCAGTCAGATCCGCCACATGATCAAAGAAGTACGGGCGCTGAGCAGCCACCTGCTGCATGTAGGCGTCCTGATTCTGGGAGGCACCCGACAGCATGGGGTTGTCCACGTCCCAGGTGGCCGGGATGCGGCGGCGCTTCTCGCCATAGATCATGCGCTGCGCCGGCGTGGGGCAGTCGATCATGTCGTCGGGGCGGCCCAGGTACTCGGCGATCAGCTCCCGCTCAGGTACCTTCAGGGATTCGATCAGATGGGTGGTGAGGAAGCCGTCCTGACCGACAATGCCGGGGGTCAGCGAGAGCTCCGCCACCTTGTGGGCGATCACGTTCAGGTCGGCGGCTTCCTGGGCGCTCTTGGCGAAGACCTGGAAAAAGCCGGTGTCGTCCACACAGTGATAGTCGTCATGGGAAGCATGCACGTTCAACGCGGCCTTGGTGATGGCGCGGCAGCCCATGTTCAAGATGTAAGGCAGACGCTTGCCGGCAGCGGCGTACAGGGACTCGTGCATGAACGCCACGCCCTGGGCCGAGGAGAAGTTGATGGCCCGCATGCCGGTCATGGCCAGGCCAGCGGTGACGGCAGCGGCGGCGTGCTCGGATTCCGGCTCGATGAACACCAGGGAACGATCAGAGATGTTCACATGGCCCTTGGAGACCTCTTCCGCCCACATTTCACCCATCTGGGTGGAAGGGGTGATGGGATAGGCACCCGCAGCGTCCGAGGACTCCCGCTCACAGTGAATGACCGCCGTGTTGCCGTCCATGGCCGCCCGGATGCCCTTGTATTTGAAATCCTGCGATGGCTTACGCTTGAAGATCATGGTCGCTCTCCTGCCGGCCTGGGGCCGTTACGTTTTGTAATTCGGTGTCTTCGCCGTTCCATGCGGGAATGCCACGCGGCCGGTCGCATCGAATCGACCGGCGGAGCTCCAATCTGCGCCGCCTTATACGCGGGGCAGGGGCTCCATGCGGGGCAGGGGCTCCTTGCGGGTAACCTTGCGGGCACCTGAGCCTTTGCGGGGCTCTGCCCCTTCCAGCCAGACGATGGCCCCGGTGGGGCAGCGCTGAATGGCCACGGGAGAGGCCAGGGCGTTTTTGGTGTAGTCGATCACGGCCAGATTCTGCTCCATGCGAATCAGCCCCTCGGGGGCGTCGATGGCGCAGCGACCGCAGGCGGTACAGACCACCTGACAATGGGCCATGGCCTCATCCTGGGGATCCTTGTTCAGGCAGTTGACCCACAGGCGATGACTTTCGGGTTGCAGGCTGAACAGACCCTTGGGGCAGATCTCGATGCAATCACCGCAACCGGTGCATTTGTCGACATCCACCACGGGCAGGCCATGCCGGTCGAGGTGAATGGCACCAAAGTCGCACACGGCCTCGCAGTCGCCCAACCCCAGGCAGCCCCAGGTGCAGCCCTTGCCGCCGCCAGCCACCAATGCGGCAGCGCGGCAGGATTTGAGGCCCTGGTAGCGAGCCCGGGTGGCGGCCACATGGGAACCGCCAGCGCAGGCCAGGCGGGCCACGCTGCGTTCCTGGTCGCCCATTTCAACACCCAGGAAATCGGCAATTTTCTGGTTCATTTCAGCGGCGTTCGCGGTACACCGAGCAGGATCGATGCGGCGCTCCACGAGCGCCTCGGCAAACGGACGGCAACCGGCCTCGCCACATGCACCGCAGTTGGCCCGCGGCAGCATGTCTTCAATTTCATCGATGCGCGGGTCTTCGAAGACGTACAAGCGGCGGTTGGCGAAGGCCAGAATGCCGGCCAGCAACACACCCAGTAACGCCATGAAACCACTGGCCAGCGCGATTTGTAAGGTTGAGGAAGTCACGATCGATCCGGTACCCGAAGAGATCACTCACTTTTTGTGCAGTGAACAATTGATGACAAAAATTACCCTGCACAAACCGTGGGGTCAAGCAATTACAGGACGAAAGGCATTTAAGGGCCGGGATCTGGTGACATTTTTGCGGGTTCGCAACGGAGCGGGGAACCGTCGCGGGTCTGAGACGGGAAACTTCGCCTTCGGATCAGGCACGGCCCGTGGGAGCGGCCCTCGGCCGCGAATGGCGAAGCCGACAGAGGTGCCTGAGTTAGGTCTCGGGGCAGACTCTCCGGCGGGGGGACGCCGTGAATACATCCCTGTAGGCTCTGCAGCCGCTTCCTGCGGCTGAAGCCCGTTGACAGGAACCCGGGCACCCCAAGGTCCGGACAGTTCTGCGTTCTTTTCGGAAGGATATTCGCGGCCGAGGGCCGCTCCCATAGAGGGACTTCAAAGCAGGAGGGGGGGCACCTGTTCCTCGGGGGAAAAACCGAAGATTACAGCTTGCGCACGCACTCCAGGTAGGCCGACTCGTCGGGCGGGCGCCCAAAACGCTGAGCTTCCCATAGGGCCGTACCCAGGCATTCCATCATGGCGTGCTCGGCCTCATGGGCGCCGAGACGGCGCACCAGGCCCTGATAGGCCTTGGCAATACCCGCCGGCCGGTCCATACCCACCTGATCCCGGAGGGCCAGGTGCATGCCCATGTGCAGAAACGGATTGGTGACACCTTGCTCCACGGTGAACTCGGCGGCCCTGGCAACTTCGGGATCCTGGATCTGCGCGTGGTACTCGGGGTGCTCACCGACCAGTTCGGCGATCTGACGCTCCAGTGGCTCCAGCGCCTCACCGGCCTGGTACTTGCGCCAGGCCTGACAATACATGGCGCGCAACTGATCGCGATTCTGGTTGGCGAACATGCAGGAACCTCGGTGCAAAAGCGCTGTGCCGACGGGTGGGCAGCGTTGAAGTGTTACTGATTGATCCAGCGACCCTGGGCATCCCGACAGGCCGTACCGGTGATGCGCTCCTGGGAGCCGTCGATATGGCCTATGACCGTATATTCACGGCAATCGCGCCCACCGGATCGGTAGGTATCCGTGGGGGTGGCCCGGTAGGTGTGGCCGGTGTTGGGGTTCTGCCAGGCGGTGGTGCGATGATCCGGCTGACGCTCCAGGGTGCTGGACAACCGTGCCCGATCCACCTCATCCATGGTACGACCGATGGAACCACCGATCGCCGCCCCGGCCAGCGTCCCTGCAATGATGGCCGCCGTACGCCCGGTGCCGCCGCCGATCTGACTGCCCAATACGCCGCCCAGGGCCCCGCCCACCACGGCACCGGTCTGTTCCTGAGTGGGCCCCGTGGCACAGCCGACCAGACCGACAAATACAGCGGCAAAGATTGCGGTGACAAGGCGTCTGAGGGAAGACATCACGAACACTCCTTGGGGGCAGAAAGGGCCGTCAAGGCCCGACCGGCCGACAGCCTAACAAAAGCGACATACATCTGTATGGATTGGATAGCCCTTTTGTGAGGTGGTTCCAGCCTTCGGACTTGAACTCCGGGAGGGGCCGGGCGATGATCTTGAATATGTCCATGCGCAGGGAAGCCATGTCATGTATCGCTCAGCCAGCGGCGCCTCCAACACGGAAGTACACTTCTTTGACGACTCCGACACAGTCACCATCCTTCGAGGCGGCAGTGTCTCCTGGCGAACGCACAACCCGGGTCTGCTGGGCTTGGGCACGGTGGCCCTGGCGCACGAAGCCATTGGCGTCGCCCATGGTGTGCCGGTCTTCCCTTCACTGGAACACGGTCGCCGTGCCTTGAGGGACTGGCTGGGGCAGGCCCAGATACGTCACCACAGCATCGCCAGCCTGTACCGGCACATCGACCCGGACTGGCAACTACCCTCCTCCCAACCTGACCGCCCAGCACACTGCCCAGACACCGGCCTGGAGGCAGAGCGCAGGGTCAACGCCCTGAATTCAGGCGAACGGGAGGCGGTAGCCCAGGCCATCGAGCGCCATCTGGGCATGGAGGCCGGTTCCGTCCATCGCCAGCCACTGGCCACTCAGGAAGACAAACCCACCCGGGAAATGGCCGCTGCAGGCGGCAATATTGCCATCAACGGTCGCAGCGCGGTGCACGCTGGCTCCCAAGGCCTGCTCACCAGCATTGATGTGTGCCTGACCCGGATCGGCAAGAGTTGCAAGCCGATCCCGTACACCAACGTGGCCAACAGCCGGGACGCCACAGGCACCGCCGGCAGTGTGTTCGTCAATGGCCACCCGGTCTGTCATCGCCAGTCTCGATTCGCCCGCAGCCGGGGCGACGAGGCGGGCAACTGTGGCGGTGTACGCTCTCGCACCCGGCGCGGTTATGCAGAGTTCGTGGGCGGCTCCAGTAACGTGTTCTTCGAAGGCCTGCCAGCCGTGCGGCAGTTTGACCCCATGGTATCCAACTGCCGCAACACCCCACCTGCCCCCCTCATGCAGCCCGGCTGCCAACAAGCACCCGAGCTGGGTCCGGCCTTCTTCGACGACCCGCCCCTCCTGGAACAAACCCACGCACTGCGGCTTGATGTGGACCTGGACCGAGCCCTTGGGCGCGGGCTGGAGGTGACTGCCCTGCCCCGGGGCGACCTGGATCAGCCGGTCAGCGCCTATCCGCACCCCGTGGACAATCACCGCAATGCTCACACCCTGCTGTTCACCGGCTTGCCCGGACAGGCAGTGGACCTCGTGCTGCCACTGCATGATTTGCATCATGGTGTGTACCGCGTGCCTCTGGCCCAGGACATCACGGTTCAAAAATGGGATCCAGACAAGGACCCCACCCTGGAGTCAGGGCGTCATGTACATCAACTGGTGGCCGTCGCCTTGCACCGGCCCCTGGATATCCAGGGTATCGAGCATGGCGCCATCCGACCGGGTTGCCGAGTGTATATCTTTCGTAATGGGCATTTGTGGCGCGAACTGGAAGCCGGCCCGGAGGGAACCTGGCTGGAGGTGAATCTTGAAGTCTGGCAGGGAAAGGATGAGCGCCCGGCGCAATGCCCTGTGGGCGCCCGCTTACTGTTCCCGCATCGCATGGATGGACAGGTGTTCGATTACCAACTGGCACTGAGTGAGCCGCAATGGAACTGGGCCCGCATCGAATCCTTTGGAGGGCTGGCGCCGGATGATCCCAGGACAATCGCCCCCTCCAGCGAGGCCGAGGCAACACACCAGGCGACGACCAACGCCGCGTCACACCCACGATGCCTTGCGCTGAACCTCGGACGCGAAGCGGTACGCAGGGGCCGGCTCGGTCGCGGCGGTCAGCCCGGGGGCAGCCCCCGCCCCCTTTTGGCTTTCCAGCCTGAGTCGAGCGAGGCCGTGGCACTACGGGAGGTCAACGGCCTGATCACCGCCCTGCTGCCGGATCCACTTCAACAAGCCCGGGATCTACGCCAGTCCATGGATGCCTGCCTGGAGGATCTGGCCGAGGCGGAACAATCCGCCATTGACGGCGAACGCGCCCTGGGCACCCTGATCCAGCGCCTCATTCAGGTTCAGCCCGATCTGCAGCGTCAGGTGGACGTACCCCGCATGAATCGCACCCTCCATGCCTGGGATCAACGGGCAAAGGATGCCGCCCGGCGCTTCCAGGCCTTGAATGAGGATCTGCTGTCCTTACTCCAGTCACCCCATTACGCCAAAGCCCTTGAGGACTACACCAGGAGCCCCTGCACACACGACCGTGCCTTCGGACTCCTGCAATGGATCCACTGCATCCGTGATCTGGACAGCGACACATCCCTGCCCTATCTGAGATGTTTTCTCGACCCCCAGGCCAACACCCTCCCCGTCCTGGGCCAGGAAGACCCCGAAACCCGCCAATCCCTCATCGACTGGTCCACCGGCAACCAATGGCTGGAAACCACCGAACCCCGAATGAAGCCCTTGCTGGAGATCGATCGATTGCAGTTGGCAACCTTTGCACCGGATGCCCTGAATCGGTTGATTGATGCTTTGGCGGAGGCGGCCATGACCGGTAAAACTCATTTCAACTCGGCGACCCTACTAAAGATCGCGGAGCTAACAAAGCGTATTGCAGACATCGAACTCCAAGTCAATCACTCCACCCTCTCCGCATACATCAGTTTCGCCCGATCAACCCAACGACACGATCCTTATAAATTTTATCCTTCCAAGCTTACAGCCAGCCAAAAAACTGAGCGAAGCATGGTGCCCGCGCTAATGCCAAAGAGCACAAAGACTCTAGGGGAATTAAGCCAAACAATCCGGAATGACCTCACCTACAAAACTGCTCTAGGTGCAACATTAGGCACTATAATGACCATCAACCTGCTGCTAGCATTGCAGAAAACAGAAGAAGCATTTAAGAATGAAAAAGCTGCCTCAGTAATTTCTGCAAGCGCAAACTTAGTGGCTTTTTTCTTAAATGAATTCCAGCATTGGGTACAGCACAAACCCTCCATCACTTCAGCTCATAGATCATTTAGTAACGTAACAAGTGTAAACCTAATCTACGCTCACAACCGCTTCAACCACTTCGGCCATGCAAAACCTGCCGGAGAATTAGCCACCTCTCATATCCATAGCCCCCAAAGGCACCTATTACAGTTTCTTGCCAAAGCCACAACACACATTGCCTTGAGCGCTGATATTTATCTTGGAGCAGCCTACATCTATTCAGGCATAACTAACAACAACTACCAAAGAGCGAGCGGGGGTACGTTAATCCTAGCAGGCGGACTGCTCGGATTAATTAGTTTCGTTACCCCTAAAGCAATTCTACTTGGCAGCCTAATATTAAGCACTGCGGGCATAGCACTCACCTCAAACTCAAAAACAACCAAACTAGAAAAACAAATTAAACAAAGCATTTTCGGCATCAAGCACAGCCAAGAACCATCTCCCACAACCACTCAGGCGCGCGCACGCGAAGATGCTACTAAGATTCTACGCACCATCTCTGAACCCAAGATTTGTGTAACAATATATCGAGTAGACATCCCCTTTCACGAAAGACCCCAGTGGAATATCACAACACAAAAAAAGACAGCACATAATTCGAAAACTACAGCAATAATTGAAATCATGATTGAGCCAGGACTAATTGCCCCAACCTATTCAACATTAGAAGGAAAGATTGAACTTAATGAACCAAAATTAATACACCCAATCGCAGATATGCTAATTCAAGAAAAATTCACTCAGGGTCACCTACAAGAACTCCGCGCACACATAGAAACAGAAACATATAACCTAATTTATGGCGCCAGCTTCACGTTTAAAATAAACACCACCCCAGCAAACGAAGAACTACAAATCACTCGAACACTGAAATGGCCCGGCAATGACACAGAATCCAGCACAATGTCAACACACGAGGCAAATAGGCTAAGACGCCTAGGCATGCCTAAAATATCTGCACCCCAAACAAAATAACACTATCAATAATCGCACCCAGCACACCAACCGGGAGCATAAATAATGGCAATTATCAGAGCTAAAGGCTCATCACCATGGCTAGAACTAGCCAACAATAGAAATAATGTAGGATTCTCAAGCGAACATGACGAGGCCATTCTCTCCAGTAATATCAAAACCCAAGACAATGACATAGCCACCCATTGGCCTAGCCCAAGCTGGGAAGAAGGAGACCTTTTGATCTATGGACACTTCACAGGAACCATCACTTTTTTCACTATTGGAGTGGGAATCGTCATAACCGCCATCTCAGTAACACTTACTTCGATCATTGATCAAAAGTTAAGCATAGCCGCAGCCTCACTGGGAATCTTGCCTCTTGGGGTAGCATTATCGTGGATATCTCTAAGAATTCCCGCAAACCGCTTCATAGTTTTTGGCCGATCTAACCAATTGACGTACATCCCGAAAAAATTCACCTCCAGACACGACTCCATAAGATGGAAAGACACTTCCTTCTTTATTTTTGATGAAAATTACTTAACCAGGCTAAACACCTACTCAAACACCAATATCACACTTGTACCACCGCCGCTAGATGGAAAAAAGGGCGAGGTTCCAGGACCGTATGGAATTGGCCGCTTAATATTTCTACAAGGACTCCATGTAAGACATTACAACTCCGCAGAAGCGGAAGCCATCTACCGCTACATTGTAGCTTTTATGACCCAGCCACCTGACAAAGGCATTCTCCGAGAGATCCAGCAAACAGAACAGGCGATTTGCAACGAGGAATATGACGGGGACCGTGACGCGATGCGACGGCATCTCGGCTGGTTCTGGTACCGCCTCGACCTAGAAAAACTTCCCAACCAACCCAACTGGATTCGTCATCCCAATGGGCGTTGGGAAAGGACCGGCCCTGGGGTCAAGGTGCTTCGGCCCTGGTGGGACAACCTGATCAAGCCGCGTCGCATTCCGAAAAATCAGGGCACGGAAAGACCGGGCACATGAAACCATGTGCGAGCAATTGACACACAACCCAACTGGCCAGTGTTCCCCAAAGCGTGAATGCGGCATCATGTCCACCCAGATGCACTGACACGGGTCTTGAGATCATCATGGACATGCCAGAGCTGAAGATACGGTTGCCCGAGTGGCTGCTGGAGAAGCTGAGCGGAGACTGGATGCCGCTGCATCACGAGGAGGATCAGATGCGCTTCGTGATCTCGCTGGCCAGAGAGAACGTCACTCAAGGCAGCGGCGGGCCTTTCGGCGCCGCAGTGTTCGATGCCGAGGGGCACTTGGTGGCGCCGGGCCTGAACCTCGTGACCAGCGCCCATTGCTCCATCCTGCATGCAGAGATGGTGGCCATGGCCCTGGCACAAAAACGCCTCGGCAACCACGATCTAAGTGATGGCGGCCGACTGCATCACACCCTGGTCACCTCCGCCGAGCCCTGCGCCATGTGCCTGGGGGCCATCCCCTGGTCCGGGGTCTCCCGGGTGATCTGCGGCGCCCGGGATGAGGATGTGCGCGAGATCGGCTTTGACGAAGGGGCCAAACCCGACCACTGGACCGAAACACTCACCCAGCGCGGCATCCAGGTGCAACGGGATGTATTACGGCCCGAGGCCACCCAGATCCTGCAGGCCTACGTGGAATCCGGCGGCGCCATCTATTGAGCACTGGCTCAAACAGGCTTTGACACTCTCGTCTCGATCCGGAGAATACCGCCCTTTGAATGAGACTGAGCGTCACGCTCCTGCCCGCGGCAATCCGGGCGCCCAGTATCACCGCTGCAACCTCTCGGACCCTCACCGCCATGAAGATGCTCATCAAACCCCTGACCGTCCTGGGCCTGCTGGCCATGGTCATCGGCGTGTTCTACTCTCCTTATCACGCCGTGGATCAGATGCGGGAAGCGGCCGAAGCCCGAGACACCGATCGCCTGTCCCGCTATGTGGATTTCCCAGCGGTACGTGAGGATGTGCACGAGGCCCTCCGCGACTCATTGTCCGGTGAACTCAACCAGGCCATGCGCGACAGCCCCTTCGCTGCCATGGGCCTGGCCGTGGCAGACGCCCTGCTCAGGCCGTTGGTGGATGCTGTGGTCTCCCCCGCGGCAGTGGGCGCCATCCTGCGCGGCTACATGCCCGTGGCAGACGGCACGAAGGGTATGGAACTTGAGCCGCGGGACGATGTGCAGATCTCCATGGGCTACGAGGCATTCGACCGCTTTGTGATCAGTATTGCCGAGGAAGATGGCGAAACCGTGGACATGGTGCTGTACCGTGACAATCTTTTCTGGTGGCGTCTCGCAGCCCTGCGCCTACCGTTTTAGCCGGCTCAGGCGCAGGCCTCGAGCACGCTGCGCAGGCGGCGTGTCTTTTCCACCATGCGATAGGTGGATCGATTGTTGTTGTAGCGGGAAACATGCATCAATGGCACCCAGATAACCTGGTGAGACTCATCATTGCCGGGGATGGGCATGTCATCATCCATCTCCACCAGAAAACGCACGTCGAAATGTTCATGCCGCGGGCCGCGGGGACTGGCCGGGATCACATGGATGTCGAGATCGAAGATTGCCTCACTCACCAGGCGAATATGGCTCGGCTCCACGCCGGTCTCCTCGGCAGTTTCGCGAAGGGCCACCCTCAGGATGTCGGCATCGCCATCAGCATGCCCCCCGGGCTGGAACCACTGGTCGTGCTTGCGATGATGCATCAACAAAACCTGGTGTCGGTCGGAGCTGACCACCCAGGCCGAGCCGGTGACATGCCCCGGCCAGAGGTCGCAGTGGAAACAATCCTCATGGGCGTCAACAAAGGCCCGAGCGCGATCCAGATGAGCCGACTCTTCGATGAAGCGCGTTTGATGGCGGGACAGAAGCCCCAGCAGTTCCCGACGATGCATGGCCAGGCTCCCTTGTTCAGTTGGAGTCGTTCGGTTCAGATCCCGGCGGGGCTTTCGATGGCCGCCAGGGCCGCCTGCGCGGCCTCGTCCACATCCGCCTCGCTGCCCGAAAACGTGAGCCGACCGAAGGCACCCACCGCCCGCACATCGATCAGCTGAATGCTGGCAGCCTTCTCCGCCTGGTTGGCGGCATACACCACGTAACCCGCCGGCTCGGTCTCCAGGATGAACATGCTTTGCCCCGGCAAGATCATGGAGCCACGACGATTCTGGCGGTTGATGAGCACGCTATGGTCCGGCGTGATCCCGCGAATCACCTCCTGCCAAGCCACCCGACAGGTCTCTCGATCCTCCTGGCGAGCCCCCAATCGGGAGAGCAGCATGCGTCCGGCCTCGCGCACGTCGCTCTGATCTCGCTGATGGATCACCATGGAGCCATAGGCCCGCTCCACCACCTGCTGGGCCAGTCGCACCCGCGTCGCCTTCAATGCCATATCGGTGAGCCGATGTACGGCCATCCCCGGCGATACCTCGATCCACAGGCAGGCATCCCCAGGCACCGGCAAAAACCCCTGGGAGACGGTGGCCATGTATTCGGCCAACTGCGGCTGGAGCGAGTCCATGAAGACGTAGGTTCGAAGCTTGATCATGCGGTGCATCCAGCCTATGGGTTATCAGGTTCCGAATCCGGGGAGCGCGATACTGCCTGTAGACAACGATCCGGCGCCTCAATGGAGGTGGCATTGGGGAACATGCTCATAAACGAAATACGCCAGCCGTAACCGTTGACCACCACGGGGACTTCCGGGCACTGCTCCTTCACCCGACGTGCAACAGACTGCAGGTCCGCCGAGTCGAATTTGAAATACGGCGGAAGGAATCCAGCATCCTCATTGCGGAAGATCAGTGTCTTGGAGGTGCCAGCATAGACCGACTCAATACGATACTGGATGTCCCTTCCATCGCCAGTAGTGCCGGTAATCTGCACCTCCCACGAGTTCGGCCCCCACCGAAACCAGGTGAAAGACACAACAGCAATCACAACAATGATCAGGACAACGAGAATTTTTTTCTTCATGGCTGGCTCGAAACGATTAAACGCCGCTATGGTACTCCTGTCGCTTCATCACGACCAAGACGTTCCAACTCATCCACAACCTCTTTGGGCAATGCAAGCGCCCGGGCCAGTTGATCGAGCCAGGCGCGCTCCATGGGGTTTTGCTCATTCACCACCGCGACGCTGACCAGATACACCTCGCGCGCTGCCTGAGGTGAATCCACCTGGGCCGCCAGGGCCTGGGCATCCAGTGGCTCACGAAGCTGACGCTCAGTCCAGGCATGCAATTCCTGATCTGCCCCCAGCGCATCGATCTGTTCAGTGATCAGTGCGCGCTCCTGATCATCAATGTGACCATCGGCACGGGCCGCCATGATCATGGCCTGCAGGAGTTCAAGACTTCGACGCTCACGAGGCTGATCAGCCAGGCGCTCCATCGGCTGGCCGTCCGCCGGCGCGGCGTTGTTAGCCCCTTGTGCGTTCTGCCAGGCCTTCAAGGCCAGCGCCCCAACGCCAACAAGTGCGCCGTATTTCAGTGCCTTCCCACCCAGCTTGCGACCACGTTTGGAACCCACCAGCAATCCCAGGGCACCGCCGCCCAGCAGGCTCTTCATATCCAGGCCCAAACCGCCCCCCTGCTGGGCGGACCCAGTACCCCCGCCGCCACCCAACTGACGGGAAAACCCTCCCAGCAACCCGTTGATGTCTGCCCCTCCACCGCCCCGTTGAGAGCCCATTGATTGACCACCAGCCTGCTGCAGCAGCTGGTTCAATATTTTGCTGGCATTCATCGCCTTCTCCTCATCGGGTAGACCGTAAGCGTGTAGACCCCATCCCAGGCACGGGGTTTCCTCTGGCCCGCACGGCGCGGGTTGCTCCCGCGACCGATCGTTAATGACCTGAACGCGCGGGGGGTGCCATGAACTCAGGGCCCACCGGATCGGTGACGTGGGTGCCGAGGATGCGGTCGATCTCTTCACGATCTTCCGGAGTCAGTTTCAAATCGGTCACACGGTGGACAGAGGCCACCTGGTCGGGGCGGCGGGCGCCCCAGAGGGCAATATCCGCGCCTTGATCCAGCAACCAGCGCACGGCCAGATGCAGAACATCGCTGCCGAAGCGATCCCGGGCGAACCCCTGCAGGGCCTGGACCGCGGACAGGTACTGGGCAAAGCGCGGCGCCTGGAACTTGGGGTCGGACTGACGCAGGTCGTCGCCTTCAAAGGTGGTATCAGGTCCCATACGACCGCTGAGCAGGCCACGGCAGAGCGCACCGTAGGCAAGGACGCCGATACCATTATCGCGGCAGTAGGGCAACACATCCGCCTCGATACCCCGCTCGAAGAGGTTATAGGGCGGCTGGCAGGTATGCAGCGGGCCGACCTGGCGAAAGGCATCCATCTGTGCGGGGCTGAAGTTGCTCACGCCCACGGCGCGTATCTTGCCCTCCTGCAACAGCCGGGCCATGGCCTCGGCCGTCTCCTCAACAGGAATCGTCGGGTCGGGCCAGTGGACCTGATAGAGGTCGATGTAATCCGTCTGTAGCCGGCGAAGGGAGTCCTCCACCTCCGCGCGGATGCGCTCGGCGCCCGCGTTACGGAAGACGGCCTCCTCTGCGGTCCACTCCAGGCCCACCTTGGTGGCAATGAGGATGCGGTCGCGACCACCGCGGCGGCGGATGGCCTCGCCCACCAGTTCCTCGGACTTGCCAAAACCGTAAACGGGCGCCGTATCGATGAGGTTGATACCCTGATCCAGGGCGGCATGAATGGTACCGATGGAGGTTTCGTCATCGGTGCCACCCCACATCCAGCCGCCGATCGCCCAGGTGCCCAGAGCAATACGTGAGGCCTCGAAAGGGATGTTCGCGAGCGTGGTGGTTTCCATGCTGCCTCCTGTTGCCATTAAGGTCGTTGACTGGTGTTGCACTCCATTGCGCGTGATTGCACGGGGCCCCGTCAAGAGTGAAGGCCAATGACGAAGACCGAAGGACTGTGACTGCTGCCCGGCTCGCGTTACCCTTGCGGATCAGCTTCAACCGGACAACCAGCGTGGACAGCAAGCGCTTACGCGAGCGAACTCAGGCCATTCTGCGGGATACCCTCGCATGGTTGCGCCTTCGCGTCACGCGATCTGGAGATGCCCCCCGAACACCGGATGACTGCCGCGCCGCCCCTCCAGACCTCACAAACCGTGAGGCCGAGGAAGCCCTGCGGGACAATGAGGCAAGCCTGACCCAGCTCCTGGATACCGTGCCGGACATCTCCATTCAGGGTTACCGGCTGGATGGAACGGTGGTTTACTGGAATCCCGCCAGCGAGCATCTGTATGGCTATTCTGCCCATGAGGCCCTGGGCGCCAACCTGGCAGACCTCATCATTCCGCCGGAGGATCTAGATATCTTTGCCCAGCGCATGCGACAGGTGCGTGAAGGCGTCAATCTGCCCCCCTCGGAGATGCTGGTCCTGCGCCATCGGGAGGGACACCCCGTGAGAGTGCTCTCCTGCCATGTGCTGGTGCCCCATGCCAAGGATGGCTCACGCCTTTACTGCATGGACATGGACATGACGGCACGACTCCGGGATCAGGAATGGCTATGGGAGGCGGTACAGGGTGGCAACGTGGGCTTGTTCGAGTGGAAACCCGACGGAACCGTGATGCTCTCACGGGAACTCAAGGCACAACTCGGCTACCAGGATCACGAACTGCCCAATGATCTGGAGGTTTGGCGATCGTTGATTCATCCGGACGAACAGGAAGAGGATATTCGTCTCTTTGAGCAGTACACGCGTCAGCCAACGGGGCGATTTCGTATCGAGGTGCGCATGCGCCATCAGGCTGGCGAATGGCGGTGGATCCTCTATCAAGCCTCCCCCGTTTATGGCGTGGATGGACGCTTGAGCAAGATCCTGGGTTCCAGCCTGGACATCACCGAGCGCAAACTCGCCCAGGAACACAGCGAGCGACTGGCCTATGCGGTGGAGCAAAGCCCCGCAGTGGTGATGATCACCAACACTGATGGCGTGATTGAGTACGTGAACCAGCGGTTCTGTGACATCAGCGGTTTTTCACGTGAGGAGGTCCTGGGGCGGCGTCCGGGAATACTGCGCTACAGCGACAACAACATCAAAAAATATCACCCACTATGGAAAAGCATCCGCAGCGGCGAAACCTGGGAGGGCGAGTTCAACAATCGCACGCGCTCGGGTGAGCCCTACTGGGAGCAGGCGAGGATCTCACCCATCCGGGACGCTCAGGGCAAGGTGACGCACTACATCAAGCTGGCGGAGGATATCTCCGATAAGCGCGCCCTGACCGAGCGCCTGGAATACCTCGCCTTTCACGACCCACTGACCGGCTTGCCCAATCGCAGCGTGATGCTGGATCGGATCGGTCAGGCAATCGCCCAGGCCCGGCGGGACCAGCATGCCCTGGCTGTGGTCTTCATCGACCTGGATGATTTCAAGGTGGTCAACGACTCCCTGGGTCATGCCCAGGGCGACCAATTGCTGACACAGATCGCTCAACGCCTGCGCGCCCTGCTGCGCGAGGGAGACACGGTGGCCCGTTTCGGCGGGGATGAGTTCATCTTGCTGCTATCCAAGCTCAAGCATGTGCAGGGAGTGATCCCGGTGATCGAAAAGCTTCAGGCGGAGCTGAGTCGCCCCGTGTCACTGCACTCCCACCAGGTGTTCGTAACCGTGAGCATGGGCATCGCCGTCTACCCTGGCGACAGTGATCGCCCCGAGGAGCTGATACGTCATGCCGATGCAGCCATGTATCGCGCCAAGGCCGAGGGTCGACGTTGTTATCATTTTTACACCTCGGAAATGGACGCGGCACTTCAGGAACGCATGGAACTGGACCAGGCCATGCGCCAGGCGCTGGAACGAAATGAATTCCATCTTGTTTACCAGCCCCGAGTGGATCTGGTCAGTGGGTGCGTGCTCAGCCTGGAAGCCCTGGTGCGCTGGCGTCACCCTCAATGGGGCATGATCTCACCGGGGCGTTTCATCCCCTTGGCGGAAGAGACCGGATTCATCCTCGCCCTGGGGCCTCGGATCCTGCGGCAAGCCTGCGAACAGATTCGCGCCTGGAAGGCCCGGGGCATTCCCACGGTGCCCGTGGCGGTCAACCTGTCGGCTCGCGAGTTCCAGCAGCCCGATATCATCGAACGCATTCTAGCCGCGCTGAACAACACGGGTCTGGACGCCTGTGACCTGGAGATCGAGATCACCGAGAGTGCAGCCATGAGTTCCGTTGAGCAGACCATCCGCATCCTGACCGACCTCAATGGCCATGGGGTGCGCGTCTCCATCGATGACTTTGGTACCGCCTATTCCTCGCTCAATTATCTCAAGCGCCTGCCAGTACATGCCATCAAGATCGATCAATCCTTCGTTTCCGACATGAAGGTTGACCCCGCAAACCACCCCGAGGATGCCGCCATCATCCGGGCCATTATTGGGCTGGGCGAGACGCTCGGCATGAAGGTCATTGCCGAGGGCATTGAAAACACCGTGCAACGGGATTTCCTGCTGGATCATGGCTGCCTGCAGGGACAGGGCTACCTGTTCAGCCGCCCGGTACCAGCCGAGGCGGTGGAGCAATTACTGGTGAACGCCAAGACCCCGGACACAGGCAACACCTGACCGTGCTCACGTGCCCCCCGGCTCGCCTACCTCGCTTACTACGATGAACTCACCGGGCTCGCGAACCGCAACCTTTTCATCGAGCGCGTATCGCAGTACATGAAGACCGCCGCAGCCGCTGGGCATTCTCTCGCCCTCTTTCTGGTGGACCTGGAGCGGTTCAAATATTTCAATGACAGCCTCGGCCGCCCGGCGGGGGACGCCTTACTGCGACACGTGGCCCAGTGGCTCACCCACGGCATCGGAGATGCCAGCCTGCTCTCACGGATTGGTGCAGACCAGTTCGCGATGGTGCTTCCCAAAGTCCGCAGCGAAGTGGACGTGGCGCGGGTGCTGGAGAAGTTGATGGCGGTTTTTCAGGATCGATCGTTCAACCTGAAGGACGACACCTATCGCGTGGCCGCGAGAACTGGCGTGGCGCTGTTTCCCCAGGACGGCAAGGAGGCCGACGCCCTGTTCCTGAACGCCGAGGCGGCGCTGAAGAATGCCAAGGCGGGCGGCGACCGCTACCTCTTCTATTCGCACAAGATGACCAAGGCCATGGCCGGCAAATTGATCCTGGAAAACCAGCTACGCCAGGCGATCGACCGGGAGGAGTTCGTGCTGCACTACCAGCCCAAGGTGAGCTTTGCCAGCGGCAAGCTCGTCAGCGCCGAGGCGCTGATCCGCTGGAACGATCCGCGCACCGGGCAGGTGCCGCCAAGTCAGTTCATCCCGGTGCTGGAGGAAACGGGGCTGATCTACGAGGTGGGCCGCTGGGCGCTGCGCAAGGCGATCGCAGACTACCTGAGCTGGCTGGAGAAAGGGCTGCCTGCGGTGCGTGTTGCGGTCAACGTATCGGCACTGCAGCTACGCAGCGTCGGCTTCATCGCTGAGCTGGAGCAGGCACTCGCCGTCGATGCGCGCGCCGCGGCAGGCCTCGAGCTTGAGATCACCGAGAGCCTCACAATGCGGTGGCGGAGGGCGTGGAGACGGAGGAGCAGTCGCGCCTGCTGCGCCTGCTGGGTTGCGACGAGTTGCAGGGCTACCTCGTCAGCGAGGCGCTGCCGGCGGAACTCTTCAAGACCCGCTTCCTGGTGCCCGGGAGGTCCGGCGAGCGTCTGGTTTCAGACTGAGACCTACAGTAGCGGAGAAGATGAAGATGATGGGGAGACGGTGTCTTGATCGATTGGCTCGCGCCTTCACTTGGTATCGGGGGGCGTCAAGAGATTCTCCCCGGGGGTCCAGGACCGGCGCGCCTGTTTCTGGATCTCCCTGGCTTCACTTTGCAGGCCTGCTTCTGCCTTGGTTGCGACGGTCTTGGGTTCGGCAGACGGCCTCGTCAGAGTGGAGTCGACGGGGTCCGCAGCCTGTTCACCCTCTATCGTGCGTACAGGTACAGGCATGCTGTGAGGGAAGATGACTTCGTTAGCCGTGTCCGCCAGTGAGATGCCTGCATCCTGAAAGGCCCGTTTGACGAGTCGAATGACGGACGATTTCACTTTCACCCAGCTGTGGCGACCACCATCGAGCCAGAAATACACACGCAGGTTGACCGTGGCCGATCCAAGATCTTCCACCAGCACCATGGGTTCGGGCTCATTCAAGACGGCCGGATGTTCAGCGAGCACCTTCAAGGCGACTTCCTGAGCAAACGGGATGGAATTCTTGTAGCCGATCCCCACGATGAAATCATCACGGCGATCAGGATTGCTTGTGAAGTTACGGAGTGTGCTCTTGAAAACGGTTGAGTTGGGGACTTGCACTTGATTGCCGTCGAGTGTCATCAGAATAGTGGTGCGGGAAGTCAGTCGCTGGACGTAACCCGTGACACTGGCCACTTCGACCAGATCGCCCTCACGAAACGGCTGCTGCAGGCTCAGAAAGAGACTGGCAAGAAAATTCTCGGTAATGTCACGAAATGCGATGCCCACCACCAGCCCGATCAGGCCTGTGCCACCCACCACTGTCAGCGCCAGTTGTGTAAGTCCGGCGATCCGCAGCACAAGGTACAAGCCGGCAAGCATGACCAGTATGCCACCTGCCCGAGCCAATACTTCGCGCAAGAGCTGGCTGAGGGGACGCGCTCGAAGTCGGCGACGCAGGATGAACACCGTTAACCTGGCGAGGATCCAAGAAACCACAATGACGCTCACCGCCACCACGATCAGCGGCAGCGATCGAACGAGACCGCGTGCTAGATCACTCAATACCCGAAAGGCTGGATTGAAATCCCAAACCGTGCTGGGAGCCACCTCGATTTCATTGACAACGGCCACGACACCTTGTGTATTCTTCGCCAACTCTCCGGCCCACTGCCTGGCCTCGTCATTTTCCGTCGTTCCTTCCAGGAACACGATTCCTTCCCGGACACTCACTTCGGGCCCGCTGAACCAGCCTGTCGCACCAAGGATATCCGTGATCCGTTGCCGGATCTGGTCATCCCTGGCAATGGGCTGGACCTCGACTCTACCCGGGGGCTCGGGTGTACCATCGGAGAGAGTGGATCGGACCGACCGATCCTCGCTACCGGACGGCTGGGCAGCCGCTGAGTCGAATGTGAAGACGGCGCAGCACAGCAGCGTGGCGCAAATGAGTCTGGCCACCCGAGACCAGGAAACACCCCCGGTTCGAACCCACAACGGCCCGTCACATCGAGGAGTTCCTCCATTTCGGCTCTGCCCGTACAGTAACTCGCCCGGCAAGAAACAGACCACGCCGATATCCCTCCCTGTGAAGCCGAATGCCAGCACTCAAAGATACGCCAAGTCATCAACCAGAAGTATGGCACGCTACCGACTCAGGCACAGATGTGGCTCGACCCGCCCCCAAGCAGCATGAGGGGTTGTTAACGTAAAATCGATTTTCCTGCCGCGATCACGCTCCACGTGATGCGCTTGCAGGGATTTTTCCCGATCCAGAGGAGTAGCACCCATGTCAGAGATCAATGGCAAGGTCGTCATCATTACCGGTGCCAGCAGTGGCCTCGGCGAAGCCGCCGCCCATCGCCTGGCCAAGGGCGGGGCAAAACTCGTCCTCGGTGCCCGCCGTGAGGATCGCCTCAAATCACTGGTGGATGCCATCGTCGAACAGGGCGGCGAGGCCATCTACCGCGTCACCGACGTGACCGACCGCGATCAGGTTGAGGCGCTGGCCGCCGCGGCCAAGGAGACCTATGGCCGCATCGACGTACTGATCAACAATGCCGGCCTGATGCCGCTGTCCCCGCTCGATCAACTCAAGGTCGACGAATGGGAGCAGATGGTCGACGTCAACATCAAGGGCGTGCTCTACGGCATCGCCGCGGTGCTGCCAACCATGCGCGAGCAGCATTCGGGCCACATCATCAATCTATCCTCCGTGGCCGGTCATGTGGTCTTCCCCTCGGCGGCGGTCTACTGTGCCACCAAGTATGCCGTCAAGGCACTGTCCGAAGGGATTCGCCAGGAAGGCGGCGAGGAGATCCGCTCCACCAACATCTCGCCCGGAGCCGTGGCCACCGAACTGACGTCCACCATCAGCGACCCCGACACCGCCAAGGGCGTGAATGAGCTCTACGAGATGGCCATCGATGCCGATGCCATCGCCCGGGCGATCATCTACGCCATCGAGCAACCAGCGGATGTCGACGTGAACGAGATCATCATCCGCCCGACCAGGCAGCCGCTCTAGGCAAACACCGCAACAGCCGCCAGGCGGGCACCGAACCATTGTTGGCGCAGGCCGCGCTGCTGCTGAAGCAGGATGGCCAGATAGCCAGCAAGAGGGTGCCCCGAGGGCAGGCGAGCCGCGTGGTCACGCAGGGTGGGCTGGTAGGGCTGCTGCTCTGCCGGCAGGTGCTCGACTGTGGCATGCTCGGCCAACCAGGCGATGGGGGGCAGCAGCAGATCGGTGGCGCCGCTGCTCAGGGCGTTGTGAAGGCCAGCCACATCAAAATCGCCGAAGTAAACATGCGGCCTGCCCGTGCTGGCCCAGGCCTGGCCCAACCTGGCAAAGCCACCACCATAATGACTGTCGCCACGATAGAGCGGCAGTGGACGGGACCAGCGCGCCAACGCGGGAAGGTCGGGGGCCAGGTCGTAGAAGCTGTCCAGGTTCTCCACCTGCACGAGGACATCGAAGGCGGAGAGGTCGATATGGCGCCAGTCAAGATCATGGACGTCCCGGGGTGCCGGGGCGATACCCGGCAGCGGGGTGGCGGCGGGCAGGCTGACCAGCACGCGATGGTCCCGCGGACTTTCGCGTACACCCTTCTCCTCACGGTTGCCGTGGCGGGCCTGCTCGGCAGTCGTCAGGCCGCTGAGGTTCGCCTCAATGCTCGGTAGCCCCGAGGCCACCAGGGCTTCGTTGATCTGCGCCAGCAGTTCGCGGTCGAAGCGCAAGGTTCGGTTGGAACACCGCATGCCCAGCACCACATCGTGCTCATGGCACCAGGCCTCGATCTCCGCCATGACCTTGCCACGGCGGGATTTGTCCACGCAGGGCTCATGGCGCAGCTTCTTGCGCACTTCACGGAGCACCCTGTAAGCAACCGGTGACAGGCTCATGCCGGCAGCAGTGCCAATTGCAGTTGCACATCGTGGATCAGATACAGATGGTTGAAGGGGCTGGCCTGGGTTTCCACCTGACGCAACCGGAAGGCACGCTGTTCACTGCCAGGCAGACCCTGATAATCGGCGATCACCTGGAAAAGCCAGATCTCCGGGTCCCACTCCAGATCACTTTCCTGCAGATACGCCAGCGCGCTCAGCGCCTCACCGTCATGATCCACCACCGCCAGGTAGAACCCCTCCACATCCTCCCTGAGGGCCTGCTGGCGTGCGGTCACCCGGGTGTCCTCGGGCAGTTCGGCGGCGCCGGCGGCAGTGACCGGCTCCGGGCGTGATGCGGGCCGAGGCAGGTGGTGAATCAGCTCAGCGACCAGACGGGCATCAGCATCGTGGTCCAGGGCCACGGCACCCGCGGGCATGATGGGCGCTGCCCGATTGATCAGTTCCGGCACCTGGCTGCGCAGGGCGTAGTTGCCGGGCACGAAGTTCGGGTGCTCACGCAAAAACCCGACCATGCCGGCCACCAGGCGGCTGCGCGCCTGCTGTTGACGGAAGCGCGCCATCAGCTCGATCAGCCGCCGCTGCACCTCCCGCAGGCTGGTGTAGTGGTGGGTGAGTTGCTGCTGCAGACCGCTGACCAGTAGCTTGCGCAGGGCGCCATCGCTGCCCACCAATTCGATCAGTTCGTCGAATTTGATCAGTTCCAGGCCGTCCAGCAGGCGCACGATCTGTTTCTGGGCGCGCTCGTTCTCGCGGATCTTGTCGCCCAGGCGACTGACGAAACCAAAGTCGCTGTTGAGCCGCCGCCACAGGCTGTCGATGGCGTCGGCAAAGCGGCCGTTCAGGTCGTCCACCTCCTGGCGCAGGCGCAGAAGCTGCTGTTCCTGACGCCAGTACTCGCCAGCGTCGCGGGCCTCCCGATAGCTCTGCACCAGCGTGCGCACCAGCTCGAGCGTCTCGGCCACGTCGGCATTGACGTGGCGACGGGTCTCGTCGGCCAGCATCTCGGCGATCAGCTCACGCACTTTGGGGGCCAGCTTGACGCCACTGTGTTCGTCGGGCCGCCACAGGATGCGCGCCGCCAACAGTCGATTCAGCGCGGTGGTGCTCAACCCTTCCAGCGGCACCTCATCGCAGGCGTAGCCGGCCATCAGCGTCTCGGCATGCTTGCCCAGCAGCGCCAGGCGCTCGACACCGGTGCTGATCAGCCGGCTCTCCAGGGCATGGGGATCGCTGCCGCTCATAGCAGGCTCTGTTGAGTGGGCGCCTGATCTTCGATGGGCAGATTCTCCTCATCGCGGATGAATCGGACCAGGTCGATCAGGTAGTCGATCTTGCCGGTCACCACGTAGTACTGGCGATCGGCATGGGGCTGCTGCAGGTAACCGTGTTCCTTGAGGCGCTTGAAGACCTGCTTGAGCTGGGCGTCCAGCTGGTCACTCTGGGAGCCGAAGAAGGGGTCGGAGGCCAGCCGCTCCAGGCGCTCACGCAAGCCCTGGTGGTCCTCGCAACGGGAGCTGAAGTCGGCGGGCTTGAGCACGTCACCGGGGCCCGCCAGGCCATCACGGCCCAATGCCTCCTGTACCCACTGCAACCACTCCAGCATCGGCATCAGGCTCCCCACGGTGTCGCCCAGCTGGCGCGAAAGCTGCTCCCGGGCGGCCTCATCGAGCCGCAGCCAGGCGAGGAAGTAAACCGTGCCGTCGGTGTTGGTGGCCAGGCGACGATTGAGCGGACGCAGGTAGGCGTCGATCTGTTCGCGGATCGACTCATCCTGAAGATGACGAAAGGCGGCCTCGTCACTCACCGCGCAGATGAAATCGCCGGCCAGCAGGCGCTCCAGCAAGGGACCCTGTTCGATCATGGCGCCACCTCCTCGGCGCGGGCCTGAAGGCGCTGAGCCAGGCGGCTCAGGCGCGGTTCGATGCGCTTGAGCCGGCGTTTGCCGGAGTCCGACGCATCGCGGTCAATCAGGTAGCGGTTGTGGAACAGCAGCAGCACGTCCGACTCCGGGTTGGGGAAGGCGCCGACAATATGGATGCGGTTGTTGTCGCAAGCGTTGAAGATCTTCTCCACGTTGGGATAAGCCAGGGTACCGATCTCGTCGATGGGCCAGTGAATGGTCACTTGGGCTTCGCCGCGCAGCAACCGGGTGAAGGCCAGCAGGAACTTGCAGAGGATCAGGTAGGCCATGCCGTGACTGGAGGACTCCAGCAACTGGCGGTCGCTCTTGATCACCAGGTCCGTGCCCCCCTCGTTCAGGTGGAGCTCCAGGCGCAACAGACTCTCGAAGCTGTACTGCTGATCGCTACGCAACAACTCCACCACGTCGGCCAGGGCATCCAGATAATCGTCGCCCGGCAGCGGCTGGCCGGAGTCACGCCACTCCCGGTAGTGCTGGGTGAAGCGCTTGAGCGGCTCCCAGAAACCCAGCTCATCGATGGTGGACTGGATCTTCACCTCGGCGCGGCCGATGCCCTCCAGCTTGAGGTCATCGGCCACCTCGTCGGAGAGGCGTCGGCTCTGGGCGTTGATGCGTCGGTTGAGGTCGCGGAACACGGTGAAGAATTTGTCCAGGTCGTCCCCCATGTTGCGTCCTTCCTGCTGGAGTTGCTCCTGTCGGCCCTCCAGCAACTGGAGCATGCCCGCCAGTACGCCGAGCATGCGCCGGGGGCTGGTGTCTTCAAGCCGGGCGCGCTCCGCATCCAGGGTCTCATGAAAATCCGCACTGGCGCCCTTGATGAGGTCGGACTCCATGTTCTGACAGCCCTGACGCAGTTCGTCCTGGGTGCGAACGTGATCCGCCAGCCCCTGACGGACGCGCTCGATGCGCTCTGAGACATCCCCTGGAACCTCGCCCTGGGATGCCGGCGCGTAGTCCAGGTGCAGCGCATCGAGCCGGGTGAGCAGCGGTGCGAGGGTGTCGACCAGCTGCTGTTCAGCAGCGCGACGTTTCTCGAGATCAGCGATCGCTGCCCGATGTTCTTTCCGAGCCGTCTCGAACTGCTGCTTGAGCTGCTCCCGCTCGCGGATGGCGCTCTGGTGCTCGCGACCAAGCTCGGTCTGCCGGGCTATCAGGTGCGGCTTGCGCTCGCCCCAGTCCACCCGCATGAAGCGCGTGTAGGCTTCGAGTTCCTCACGACGGCCCTCGGTCTGACGAATACGTTGCTCTAGTGCTTTAGAGCGTGAGCGGGTCTCGTTGAGGCTGGCGGTGTCCACGCCCTGCTCGGCCAATTCACGCTCGAAGGCGGCCTCGAGCTCCTCGCGCTGACGGCGGTTTTCTTTCTTGAATTCGGCCAACTGGCACCGATGCTGGGCGATTTGCTCATCAAAACCGGCGAGAAGCCCCTGGAATTCGTCGTTGAGCGCCCGGCTCTGAGCATGGTGGGTTTCGGCCAGCGCCTGCAGTGACTGCTCCCGCTCCTCATTCAGTGCCTGCTGCAGAGTCTCCTGTTCTTCGAGGGCCTCGCGGCAGGCAGCCCGACGTGCCTGACGGGCCGCATCGTGGCGCTGTTGGCACTGGCTGCGCGCCTGCAGGGCATAGTCCACCTCTTCAGCGGCGTGGCGGTGTGCGGTGCGGGCACGATCGAGGCGTGCAGAGGCCTCCTGCACCTTATCGTTATGGGCCTTGAGCGCCTTCTCGGCCGCCTCTTTGGCCTTTCCCGCCTGGTTCAGTGCCTGCTGGGCAGTCTCGATCTCGGCCAGCAAGGTGGTCTCATCCCAGGCATGATCCGGCAGGGCGATGGCAGCGAGATCCACCACCAGCCCATAAAGATCATCGCTGGCAGCGTCGTTGAACTGCGGGGCCAGGTCGCGGCGCTCAAGCAGTTCCGGGGCGATCACCTTGCCGAGACTCTGCTCCCAACCCGGGCGGTGGTGGCGCAGAAAATGGCGCAGGCTGCCCTGGGCAGGATCCCGCTGGATCAGCAACCCATCAAGGCGCAGTTCGGCCCGGGAGCACTGCTGACGGGCAAGCTCCAGATCCTGCTCGGCAGGATCGCGTTCACGCTTGCGCGCCTCGAGTTCGCCGCGTACCGCCTCCACTGCGGCGGCGGCCGCACTTTGTTCGCTCTGAGCCTGGTCGACCCGGGCCTGGACCTGCTGGGCCTCGTGGGCCTCCTCGGTTGTCTGGCTGTCATGGGCCAGCTGGGCCTTGAGTTCGGCAAGCCGGGTGGCGCCCTCATCCAGGCGGCTGCGGTAACCATCATCCAGTGCCTTTCGGCGGTCCTGATAGTCGGTCTCTAGGCGCTGTTCCTTTTCACTCCGGGCCGCTCGGCAGGCTTCCTTCTCCTTGTCGAGGGCATCGATGCGCGCCTGGGTCTCATCGCCGCGGCGTTCGAGCAGGTCGCCAAGCTCCACCAGCCGGGCATTCAGGCGTACCCTGCTCTCCTGCGCCGCCTGCTGCATCAGTTCCAGGTGATCACGCAGTTGCTGCCACTCCTCGCGCCAATGGGGCAGTGCCTCAAGGTCGCGCTCAAGCCCGGGCATGTCGGCCTCCTTGAAGGCCTCGAACTGACGCTGCAGGTCGTCGAGCACGCGTCGCGTCTGATCCAGTTCGCTGTCCAGCTCGCTGATGCGGTCGTTGAGGGCGCCACGGGCTTCTTCATGGGCCTGATCGCGCTCCTGGAAGTCACGTCGCAGCGCATTGAGCCGGCCCTCAAGGTCAGCGCCGGCGCGCTCGGCACGGTGGAGGTCGGCCTTGAGCTGGGGCCGAAGCTGACACAGCGACACCTCCAGATCCGCGACCTCACGATCGAGCCGCTGCAGTTCTCCCAAGGTGCGTTGCAGAGGGGCCAGACGCATGGACTGACGCATGCGGGCGATCCACTCCCGGGCCTTGGTGTTGCGGATGCGGGTCACCGGCAACTCGACGCCATCCTCCTCGAAGATGGCCGCCAGCATGGTCTTGAGGGTGTCCATCTTGCCCTCCTTGGCATGCACCGCCGAGACCAGTTTTTCCATGTGACGGATGCGCTGCCCCGCACGCACCAGGCTGAAGCGAGCCGCCATCTGGCGTAGGCGCAGTGCCTCGCGACTGTTGCCGTATTGCTGGGTGAAATCGTTCTGAATCACCGCGCGATATTCGGAACTGGCAGCGAGTTTCTGCGACACCTCGACACCCTGGCGGCGCAGGCCGTTGGCCCACTGGGCATAGTCCAGTGCGGTCACACCACCCTCGCTCGTGACCAGGTAGTCCTCGGGGCGATAGGGCCCACTGACGAAGCGATATTCCACGCCGCCGTCGCTCTTGCGGGTGAGTATCGCCTGACAGACGTCGCCCGCTTCACGACGGTATTCGTAGACCAGATAGCTGTTACGGTGCGGCAAGTAGAAGGAATCGAACTTCTGCCGCGTTCTGGGCACCACCTTGTTGGGCAACTCACCGTAGAACACCGGCACCAGACGCTGCAGGGTGGTCTTGCCCGAGGCGTTGGTGCCACAGATGTTGGTGTGGCCGTCCACATCCAGCTCGACCACCCCCTCAAGATGGCCGTGAATCATCACGATGCGTAACAGGTGCGCCATACCGCGTTCCGGATCCCTAGACGTTGAAGGTGCCTATCTTGCCAGAGACCCGGACACGATGTGGCCCCGAGACATCCGGGTAGGTGGAATTGCGGCTGAACGAGGGGATCCTCTTTTCCAGCGGCCGCGCCGAACTCTTGCCAGAGGGGGGCGACTGCTGGAGACACTCGTCCCGTTGTTGAGCTCTGAGGTGGAACGGATTGCCGTGGAGGGACACACCGACGACCGCCCCATCACCACCGAGCGCTTCCCTTCCAACTGGGAACTCTCCGCTCATCGCGAATGGAGTACCACTCCCAGGCGGACGAGTTTCCCGTGACATGTGGAACCAAAACTCGTTAGTGATCTTCAGCACCCACACCGGATTTTTGATCACTCAGTTCTTTATGCCAACGCAGAGCCACCATCCCCGCTTGCGTTAAATTTCGGCAGTGCGTGAGAGATCCCGCCACCTTGCGTACACCTGCGCGACGCAACTTGGTTATTATCCTTGGCTGCAAGCCAACAAGGATCAGCCCAACCCCCTGACGCGTCATTTCTGCAATCAGTGACTGGACCGCAACAATGGCCGTGCCGTCCATGCTCGGTACATCGTGCATATCAACAATGATGGTCTTCACTTTGGGATCTGCCAGATGCAGCGAACTCAATGCCTTTTCCGCAGCCCCGAAAAATAATGGCCCGTTGACGTCATATACTGCCACTTCAGCAGGGAGCCCTCCGATTGTGGGATGGTTTTTGGTCTCCACATGATCAGTTTGAGTCAGTGAAGCCATTCGCCTGATGAACAATGCGGCAGCCAACCCAATGCCTACTGCCACAGCCAATACCATGTCAAAAATGACAGTGAGGCCGAAGCATGTAACGAGGATGGCTACATCGCCTGGCGGCGCTGAACGGAGTGTGTGCAGGACATGTCTTGCCTCACTCATATTCCATGCAATGATGAAGAGAAGGGCCGCCAGTGCCGCCATGGGTACCATGCCGAGCAACCCGGCCAGCGCGATGACGGCAAGCAGGACCACCAATGCGTGGATCACTGCGGCGATCGGGGACCGGGCGCCACTGCGGATATTGGTGGCCGTCCGGGCAATCGCGGCCGTTGCTGTAATTCCACCAAATAGTGGCGCAGCCATATTCCCCAACCCCTGACCTATCAACTCAGCATTGGGATCATGTTTCGTCTTGGTCAAGCCATCGGCCACGACCGCGCATAACAGCGACTCAATGGCACCCAGTATGGCAATGGCAAAAGCCGGACCGAGGAGTGCTCGTATCAGGTCAAAGCTCAGCTGCAGCGGCTCACCATCTGGTCCGGGCAATAGCCAAGGGGCCATGAAAGTGGGTGGGATGGGGGGTATGCCAATGCCTGTTTCCCCGTTGGCCTCCCAAGTGAAGCGCGATGCAATCGTCTCAACGGCAGCACTGCTTTCCTGGCCACTCAGCCATTGATTGACGAAATACGCCGCGATGGCGCCCACCACCAAACCGACAAGGGGCGCCGGAATGGGTAGATGAAAACGTGGCCAGACGAGCATGACGAGCAGGGTAAATACACCCACGCCTAACTCTAGCGGCTGCAAGGTGGGGAATGAAGTCACGATGACCCAAACATTTTCAACGAAGTGTTCAGTCAGCGAGCCTGTTTCCAGTCCGAAAAAATCAGGAATCTGCAAGACCGCGATCACGACCGCGATACCCGCCGTAAACCCCAGTACAACCGGGTAGGGGACAAACTGGATAAGTCGGCCCATGCGGGTGACCCCTAACGTCACCAGGATCATGCCCGCCATCATGGAGGCGATGAGCAACCCCCCCAGGCCGTACTGTTGAACGATGGGGAAAAGGATGACCACAAAGGCGGCCGTCGGGCCGGACACATTGAAACGGGAACCGCCGGTTAGGGCGATGATGGCGCCGGCCACAATAGCCGTGTAGAGGCCGTGCTGAGGCGGGACGCCCGTGGCAATCGCCAATGCCATGGACAGTGGCACGGCCACGGTGCCTATAGTGAGGCCGGCCATCACATCCTTACGCAGATCCGCGAGTCCATAACCATCATGCCAGGCGGCGCGCAGGCCCGTGGATATGCTGGGCAGTTCGACTGAACGTCTTCGGCGCGACATGCGATGATCTCCCGCTAAGATGAGCCTATCCTTGGCTCATCATTTTATATGGAAAAAATATTGATTACATTAACATAAAGTGAAAATACGGGGCAATGGCATGTCAAGGTATTGCATGACCAGATCGGCGTTCAAGCATTGCCATGATAAGTGAAGTGAACTAGGTATTTAATGTTAATGTCGTGGAAAAATCTAATGGAAAACAAAACTGCCCGTCTCACTCTGCTCATAGCCCCAAACAAGAAGAAGGCCCTTGAGCACTTATGTGCTTCACAGGATTTGACTCCTTCTCAAGTGGTGCGTCAGTTGATACGTAATTATCTAAAGCAACATGGAGTTGAATATGAAACTGAGCTAGTCAAAAAAACAACAGCAGTTCATCCTGATTAGTGCCTTCGCGGAGGGCAACAGCCTCAGCGGTTTGTGAGAATAGTAGTTCTTCAGGAAACCCCCTCCACCTCGATCCCATGCCGCGCCAGCCAGTCCTTGCGCTGCTCATAGTCCGGCATGGCCCGCTCCAGGCGACGCCAGAACGCAGGGGTGTGATGGGGCTCGTGCAGGTGAACCAGCTCATGCACCACCACATAATCGGCGATGGGGCGGGGCAGCAGGATGGTCTTCCAGTGGAAGTAGACCCGGTTCCCCTTGCCGCAGGAGCCCCAGCGATAGCCCAGGTCCTGGACCTTCACGCCCGCCGGTTCCACCCCCATGCGCCGGGCCTGCGCCTTCACCCTGGCGGTCAGCCAGTCCGTGGCGCGGGCACCGTACCAGTGGATGAAGTGTTCCCGGGCTTCGGGTAGGGCGTCCTCGCGGAGCTGGAAGCGCCCTGCCACGAGTTTGAGCGGGATGTCCTGGGCATCATCGGGTATGCGCTTGAGTCGGTAGCTGCGGCCCAGGTAGAGGAATCCCTCGCCGTTGACGTACTGCTTTTGCGGCAACTCGCGGCGGCTTTCGGCCTTTTCCGCCAGCTTGCGGTAGATCCACAGCCGCTTTTCCATCACAAAGTCGCGCAGGTGCTGCTCATCGGTCCCGCTGGGCGCGGCAATGATCAGCTCGCCGTCCCGGTCCACAGTGATCTCCAACGTCTTGCGGCGCGCGCTTTCGCGCACCTCGAAGGTGAGATCATCCACGGCCAGCTGGGTCATGCGTTCACCAGCTTGTCGTGATTGCTGCGGGCCAGGTCCAGGAGCCGCTGTGTCACCTCTCTGCCGCGGTCGAATGGGACAACGCACTTGATCATCAGCGTGGTGAATACCTCCTGGCGCAGGGCTTCCTGGTCCGGGATATGGGAGGGTTTCCAGAAGTCGGGGATGGCGATCTCCTCCTGGATCAGTTCCACCAGTTCCTCGGTGGTCTCCCACAGCTTGCGGGCCTGGGCCTCGTCCATCTGCTCCAGAGTCTGGCCACTGCTGGCCACCAGTTCCCGCCAGAAGGGCTCGGCATGGGCGGGCATGTCCGGGATCGCCTCACCGTCGATGGCGACCCCGTCACGGAGTTGATGGATCAGGCCCTCCAGGGCCTCCACCTGTTCGGCCCACTGGCCATCCAGTTGCTGAAGCAGCTCCTCCAGGCGCTCGCTGAGACGGCCATACTTCACCGGATCCTCGTCCAAGTGCTTGCGTACATGAGAGCGAACCGCATGCTCCATCTCCGAGGCCTTGGCGCGATCCCCCACCTGGCGGCCCAGGTGCGCATCGAACTCGGCATCGGTGAGTTGTACCGGCGGGATGCGTGGGTCGATGCCCAGGGAGATCACATAATCGTCGATCAGCTTGCGCACCTTGTTGCCGATGTCCTGACCCAGTTCCGGGGTGTCCTTGTAACGGTTGCGGGCCAGGGCGTGGATATAGGCGAGCCGCTTGGCGTCGTTGACGAACTCCAGCCCTTCGGGGCGCGGCAGCACGTCGTCCAGGCCGCGATTGAACGCCTTGAGCTTGACCATGAACTCGGCTCGCACCCGCTCATCGGCCAGCGCCTGCACGGCTTCCTCGGTGTCGTCCAGGTCATCCACCCCCTGCCCGCGCAGCACGTCGATGACCCGCAGATGGCGGTCGCGCAGCAGGGGGATCTCGTCCTTGAGGCTTTGCAGGGCGCCCTCGATATCCTCCTCGCTGTAGGCGGCCAGGGCCTCCTTGAGGTGGTTGGCCACGCCGAAATAGTCCACCACGATGCCGTGGGTCTTGCCGTGACCGGTGCGGTTGACCCGGGCAATGGCCTGCAGCAACTCCGCCTCCCGCAGGGACCGGTCCAGGTACATCACGCCCTCGATGGGGGCATCAAAGCCTGTCAGCAGCATGCTCTTGACGATCAGGAAGGCCAGCGGATCGTGCTTGGAGGCATCGGTGGGCGGCGTGCCGTCCAGCGGCGGCAGGGGCTTCTTGAAGCGCTCTATATGGCTGTCGACGGCGGCGCGGTCGCTCCACTTTGCCCAGGTGGGATCATCGTTGTTGCCGCTGCTGAACACCACGGCGAACGCCAGTTGGCGCAGCACCTGACGATAGCGCCAGGCCTGGATCGCCGCCTTCACCCGCAGGGGCCGCGTGAGCAGCTGGGTATCATCCAGCGCCTTGTCCTCGGGGGAGAGGGCCAGCGACTCTTCCAGCAGCTCGGCGCGGGCTGCCTCCAGGACCTCAACGTAGCGCAATGCCGCGCGGCGGCTATAAGCCACCAGCTGGGCCTTGTAGCCGTTGGGCAAGATATGGGTCACGTAGTGGCGCAGGATGTCCTGGGCCTTTTCCTGGATCAGTTGCGGCGCCTCAAAGATCTGTCCTTTGGTGGCGTACTTCTTCTTGATGGCCTCCAGCTCGTCCGGGCTATGATTGCGGAACAGGTCCTCGAACAGGCCATCCAGGCTGGCACCGTCCTTGATCGCCCCCTTGGCGGTGCGCCCCTCATAGAGGATGGGCACGGTGGCGCCGTCCTGCTCCGACTCCTTGATGGTGTAGCGGTCGATGTACTCGCCGAAGATGTCGTGGGTGCGCTTCTTGTCGCCCATGATGATGGGCGTGCCGGTAAAACCGATGCGGGCCGCGTTGGGCAGGGCGCGCATCATGTTGGCGTGCAGGTCGCCGGCCTGGGTGCGGTGGGCCTCGTCCACCAGGATCAGGATGTCCTCGCTGGTGTTGAGCACCTCGAAGGGCTCGCTCAGGGTGGGTTTCTTCGGGGTGCGGCTGCCGCTCACCGGGAGTGGTTCAGCCACATCCCGGTGCGCCCAGTGCAGCCCCCGGCCCTCGGGGATCTCATAGGCATCGCCCTCCCCTTCGGCATCCGGGTCGCGGTATTTCTGAATGGTGCCGAACACCAGACCGGGGCCCTCCCGGGCCAGCAACTTCTTGAGCCCGGCGGTGTTGCGCGCCTTCTCCACACTCTCCCCGGTGAGTCGGGCGGTGTTGGAGAGCTGGGTCTGCAAATCCTTGCGATCGGTGATCACCACCACCTTGAAGCGTCGCAGGGCGGGGTCGGTACGCAGCTTGCGGACCAGAAACACCATGGACAGGCTCTTGCCGCTGCCCTGGGTATGCCAGACGATGCCACCACGGCGATCCGCTTCGCCATCCTCTCGGCGGGTCTTGCCCTGTTTCAGCCGCTCCACGGCCCGGGTCACGCCGCGGAACTGCTGATAGCGGCAGACCAGCTTGATGGTCTGGCCGCCCAGGTTCATGAACAGGGTGTAATGGCGCACGATGTCCAGCAGGTTGGCCCGGGTCAGCATCCCGGCGATCAGGCGTTGCTGGGCGGAAAGATCCGCCACGCCCAGGTCCAGGGCCACGTGGGCTTCGCGCCGGGGGGCCACCGTCTTCCAGCTCAGGTAGTGGGCAAAGCGGGCGCCGACGGTGCCCACCCGGGCGTCGTCGAAGTTGCTGGCCACCAGGCACTGGGTGGTGGCGAACAGGGCCGGTGCCCCCTCGTGCTCGCCCACCTCGCCGTCCAGCCAGCGCTGATCATGGTAGCGGCGCAACTGATCCACTGCCTGGCTCATGCCCTCCGGGGCGCTGCGACTCTTGCACTCCACCACCACCAGCGGGATGCCGTTGACGAACAGCACCAGATCGGGGATCACGTGGCCCTTGGCGCCATCGTGGCCGGGCGGGCACTTCACCTTGAACTGGTTGACCACGGTGAAGACGTTGTTGGCAGGTTCCTCCCAGTCGATGTATCGCAGCGTCTGGCCACGGCCTCCGTCCCACCCTTCAAGGCCCTCCACCGACAGACCATTGAGCAGCAGGTCGGTAGCCTGCTGATTGGCCTCCAGCACCTTGCTGGCGGGGAGCCGGGTGATGGCCGCCACGGCCTGATCCAATCGCACCTCATCGAGCCAGGGCTTGCCGTCGCGCAGGTTGATGGCGCGCAACTGCTCCCGTAGCAGCGGCTCCATCACCACCTGGGCGAAGCTGTCCCGGTGGGTCACGGCGGGATCGTCCACCGAGCCGGCCAGAAACGCCCAGCCCTGCCCCACCAGCTGGTCGATGAAGGGCTTTTCGACATCCGTATATTCGGGACCTGCCATGCCGTGGCTGCTCCGTGCTGCTGTAGGGTTTTTGATGCAGGGGGCGCGGTATGCGCGTAAAATGAGCATACCAGCCAGGAGAGACTGACATGATCACATCCCGCTCCCCCAAGAAGCGCCGCATTGTGAGCCGTGACGCCCTCCTGAAGAGCGTTGCCTCCTCCACCGCCGTGGAGACCGGCGAGGCCAGCCGCAGCATCGAAACCAGGCTGCGCTCCGGCAAGTCCCGATTCAAGTCCCTACCGCTTGCCTGACCCGCTCCACCATCGGCTTGCAGAAGTGCTAAGCCGTAGCTCCAAAGTGTGATGAACCTGCCTTACGGTTCAGCCACCTTCGGATCACCCGTTGCCCAACGAGGTAGCTCCAGAAGCTTGTAGCGGGGCCTGCCCCGTCCGGCCTGGGTGATCAGCATCTTTGCCTCGACCATTTCATTACGGTGGTCGTTGATGGCGTCCGGGTTTTCAACACCTGGGCCAATCTTTGCCGTCAGCCACTCCTTGCTGTCTTCGATCTGAAATTCGCAACTTCCCTTATGAGGCAAAGCACCACCGAATCTGATCAAAAGAGCCTGTTCGTTTTCGGAAAGATACTCCTGGCTCAGTCGCTCCAGGCTGCGCCGGACTTGCCCCGAGTTCCTGAAACTAAATGACTTGTCTGCATGCATCAAGGAGCAGGTGGCATCATGGTCATTCAGGATGCTGACAAAGCCTCGGATCTTGTCCAGGGCACGCTGATCCATATCAGCGGCTGCTTCAGCGAGTTGCTCATCATCAACGCCAATACTTCCATCAAGCAAGCTGCGGGTTGCTTCCAGTGCCTTGGCTACAGTGCTGTCCTGATAAAACTCCAGTTGTGCCGACGATTCCTGAAGCTGAAAGCCGAATGAGCCGCGAGCAGTACCGGTGATCATCATCTGATACTGATCGCGATTAGGCACAGGTCCTGTCGGTGCCAATATGGCGTGATGGGAGGCGCCGACAGCGGTGATGGCTTCCGAAAAAGCAGACAGTGCCTTGGCAGCGAAGGCAGCCAGAACCCCCTTAGAACCCGACACCGGACGGCCGCTGAATGTCAGCACTGCCTTAACGGGCTCTTGTTCCAGAGCAGAAGAGTCCGCTAATCTTTCTTCGAGTTCTTCAAGCCGAAGCTCCAGGCTGGCTCTGGAAAGTACCCGGTCTTCAGGGATTCCAGCCAACATACCCCTGAGCGTATTGCACTCGGCTTGAAGGTCAATATACTCCTGCTGATTCATACGTTTTCCTCCTGACCCATAAGGGAGTCAAGACGCGCCCTTGCTGCATGATCCGGCATCAGAGACACCTGAATGAATCCCTTCCATGCTCTGTCTCTTCGATGAGACCAGACGCCGTACCAGTAGGTGCTCAATGCCACCAAATCAACGCTGGACGCCCTATTGAGCGGAACCATGAAGGCGTCTACCATCAATTGTCTTTTGATCAACGTCCTGCTGTTTCTGGTGAGCCCTATGATATCGGAATAATGGGTCTTGATTTCCATCTCGCTCATCCCTGACGGGAACTCAATGAAACTGACCACATCGATATCATTCGGCGATCGTTTTTCTATCGCTTCGACGTGCTCCATATAGCTCCCATCCAGCCACTGGAACCCTTGTATCAATCCTGCCTCATGCAGGCCACTCCGGTAGCGAAGGAAGCCGTCCAGTATCCTGATACGCTCTTTTGATGTACCGAAATGCTCCACGAGATCGAGCAGCGACACATGATAAGGTGAGCGATTCAAGGAAGTCGGATCGCCAGCATCCACCGGCGGCAAAACCCCTTCCGCCGTCCAGTCGGGGATCGATACGTTCATGAATTGCCTTCCCTGTCTCTGTGGTTTGGATCTGTCCGTTCATGATACCCCCCTCGTCGGCCAAGTGTCATGCGGGGGTTGACGATCAACCGCGCTGGAAATCGGGGAGCTGGATCTTGCCGGTGGTGATGTCCTTGAGCAGTTCCGGGAGAGAACGCTTGGTGCTGTCGAAGGTGGTCATGGAGGGTTCCCTGAATGATGTAATCCTGATGTTATGGAAGCCCCGGTCTATGCCGGGGTGGTGGCCTGGGCTTGGGCCTGGTCGAGCAGCGAGATGACGCGGACGCGGCCGGTGAGGAGGTCGTTCATGAGGCCAGCCTTAATCTGCAGAAGTGCTCTGAGCTCCTGAGCTCTTGTGTCCAACACATCAGATAAGGCATTTACTCGGTTGCAAATTCTTATTTGCTCTTCTTGTGAAGGCCAGAAAAAAAGTAGCTGAGAAATTATCTCGCTATTAGCCACGTCACGCCCACCGGAGTTAACTTTTCTTATGATTTGATTTTTTATGAAGAATGAGCCTAGCTGAGCTTGCAAAAATTCAGGCTTGGCAGCCTCTTTATCAAGACATATTCTCATTAGATTGGATGACATTATCCATCCGTCTTCGTTCTCTGTAACAACTACTGATCGCCCAACATCAGCAACGCGGGAAAAAACGATATCGCCATGGCTCAACTGGAAATCGATAAGTCGTTGAGCGTCTCGACTGTCAACATATAAAAGCTCTTCTTTTATGAATTGGCCCTTACCCAAGGAACCTATCGTTATGACGGGGTGGCCTTGCTTTTTCCAGTGCTCCCCTTTTAGCGAGGAGCCAAATGGGCCAGTTCGAAGATAAGGAGTGCCACTTTCACTTTTGCTTTTAAGCGAATCAACTTTCCACTCCCTCGGAATCAACCCCAGCGGCGAATCCTTGTAAAGCTCCGGCGCCTGCTCGGGGCTGGGGCGGAGCTGGCCGTTCTCGTCGATGCCGCGAGTCAAAAGGTCGTGGAGCAGGCCCTCCTTGACCTTCTCCAGCTTGGCAATCAGCGCCTCGGTTTTCTGGATTTGGGTGTCGAGGGTGTCGAGGATACGGGCGATGAGACGTTGCTCATTAACCGGGGGGGCTTCAAGGCGAAGCTGGGTCAGGTCCCTAACTGACAAGTGCCTGACAGTCGTTTGGGGAGTTTTCTGGTGAATGTTCTGAAGCTCGGTTGCGAGGAGCCAGAACAGGTATCCATCATCTAGTTCGATGGTCGAGGCAAAAACTTTACATACCCGCTGGTTAAGGAGTGCTTTCCCTTTAGCCCAGCGAACGATATTGAAATCGCCATCCATCCCTATAAGGGTGTCACCATCATCGATGACAAACTCATCGGGATAAGGTCCGATAAAATAGGTTTCCACCTCACCGGCAAGGAGATCCCTGATTCTGATTAGGGGCACCCCTTCTTCCTGCGAAAAACCCTCCGATGGGAAAGGGAAGCCAGAAAGGATCTCGGCGTGATCGCCAAGTTGGATTGATTTCCACTCACACATACCCCAACCCCTCCAAATACCCCCGCAACGCCCTCGCAGCCGCATCCCGCTCGGCCTCAATCTCCCCCAGCGTCACCCGATACTTGTCCCACCAGGTCTCGAACGCCGCGATCACCTGCTGGCGCTGCTGGCGGATGTAGCGCTCCAGGATGCCCTTGAGGTCGTTGTGCAGGATGGTGCCCACCAGTTCGGCGGCGGCCGGCTCGTCCAGGGCGTCCACGGCGGCGTTCAGGTGTGCCTCGAAGCTGGCGACCTTGGCCTTGTGCTGCTTCCTGACCTGGGTGCGCTCGCTCTTCCAGGTCTTGATCTGCTCCGGCGTCGGGGCATCGTCGTCCTCACTGCTTTCGGATTCCGTCTCGTCGCCGTCATCACCGTCGGGCTTGGCCTTGGCGGCCTTGATGAGGGCTTCCAGTTCCGCCTTGCGGGTGGCCAGCTCTTCCAGTTCCGCCACATAGTCCTCCATCAGAAAGTGGACCAGACGGTGGTCGAGGGGATTGGCCTTGCTCTGCTCGTCTTCCAAAAGGCTCACGATGGCGGTGCGCCAGGCGTCCACCACGCCCAGGCAGCCGCGGGCCTGCAGGGTGCGGAACTCGTTCTTGTTGTCGAACCAGAAGCCGGCAATGATGCCTCGTACTGCGAAACGGTCCAGCATGGCAGTGGGTTCCAGGGCCGCCGAGAAGCTGCCCAGCAGTTCGTCGCGCAGTTGGGTGAGGCGGCCCCCATTGCCGGACAGGCCGGTGATGCTGCCACCGTGCTCGGTCCACCAGCGCTCGAAGGCGGCCATCACCCGGGCCTCCTTGGCGATGAGACCGGCATCCGCCTCGACGGCGGGTTTGAGGTCGCGTTTCTCGGTCAGATGCCCGGTAAAATCCACGTAGTCAGGGTCATCTACCCTGGGCGTGAATAGCCCCAGGGGGTCGAGGCCCTGGGCATCAAACAGCGGGCGCTTGGCGTCGATCTCGGCCACCGGTACGCCACCCTTCAGGTGGGCGCGGACATCCTGCGGCTCCGGCGGCGGGGTGTTGTCGGCGTAGCGGCGGATGTTGAGGTTGTAGTCGTTGTCCCGCAACTCCGAAACCAGCACCACCCGGGCGAAGCCGGGCACATCCTCGAAGGCGTCATAGGTGCTGGCGATCTTCTCGATATGCTCCGGCAGCAGATGGTTCTGGGCGCGGCCTTCAAAGAATTCCCGGTCGGCGTTGATGAACAGCACCCGGCCCTGGCGTTCGTCGGGCTTGGCCCCCTTGGCCCGCAGCACCAGGATGCTGGCGGGGATGCCGGTGCCGTAAAAGAGATTGGGTGCCAGGCCGATCACCGCCTCCACCAGATCATCCTCCAGCAGACCGGCGCGGATGCGCTTCTCGTCACCACCCCGGAACAGCACGCCGTGGGGCATGACGGTGGCCAGGCGGCCATCGGACTTGAGGCAGGCCACCATGTGCTGCAGGAACATCAGGTCGGCCTTCTTGGCCCCCTCCGGCACGCTGCCGTAGTGGAAGCGCTCGGGGAAGTGCGGGCTGGGGGTGTAGCCGATGGAGAACGGCGGATTGGTGAGGATGCGGTCGAAACGCTTGAGTTCGCCGCCCTCCACATGCTGTGGGTCGGTGAGGGTGTCGTCGTTGCGCAGGTCGGCGCTATTCACGCCGTGCAGCAGCATGTTCATCTTGGCGATGGCCCAGACCGAGCCGGAGGCCTCTTGGCCGAACAGGTTGAGAAGGCGCGGATTGCCGCCCTGCTCTTCCAGATATTCCTTGGCGAGGATCAGCATACCCCCGGACCCCATGCAGGGGTCGTACACGCTGTGCCCCTCCTGGGGGTTCATCAGCCGCACCATCATGCGGACCACCGGGCGCGGGGTGTAGAACTCGCCGCCCTTCTTGCCGGCGGAATCGGCGAAGTCGCGGATCAGATACTCGTAGGCGGCGCCGAGCAGGTCGGGGAACTCGAAGTCCTCGTTGCGCAGGCGGTATTCGCTGAAGTGAACGATCAGGTCCCGGAGCTTCTTGTCCGGCAGGGTGGTGGAGCCCACCTTGCGGGTGAAGTCGATGTGCTCCAGCACCCCGGCCAGGCTGGGGTTGTGCTCCTCCAGGCCGGCCAGCGCCTTGTTGAGCGCGCTGCCCACACCCTGGTGGGCCTCGTTCAGCAAGTGCGACCAGCGGGACTGGAGCGGCACATAGAAGGTGGCCCGGTACCAGTCGGGGGCCTCCATCTGCTGAAGGATATCGGCCTCGCCTGCTCCCGCCTGCCTGAGCTGGTCACGCACCTCCTCCCGGCGCTGCTCGAAGACATCCGAGCAGCGCTTCAGGAAGAGCATGCCAAAGATGTACTCCTTGAACTCGGAGGCGTCCATGCGCCCACGCAGGATGTCGGCGGCCTTGAACAGGTGCCGCTCAAGCTGGTTGAGGGTGAGGATCATGTGCTGCGGTTCCGTTTACGATGAGCTGACCGCACTGGGCGGTCGTGGCGACCGGCCAGCCTATCGCATCAAAGTTGGTAATAGAAGGCCACGCACGATGAAGGTTTTTCAGAAAACCCGATTGGGTGATCAAGGGCCATGCCCGCCTACCAGAAGACAGGATCATTGAGCGCCGGGATACAGTGCGATGCCTCCTTGAGAGGCATCATCTTCCCACCCGCCAGGGGTTGTCCCAGCCAGCCTTCGGGTTGCTTCAATTTGAAGGGCGCCGGAGCCAACGCCTCGGTGATGGGTGAAAAGCCAGCACGCGAGTAGTAGTTCGGATCACCATAGGTCCAAGGACGGTATCCAGAGCGGCATGCTGCCAAACTGTCCCGTGTGCTTCACGGTCACGCGGGTATTTCACCAAAGATGGCTTTGCGCATCGAGCGCTGGCTGGGTGAGGAGCGAGACAGCCATACCAGGTGAATCAATCTAGAATACGTAAATGAACCCGACGCCGACTTCGGCTTCATAGTTGCTGCGAGCAATTGGGCTAGCTCGAACATCGCTACTATAATGCTCATAGAGCGCCTCGCCGAAAACCTGCCAATTTCTGTTAAGAATATGGCGATAATTGTAATTGATACCAAGTGAGCGAAATCCACTGCTCATTCTAGTTTCATTCAAGCCAGACGCAGCCGATTGCTGTGCGGTGATACCGAAATCTTTATTGGCAAATTCGCTATCGTGAAACACCGCAACGAGATTAATTTCAGAACCGGAGCCGTCCCATTTATCGCCAAAGCGGCGGCCTACGCCAAAGAGACCAAGGTTCCCGTTCTCTCCGGTGACAACCCGGCCAACCAGCCAATAACGCCAATCTTGACATCCTCTCCGGCCTGAAGGCCGGAGATTCCTACGGCGCTCAATTCGCTGATGCGATTTGAGTCGCTTCGGTGGGTTCCTGCTTCATCGGG
>NZ_FOAA01000029.1:0-2500 GCF_900109495.1 Ectothiorhodospira marina | reverse complement strand
AGCTATTTAGGTAGTGCCTCATGTATCACTCCTGGGGGTAGAGCACTGTTATGGCTAGGGGGCCATCCCGGCTTACCAAACCATTGCAAACTCCGAATACCAGGAAGTGCGAGCATGGGAGACACACGGCGGGAGCTAACTTTCGTCGTGGAGAGGGAAACAACCCAGACCGCCAGCTAAGGTCCCCAAATCATGGCTCAGTGGGAAACGATGTGGGAAGGCCCAGACAGCCAGGAGGTTGGCTTAGAAGCAGCCATCCTTTAAAGAAAGCGTAATAGCTCACTGGTCGAGTCGGCCCGCGCGGAAGATTCAACGGGGCTTAAGCCATGTACCGAAGCTGCGGATTTGACCTTATGGTCAAGTGGTAGGGGAGCGTTCTGTACGCCTGCGAAGGTGTGTCGTAAGGCATGCTGGAGGTATCAGAAGTGCGAATGCTGACATGAGTAACGATAAGATGGGTGAAAACCCCATCCGCCGAAAGCCCAAGGTTTCCTGCGCAACGTCAATCGGCGCAGGGTTAGTCGGCCCCTAAGGCGAGGCAGAAATGCGTAGTCGATGGGAAACAGGTTAATATTCCTGTACCGCTTTATACTGCGATGGGGGGACGGAGTAGGCTAGATCAGCCGGCAGTTGGTGTCCGGTTTAAACGTGTAGGGAGTGCTTCCAGGCAAATCCGGTGGCACAATTCTGAGACGTGATGACGAGCTCCTACGTGGAGCGAAGTGGTCGATGCCAAGCTTCCAAGAAAAGCCTCTAAGCTTCAGGTATGAAGTGACCGTACCCGAAACCGACACAGGTGGGCAGGGTGAGAATCCCAAGGCGCTTGAGAGAACTCGGGTGAAGGAACTAGGCAAAATGGTACCGTAACTTCGGGAGAAGGTACGCCTCTGGTGGTGAAGGGTCTTGCACCTGGAGCTGCTGGGGGCCGCAGAGACCAGGCCGCTGCGACTGTTTATTAAAAACACAGCACTCTGCAAACTCGAAAGAGGACGTATAGGGTGTGACGCCTGCCCGGTGCCGGAAGGTTAATTGATGGGGTTAGCGTAAGCGAAGCTCTTGATCGAAGCCCCGGTAAACGGCGGCCGTAACTATAACGGTCCTAAGGTAGCGAAATTCCTTGTCGGGTAAGTTCCGACCTGCACGAATGGCGTAACGATGGCGGCACTGTCTCCACCCGAGACTCAGTGAAATTGAAATCGCTGTGAAGATGCAGTGTACCCGCGGCTAGACGGAAAGACCCCGTGAACCTTTACTACAGCTTCACACTGAACTTTGAACCTGCTTGTGTAGGATAGGTGGGAGGCTTTGAAGCCGGAACGCTAGTTTCGGTGGAGCCAACCTTGAAATACCACCCTGGCATGTTTGGAGTTCTAACCTCGTCCTGTTATCCAGGACAGGGACCGTGTGTGGTGGGTAGTTTGACTGGGGCGGTCTCCTCCCAAAGAGTAACGGAGGAGCGCGAAGGTACCCTCAGCGCGGTCGGACATCGCGCAGTGCGTGCAAAGGCGTAAGGGTGCTTGACTGCGAGACAGACACGTCGAGCAGGTGCGAAAGCAGGTCTTAGTGATCCGGTGGTTCTGTATGGAAGGGCCATCGCTCAACGGATAAAAGGTACTCCGGGGATAACAGGCTGATACCGCCCAAGAGTCCATATCGACGGCGGTGTTTGGCACCTCGATGTCGGCTCATCACATCCTGGGGCTGAAGCAGGTCCCAAGGGTATGGCTGTTCGCCATTTAAAGTGGTACGCGAGCTGGGTTTAGAACGTCGTGAGACAGTTCGGTCCCTATCTGCCGTGGGCGTCGGAGATTTGAGAGGATCTGCTCCTAGTACGAGAGGACCGGAGTGGACGTACCTCTGGTGTTCCGGTTGTCACGCCAGTGGCATTGCCGGGTAGCTAAGTACGGACGGGATAACCGCTGAAAGCATCTAAGCGGGAAGCCTTCCTCAAGATGAGATCTCCCTGGGCACTTGATGCCCCTGAAGGGCCGTTGAAGACGACAACGTTGATAGGCGGGATGTGAAAGCGCAGTAATGTGTGAAGCTAACCCGTACTAATTGCCCGTGTGGCTTGACCATATAACACCCAAGCAGTTTGAGGGTGTGCGGTCATCACAATGACATGACAACATAGCCTGGAACTTTCCTGAATTGGTGATCCTTTGGATCACACCCAGTTTGCCTGGCGGCCATGGCGAGTAGGAACCACCCGATCCCATCTCGAACTCGGAAGTGAAACTGCTCAGCGCCGATGGTAGTGTGGGGCTTCCCCATGCGAGAGTAGGTCACTGCCAGGCTCTTATTGCAAAACCCCGATCGGTCAGCCGGTCGGGGTTTTTTTTGTGCCCGGCATCTGGGGCAGCACCGCGGGCCCTCTGGGTCCAACACCAGGGCGCCAGGATCCTTCGGGCCTTACCCCGAACACCGCCGGGTCGTTCGCGAACGACCCGTACAGGGACGGGGCATGAATCTCACTCCCCCTCCATCAGGAACACCCGCG
>NZ_FOAA01000035.1 GCF_900109495.1 Ectothiorhodospira marina | reverse complement strand
CCTGAATCCGTGACGAAATCTTGCCAAATTTCATGATTAGCCTTCAAAAACAACAAGATAAATGAGAAAATCGGGGCTTCCCGTTGCACCAGTTGGGTGAACCCAGATGCCCCTCAAAAAACCTCGCCTTGAGCAGTCGCCGCGCCGGATTCTCACCGCCCATGCGGGGCTGGCACTGATTGGCGAGGCGATTGCTGCATCCCGCCTGGATCAGGCGGTGAAGTCGATGGGATCTTACCGGGGCGCCGACCATGGTCAGGTGCTCAGCACCTACCTGGGGCTGCTTACCCTGGGCAAGAGCGACTTTGAAGCCGCCGAGGGGGTGCGCAAGGATCCGTTCTTTCTGTCCTGCATGGGCTTGAAGTGCGGGCTGTCGGCAGCGCGATTGCGTCAGCGCATGGATGCCTCGGCCATGGATTATGCCCGCGCCTTGGATCGGGCCAACCTGACTTTCCTTCAGCAGGCGAAGGTGCCGGTGACACCGTTGTCCTGCGGCCACGTGGCGCTGGACCTGGACCTGTTTGCCCAGGATAACTCGGGTACCCGCAAGGAAGGCGTGGGCTACACCTACCGGGGCTTTGACGGTTACGGCGTGATGCCGGCCTATCTGGGTGAAGAGGGCTGGTGTCTGGCCACCGAGTTCAAGCCGGGATCCGAGAACAGCCAGAACGGCTTTGGGTTCGTGCTGGATCGCGTGCTGCCAGCGGCACGCAGCCTCACTGAACGCCCCATTCTGATGCGTCTGGACAGTGCCCATGATGCCCTGGAAAACCGCGTGCGCGCGCAGGCCGAAGGCATCGACTTCATCATCAAGTGGAACCCCCGACAGGCGTCGGCGGCGGACTGGATGGCGCATGCGGATGGCCTGGAGGCGAGCAAGGTCAAGTGGGAAACGCCCCGCGAGGGTAAGCGGATCGCCACCTTCAGCGTCAACGAAACCCGGAGCTGGCAAGGGCAGGAGTACACCTTCCGACGCGTCATGCGCGTGGTGGAGCGCACAATCGACCGCAAGGGCCAGACGCTGGTGTTCCCCGACTTGGAGGTCGAGGGCTGGTGGACCTCCTTGGAACTGTCCGATGACGACATCATCGCCCTGTATCGCGGCCATGCCACCTGTGAGCAGTTCCACTCCGAGTTCAAGACCGACATGGATCTGGAGCGCCTGCCCTCCGGCAAGTTCGACACCAACACCCTGGTCATGGCAGCGGGCACTTTCGTGTACAACGTCCTGCGCTGGATTGGCCTGCAGGGGCTGATTGGTGATGACTCGCCCGTGCGCCATCCCGCCAAGCGCCGTCGCATCCGCACAGTGTTTCAGGAGTTGATCAGCCTGCCGGCGCAACTGGTTCACCACGCCCGTCAGGTCTGGTTGCGCTTTGGCGCACACTGCCCCGGCTTTGCTGCCTTCAAGCGAGTGCTCACACAACTCCAGGCTTGCGCCTCCGGATAGCGGGAAACGCCGGCTCACATCCTGGACCCTCGCGCACGGCCTGGCGCACAGGCGGCGCGGATACCCGTGGCTCTGGCCCCGGGAATCACCCCCAACTGCTGCTTGGAAAGGCTGACATTTCATGGATGAACGCCTTCAGGTAACCTGAACGCTGGTTGGCCACCGGTCACAGCATCCTTCGCGGGATCGCGCCCCTGCCAGGGCGGATTTCTGGCCGGGCGGGCGAGATTCGCCACGGATTCAGAT
>NZ_FOAA01000015.1 GCF_900109495.1 Ectothiorhodospira marina | reverse complement strand
ACACGGGCCCTCCCCCGCACAGCGGATGCCATCATCCCGGGGCTCGGAGGCCACCGGGGTGTGGCCCATGTCACCCTCCAGATCCCACAGGGCGGAGCCCCCGCTTGACTGAGCATGCCCCACCGTCCCCTCCAGTGCGGAGAGGTCGGCCTGGGCCGTCCCCAGGGTGGAGAGCATCAAGAACAGCAGACACCCAGACAGCGCATGGCCTCTGGCGGTGAGAACTTCCGGGATGGTCATGGCGACTCCTCAGAAAGCAACGCTGGCGACGCCTTTCATCATCCCCCCTGGGTGGGTTGCTGACCAGTCGTCAGTGTGTCAACCATGCTTTGGAGTCGTGTCAACCGTGGTGTAGACTTGCTGACAAATCAGTCATTTGAGTAGGCGATGTTGCTGGCAAAAAACGATTGGTGGGTGGCCGGTTGCACCGCTTCGTACGTGGCCTGGCTGACGGCATTCCCCATGTCGGGGGCGCTTTTGGGTGAAGCCGACCTGATGCTCTGGTTCCTCATCCCGCACACTCTGGGCCTGCTGGCGTTGGGTTATGCGGCCAGGCGCCTGCCCCCTACCCTTGTCAAGAGGCTGTGCCGTGCGGGCGTGGTCATCACCAGCTTGCTGACAATGATATCGCCGCTGATACCCGATATGGTGGCGGCACTCTGGATGGTCGTGCTGGGACTGGGCGCTGTCCCGGTCTCGCTGAGGATTGGCCAGTACCTCAAAGGGGCCGCACAACCCGTCACCACGGCGGTTGCCACCCTGGCGGGCGGTAATCTTCTGGCCCTGGCGCTGATCGCATCGCCACTGACCGGCCCCATGAAACTGATGCTCCTGGCGGTGTGGTTGCTCAGCCTGTTCCCTCGGCGCGAGGGGGCTGAGGCTCCTGGCACTGGGGATGCCACACCACTGGGGCTACTGCTGCGCTATCTTCCCTTCGTGCTGCTATTCCAGGTGGTGAGCGGACTCATGTATGGGGGGCTCCTGCCCGCCTACGGCCAGGTGGCCCTCCTCCCGGGAACGGAGGTCCTGTTCTATGGGGTGGGGGCCATCCTGGGACTCCGGCTGGTGGGGCATTATCAGCCCACCGTCACCATGCTGACCGCCGTACTGGGCGCACTGGTCGCATTTGCACTCTGGCAGATTTCTCCCCATGCCATGGGCATCCATGGCGCCATGTTTGCCATGATGATCGCCGCCGGCCTGGTGGACCTGTTCCTGCTTTCCCGAATCCTCATGCACGATCCGGTGAGTACGGCCTACGGCTATGGCGTGGGTACCCTCTGCGGGGGAATCGTCCTGGGCAAATGGCTGGCCATGAGCGTAGGCGGGGCTGCGGAAATACTGATCTTCATCGCGCTGATCATCTTGAATCTGGCTGCCCTGTTGCTGCACATGCCGTTCAAGACCCGGGAAGCGGAATCATCGGCTCCAAGTGATCCCCCGGAAACCGCACCACCGCCAATCATCCCGCCAGGGATCGCACAACGCCTGTCGGAACAGGAACAGCATGTACTGGAGCAGGTCATGGATGACAAGACCTATCGGGAAATCGCCACCCACCTCGCCATTTCCGAATCCTCGGTAAAGACCTACATGCACCGGATCTATCTGAAGACCGGTGCATGCCGGCGTCACCAACTGATGGAGATGGTCCGTCAGTCCGGTATCACTGATTCAGACCCTCCAGCAACGGAGCCAGGTCATTTCCGTTGACCCATATCTGCCCCAGACTGTCCGCCTGAATGTGGTACTGATGGATGCTGCCAGGGTCATCCGATTCGGGCGTCTCCGCCAGCATCTTGAGCATCACCACCATGGCATTGATCTGCTGACGCTCATCTTCGCTCGCCGTAGCCAGCAAAGGCTCTGCCAGGGCATCCAGATGATGGATGCTCACATCCCATTCTCCCGATACCCGGTTTGGCCCGGTCTCATCCGCCTGCTGTGCCCTGCCCTGACCGCTGACACGGATCTGCCCCTCCGGAAACTCAATGGCAAGCTCGGGAATATCCAGGCGCGACGCGTTATTCACCAACTGTTCCAGTAGGACCCCCATCGGATCCAGTCGCCCCGTCCGCAGCCCTTCGACCACGTCCGCATCGGCCAGGAAGCCCGATGGTAAACCGTCGGCCTTCACGACCAGAGCCACCCCACCCGGAAATAACTCATGGGGGAATGAGGGCATGGCAGCAGCAAACGGCGCGACCCCGCCGTGGGCATAGTCCAGATGCAGGCTGGGTGCGGGCCCGTCCAGTTCCTCCAGGCCCAGGTTCAGATGGAAGTTCTTCACATCGCCGCTGTCCAGGATCTCGCCTTCGCCGTCCATGAACACGCCCCGAGCATCATCCAGACTCATGGTCAGAGCCAGCCCGCCGAGGATTTCTCGGGCCATGCCCAGCACCACATCCTCTTCAACCTCGCCGGTCATCATGGATTGCATGCCCAGATGCAGCAGCGCCTTGGGGGACACCCCTTCCAGACGCCCTTCCATGGCCGCCGAGCCCGCCTTGAATTGCACCCGCTCGTGCCGATTGCCGTCTTCGAAGGCCCAGCCTTTCACCGACATACCGGCCCACAGATCCCGATGCAGTTCATCATTGGCTGAGGGCACGAAACCGGTCTGGGCACGCCCCCCGGAGAGACGGAAGGATTGATGGTCTTCCGGACCACTGATGAGAAGCTCCGACAATTCAAATGCCGATTCGAATCCACCCATCGCCTTCAGGGTATCAGCCAGCAGTTCTGCCGGATCCTGCTCCATCAATCGCTCGGGGGTGGCGGTGTGTTCGCTCAGCGTCGCGAGGGCGGCCAGGTCCATCCCCTGGTAATCCACCCTGAATGCCAACCGGCCCAACGTCACCATCGACTGATCTGTCATGCTGACCATGTCCAGACCCTTGATTTCCATTGCCAGGGGGCCGCTGAACAGGCCTGCTCCCGAGTCCTGAAGATCAAGCATCACGTCCATGCCATCCACGGCAATGCGGCGGGGGGATTCCGCATCGAATCGACGGCCATGATCTTGCGGGTGGTCCACCTCGGCATCCGGGGATGGACCGTAACCCACGGTCATGGCGGAAGGCCCCATCGTGAAGCGGGTTTCCAGCATCACGCCCAGATCATCCGCCCACAGACCCTCCAGGCGGGGGGCAGAGAGATCCAGTCGGGCCAGGCGTTCCCCCTCCTCAGTCACCACCGATGCCTCTGACGGCAGGCTCACCTGGAAGGGGATGCGTTCATCCTCAAACGGCCCCACCGTGACGGCCACGCCATCCAGGGGTATCCAGGAATCGTCATAACCCTCCCTGGGCCAGGGGACCCTCACGGCCACGGAAGCCAGGCGGGTCTGGAAACGTCCATCGCCCAACGGCACCAGTTCCGGCGGGGCATCAAACGCCAGTGGCCCCTGCAGCGCTTCAAGCCGCTGGTTCCACTGAGCCCACCATTGCTCCACGGGTTCAGGCAATACGAGCGCATCGGCCGGTGCCTCCTGGAGACCCGGACGATCATCCTCCCGGGTGGCGAATCGTTGACGCTCCCCGGACTCGGTCTCCAGCACCACCTCACCCTGGCCCCGGAAAGGGGTCTGATCCGTCAGGGTCACCGTGTCTCCGGGACTCAAGGGCGCCCAGTCCAGGTAATCCCGATCCTCCAGCAGGGCCAGCAGGCCCTCCAGCATGCCGGGATCCACGTTCAGATCACCGGAACGGGCCCTTGTCAGCAGGTCGCGCACCTCTGCCGGGCCGGCGGAGAACAGGTCCACCCCCTGCCCACGCAGCTCCAGGGCGAGACGGGAATACGCCTCGGGGAGTCGACCGAAGGCCCTCAGGGCCCGGACGGTCACCTGCTCCCGGGATTCCATGGAGATCAGTTCCGGCGGGCCCGATGCCCATTCCAGATCCCCCTCCAACTCCAGGACCTGGTAACGACCCTGGGTGATTTCTTGCGTGGACGCCAGTCCTGCCGCCAGTAGAAGACCCGCAGCCAATGAACCCGTCCAACCCGCCCTGATCCCGACCATATGAACCCCCTCGCATCATCAATGCCTCTCGTCCGGCGGATCGAAAGGCCCCTCAGGTTCCCATGGTTCGCTTTTCAAAGGGATTGCTCAAGTCGTCTGACTGTCAACCATGGGGAGCGCGGCATCAACAGCTCGCGGCTACGGTGCAAGCCGCGTCTCCCTGGGGATCGCTCCCGGTCAGTTTCAGGTCGTAACGTGCCTGGAGCAACGCGAAAACATTCGGTGAGACAAAGGCCGGCGGATTCGGCCCCAGGGTGATGCCCTTCACATTCAGGCTCAGCAGAGTGAGAAATACCGCCACGGCCTTTTGCTCGAACCAGCTGATCACCAGGCTCAGGGGCAGTTCATTCACCTCGCACTCAAATGCCTCGGCCAGGGCGATGGCCACGCGGATGGCCCCATAGGCATCGTTGCATTGCCCCATATCCAGCAGACGGGGGAATCCCAGGTGCTCGCCGTATTCGTGGTCGCGGATGCGGTACTTGCCGCAGCCCAGGGTGAGGATGAAGCTGTCGTCGGGCGTGGCGGCAGCGAAATCGCTGAAGTAGTTGCGACCCTTGGCCGCGCCGTCGCAACCACCGATGACGAAGAACCGACTGATCTTGCCGGCCTTGACGGCCTCCACCAGGGTTTCGGCATGGGACAGCAGCACGCTGTGGTGGAAGCCCACGGTGGATTCGCCCTTGGGCTGGTCGACACAGGACTCACAACGACGTGCCGCCTCGATCACGACAGAGAAGTCCTCGTCGGTGATCCGCTGCCCCTGAGGTACTGCGGTGGCACGCGTGGTGAACAGGCGGTCGCGGTAGCTCTCCGGCGGGATGAGCACGCAGTTGGTGGTGGCCAGCACGGGTCCCGGGAACTGCTCGAACTCCCGCTTCTGCATCTGCCAGGCACCACCGAAATGACCGGCCAGGTTCGGGTGGTTGTGCAGCTTGGGGTACATGTGGGCCGGCAGCATTTCCCCGTGGGTGTAGACATTGATATCCGTCCCCTCCACCTGCTTGAGCAGATCCCACAGGTCCAGCAGGTCGTGCCCGGTCACCAGGATACCCGGGCCCGCTTGGGTGCCTTCCTTCACGGTCGCGGGTGCGGGCTGACCGAAGGTCTCCACATGCCCACGGTCCAGCATCTCCATCACCTTCAGATTCACCTGCCCGCAGCGCAGGCACAGCTCCAGCAGGGACTCCATGTCGAAGTTCACATTGGTCATGGTGGCGAACAGGGCCTCCTCCATGAACGCGGCCACCTCGGGATCGGACTGCCCCAGCCGGCGCGCATGATGCGCGTAGGCCGCCATGCCCTTGAGGCCATACAGCAGCAATTCCTGCAGGGAGTGCATGTCCTCATCCTTGCCACAGGTCCCGGGGGAGGTCACGCAGGCGGTCTGCCGGAAGGTCTGTTCACATTGATTGCAGTTCATGGCGGTACTCCAGGGGATAGGCGTGAGGGGCGCAGTATCCGGAGTAGGACGCCAGACCCTCCTTGATCGGGATCAAGGCGTACCTGGGGGTAAGGGGGCGTCCCCTTACCTGGCACGCCCCCTTGGGCTAATCTTTATCCATGGACGAGCACACCGTCTTTCTGCCACGCGCCGAGGCCAACCGCCTCCTGGAGGCCCTCGCGGGGTCTGGCTTTGGCCGTATCCTGGGCCCCGTGGCCCGGGACGGAACCCTGCTGTTCCAACCGATAAAGGACTGGGACGATCTGCCGGTGGGTGTGCGCGACGTGCAACAGCCGGGTAGCTACCGCCTGCAACAGCAGGATGACCCCCGCTGTTTCGCCTGGGCCAACGGCCCCCAGGCCCTCAAGCCCCTGACATTCACGCCTCGGGAGATCATCTGGCGGGCACAGCGATCGCCCGACGGGGCGCTGTCGTTTCAAGCCGCCCAGGATGATCCCGAGCCCACGGCGGTGATCGGCGTACGCGCCTGCGATTTGGCCGCCCTGGACCTGCAGGAACGGCATTTCATGCACGGGCGGTTTCCCGACCCCTGGTTTCGAAAGCGCCGGGAGGCGCTGTTTCTGGTGGGCGTGTCATGCGCCCACCCGGCCGAGACCTGTTTCTGTGCCTCCACCAGCGATGGTCCGGCCATCACCCGGGGCCATGATCTGGGCATGGCCGAGCTGGACGAGGGGTATCTGCTCTGGGCCGGCACCCAGGCCGGGAAGACACTGCTGGAGCGTCTCGACCTGGATGAGGCGACCGCCTCACAGCGGCGCGCGGTGGAGAGGGAAATCCACCAGGCCACCGTGACCCAGAAACGCACCCTCCCCGGCCGTCATCTCAAGCAGGCCCTGTATGAGCGGCTGCAGGCCGGGCACTGGGCGGACGTGGGCGAGCGCTGCCTGTCCTGCGGCAACTGCACGGCGGTGTGCCCCACCTGCTTTTGTCACATGGAAATGGACGAACCGGCCCTCAACGGGCAGAGCTCCGAACACCTGCGCCAATGGAGTTCCTGCTTCAACGCCGAGCACAGCTTCATGGGGCATTTCATCGTGCGCTCCGACACCCGGCTGCGTTATCGCCAGTGGCTCACCCACAAGCTGGGCAGCTGGCACGAGCAGTACGGTCGCAGCGGCTGCGTGGGCTGTGGGCGCTGCATCACCTGGTGCCCGGTGGGCATCGACATCACCGCCGAGGCCCATGCCCTGCTGCAGGAGACCCCCGATGCGTGAGCCCACGGACCTGCCCTGGGAGGCCCGCATCACCAGCCGCGTGCAGGAAACCCGCGACATCTTCTCCCTCAAGCTGGAACTGGTGGACCCCGGTATCCGCGCTGCCTACCGCTCCTATCCGGGGCAGTACAACATGCTCTACCTGTTCGGCGTGGGCGAGGTGCCCATCTCCATCGTCTCCGACCCGGATGACGACGACCCGCTGGAGCACACCATCCGTGCCGTGGGCCGGGTCACCCACGGGCTTGAGCGCCTGCGGGTGGGCGACACCCTGGGCCTGCGCGGACCCTATGGCCGGGGCTGGCCGCTGCAGGCGGCCCAGGGTCGCAACGTGGTGGTCATCAGCGGTGGGCTGGGCTGTGCACCGGTGGTCTCCATGATCCGCTACATGCTGCGCCGGCGCGATGACTACGGGCAGATCACCATCCTGCAGGGGGTGAAACACAGCCACGATCTGATCTGGCGACGCCAGTACCAGGCGTGGGAGAAGATCCGGGATGTCCAGGTGCTGCTGGCGGCCGACCAGGGCGGCCCCCAATGGCCCTTCAGCGTGGGCAATGTCACGGTGCTGATGGAGCGCGCCAACATCCCGCCCGAGGATACGGTGGCCGTGCTCTGCGGACCCGAGCCCATGATGAAGGCCGCCATACCCCGGCTACTGGCGCAGGGCGTGGACCCCTTCCACATCTGGCTGAGCATTGAGCGCAACATGCAGTGTGGCATCGGCCATTGTGGCCATTGTCAGGTGGGGCCCCATTTCATCTGCCAGGATGGCCCCGTGTTCCGCTACCCGGACATCGCCGACTGGATCGACCGGGAGGGCTTTTGATGAAACCCAGGGTCTCGGTTCACAAGTTCAGTTCCTGCGACGGCTGTCAGCTGGCCTTCATCAATGCCGGCCCGGCCCTGCTGGAACTGGCCGAATTGGTGGACATCGTGCATTTCGCCGAGGCCGGCCCCATGGACCCGGACGCCCCGGTAGACATCGCCTTCGTGGAAGGCAGCATCTCCACACAGGAGGAGGCGGTGCGCATCCGGCGGGTGCGGGAGAGTGCCCGTTATCTGATCAGCATCGGCGCCTGCGCCACCGCCGGCGGGCTGCAGGCCCTGCGCAACTTCAATGCCCAGGGCGTGGGTGACTGGACCCGGGCCATCTATGCCCGGCCCGAATTCATCGAGAGCCTGGATACGGCCAGCGCCATCTCCGCCCAGGTGAAGGTGGACCTGGAACTGTGGGGCTGCCCGGTGAATGCCCAGCAGGTGTTCACCGCCATCCGCCGACTGCTGTTCGGCGCCCTGCCGTTCGTGGACAACGAGAAGGTCTGTCAGGCCTGCAAGCGCCAGGGCATCGTCTGTGTCCTGGTGACCCGGGGCACACCCTGTCTGGGGCCGGTCACCCGTACCGGCTGCGGGGCCATCTGCCCCGCCTTCGGACGTGACTGCTATGGCTGCTTCGGGCCGGCGGAAAACCCCAACACCGCACCGCTGGCCCGGCGCTTTCAGGGGCTGGGGCTGATGCCCGAGGACATCGCCCGGCGCTTTCACTTCATCAACAGCCAGGCCCCGGGGTTTCTCGAGGAAGGCCTGGACTGGGATCAGGGCACCCCATGAGTCAGGACGCACCCCACAAGCGGGACATCCGTATTGAGGTCCCGGTGCTGGCCCGGGTGGAGGGCGAAGGCGCCCTGGAACTCAAGGCCCGGGACGGCCGCATCGAGGCGCTGCGCCTGCGGATCTTTGAACCTCCCCGGTATTTCGAGAAATTCCTGGAGGGGCGCAGCTGGCGCGAGGTGCCCGACACCGTGGCCCGCATCTGCGGCATCTGCCCGGTGGCCTACCAGATGAGCGCCGTGCAGGCCCTGGAACAGGCCTTTGGCCTGGAGTCCTCCGAGTGGGTGCTGCAAAACCGGCGCCTGATGTACTGCGGTGAGTGGATTCAGAGCCATGCCCTGCATGTGCACCTGCTGGCCCTGCCCGACTTTCTGGGCTATGACAATGCCATCGCCATGGCCAAGGACCACCCCGAGGCGGTACACCGGGGGCTGGCCCTGCAGAAGCTGGGCAATGATCTGATCCGTTTCCTGGGGGGGCGTTCGGTGCATCCGGTGGGGGTGCGGGTGGGTGGCTTCCATCACGCCCCGTCGCTGGAGGATGCCCGGGCCCTGGGGAATCGGCTGGAAGCGGCCCTGGACGACGCCGAGGCCCTGGTGGGCTTCACCGCCGGGCTGGATCTGCCCGTGGACGAGCAGAGCTTCACCAATGTGGCCCTGCGGCATAATGATGACTACCCCATGTATGCCGGGCGTATCGTCTCCGATCAAGGGCTGGACATATCGGCGGATGACTATGCGGATCATTTCGTGGAGAGCCACGTACCCCATTCCACGGCGCTGTATTCTCACCTGGATGGGCAGCCCTATCTGGTGGGTCCGCTGGCCCGGCTGAACCTGAACCTGGATCGCCTCTCGCCCCGTACCCGGGCAGCGCTGGATGCCACCGGGCTTACCTGGCCCAGCCGGAACATGTTCCACTCCCTGGTCGCCCGCGCCGTGGAATTGCTGGAGGCCCTGCAGGAGGCCCGCCGTCTTCTGGAGGCCTATGCCCCCACGGACACGCCTTATGCTCAGGTGGAACCCCGGGCCGGAGAAGGCTTCGGTGCCACCGAGGCCCCCCGGGGAATCCTATGGCATCACTACCGCGTGGACGATGAGGGCAAGGTGCTCACCGCCCGCATCGTGCCCCCCACCTCCCAGAACCAGGCCCGCATGGAGGAGGATCTGCGCCAGTCGCTGGAGGCCTTTGGATTGCACCACGACGATGACGCCCTGAGGCTGCGGGGGGAGATGGTGATCCGTAACTATGATCCGTGCATCTCCTGTGCAACGCATTTCCTGAAGGTGCGAGTGGATCGGGGAGAAGAGTAAGGATGGGGGTACTGGTCATCGGCATCGGCTCCCCCTTTGGTGAGGACACCCTGGGATGGGAAGCCGTTGAGGCCCTGCCTCCCGTTTCCGGCGTGAGCACACTCACCCTGGACCGCCCCGGTGCCGGTCTGATCGAGGCCATGAAGGAGCAGCACACCGTCATCCTGGTGGATGCCATGGATGCCGGCGGACCACCAGGCACGGTACATGTCCTGTCCATGGACGACCTGATCCACCCGGACACCACCGTCTCCAGTCACAGCCTGGGCGTCGTGGGCGCACTGGCCCTGGGCAAGGCCATGGGGGTCCTGCCCCCAACCGTACACATCATCGGCATCCAGATGGGATCCACTCCCATGCCCGATGAGATCAGAAAAAGCGCCCTGGCCCAGATTCACCAGCAGATCAGGGATTGGATCGAGTAACCAGAACCGGCCGAACTGGCCGTTTGGTGCACCCGTAAGGAGACATCAGTGCCCACCGTTCGAAGAGAAGGACCCTACCGGTTTTACTGGTACAGCCATGAACCCGGAGAACCTCCGCATATTCACGTGGACCGTGACGACTGCTCGGCGAAGTTCTGGCTGAGTCCCGTTGGCCTGTCCAGAAACATGGGCTTTACATCACGCGAATTACGCAGGATCAGGGGTATTGTAGAATCTCACCAGATCACGTTTCTGGAGGCCTGGCATGGGTACTTTGGCACTTAACGCGGATGAGCGTGTGGAGTCGATCGACTTCACCGACGAATTTCTGGTGGTCGCACTGAAGGATGGCCGCCGGATTTCCGTGCCCTTGGAATGGTATCCCCGCTTGGCCAGGGCTTCCCGGGGGCAGCTATTGAACTGGCAGATTTGCGGCGGTGGTTACGGGATGCACTGGCCCGAACTTGACGAGGACTTGAGTACCGAAGGGCTCCTCCGGGGCGCGCCAGCACCTCAAGGGTGAGCCGAGGGGACGGATTGAGCGTCCGCCCCCCACACCGATTTCAACTGGCGATGCCGTGCTCCCGTGTGGCGCTGAACTCGATTTCAGGCCATTTTTCCTGAGCCATCTGCAGATTCACGCGCGTCGGGGCGATGTAGACCAGATCGCCGCCGTGGTCGATGGCCAGGTTGCTGGAGGCCTTGTCCTTGAACTGCTCCAGCTTGCGCTCATCCTCGGACGTGACCCAGCGGGCGGTCTGCACGTTCACGTTCTCGAAACCGGCGTCCACGTTGTATTCGTTCTTCAGGCGGTGGGCCACCACATCGAACTGCAGCACCCCCACGGCCCCCAGGATCAGGTCATTATTGTTCAGCGGTTTGAACAACTGGGTGGCCCCCTCCTCGCAGAGCTGCTGCAAGCCCTTCTGCAACTGCTTCATCTTCAGCGGATCGCGCAGCTGGGCGCGCCGGAACAGCTCCGGGGCGAAGTTGGGAATGCCCGTGAAGGCCAGCTTTTCACCTTCCGTAAAGGTGTCACCGATGCGGATGGTGCCATGGTTGTGGATGCCGATGATGTCCCCGGGGAAAGCCTCCTCGGCGTGTTCCCGATCCGAGGCCAGAAACGTCAGGGCATCGGCGATGCGCACATCCTTGCCAATGCGCACATGGTGCAGCTTGCTGCCCTTCTTGAAGCTGCCGGAGCAGATGCGCATGAAGGCGATGCGATCCCGGTGCTGGGGATCCATGTTCGCCTGGATCTTGAACACAAACCCGGAGAACTTTTCCTCTTCCGGCAACACCTCCCGGGAGTCCGTGGCGCGCGGGCGCGGCGGCGGGGCGTATGCCACGAAGTCATCCAGCAATTCCTGCAGGCCGAAATTGTTGATGGCCGAACCGAAGAACACCGGCGTGAGACGCCCCTCCAGGTAGGCCTGCAGATCGAACTCGTTGGAGGCCCCCATCACCAGCTCCAGTTCCTCACGCAACTCCTTGGCCTGGCCACCGAGCACCTCGTCCAGGCGCGGATTGTCCAGACCCTTGATCACCTCGCCGGCGTTCATCTTGCCGCCATGGGTGGGCGAGAACAGATTCACCTCATCCCGCTTGAGGTGATACACCCCCTTGAAGCGCTTGCCCATGCCGATGGGCCAGGTGATGGGCGCGCAGGGGATCTTGAGCACGTCCTCCACCTCATCCATGAGCTCGATGGGCTCGCGACCCTCCCGGTCCAGCTTGTTGATGAAGGTCATGATGGGGGTGTCCCGCAGGCGGCACACCTCCATGAGCTTGATGGTGCGCTCCTCCACACCCTTGGCCACGTCGATGACCATCAGTGCCGAGTCCACGGCGGTCAGCGTGCGATAGGTATCCTCGGAGAAGTCCTGGTGACCCGGGGTGTCCAGCAGGTTGACGATGCGCTCCTTGTAGGGGAACTGCATCACCGAGGAGGTCACGGAGATGCCGCGCTGTTTTTCCAGTTCCATCCAGTCGGAGGTGGCGTGGCGATCCGACTTGCGGCCCTTCACGGTACCGGCCAGCTGGATGGCACCCCCATAGAGCAGCAGCTTTTCGGTGACGGTGGTCTTACCGGCATCCGGGTGGGAGATGATGGCGAAGGTGCGCCGGCGGGCGGTTTCTGTGGTGTGTCTGGACGGCATGAGTGAGGATCGACCTGGGTAAAACCCTGCATTGTACGGGATGTGGGAGGGGGACTGTAATGGGTGAGTGGTTGCCAGGTGATCGTGCCCTCCGCCCCCCTCATCCCCGCCCTTCTCCCCGTTGGGGAGAAGGGAGTTCAGAGCCCCTCTCCCCTCCGGGGAGAGGGGTTGGGGTGAGGGGTATGACGCCCCCGCCGCTCCCGCCACGCCTCACGCTCATCCGGTGTCATCTCCCGCCAACGCGCCTTCAAACGCTCCCGCTTCTCATCCGGCAGGTCCCGATAGCGCTCCCAGCGCTGCCGCAGCTCCTGACGCTCCTCGGGACTCAGGGAGCGCAGATGCCGGGCGTGGGACTTCACTCGTTCACGTTCCTCCGGCGACATGGCCTGCCAGCGCTCCAGCCTGCGGGACAGGTCCGCCCGCTCGTCCGCGTCCATCCCCTTCCAGCGCTCGGCCATGTGCAACAGGTGGGCACGGCGCCGTTCAGGCAGACCGTTCCAGTCATCGGCCAAGGGTTCGAGCACCGCCTGCTGGTCGCGGCTGAGTTCGGACCAGGGCGGCGCTTCCGGCCGTGGATCTGCGGCCAGATGCGTGGCCGGCCAGGCCAGACACAGAAACAGGCATGGGATGATCCAGATGGGTCGCATCACCGCCCCTCCTCCATGGCCCAGAGCACAAAGGCCGGGTCATCCAGATCCGCCACCCAAAAAGGATCTTCACTCTCCATGAGCCACTCCACATCCTCCATCTCCGCCAAGGCCAACGGCAGCGGTTCGTGCCCCCTGTCCGGCTCCAGGGCGAACCACACCGCCACCGTGAGCATGAGTGAAGCCGCCAGGGCCAGCCCACCCGCGGGGAACCAGCGAGAGGGCACAGGGTGCCGGGACGAGGACAGCGCCTGGCGACGGGCATGACGCAGGCGGGCCTGCTCGGAACCGGTCAATGTGGCCTGATCGTCCAGTGTATGGCGCACCCGCTCCAGCAGTGCGGCAGAATCATCAACCACTGCCCGGGAGTTTTTTTCCGGGGCGCGGTGCGCGGGGGAATGCCGTTCGGGGCTCATCGGTAGGCCTCCAGATGTCCCTGCAGGCTTTGCAGGGCTCGATACAAATGGGTCTTCACACTCCCTTCACTGATACCCAGCGCCGCAGCGGTGGCAGAGGTGTCCAGTCCCTCCCAGTGACGCAGCAGAAAGGCCTGCTGCTGTCGCAGGGGCAAGGCGCGCAGGGCAGATTCCAGATCCTGAGCAAACCGCCCATCGGCCAGGGCCTGGTCAGGCCCTGGAGTGAATGAATCCGGCAAGGTATTCAGGGGATCCTCCCGGTCTTCATCATCCGACCAGCCCAGCACTGCCAGCACCCGCTGACGTACCCGGCGACGCCGGTAGGTATCACGGATGCGGCTTTGCAGAATCCGCCAGAACAGCGGCCCCCAGGCCTCCGGCGGCCGGTCCCGGTAGCGGTCGATCAACGCCACCATGGCATCCTGCACCAGGTCCAGGGCGGCCTCCTGGTCGCCCAGGGCCAGGGCAGCCATGCGCACGGCCCGGTTCTGCACCCCTTCAAGGAATGCCTCCAGGGTCACGGGCACCGGGAAGGCATCCTTGCCATCCGCGCATTTCGGCTCGGGGACCGATGCGGACACCGTCCCCTCATCCACAGGCCAGGCTTCCAGGGGCGTGGACATCATGCCTCCGCATCAACCGCGTTGCTGCTGGAACCATTCACGGCGCGCTTCGGGATCCATGTCCCGGAGTCTTTCGCGCATCTCACGGCGTTCCTCAGGGCTTTTGGCCTCCCAGGCAGCGCGGCGCTCCTGCTTGCGTTCACGCAGGGCCTGGCGTTCATCCTCGTCCATATCATTCCAGGCCTGACGGCGTTCCTGCATCGTTTCGCGCAGGGCCTGGCGATCAGGATCGTCCATCTCCCGCCAGGCCTTGCGATGCTCGCTACGCCGTTCACGCAAGGCCTGGCGTTCCTCATCGCTCATATCGGCCCAGGCCTGGCGACGTTCCTCCCGTTGCTCACGCAGGGCCTGGCGCTGTTCCTGGTCCAGATTCTGGCGGGACTCGGCCCTGCCCTTGTCGCCCCACGGTGCGCCTCGTTCGACACATGGCCGATCGCTGCCCGTTGGCTGGGCTGAGGCGACAGCCACCCCCCCCAGGGCCAGTGACAGGGCCACCGCCCCGGCAAGCAGGGAACGGGGCAGGTTGAGGCGGGATTGTTGCGTCGGCTTACGGTTCATGACATGTCTCCCCATGGAGTCTTTCCGGTGTGTTCACGGGGTAATACGCACCAGGGCGGATTGCGTTGACACGGGAATGCACGCCACTGGACAGGCCTGAAGTGCGCCGCTCACGGGGCGAATTGTATCGCCCCCACACCCCCTGTAAACTCGGACACCCGCCATGAAAGGATCCTTGGCTGCCCACGGGCCATGCCCAAGCGATGGTCTCTGCCCATGCCGTGTCCGCGCGGCCTGCACATTGTTGGCGATGCCTCAAGACGACGCCCAGACCCACCCTGCCCTGAAACGCGCCCAACGCGCCGTTCAGGAAGGCGATTTCGCACAGGCCGAGGAACTGCTCAAACAGGGCGAGGTGACCCTGGCCCAATTGGTCCAGACCCTCAGCGTGTATGAATCAGAATTGGAAATCCAGAACGCCGAACTGCGCGAATCCCAGTTCCTGACTCAACGGTTGCTGGAAAACTACGCCGCCTTCTTTGGTGGTCTGCCCATGGCCTCGCTGGTGGTGGATCAAGGCGGCATGATCCTGGAGGCCAATCAGGAGGCAGCCAGGGCGTTCAAACTGGATGTGAGCCACTTGCGGCGGCAGCGGCTGTGCAGCCTGGTGGACCGGGAACACGAGAACGTCGTCCAGAAGGCCCTGCGCCAGGCCGCGCTCGAGGGACAGGCCCGAGTGGCAGAGATCCGCTTTACGGGCAGTCCCGAGCAACGAGACCGTTTCCCGGGTGAATTGCATGTGGCGCGACTGCCGGGCAGGGACGGTCGCGATCTGGAGTTTGCCTGCGCCCTGGTGGACCTCACCGAGCGGGTGCGTCATGAGGAGGAGTTGCGCACCGCCCATGAGCAACTGCGCGAGAGTGAACGGTGCTACCGGATTGCAGCCCAGCATTCGCCGGACTGGGACTACTGGTATGGGGCCGATGGCCGCTATGTCTACGTATCCCCTGGCTGTGAAGACATCAGTGGGCATCCCCCGGAAGCCTTCCTGCGTGATCCGAACATGATGGACACACTTTTCACTCCGGAGGATACGCAGCGCTGGCGCAAGCACCTCGACGAAGTGGCCCATCAGCAAAGTGATCTGCCCCACATGGCCCTGGAGTTCGCGGTGCATCGGCCCGATGGAGCGATTCGCTGGATCGAACACCAGTGTCAGCCGGTCATGGACAACGACGGCACCTACCTGGGTCGGCGCGGCGTCAATCGCGATATCACCGAGCGCAAGCTGGCCCAGTCACGCCTGGAGCAGATCTTCCGCCTGTATGCGACCCGCACCCAGGTGAATCAATGCATCAACCGCATCGATGATGAGTGGCGCCTGCTGCATCGCACGGCCTGCATCGTCGTGGAACAGGGCGGGCTGGATGCCTGCGCCATCAGCCTGCGCCACCGCGGTGATGCCCAGCTGAAAAAACCCGTGGTCCACGGACTGAGTGAAGAACAGGCCCAGGGGCTGCCTCTGCAACAGACCTGGGAGATGCTCCGGGGCAACCCCTGGGAATGCCTGAACGATCGCCCTCTGCTGTGCAAGGACTGCCAGTCACCCGATACGCCCGAGGCCTGGCGGGCGTGGTCGGCTGGAACCGGCATCCGTACCTGCGTCCATTTTGTGCTGTTCCGGGGCGACGAACTGCTGGGCCTGGCCAGCTTCATGGGGCGCGACAAGGGCCTGTTCACCGCGGATGTACTGCAATCACTGCGGGGCATCGTCGAGGACATCTCTCACGCCCTCCACCAGATGGAACGGGAACGCAAGCGCCGCGCCATCGAGGCCGCAGCCCAGGAACGCGAGGCCAGAACACTGGCCTTCACACAGGCCATCATCGACTCATTGCGCTCCAGCATCTGCGTGCTGGATCACGAGGGCAGGATCATTGCCGTGAATGGTGCCTGGGATGACTTTGGCCGCCACCATGAAGGCGCCCAGGACCCGGTGGGACAGGGCATCAACTATCTTTCCCTGTGTGGCGCAGTTCAGGGCAAGGCGGCCCGGGAGGCGCAACGGATCGCGGAAGGAATCCGCCAGGTGCTGCGTGGCGAGGCCCAGCACTTCGAGGATGAGTATCAGATGGAGGGTGCGGCCTTCCTGGTGCTGGCCAACCCCCTGGATGGTGGGCCGGCATCCAGCCGGCAGTTGGTGGTCAGCCACAAGGACATCAGCGACCGCAAGCAGGCAGAGGAAGACCTGCGCCGGGCCAAGGAGCAGGCCGAGCGGGCCAGCCAGGCCAAGTCGGAGTTTCTCTCCAACATGAGCCATGAGTTGCGCACACCCATGAACGCCGTGCTGGGATTTGCCCAGTTGTTGGAAACCGACCCTACCCTGGACGAGCTCCAGACGGACAGTGTGCGCGAGATCCTCAAGGGCGGTCGCCACCTGCTGGATCTCATCAATGAGGTGCTGGACCTGTCCAGCGTGGAGGCCGGTCGGGTGGAGCTCTCCATTGAGGACATTCCGCTGCAAGAGTTGGTGAGCGAATGCCTCATGCTGGTCACCCCCCTGGCCGACGCTCGACAGATCCGCATCGACCCGGGACAGCACACGGACCAGGTGGCCCTGGCCGACCGGATGCGCCTCAAGCAGGTGATGATCAATCTGCTTTCCAACGCCATCAAGTACAACCGGGATGGCGGCGATGTGCGCCTGGATATCCGCGGCGATGAGGAGGAGGACTGGCTGCGCATCAGCGTGACCGATACTGGCAAGGGCATCCCCCCGGACAAGCTGGACCAACTCTTCCAGCCCTTCACCCGCTTGGAAGGCTGTACCGACGGCGTGGAGGGGACAGGCATCGGGCTGGCCATCAGTCGTCGGCTGATCGAGGTCATGGGGGGAGAGATCGGCGTGGACAGCCAGCCTGGGGAAGGCAGCACCTTCTGGGTGCGCTTGCCCCAGGGTGTTCAGGAGTCCGTGGAGGTGAGCCGCATGGAAACACAGAGCCAACCCGGATCAAAGGAGGATGCAACCCGAACCCACACCGTCCTGCATATCGACGACAATCCGGCCAACCTGCGCCTGGTGGCGCAGATCCTCACCCGGCGCCCCCACCTGCGTCTGCTCAGCGCACCCAACCCGGGCCTGGGCCTGGAATTGGCTGCTGCCCACACACCCAACCTGATCCTGCTGGACATCAACATGCCAGAACTGGACGGCTATCAGGTACTCAAGCGGCTACGCGCCAACCCGGCCACCGCTGCCATCCCGATCATGGCCCTGACAGCCTTCGCCACCGAACGGGATGTGGAGCGTGGCATCAGCGTCGGCTTTGATGAATACCTGACCAAGCCCCTGGACGTGGAGCATTTTCTGAACGTGCTGGATACGCGACTGCGCCAGTGAACTCACAGATGCATGGCCATCACCAGGGCATCCTCCCGACCGTGGGCGGCGGGATAATAACCGCGACGCAAGCCCACCTCGTTGAAGCCCTCGGTGCGATAAAGGGCCAGCGCCGGGACATTGGAGGGGCGCACCTCCAGGAAGACCGTCTCCACACGTCGCTCCCTGGCCAGATCCAGAAAGGACCGCAGCAGATGGCGTCCAAGACCCTGCCCCTGCATCTCCGGGCGCACGGTCAGGTTGAGCACATGGCACTCTCCCACCGCCATGGACATGACCCCATAGCCGATGAGATGACCGGTGCCGGCGTCCTCCAGCACCCAACAGGAATAGCCCACCCGCAGGCAGTCCCGGAAGATGGCCTCGGTCCATGAATACGGATACGCCCGAGGCTCCACCTCCATCACCCGTGGCACGTCATTGCGTACCATGGGGCGCAACGCCAGGTTGGGGGCAGTGACCGCGTTCATGATGGCTGTTCGGCCTGCATCTGGTCCATGGCCCGGCACAGATCCTCCCAGGACTTGCGCTTTTCCGAGGGGCGGCGAAGCAGATACGCCGGGTGGTAGGTCACCACCACCGGGATACCCCGGTACTCCAGCACACGACCGCGCAAGCTGCCCAGGGCGTCCCCGGTATCCAGCAGATTCTGGGCGGCCACCCGCCCAAGTGCCACCAGGATCTTCGGACGAATCAACTGGATCTGGCGATCCAGATAGGCCCGACAGGCACGGGCCTCCTCGGGGGAGGGATCCCGGTTACGAGGTGGATGACACTTGAGGATATTGGCGATGTACACGCCCTCCCCCCGTTTCTTGCCCAGGGCGGCGAGCATGCTGTCCAGCAACTTGCCGGCCCGCCCCACAAAGGGCTCGCCCTGACGATCTTCCTCGGCACCGGGGGCCTCACCGATAAACAGCCAATCGGCCTGACGGTCACCCACCCCGAACACAGTCTGGGTGCGGGTTTGCACAAGCTCGTTGCAATGGGTGCACTGGGCCACCCGGGCAGCCAGCCCCTCCCAATCCAGGGTGGACACCCCATCGTCCGGCTCAGGGAGATCAGGCTCATCGTAGCCCTCACCCGAGGGCATCACCGGCTCATAGGCCTCGTCGGGCCACGGCGCTTCGTCCAGCCAGGGCGGCATCTCCGGCTCCGGGGGCGATTCACGTCCCACGGAGGCATCCATCACCACGGGTGGCACCTCCACAGCTGCCGCCTGCTCCGGCACCGGTGTCGAAGCAGGCGGCATGGCCACTGGCTCTGGAGGAGACAGATCCAGGCTCGCCTCCGGTTCCCGGCGCGGTACCCAGACCTGTATCCCCATCGCCTTCAGGTACTGCCGTCGCCGGGCTTCATCCATGACCTGGCCTTGATCAGACATCTCCGCGCTGGGGATGAGCCCGATGATCGGGCGTCACGAGGCGGTTCAACGCGTTCAGGTAGGACTTGGCCGAGGCGATGACGATGTCCGTATCGGCCCCCTGTCCATTGACGATGCGCCCGGCCTTCTCCAGGCGTACGGTCACCTCACCCTGGGCATCGGTGCCACTGGTGATGTTGTTCACCGAGTACAGGAGCAATTGCGTGCCGCTGTGCATCACCGTTTCGATGGCCTTGAAGGCGGCATCCACCGGACCACTGCCCTCGGCCTCACCGTGGCGTTCCTCGCCCTCCACATTCACCGTCACCTGGGCCACCGGCGTCTCGCCGGTCTCCGAGCACACCCGCAGCGACACCAGTTTGGCGCGCTCGTATTCCATGGCGATGGCGGCCTCGGTGGCCAGGGCCTGGAGATCCTCGTCGTAGATCTCGTGCTTCTTGTCCGCCAGTTCCTTGAACCGGGCGAAGGCCTCGTTCAATTCCTCCTCGGACTCGAAATCAATGGCCAGATCCTTGAGACGGGTGCGGAAGGCGTTACGGCCTGAATGCTTGCCAAGCACGATCCGATTGTCCGACCAACCCACATCCTGAGCCCGCATGATCTCGTAGGTGTCGCGGTGCTTGAGCACGCCATCCTGATGAATGCCCGACTCATGGGCAAAGGCATTGGCGCCCACAATGGCCTTGTTGGGCTGCACCGGGAAACCGGTGATGGTGGAGACCAGCCGCGAACAGGGTACGATCTGGGTGGTGTCCAGGGTGGTGTCACAGGGGAAGACATCCTGACGGGTGCGTACCGCCATGACGACCTCTTCCAGGGCGGCATTGCCGGCACGCTCGCCGAGGCCGTTGATGGTGCATTCCACCTGCCGTGCACCATTGAGCACGGCGGCCAGGGAGTTGGCCACGGCCACGCCCAGGTCGTTGTGACAGTGCACGGAGAAGACGGCCTTGTCGGCATTGGGCACCCGCTCACGCAGGTTCTTGATCAGCTCGCCGAACTGCTGGGGGATGTTGTAGCCCACGGTGTCCGGGATGTTGATGGTGGTGGCACCCGCATCGATCACTGCCTCGATCACCCGGCAGAGGAAGTCGAGTTCGGAGCGGCCGGCATCCTCGGGGGAGAACTCCACGTTGTCCGTCCATTGGCGGGCACGCTGCACGGCCAGGACGGCCTGCTCGACCACCTGACCGGGGGTCATCTTGAGCTTGTGCTGCATGTGGATGGGCGAGGTGGCCAGAAAGGTGTGGATGCGCGCGGAGTTGGCGTCGCGCAGGGCCTCGCCGGCACGGTCGATGTCCGCCTCCTTGGCGCGGGCCAGGCCGCAGACCGTGCTTTCCTTGACCGCCCGGGCCACCGCCTGCACGGACTCGAAGTCACCGATGCTGGCAGCCGGGAAGCCCGCCTCGATCACGTCCACGCGCATCTTTTCCAGACCCTTGGCGATGCGGACCTTTTCCTCCCGGGTCATGGAAGCACCGGGGCTCTGTTCGCCGTCGCGAAGGGTGGTGTCGAAAATGAAGAGTTTTTCTTTGCCTGCCATGTCTCTGAACTCCCAGGGAACGGCCGCTGCCGTCCGCGTGTTTGGGTAGGAATTCTACACTGACCCGGGCCCTGGTTGGGGCCGGTCATTCCTGCGTTAGGGTGCGTTTGGCCTCGCCAGGCGAAGTGGTCGCCGCTAGCGCGGCAGTCGCGGCAGGGTCAGCAGAGGCAGGCAGGAGGCACGGGCCAGCGAGGCGTCCCGGGGCGGGACGCTCGTAACGAAGCCGGATTGTGCGTGGGGATGGCGCATCGCTTCATTTCCTCTTAATCGGGACTCTAGCAAAGCCCTTGCGCCGATGCAAAGCCCTAGCGTCGCCATCGGGATTTCACGAGAAACAGATACCCGCCTTCTCCGAGGCCTCGCAGGCCTGCAGGGTGTTCTTCATGAGCATGGCCACCGTCATGGGGCCCACCCCGCCCGGAACGGGCGTGATCCAGGCGGCACGCTCGGCGGCTGCATCGAACTGTACATCGCCCACCAGGCTGCCATCCTCCTGGCGGTTGATGCCCACATCGATCACCGTGGCGCCCTCGCGGATCCAGTCGCCCTGGATCAGGCCCGGGCGCCCGGCGGCGGCCACCAGGATATCCGCCCGTCCCACATGCACCGGCATGTCGTGGGTGAAGCGATGGCAGACGGTCACCGTGGCACCGGCCAGCATCAGCTCCAGGGCCATGGGCCGACCGACGATATTGGAGGCGCCAATGACCACACCGTGACGCCCCTTGTAGGTCTCCCCGGTCTCGTCCAGCAGGCGTTTCACACCGTAGGGGGTGCAGGGACGCAGGCGAGGCACGCGCAGGGCCAGGCGACCCATGTTGTAGGGATGAAAGCCGTCCACATCCTTGGCGGGGTCGATGCGCTCGATCACCTGCTCCGGGTCGATATGCCGGGGCAGCGGCAATTGCACCAGGATGCCGTCCATATTGGGGTCGGCATTGAGGTCATCGATCACGTCCAGCAGGTCGCCGAGCGAGACGTTGTCCGGCAGGTCGAAATACTGGGAGACCATGCCAACGGCGTCGCACACACGACGCTTGTTGCGCACATAGACCTGGGAGGCCGGGTCGTCGCCCACCAACACCACTGCCAGACCGGGCGGGCGCTGGCCCGCCGCAACGCGCGCCTCCACCGCCTGGCGGACCTCTTCTTGAACGGTTTTCGCGGTGGCGCGGCCATCGATGATCTGGGCAGGCATCGGGGGGTCATCCTGGGGGGTGGGAGTGTTGGCGGGATTTTCCCATTCTATGGCGCTCTAGTCCAACCATCCTGCCCTGGGCACAGGGATTTGGGCCGCCCCCAAGCCCTGGGGCGACGGATACTCCGCCAGGGCCGTTCGCGAACGGCCCGTACGGGTGCTCGGGCCAACCGCGATCGTCCGGTGGAGTGCCACCTATTCTCGACGCCAGGTGGTCCCGCCCGGGCCGTCCTCCAGGATGACCCCCTGGGCCTTGAGTTCGTCACGAATGCGGTCGGCCTCGGTGAAGTCCTTGCGCTTGCGGGCCTCCAGGCGGGCCTGGATGCGGTCCTCCACCTGGGCCTCGTCGGGGCCATCGGCACTGCCGCCCTTGAGGAAGGCCTCCGGGTCCGATTCCAGGATACCGAGCATCGCGCCCAGCTCCTTGAGCAGTCCCGCCAGTCGGGCCGCCTCATCGGCCTGCCCCTCCCGCAGCCGGTTGATCTCATGGGCCAGGTCGAACAGCACCGCAAGGGCCACGGGCGTGTTGAAGTCATCGGCCATGGCCGCATGGAAACGGGCACGGTATTGGGCACCGCCATCTTCAGCGGCTTGGGCCGGGAGCCCCCTCAGGGCCGTATACAGACGCGACAGGCCGTTGCGGGCACTCTCCAGGGCCTCGTCGTTGTAGTTCAGCGGACTGCGATAGTGGCTGCCCAGGATAAAATAGCGCACCACCTCGGCCCGATAATGCTCCAGCACCTGGCGCACGGTGAAGAAATTCCCCAGGGACTTGGACATCTTCTCTTCGTCCACCCGCACGAAGCCGTTGTGCATCCAGTAGTTCACAAAGTGCTCGCAGGTGGCCGCCTCGCTCTGGGCGATCTCGTTCTCGTGGTGGGGGAACTGCAGATCCTGTCCGCCGCCGTGGATGTCGAAGTGGTTGCCCAGAAAATGCGTGGACATGGCCGAGCACTCGATATGCCAGCCGGGGCGTCCCGCGCCCCAGGGGGCATCCCAGGCGGGCTCGCCAGGTTTGGCGGCCTTCCAGAGGACAAAGTCCATGGGGTCACGCTTGGCCTCGTCCATGGCCACTCGTTCACCGGCGCGCAGATCCTCCAGGCGCTTGCCCGACAGCTTGCCGTAGTCCTCAAAGCGGGTCACGCTGTAGTACACATCCCGGTTATCGGCCTGGTAGGCATAGCCCCGTTCCATGAGACGCTGGATCATGTGCAGGATTTCATGCACGTGCTCCGTGGCCCGGGGCTCGGCGGTGGGACGCAACACTCCCAGGGCCTCGGCGTCCTCGTGCATGGCCTGGATGAAGCGCTCCGTGAGGGCATCGATCCCCTCACCGTTCTCGGCGGCGCGACGGATGATCTTGTCATCGATATCCGTGATGTTGCGGATATAGGTCACCTCGTAGCCCAGGGCCTGGAGGTAGCGGTAGACGATGTCAAACACCACCAGCACCCGCGCATGTCCCAGGTGGCAGTAGTCGTACACGGTCATGCCACACACATACATGCGCACCCGACCGGTCTCCATGGATTTGAAGGGTTCTTTGCGGCGAGTCAGGGTGTTGTATATGTTCAGCATGTCGCGGGTCTGGCTGGATGAGTCGGGATTGGGACAGGAAATGGAGCATACCAAGTCCCACGATACACCAGAAAGGTCGGCCACGAAGCCCGACGCGCTCCGCCCCGGACGGGCAAACTTCCCCGGGGCGCCCGCAACGGCTATCATCACAGGCCACCAACGGGTGACTCCGACGGACAAAATCGCATGAAATCAATGATCCGACAGTGTGTAGTGCTCCTGGCGCTGCTGTCCTTAACCATGGGAAACCAAGTAATGGCCGAAACCGACAACCCCAAGGTCCAGATTGAGACGACCAAGGGCACCCTGGTCCTGGAACTCTACGCGGACAAGGCCCCCGAGACGGTCGAGAACTTCCTGACCTATGTGCGAGACGGCTTCTACGACGGCACCATCTTTCACCGGGTGATTCCCGGCTTCATGGTGCAGGGGGGTGGCTTCACCCCGGACATGCAGCAAAAGCCCACCCGCGATCCCATTCGCAACGAGGCCAATAACGGCCTGAGCAACGAGGTGGGCACACTGGCCATGGCCCGCACCCCCAACCCCCACTCCGCCACGGCGCAGTTCTTCATCAACGTGGAACACAATCGCTTCCTGGACTTCACCGCCGAGACACCCCAGGGCTGGGGCTACGCCGTATTCGGCAAGGTGGTGGAAGGCATGGATGTAGTGGAAAGCATTGTTGCCGTGCCCACCGGCAGTCAGGGCATGCATCAGGACGTACCCAAGGAGCCCATCGTGCTCAACAGCGTGACCGAGCAGTAAGCCTGCCCGGTGCCTCAAACGCTGTTCATTTCCGACCTGCACCTGGACAGGGATCGTCCACGGACCCTGGAGCAGTTCGCCCGGTTTCTCGCCGAGCGGGCACCCGGGTCCGATGCGCTGTACATCCTGGGCGATCTGTTCGAATACTGGATCGGCGATGATGATCCCGCTCCACACCTGGACGAGATCGTCGGCATCCTGCATCGACTGAGCAGGGAAGGACTCGCGGTCTATTTCGCCCACGGCAACCGGGACTTTCTGGTGGGTGAGGCCTTTGCCGAGCGCTGCGGCTGCGCCCTGCTGGAGACGGAGACGGTCATCGACCTTTATGGCACCCCCGTGCTGCTCATGCACGGGGATAGCCTGTGCACCGACGACGAGGAATACATGCAATTTCGTCGCATGGTGCGCACCCGTCAGTGGCAGTCGGCCTTCCTGGCCCGCCCGCTGGCGGAGCGCCATGCGGAGGCCGAGGCCATGCGCGCCCAGAGCCAGGCCTCCACCCGCAGCAAGTCGGACCGGATCACGGATGTGAATCCGGACGCGGTGGAGGATGCCCTGCGCCGCAACGGCGTACACACCCTCATCCACGGCCACACCCATCGCCCCGCCGTGCACGACTTCCACCTGGACGGCCACCCGGCCCGCCGCATCGTCCTCCCGGACTGGTACGGCGATGGTGGCGTACTGGCCTGCACGCCGCAGGGGATGGCACTGCAGGAAATCTGATTGCCCCCGTGCCCCCAATGAGAGCAACCCCCCGTGGGAGCGGCCCTCGGCCGCGAACGGCCTTCCCGCAAGCCCCTGACATCGAATCTCTCTCCCCGGGCACCCTCCGGGTTCAATGTCCAAGGAGAACCTCGGCGGCGGATGTGCCTGTCCGCAGGACGCCGGGGGATGGCGCTGCAGGACATCTGATTGCCCCCGTGCCCCCAATTGAGAGCAGCCCCCCGTGGGAGCGGCCCTCGGCCGCGAATGCTGCGGCTCCGGTCACCACCGCCCCCAGGGCTTGGCACCGGGGTGCAGAACCTTGGCGGGGGGTGTGCCTGTCCGCGGGACGCCGTGAATACCTCCCTGTAGGCTTGATCGCCGCATCCATGCGGCGAACACCCGCTCCCAGGCACACCCCCCGCCAAGGTTCGGACGCTTTGGTGGCTTTCGGTGGAGAAAGGCATTCGCGGCCGAGGGCCGCTCCCACACAGGGCATCAACTCCCACAAAGACTCAGGAGATGTGGGCGATCACCAGGTCCATGACGTTGGTGCCGGTGGGGCCGGTCTCCAGGAGGTCGCCGGAGGCTTGCAGGCAGGGGTGGGCGTTGGCGGTGGACAGGGCCTGGTCCGGGTCGAGGCCCTGGGCGCGGATGCGCTCCCAGGTGCCACCGTCCACCAGGGCGCCAGTGGCGCTCGTGACGCCATCAGAGCCATCCGTGCCTGCGGCCAGCAGGGTCACATCCGGGCAACCGGACAATACCCTTGCCGCCGCCAGGGCCAGATGCTGATTGCGTCCACCCTGCCCTGAGTTCTCCGGCAAGGTGACTGTGGTCTCGCCACCCCAGACATGCACCCCCGGGGTGGCCCTGCCCTCGTGCGTCAACCAGTGGGCCAGGGCCGCACCTCGCTCGGCCGCTTCACCCTTCAGGAACTCGCCATGAATGGTGACAGGACAATGCCGCTGGCGTGCCGCATCCCCGGCTGCCCGACAGGCATCCTCCAGTGTGGCCAGCACCCGGGCGGGCACCGAGGGGGTGGAACGTGACAGCGTGGCATGGGCGGCCATCGCCCGGTGCACCGTCTCTGACAGACCGGCGGGCAGGGTGGGCAACGGTAAGGACTCCCGGGTTGGCGTGAGCAGACCCGAGCCGATCACCGCCGGATCATTGCCGGGCACATCCGAGATCAACCAGACCTGGGCGGAACGCTGCCCCAGATACCCCCGCAAACGGCCTGCCTTGATGCGGGAAACGGCGCTGCGCACCCGGTTCATGGCCTGGATGTCCAGCCCCGATCCCAATAGCCAGCCATTGAGGCGTTGCAGATTCGCCAGTGTCATCCCCTCGGGCAAGACCTCCACGAGGCAGGACGTGCCGCCGCTGACGAGAAACAGCAGGGAGGCATCGGACGGGGTCGCCGCGATGAACGCCAGCAGCCGCTCCCCCGCCGCCAGACTGGCCTCCCCGGGCAAGGGGTGATCGGATTCCAGGCACGAGAAACGCCCGTCACGGGCCAGCGCATCATCACCATGCCCATGGCGGGTGATCACCAGCGCCCGCTCAAGCCGGCCTCCAAGGCCCGCCCGGGCACCCCGGGCCATGGCCGCGGCGGCCTTGCCGATGGCCACCCCATGCACCGGCCCCTGCGGCTCCTGAATGGCCAGCTGACGTTGCACTACCCATTCACCGTTCACGGCCTCAAGGGCCTGGTGAAAGCAATGCAGCGGGATGTCGCGATGAGATATCACGGGAATCCAGGCCTCAAGGCAAGGAAGGTTCCCGCGCCGTAAACAGGCGCCTGGGCACCCACCAAAGATAGGCGGCCAGCGCCAGCAACAACGGCAGGATGATCAGCCCGAAGAACGCCAGCAGCATATCCCCGCGGACCAGTGCAAGGCCGAGGTCCCCCAGAAAGAAGTGCCACAGGTAAACGGGCAGCAGAATGATCTGCAACAATAGGCTGACCGGAGCAAAGGCGATCGCCCACCGGGTGTCGTCGCCACCCAACTGGGTGAAGGTGATGAACCAGTCCGCGCATATCACCAGCAGCACCAGAAAGATGCCCAGTTGCACGACTGGATCTTCCGGCCCCAGCCACATCAACAACCAGGCCAGGACGGGAATGATCAGGAAGTTGCCCAACGAGGCTGCCACCAGAAAACCTCGGTCGGCAAAGGCCTCCCACAGGTGATTTAGCGTCACCAAAGTAAATTGGCGTAAAGCAGCAGACCAAGCACGAGCCAGAGCACCTCTTCCAACACCGATCCAGCCACCGGGGGTGCGGTGCCAAGGATGAGTCCGGCGAGGGAGATGAAGACTTGGTAGCACACCAGGCTCTGTCGGTTCAAGCTGTACCTCTTATGGCTTAGGTGAACCTCGAAAAAAAAAGTTCATCCTTCTGCCTTATGATAAGGAGAAGATCCCACAGTGACGATGCAGCCCATGATACCCGGACTGTTTGACCTGGATGAACGCTACGTCCTGCTATAAAGCTGGGCCATCCGCTGCCGAAGCTGAACAGGGTAGTGAACTGTGAAGCATTTCGGCCTCTTCTGGCTCGGGTCAAGATCGCTTTGAACAACATGGTATACAACCTCAAGCGCTGGACCTATCTGCAGGGGATCATCGCATGAGTCCGATGGTGGGCCATGGGTACCCCTGGGATGGGGGTGATAATGACCCATGAAGATTCCTCAATGGCGCTATTGAGATCCGGATCTTCTTGTTAACAAGCGTGATCATGGGCCATGAATTTCTGTTTCCATACCGGAGTGATAGGGTTTTAAGAAAATACGATTTTTAGAGATTCCCATCATGCAATCCGAATTCTTTATATTAGCCATATTCGCTTTTAAAATCGTCACCAACCGGCATCAAGATGAGTATTAAAAATCGAATTCTAGCCATCGTATTGACAGGGGTTTTGCTACCAACCCTTATTATTTCCATCGTGGCTTTATACCAATTTCGAGTGAGCACGTTAAAAACCTATGAACAAAGTTCGCACCAGGAAATGCAACATATCGGCAATGCGTTCAGGTTTTACCTACAAGGCCTGTCTGCTAACGTAAAAACCTTGGCCAATAGTGAAGCTTTGCAATCGCTAGATCGCTCGGTCGCCAATTATATGGCCCCCACTACTCAGACCATGATGTCGCCCCAAAACAGCCCGGTTGAAGCACAAGCCTATCGACTGTTAGAGGCCATGGGTAATTCGCGCGAAGATTTTGCCTACGTATTTCTTGGCTTGAGCAATGGTAGTTATATTCAGTGGCCGCAAGGGGAACTAGGCAATTATGACCCACGTGAGCGTCCATGGTATCAAGTAGGACAAAACAGCGGCAATACCCCCGTACGCGTAACTCCCTATGAAGATGTGATCACAGGGGCACCACTGCTCGACTATGTCATCGAATTCTCAGCAAAGGACGGCTTGAAGGGAGTAGCTGCTGTCGATGTAACTTTGAGTGCACTGACTGACATGCTTGGTGAAGTGTCACTCGGTCAGTCTGGCTATATTGTGCTGGTCGAGGATACGGGCACTATTTTGGCAGACCCCAACAACCCGGAAAACAACTTCAAGTCCCTTGACAGCGTGAACAGCGTATATAGTGGTCACATGCTCAGTGAGGCGCTGACCGCTTTGTCTTTTGATGGTAATGACTACTTCGTTAACCAGTATAACGCATCGGATAGTGGCTGGCGTTTAATCGGCATTGTACCGCAAAGGGAAGTGCTCAGACAGGTTGATCGCCTGCAAACGGCAATCATCTCAATCGGCATTATTTTAGTTTTATTTTTTGGGCTATTGGGCTATTTTCTCACGAATCGCATATCGTCATCCATCATCGCGATTAGCGACGGCTTGAGCGATGCAGCTAGCGGCGATGGAGATTTAACGAAGCGCCTTCCAGTCACCAGTAAAGATGAGTTGGGCACCACCGCTTCGGCGTTCAACCAGTTTGTAGATGTGATCCAGTCGCTCATTGTCGGCATCAAAGATCGCTCACTGAAGCTGACTTTGCATGCAGACCATACTACGCAGTTTGCGAAACAACTGGATGGTGCCAGTCAACGCCAGCATTCTTCACTAGAGCAGATCGCCACCGCCTTCCATCAGATGGTAGCAACAGCCAATGAAATTTCTCAAAACTGCAATCAGACCGCCGATTCTGCTCAGCAGTGCCAAAGCGAGGTCGATAAAGGCATGGCACTGATGAATAACACCCGCACGGCAGTGCAAACAATGGCTGATACGCTCAACGAAGCTGATGCCGCGATGGGTGAACTTACCAAGGAGAACGACAATATCACAACCATGCTTGATACCATCCGCGGCATTGCAGATCAAACGAACTTGCTGGCATTAAACGCATCGATTGAGTCGGCACGGGCAGGCGAACATGGCCGTGGCTTTGCTGTGGTGGCTGATGAGGTACGGGTGCTGTCGAGAAAAACGAGTAAGTCGACAGAAAAAATTGATACATTGTTGCAGGCGTTGACTCAACGAACTCGTGAACTCTCTGATAAGCTGCAAGGCAGCGTGGCGCACTCTGAAACCACCACGCGTGCAAGCGAAGAGGCGTTGGCAGTATTTGGCACCATCCAAATGCTGGTGGGGCAGATTCATGATATGGCCACGCAGATCGCAACTGCCACTGAACAGCAACATGCGGTCTCGGAGAACATTAATCAGAACGTGACCCATGTGCTTGATGGGGCAAATAGTACGGCCTCAACAGCGGAACAAACCAACGCAACGGCTACTGAACTGCGGCTGGTGGCCTCAGAACTTTCCGATCTTGTCAACCGCTTTAAAACCGACAAGGCAACCTCTTGAGATGAGTTGCCCGGGGTCACTCGCAGCTCTGCCGCATGAGTCAAAGACTCTTGATCCTGGCCGTAATCGGGATAGCACCCCGCCGCAACGCTAGCAGAGCAGATCACTATGATCCCCACCCGTTCTGTCCAGTAGGCGGAACGGGTGGGGAAATGGGTGATGACGGTGTTGACCCGCTCGTCGGCGGGGGCTGGTTTCATGCTCCTAGCAGTGAATTGTGTACCGCGAAACCGGATTGAACCTGAAGTCCGGGGGGGATAAACCCCATCTGGCCATAGGACGACTGCCAGGGTTTCGGTAGACTCATCAATCCGACCACCTGCGGCCTCACCACACCCCACGGAAACCCCATGCGCCATTGCGACCTCACCCTGGCCTATACCGAGACCAGCGGAGGCATCCGCACCTATATCGATGCCAAGCGGCAGCACATCGCCCGACATACCGAACACGAGCATGTGCTCATCATCCCCGGTGAACGGGACCGGATCATCCAGGATGGCCGCCTCACTCGCATCGAGATCCAATCCCCCCTGATCCCTGGCTGTCATCCCTACCGTTTCTTCACGCGCCCCCACCGGGTGCTTCGGGCATTGCGGGAGGCGGCACCGGATGCGGTGGAATTGGGGAGTTTCTTCACCTGCCCCTGGGCGGCTTTCCGCTACCGGGCCGACCGGTTGCAGGCGGGTCACCGGCCCCTGGTAGCCGCCTACTTCCATACCGACATCGCCAGCGCCTATGTGGGCGCCCCGCTACGCCGTCGCCTGTCCGCCCTTCCGGGCACATGGGGAGACAAGGCTGGCCAGGGTATGGAGTCCACGGCCCGACGTCTCTTCGGCCGCGTCTTTCGCCACTGCGACCTCACCCTGGCCGCCACGGGCCAGCAGGCCGATCGCCTGCGCCAATACGGCGTGGGCGGCACTCACATCGTGCCCCTGGGCGTGGATACGCTGCTCTTCAACCCCGCACGCCGGGACTCCAGCTGGCGCGCCGAGCTCGGACTGGACCCGGAGGACATCCTGCTGCTCTACTGCGGCCGTCTGGATGGGGAGAAGGATGTGCTCACACTGGCCCGGGCCTTCGAGTGCCTGAACCGGGATGGGCCCTCTGATGGGCCGCGCTTCGTGATGGCAATGATGGGGGCCGGTCCGCACCGGGAGGCCCTGGAGACCCGGGCGCGCGACCTGCCAGGGCTGCGACTACTGGACTACGAGTCGGACCGGCCCGCCTATGCCCGCGCCCTGGCGAGCGCCGATATCTACGTCACCGCCGGCCCCCACGAGACCTTCGGCCTGTCGGTGGTCGAGGCCCAGGCCAGCGGCCTGCCGGTGGTGGGGGTCGAGGCCGGCGCCCTGAAAGAACATGTGCGACCGGACCGGGGACGACTGGGTCCGGTGGGGGATGCTGAAGCCATGGCTGGCCATATCCGGCAGGTGGCAGTGCAACACCAAACCCTGGGGGCGGCGGCACGGCATCACGTGCTGGCCTCAGGCTACGCCTGGGAACAGACACTCGACCGGCTGCTGGCTCTCTACGATGAGGCCCTTTCTCCCAGGCCCGCACCGGGGGTTGCCGCCGCCGGCCAGCGACGCAGCAGCGCGTGGGATGGTGCCCCACCCTGAGACCACCGGCCTTTCCGCACACCGCATTGCGTTGCGCAGGAGATCACGCCCTGGTCTTGGCAGCCACCGTTTTTTTCTCCGGGTGTCGCCAGCGCCAGACAGCCTTTTCCAGCTCCACCAGAAGCAGGACCACCACGCCATACGCCAGAATCAATCCCCACTGACTCAGGCTCAGGGGGGCGCTCTGGAACAGCAGGTTCATGAACGGCGTGTAGACGAACAGCAACTGCGCCACCGCCATGCCAGTGATGCCCCACCAGATCCAGTGATTGGAGAACGGGTGGGTCTGGAACACGCTGCGGGTGAGCGAGCGGCAATTGAGCAGGAAGAAGCTCTGCACCACCACGAACAGGCTCACCGCCAGGGTGCGCGCCTCCTCGATGCTGGCGCCCTGCATCAGCGACCACTGGAACAGGCCAAAGGCCCCCAGCAACAGCAAGGCGCTCACCGAGAAGATGCGCCCGATGGTCTCGCCGTTGAGGATGGGCATATTCGTTTGACGGGGCGCCCGGCCCATGATCCCGGGCTCCCGTGGTTCGAAGGCCAGCATCAGACCCAGGAACACCGCCGTGGTCATATTCAGCCACAGCGCCTGCACCGGCAACACCGGCAGCGTCACACCCAGCAAAACGGCCACCATGATCACCAGGCCCTGCCCCAGGTTGGTGGGCAGGATCCAGGTGATGAACTTGAGCAGGTTATCGAAGACATTGCGGCCTTCTTCCACGGCCGCCTCGATGGAACTGAAGTTATCATCCGCCAGTACCATATCGGAGGCGTCGCGGGAGACCTCGGTCCCGTTGATCCCCATGGCCACACCGATGTTGGCCCGCTTCAGGGCCGGGGCATCATTGACCCCGTCGCCGGTCATGGCCACCACATGCCCCTGGGCCTGCAACGCCTCCACCAGCTGCAGTTTCTGTTCCGGGGCCACCCGGGCAAACACCGACACCGCCTCGCTGGCCCGCGCCAATTCCGTCGGCGTCATGTTGCCCAACTCACGCCCTGTCAGGACTTGTTGTGATGCCTGTTCCCCGTCGCGGAGGATACCGATACGCTCGGCAATGGCACGGGCCGTCAGGGCGTGGTCACCGGTGATCATCTTCACCCGGATACCGGCCTGACGGCAGGTTTCCACCGAATGCACCACCGCTTCCCGAGGCGGATCGATCATGGCCTGCAAGCCGAGAAAGATCAGACGATCCTCGGCGCGCTCCGGATCGGGCACCTGGAGGTGGTCCAGGTCCGATTCGCGCATGGCAAAGGCCAGCACCCTCAGCCCCTGGGCCGCCAGCTGATCGGCCTGCTCATGCAGCCGCTTGGAATCCAGGGGACGCAATTCACCATCGGCAGTCATGATGCGGTCGCAGTGGGCAATCACCCGCTCCGCGGACCCCTTCATGTACACCCGATAGCCGCCCTCATGGCGATGCAGGGTGGCCATGTACTGACGGTCCGACTCAAAGGGAATCGCATCGACCCTTTTCAGCTCACGTCGCAGGGGGTGCCGCTCCATGCCCGCCTTGAGGGCGCTGGTGATCAATGCCCCCTCGGTGGGATCACCCTGCACGGTCCAGCGCCCCTCCTGTTCCACCAGCTCACTGTCATTGCTCAGCAGGCCCGCCAACAGGCACTGATAGAGGGCTTCATGCCCGGCAACGGGCCCGGCCAACGGTTCGCCGTCCTGGAGGATCTGACCCTGGGGTTCGTACCCGGCGCCGCTCAACTCGAAGGTGGTATCGTCGACCAGGATGCGCTGTACCGTCATCTGGTTTTCGGTGAGGGTGCCGGTCTTGTCGGAACAGATCACCGTGGTGGAACCCAGGGTCTCCACCGCCGGCAGCTTGCGAATGATGGCATTGCGCAGGGCCATGCGGCGCACGCCGATGGCCAGGGTGATGGTCACCACCGCCGGCAGCCCTTCAGGTATGGCAGCGACCGCCAGGGCCACGGCGGCCATGAAGGTGTCCACCCAGGACTGACCGTAAAGCAGGCCCACACCGAAGGTGACCCCAGCCAGCACGAGGATCACCCAGAGCAGCACCCGGCTGAAAGCATTGATCTTGCGGGTGAGTGGCGTTTCCAGGCTCACCGCCTCACTGATCATATCCGCGATCTTGCCGGTCTCGGTGCGGTTCCCCGTAGCGGTCACCACGGCCCGGCCCGTTCCATAGGTCACCAGGGTGCCGGCAAAGGCCATGTTGCTGCGATCCGCCAGCACGGTGTTCGAGTCCAATGGCTTGGACTGCTTCTCCACAGCCACGGACTCGCCGGTGAGGGTGGACTCATCGATCTGCAGATCGCGGGCCGACACCATGCGCATGTCGGCCGGCACCTTATCGCCGGAGGCCAGCAGAACGATGTCACCAGGTACCAGTTCAGCGGCCGGCACCTCCATGCGCTGTCCCTGCCGCATCACCGTGGCGGTGGAGGAGAGCATGTGCTTGAGGGACTGGATGGCATCCTCGGCCTTGGATTCCTGCACATAACCGATGATGGCGTTGATCAGGATCACGGCAAAGATGACCCCCGAGTCCACGTATTCCCCCAGGACCAGGGTCACGACGGTGGCGATCAGGAGGATGTAGATCAGCGGGTTGTGGAACTGCAGCAGCAGCCGTTTGAACCACGACATGGCCTTCGCAGTGGCCAGGGTATTGGGGCCGTAGGTGGCCAGACGTTCCCGAACCTGCTCGTCCGTGAGGCCGTCATGCTCCTGGGTTTCCAGTGTTTCCAGCACCTCGCTGCAAGGCCGCTGGTACCAATCATCCTGCATCGGTTGATCCATGGGAGGAGAACTCCAAAGCCGAGCGCATTTCGGCAAGATGGCTGATGTCAAACCCCCGAGTGTACCGTAATGCCGGCCACGGTCGCATGGAGTCAATCATTATCCGGCATGAAACACGCCCGGTAATCCGGACAATCCCCACACACCGGGGACTTGCAGATCGGTATGCCTTCCCGGCCACATAGCTGACGGTAGAAGAACTTCTTCCAGCGCATGTTGTGCACGTTCTGATCCGCCAAGGCGGGGAAATGTCGCGTCATCAGGGTGGAAAGCTGCGCACGCACATCCAGCCCCAGGCCCTGCCATAGATGGCCCGGTTTGAGGGCACGACGTGCAATGATGTGCGCCAGCCATAGGGCCACATCGCCTGGATGCGAGACATGATCAATCAGCAGGCTGCGAAGGTCTGCCTCCTCGATGGCGCCCTCGCCCGCCTCACCGTCCCGTGTGACTTCGGGCTCCAGTGCGTCAAAGCCAGGGAAGCACTGATCCAGCAGGTGGTCCAGCCGGTCGGCGGGGAGCCCCAGGCTTGCATTCAAGGAGGCCTCCCGGGACTGCTCCACGTCTTCCAGCGCCGCCGCCAGGGCGCAGGCCAGCACGTGGCGGTCGAAGGGGTCACCCCGCCCTGGCAATGCCAGCAAACGGTCACGCCGGTGCGTGTTCGGGTCGGCCAGCGGATGAGAATTGGATGCCATGACAGGACCCTCGCTCATGGATGATGGGATCGCGGCACTCATGCGACGGCAATGCCCTTGACCATCGCCCATATGGATTGGCCCGGGGACAGGTCCAATTGCCGGCAGGAGCAGGCGCTGATCCTGGCCAGTAAATGATGCTCTCCCGCCGCCAGATTCAGGATGACATGACCCGGGTGGGGATCCTCACTGATCTGTGTGATTTTCGCCGGAATCGAGTTGAGCACGCTACTGGACTCGGGGCGCTCCAGAGCCACGGAGACATCCCGTGCCAGGATGCGCACTCTCAAGGGGGTTCCAATGGCACGGTCTTGATGAGAGATGAGCAAAGTGCCGCCGGGGAAGGCCATTTCCGTCAGATGATCGGGCTCGTGGTGCGCGGCCACCGTGCCCTCGATCACCGCCGAGGCCTGTTCGCTGTGTGCCAGAGGTAGGTCGGTGCGGGTGAGCAGGGCCTGCAGCGGGCCCTGAGCCAGGGCGCGACCATTCTCCAGCAACACCATGTGGTCCGCCAGGCGGGCCACTTCCTCGATGGCGTGGCTGACGTAGACCACCGGGATGGAAAGCTCATCCCGTAACCGCTCCAGGTAGGGCAGTATTTCCCCCTTGCTGGTCTCGTCCAGAGACACCATGGGCTCGTCCATGAGCAGTAGTCGAGGACTGGTGAGCAGAGCCCTGCCAATGGCCACCCGTTGACGCTGACCGCCAGATAGCGCATCCGGAAATCGGCTCAGCAAGCTCTCCAGCCCCAGCAGACTCACCACATCATTCAGTTGTACGCGGCGTTCCTCGGCGGCAATGCGCTTGAATCCGTAGAGCAGGTTATGCCTGACGCTGAGGTGCGGAAACAGGCTCGCTTCCTGGAAAACGTACCCCAGGGGCCGCTGATGCACCGGCATGAAGTATTCCCCACCCTGCCAGAGATCTCCGTTGAATTGCAGGTGCGCCTCTTGTATGCGCTCCAGGCCCGCCAGACAACGCAGGATGGTGGTCTTGCCGGAACCCGAGCGACCGAACAGGGCGGTGACCCCTCGCCCGGGGATGTGGAGATCCACATCCAGAGAAAATGCGCCCCGCTGCAGATGGAATCTGGCCTGGATGCTCATGACGCCACCCCCACCACCTTGAATTTCCGATTTAATGCATAGACAGCCAGCAGCAGCGAAAACGAGAGCACCACCAGAATCAGGGCCAGCGCGTGTGCCGACTGATAATCCATGGCCTCCACATGATCGTAGATGGCGATGGAGGCCACCTGGGTCTGACCGGGAATGTTGCCACCCACCATGATGATGACGCCAAATTCACCCAGAGTGTGTGCAAAGGAGAGCACAGCAGCGGTGAGAAACCCTCGTCTTGCCAGTGGAGCCACCACAGTGAAGAAACGATCCAGCGGCGAAGCCCGCAAGGTGGAAGCCACCTCCAGCACACGCTTGCCGGTCGCCTGGAAGGCATTGGTGAGTGGTTGCATGACAAACGGCAGGGAATAAATCATGGAACCGATGACCAGGCCGGTAAAACTGAAGGCCAGATGCTGGAAACCCATGGATTCTAGGGTCCCCCCCACCCACCCATGAGGTCCCAGCAAGAGCAAAAGATAAAACCCGAGCACGGTGGGGGGCAGAACCAGTGGCAACATGACCAGTGCTTCCACGACCACCTTGCCTCGCCATTGAGTGTGGGCAAGCCACCAGGCCACTGGTGCACAAAGCACCAGCAATATGGATGTACTGATGACCGCAAGCTTGAAGGTGACCCAAAGGGCCGTGACATCTTGGGGAGATAACGATATCGGCATCATGGTATCCGAAGTAATCGGGGGTCAATGAAGGTCCTACCCGATGCCCGATGCCCGGTGCAAAGGGTCGCTCCGGGCGTCGGGCAGGCATGACGGGTCAGGGTACGCTGTAACCTGCGGCTTCAATCATCCGCACGGCTTCCGGGCTCCGCATCCAGGCCATGAACTCCCGAGCCACATCCATGTCGGCAGCTCGCTTGAGAATCACTGCCTGCTGTTCGATGGGCTCGAATAACTCCGCGGATGGAATCCAGTGGGACCCAGGGATGGAGCCATCGTCGGCCTTGACCTGGGACAGGGCGACGAACCCCAGTTCCGCCGCCCCCGAGGCCACCTGACTGTAGGCCTGGCCGATGGACTGGGCCCGCGCCAGCCGACCCTCCTCGTTCAGTGCATCCCAGACACCCATGCCTCCGAGAATCTGCTGGGCGGCCACGCCATAGGGCGCATTTCTGGGGTCGGCAATGGTCAGAAAACGAAAATCTCCGTTGTGTAGCAAGGTTTCGGGGTCGTCCATGTAATCCGTCCGACTGGACCACAGGACGGGCACACCGACGGCGTAGGTGAACCGGGTCTCCTCCAGCGCCACGCCGTCCGTCACCAGTGTTTCCGGACGACGGGCATCGGCCGAGAAGAACAGATCAAAGGGCGCACCATTGCTGATCTGGGCATACAGGGCACCCGATGAACCGGCGCTGATGTGGATCGTGTGGCCGGTCTTTTCCTCGTAGGCGGCAGTCAGCGTTTGTGCAGTGCCGAGAAAATTCGCGGCCACGGCAGCTCGGAGTTCAGCGGCGGTGGCTGTTGTGATACCAATGCCCAGGAGAGTGGCAAAGACGACAAGTTGTACGGGTTTCATGGGTCATCCTCTGCTTGATTGGAATAGTAGACTTCAGTCGTTGACGGCCAACAGCACGTGGGAGGCCTTGATCAGGGCGCAGGCCTCGGCCCCCTGGGTGAGCCAGCCCTCGTCCAGGGCCTCTCGGGTGACGATGGCGGTGAGCACACGGCCATGACCCAGGTCCAGCTTGACCTCCGCGTTCACCGGGCCGGCCTCCACGTGGGCGACGGTACCCGGCAGACGGTTGCGGGCGGACACGCGCATGTCGCCGGTGACCTCGCCCAGGACCACGAACGAGGACTTGATCAGCACATGGACCGCCCTGCCCTGCTCCAGACCCAGCTCCTGCCCTGCCTCGTGGGTGACCACCGCGTGGACCTCCAGGCCCTGGCCGATGTCCACTGTCACCTCATCGCTGACCGCGCCTTGCGTGATCCGGGAGACCTTGCCCTGATAGTGATTTCTTGCTGTCGTACGCATGGAGAGTTTCCTCATCAGTGTCCAGACATCCCCCAGTTCGCCGGTGGACTGGGCCATGTGCTCCAGAAACGCCTGGTAGGCCTTCTCGGCCGCCCGGTACTGGGCAATCACCTGCTCGCCATGGGCCGTGAGCCGGGTGCCGCCACCATGGCGTCCACCCGCCTGGCGTTTCAGCAGGGGCTGATCAGACAGGTTGTTCATGGCGTCGATGGCATCCCAGGCCGCCTTGTAGCTCATGCCGATGGCACGCGCGGCCGCCGAGATGGAGCCGGTGGCCGCCACCTGCTCAAGCAGCTGAATCCGGGCGCTGCCCAGAAAGGGCTTGCCTTGCAGCTTGAACCAGAACTGACCTTCGATTTCCGGTTGCATGGGGGACCTTGTGGGTTGTCGTTATGTTTTTCTGTATATAACGCATGACATGCAGCCGGGGAAAATGCACTGCGTGCCGGATGTTGATTATGCATGTTTCGGGCCAACTGTACTCAACAAACCTAAATTACTGTTTTAAATATTATTTATCTTCATATCCAACAGCTAGCGGCGTGTGGGCTTTACTACAAACAAGGACAGGGGTCGCCGTTCTGCATCAAACGGATCACGGCATAGCGAACCCCCGTCTCAAAGATCCGTGTACCGCCCCCCTCGCCCACCGTTTGTCGCAGGTGCGTGCCGTCCACCACGTGCACCCCCGCCAGATAGTCCACGCCCCAGTCCGCCAACGCCCCAAGCCATGGGACCGTGGGGCCCATGAGCACCAGGGTGGCCCCCCGGGCACAGGCGGCCAAGCGGGGAAAGGTCTTGTTGATCAGGCTGGTGGCGGTCAGAAAGACCCAGTCTGCCTCTCCCAGCACATACTCGGCAGCCGGGTCGGGCAGATCATCGGCGCCGGGCTGACGTTCCAGCACCGTCAACTGACAGTCCAGGGCCAGGGAGTCCAGCCCCGGGTAGCGCCCCACGACCACCACGCGGCGCCCGACGAGTTGCGGGGCAAAATGCTGAAATACCGCCAGATTCGCGGACCCCTGAACCGGAATGGGCGTGGCCGCAGCGGCAAGCGGGGAGCCGGGATTGATCACCGCGTTGATGGCGGCCATGCCCACGACGGCCTCGTGGGGATTCCATGAGCGTATCCAGGGGCTTAGTTCACGCACTGAGCGGCCCGCCAGCGTGCCCGGCCAGGGCAGCGTGCGGGTGCCGTGGAACGGGCTCATGGCCAGGCCAAACCCCTGATCACTCTCGCACAGGGTCCAGGTGAGACCGATGAGCACCTCCCGGACGCGAGCTTTCCCGGCGGCGGCCTCTTCCAGCCGTTCGTAGATCGACCAGGGGCTGGGATGCATCAGCTGGCCTCCTGGGGCGCGCGCAATTTCACCTTGGCCAGCTTCCAGGCGGAAATGAGCAGGATGCCCCCCAGGAGCACATGCAGGGCCGTACTGGGTGTGTACACCATCAACAAGGCACCGATCAGGGCGCCCAGGATCGACCCCGCCGCCATCCAGCCGATGAAGCCACCGAATTGATTCAATTCATCGAAGGTCTGCCGCGCCCGGTAGCGGGACAACCCCATCAAGATGGTGGGGATGCTGATGGCCAGGCTCAGGGTGCCGGCCACTTTGATGTCCAGGCCATAGAGCAGCAGGATGGTGGGGATGATGAGTTCACCACCGGCCACCCCCAGCATGCTGCTGAACAGCCCGATCACGATCCCGGCCAGGAACCCCAGGACCACCGCCAAAGCGAGGGGAATATCCAGGCCCAGTCCGCTGAAGATCAGCTCATGGCCCATCAGCACGATACTCAGAAAGACCAGAAAGACGACCACCACCTGGGTGAGCAGGCGCTCATTGACCCGGGTGGCGAAATGCACCCCCATCCATGAGCCGATGAGCGAACCGGCCAGGATATTGGCCACCACCCACAGATAGGGCAGCAGATCGACGATACCCGTCATACCGATGCGAAACAGAAAGGCGAAGATCACCGTGACCAGACTGACCATGAGATTGATGATGATGGCGTCCAGCATCCTGAATCGGAAGACGGCCGCCAGTACCGGCAGACGAAACTCCGCCCCACCCAACCCGATCAATCCCCCGAGGCTGCCGATGGCAGCACCCCATCCAAAGGCCTGGCCGTGCGCCTTCCCTGAGCTCAACTTGATATCCGGCTGTGCCATGGACTCCCCCATAAAAAGCAAAATGAACGATCAGAAGCATGTTTTATGGCTGTAAAGCAATATCCGGGCCATACAGTCATTCCGGGATCTGGCGGCCTCCAGCCTCCTCCCGGTTGTAGCGTTGTATACAAAATGACATAACGATGCGCGCCTTTTCCCACAAATGACTCGTCAGTTGACCAGAGGCATGGGCCGGAAAAGCCGAATAACAGGGTCGCGCACTACATGACAAGCAGGTGGCCCGTATCCTGCTAAAACACAGCAGATGCCCTGAGTGCAATGATTGGGAGTGACATGATGCATTTGCGTTTAGTGAGTACCATCAGCCCGGTGGAAGCAGGGATGACGGACTGGTTGGCGCAAGGTTTTCTCCAACAGCATGGTGTCGAGGTGCGCGTCACCGCAGCGGGAACCGGCCAGGCCATGGAAAAAGCCATGAAGGGTCTGGCTGACCTATTGCTGGTACATGCACCCGCGCAGGAAATCCGCTTTGTCCAGGCAGGTTACGCCACAGGGCGTCATGCGCTGATGTCTACCGATTTCCTCATTCTCGGCCCGACCGATGATCCAGGGGACATTCGCCAGCTGTCACCCGTGAGAGCCTTCCAGGTCATGGCTCAACAGAGCCTACCGTTCTTGAGTCGGGCCGATTCATCAGGCACACACATCAAGGAAAAGGAGCTCCTGGCACACGCCGATATCGAGGCTGGATGGGCAGGATATCAATCCTATTCCCGAGGCCATCAGGGCAATCAGGCCACCCTAAGACAAGCGAACCATCTGGGTTGTCATGTATTGATCGACAGGGTGACCTATCTCACCTTGAAGGCCGAGATCTCTTTGGTACCGCTAGTGCAACAGCACCCTCTCCTGCTCAACCCAATGAGTCTTTTGCCGATGCACCCTGGCAATGTGCACGGCGTCAATCATGACCTGGCCAAGGCCTTCATCCACTGGGCCTGCTCGGAGGCCACGCAAATGGGGATCCAGAATTTCAAGAAAGATCACTTTGGAGAAACCTTGTTCCTTCCTGATGCGAAGGCATATTCCGCATCACGATGCATCCCATCAAATTGATGCAAACAGAGCCCCTGGCGGTCCGGGTGGCGAGTGGCCGGGAGCGCTTGGATAACAAAAAAAGGGGCGGATGGGCTTGCACGTTGCAAGGCCCATCCGCCCCTTGGTTGCCCTCCCCCACCAGCGGGAGAGGGTCTTGGGCGAAAAAACGACTTACTTCAGATCAAAACGATCCCCGTTCATCACCTTGGTCCAGGCCTTCACGAAGTCCTTGACGAACTTCTCCTTCGAATCGTCCTGGGCATACACCTCGGCGTAGGAACGCAGGATGGAGTTGGACCCGAAGACCAGATCCACCCGGGTGGCCGTCCACTTCACGTTGCCGCTCTTGCGATCGACGATCTCGTAGAGGTTGTTGCCCTTGGGCTTCCAGGTGTTGGCCATGTCGGTCAGGTTCACGAAGAAGTCGTTGGTCAGCACCCCTTCCCGATCCGTGAAGACCCCGTGCTTCGTGCCACCATGGTTGGTGCCCAGTACCCGCATGCCGCCGACCAGCACGGTCATCTCGGGAGCGGTCAGGCCCATCAGCTGCGTGCGGTCCAGCATCATCTCCTCGGCAGAGACCACGTAGTCCTTCTTCAGCCAGTTGCGATAGCCATCGTGAAGGGGTTCGAGCACGTCGAAGGATTCGGCGTCGGTCATCTCCTCAGTGGCATCACCACGACCCGGTGCAAACGGTACCGTGACATTGAACCCGGCATCCCGGGCAGCCTTTTCCACTGCAGCCGTGCCACCCAGCACGATCAGATCGGCCAGGCTCACCGGCTTGCTCAGGCCGGACTGGATGCCTTCCAGCACCCCCAGCACCTTTTGCAGACGCTCGGGCTCGTTGGCTTCCCAGTCCTTCTGGGGGGCCAGGCGGATGCGGGCACCGTTGGCACCGCCCCGGTAGTCGGAGCAGCGGAAGGTGCGGGCGCTGTCCCAGGCGGTGGTGATCAGTTCCGAGGCGCTCAGACCGCTATTGAGCAGCTTATCCTTCAGATCTGCCACCTCGGCATCGCTCAGGGTGTAGTCCACCTTGGGCACCGGGTCCTGCCAGATCAGGTCTTCCTGAGGCACTTCCGGGCCCAGATACCGGCTCTTGGGCCCCAGGTCACGGTGGGTCAACTTGAACCAGGCGCGGGCGAAGACCTCGTTGAAGTATTCCGGATCGTTGTAGAAACGCTCGGAGATCTCACGATAGACCGGATCCTTGATCATGGCCATGTCGGCGTCGGTCATGATGGGGTTGTAGCGAATGGAGGGGTCCTCCACGTCCACCGGCTTGTCTTCTTCCTTGATGTCCACCGGCTCCCACTGCCAGGCACCCGCCGGACTCTTCCTGGACTCCCACTCATGCTCGAAGAGCATCTTGAAGTAGCCGTTGTCCCACTGGGTGGGATGGGTGGTCCAGGCACCTTCGATGCCACTGGTGATGGTGTCGCGCCCAAAGCCCTTGCCCTGGGGATTGCGCCAACCCAGGCCCTGCTCTTCCACATCGGCCGCTTCCGGGTCAGGGCCCAGCTTGGAGGCATCGCCATTACCGTGGCACTTGCCCACGGTGTGACCGCCGGCGGTGAGGGCCACGGTTTCCTCGTCATTCATGGCCATGCGAGCAAAGGTGGTACGCACGTCCTGGGCGGTTCGCAGCGGATCGGGGTTGCCGTCGACGCCCTCCGGGTTCACGTAGATCAGACCCATCTGCACCGCGGCCAGGGGATTTTCCAGGCTCTCGCGGTCGTCGCTCTCGTAGCGGTTGGAGCTTTCGGCCAGCCACTCCTTTTCGGAGCCCCAGTAGGTGTCCTTCTCCGGGTGCCAGATGTCGGCCCGACCGCCAGCGAACCCGAAGGTCTTGAATCCCATGGATTCGTAGGCGACGTTGCCGGCCAGGACGATCAGATCGGCCCAGGACAGCTTGTTGCCGTATTTTTTCTTGATGGGCCACAGCAGGCGGCGGGCCTTGTCCAGGTTGCCGTTGTCGGGCCAGCTATTGATGGGGGCGAAGCGCTGGTTACCCGTGCCGGCGCCTCCACGACCATCGGCGATACGATAAGTGCCCGCGGCATGCCAGGCCATGCGGATCATCAGACCGCCGTAATGGCCCCAGTCCGCCGGCCACCAGTCCCGGCTCTCGGTCATCAGATTGCGCAGATCCTGTTTGACGGCCGCCAGGTCCAGCTTCTTGAATTCCTCAGCGTAGTCGAAGTCCTCACCCATGGGGTCGGTCTTCGTATCGTGCTGGTGAAGGATGTCCAGGTTCAGTGCATTGGGCCACCAATCCATGTTGTCGTTACCGGTTGCGGTATTGCCACCATGCATGATGGGGCACTTGCCTGCACTCTTGACGTCATTTCCGCCCATTTCTTCCTCCGTTTCTTGCTTGATCGTTATGTACTGAACCGTCACCCCGAATGCCCTGGGCAGCCCGGATAGGATCCGACGGCCATCCCCTGACCAGGATGTCTGGCAGACACCCCTTGGACGGGGTCAGCCTGCCGAATGTTCAATTGTTCTGCCCTTAGAGTTATAGGGTATGGGACCGATAAATTCAAATGCAGGATGCGGATGATTCTGATAGATCGTAACTATCTACACGCCTCAGCAAAGCCGGTCGATCCCTCGCGCCAGATCCCGCTGGATGTCCTCGAGATCCTCCAGGCCCACCGCCACGCGGATCAGGGATTCACCGATCCCCTGGATCTCCCGTTGCTCGGGCTTGATGCGGCCGTGGGTGGTGGTGGCCGGGTGGGTGATGGTGGTCTTGGCGTCCCCCAGGTTGGCGGTGATGGAGAGCAGGCGCGTACTGTCGATCACCTGCCAGGCCTGTTCACGCCCGCCCTTCACCTCGAAGGCGACGATGCCGCCATAAGCGGCCTGCTGACGAGTGGCCAGGGCATGCTGCGGGTGGGACGGCAGGCCAGGATAGTGGACGCGCGCCACGCCGGGTTGCGCTTCCAGCCATTGGGCCAGGGCCAGCGCGGATTCACTGTGGGCCCGCATGCGCAGACGCAGGGTCTCCAGCCCCTTGAGAAACACCCAGGCATTGAAGGGGCTCATGGTGGGTCCGGCAGTGCGCAGGAAGCCGAACACCTCCTTGCCCACCCGCTCGGCATCACCCACCACGGCGCCCCCCACGCATCGCCCCTGGCCATCCAGGTACTTGGTGGCGGAGTGGATCACCAGGTCGGCCCCCATCTCCAGCGGACGTTGCAGGGCCGGGGTACAGAAGCAGTTATCCATGGCCAGCAGACACCCATGGGCGTGCGCCAGGTCGGCCAGGGCCCGGATATCCACCAGCTCGGTGAGGGGGTTGGACGGGGTTTCGGCAAACAGCAGACGGGTCTCGGAGCGGATGGCGGCCTCCCAGGCAGCCAGATCCCCCAGCGGGACGTAGGTCACCTCGATACCAAAGCGGGTGAGGTAATTGCTGAACAGGTTGGTGGTGGAGCCGAACACCGAGCGCGAGGACACGATGTGGTCGCCGGCCTTGAGCAGGGACAGACAGGTGGACAGGATGGCCGCCATCCCCGAGGCGGTGGCCACACAGGCCTCCCCGCCTTCCAGGGCCGCCAGCCGATCCTGAAAGGTGCGTACCGTGGGGTTGGTGAACCGGGCGTAGATATTGCCCGGCTCGTCACCGGCAAAACGTGCTGCGGCCTCTGCCGCACTGGCGAACACGAAGCTGGAGGTAGCGTAGATGGGGTCGGAATGCTCCTGTTCGGGGCCACGCCGTTGACCGGCGCGGATGGCCCGGGTATCGAAGCCCTCGGTGGGTTCACCGGGATCGTTCAGGGGATGTTCCATGGTGGGATTGCCCTCGCCCGCCCCGTCGGGCACAAAAAAACCCGCCAAAACGGGTCGTCACCCGATTTAGCCGTATTTGTAAGGCGCCCGCAAGCTGGATCAAATCGGCGCCGCTCAAGGGTCAGCGCCAGGCGCTGACTGATGCTTGTCAATTTAAGAGGCTCGAATGGACCTGTCAACGCCGCACGGTATCGGCAATGGAAACCGACTGAACAGCGTCCGCCCACTGACCGGCCTCCAGTAGCGCATTCATGATGTCTTCTCGGGGCAGATCATCAAAGATCACCGCTTCTATTTGTTCGGTCTCGCAGGCCCGGGCACAGGCCACCACCTCGCCCAACTCGCCTTCCCCCTCCAGTAGGGCACGCTTGATTTCATCATCCAGAGGCAGGGGGGCGATCACCTGCGGCAAGGGGCGTTCCATCACCAAATCCAGGGCCGAGAAGAGACCGGCCGTAAAGTAGCGCTCCACCGGACGACGGCCGGCCATGCGGGCGATGCGTTCGCACAGGCCGGCGCGTTGCAGGCACAGGTGCACCAGGCCCGGCGGTCGATCCTGCAGGCCGCTGAGCACCAGCATGCAGGCCCAGGTGACCAGCTTGCGATGACCCAGGATGAGGATGGCCCGGGCCAGGGAGTCCACCTGACGATTGAGGCCAAAGAAGGGGGAGTTGATCAACTTGAGTAGTTTGAAGGCCAGCCCCGGATCCTGAGCAATCAGATGCTGCAGTTCATGGACATCCATCTCCGGCTGCTGCAACCGCGCCAGCAAACGCAACACGGTGAGCTTGCCGGTGGGCAGGTTGACCGCGCGAAACACCCGGGGGCGACTGAGAAAATAACCCTGGAAATAATCAAAGCCCATGTCCCGCAGGAATTCATAGTCCTCCAGGGTTTCCACCTTTTTGGCCACTCGTTCCACCCGGGCCGACTTCAAGCCTTTAAAGATGCAATGCAGATCATCGGGCCGGGATTGAGCAGTGTCGATCTTCACCTGATGTACCACAGGCAGCAGGGCATCCCGTGACGTACCGGGAAGATAATCGTCCAGGGCCAGCACATAGCCCTGCCCCGACAACCCGCGCAGCAACTCCAGCGCCTTATCGTCACAGGGCAACGAAGGCGGCAGGTCCAGGACCATGCGACCGGCGGGAACCGCCAGTTCCCGCAATTCACTCATCAGGCGCCAGGTCATGTTGATGGCAGCCATGCGACTGCCCACCAAGGCATCCAGACCGATCTCGCCGAATGCGCTGAGCATCACATGGGAGGTGGCCGCGTCACTGGCTGTGGCGCTGCCAGGGGACGTGGCCGTGCGAAACAGCAGTTCATAGGCGTAAACGCCCAACTGCTGGTTATAGATCGGTTGCCGGGCAATATAGGTGCCCGCTTCAAGGTGATGTGCTGAATCCATGCCTGCTCGCTCCTGGGAGGTGGACAGGCTATCAGCAAGCGGGAAATGGTGGAAGTGGAAGGGCTTTGGCTCAGGATTGGGAGGTGACCTGCACACGATCGGCCACGGCACAGAGCAGGTCGTAACTGATGGTCTCGGCGGCGGCCGCGATCTCGTCCACCGGCAGGCCCTCGCCCCAGAGGGTGACCGGGTCACCCACGGCAGCCTGAGGGTGGTCCGTCAGATCCACGGTGATCATGTCCATGGACACGCGACCGATCAACGGGGCACGCCGCCCCCTCACCATCACTGGCGTGCCGTTGGGCACGTGCCGGGGATAACCGTCCGCGTAGCCGATGGCCACCACGCCCACCCGGGTGGGCCTTGTGCACTGGAAGGTGGCACCATAGCCCACGGTATCTCCCATGGCTCGATCCTGAATCGCCACCAGCGGCGCCTGCAGGTGCATCACCCGTTCCAGACCATGCCGAGCGGGATCCCGGTCGGCCAGGGGTGAGGCCCCGTAGAGCATGATGCCGGGACGCACCCAGTCCCCATGACTTCGCGGCAAGGAGAGAATGGCCGCGGAGTTGGCCAGGCTACGCAAACCAGGCAGGCCCTCGGTGGCAGCCTCGAAACGCTCCAGTTGGGCGGTATTCTCCGGACGCTCGGGTTCATCGGCGCAGGCCAGGTGAGTCATCCATACCGGTGGTTGCATCACCTGGGCACACCGTTGCAGCCCCCCATACACTGCGGCAGCGCGCTGAGTGGGGAAACCCAGGCGCCCCATGCCGGTATCCAGCTTGAGCCAGACCTTCAGGGAGTTGGAGAGCGGCGTGGTCTCCAGCAGGCGAAGCTGGGTCTCGTCGTGTGCCACCACGGCAATCTCTTGATGCGCGGCCTGGCGCAGTTCCCGTTCGTTCTTGAAACCCTGCATCACCAGCAGGGGCAAGCGGAACCCCGCCCCCCGCAGGGCATCTGCCTCATCCATGCAGGACACGGCAAACCCATCCGCCATCGGCGCCAGCACATCGGCCACTCGCATGAGCCCGTGCCCATAGGCCTCGGCCTTGATCACGGCCATCACCTGACGGCCGGGCGCCATCTCCCGCACCCGCCGCAGATTATGCTCCAGGGCACTCAGCCGCAGATGCGCCCAGGCAGCCCGCTTCACGAGAAGGCCTCGTTGGAGTAGATCTCCGGCACGTAATTCTCGAACCGGGTGTATTGCCCCAGGAAGGTGAGCCTCACCACCCCGATGGGACCGTTACGCTGCTTGGCGATGATGATCTCTGCCGTACCCTTGTCCGGGCTGTCCTCGTTGTAGACCTCGTCCCGATAGATAAAGACGATCAGGTCGGCATCCTGCTCGATGGCGCCGGAGTTATGACTGACAATTCCGTCGGCCAGCCAGCAGGCATTGCCGGGTACGGTCAGATCGAAAACTTCCTCATCTCCCGCCGGCTCAACCGATACCACCCGATCCCAGAACAATTCTGCATTGGCGATCTGCCTGAGGCGTTCGTCTCCCAGGATATCCACGTAGCTCAAGAGCGTTTCCCGCGATGGAGAGAATGAAAAATGCGAATTGCCTCCGTAGGCGGTTCCGCGCATACCCGCCATACGACGATGGCTGATACCCTGCAGGGTCATCTGCTCTCGTATGTAGTCAAACACCTCTGAAGGCAGGGTATCGACATTGGAGTTATCTTTAATGCCGCTTAACCTGGCCAGGATGGACTCAGCGTTCCTGATCTGGTGACCAAACGCGCCGATCTGTTCGATGAACATTCTTTGCTGCGCAGCACCTGAAACATCCAGGGTGAACCAGCCCTCCCCTCCAGATTTTTTGACCTGCTGGATGCGGCCAACTATTCCAAAACGCAGCAATAGCGCTGCAATATCACGAATCAGGATTTCACTCACCGTGGAGAAATAGATTCTGCTCCGTCCATTGGCAGTCAGCGTCATGCTGCCATCAGTGGCCCAGAGATGCCTTAAAAACAAGGCCAACTGCTGGTTGGGTAAACTGAATACACCCACAGGCACCCGCTTTTCCCTGGAACGCTGCCCAAAAATACCTAACTCCTTCAGCCAGCGCCCGACCCCCGCGGGATGCCAGCGATTCCCATTTCCACTGATCACCAACTGATGCCAATGACCACGCCCTGCATGACGATTGACAGTGGATCCCATGGATCTGGCCGCCATGGTCACCACATGGCTGTTATCCTCGCTGGCGGTGGTGTAGCGCAATGGCTGATGCCTGATATAACTGCCATCACCCAGCAGATGGGCTAGCAGAACGATCTCATGCTCAGACCAGCTTTCCGTCGTTTCCGGCTCAGGCAACCTCCTCGCGACACCCAGGCGATCCCCGGGCTGAATATCCCCTGCGGTTTTCCAATCCCACAGCGACCTCAGACGATGATCCGGGGTACAGCGAATGGTACGACCGCTGGCCAGGCTGATTTTCAGTACCCGTCTTCGCCCCACGGGCCAGACAAGGTCCGTTGCCGCAGGTTGCATACATCCCCGGGCATCCACTGAAATCACTTCAGGGGTTCTGCCTGCAAGTTCAGCGATGGGCAAGCGGGTACCGTCGGCCAGCACGACCAGAGTGTCTCCGGTCACGCATTCACGCAGATCCGACATCACCGGCCGCTTGTTGGGGCGCTGTTCCAGGCTGCGGTTGAGCTGCGAGAGCGCAATCACCGGCACGTTCATTTCCTTGGCCAGGGCCTTGAGCCCTCGGGAGATTTCCGAGATCTCGTTGGTGCGGTTCTCGGCGCTCCCGGGTACCTGCATGAGTTGCAGGTAGTCCACCACGATCAGCCCCAACTTCTTGTGCTCGCGCATGAGCCGCCGGGCCCGGGCACGCAGGTCGTTCGGGGACAGGGCTGGACTGTCATCAATGTAGAGTTGCGCCTCGGAGAGCATGGACACGGCGCTGGAGAACCGAGGCCAGTCATCATCCTCAAGACGACCGGTACGCAGCCGTTGCTGATTGATGCGCCCCAGGGACGACAACAGTCGCATGGCCAGCTGCTCCCCGGGCATCTCCATGCTGAACACGGCCACCGGATACTGCTGCTTGAGGGCGGCATATTCGGCCATGTTCATGGCAAACGACGTCTTACCCATGGAGGGGCGTCCGGCCATGATCACCAGGTCGCCCGGCTGCAGGCCGGAGGTCATCTCATCGAACTCATCATATCCGGTGGACAGACCGGTGATGGGGGTGTCCTGCTCGAACAGCATCTCGATGTGCTCGACGGTGGACTTGAGCAGGGTGCGCATACCGCGGAAACCCTGACGGGAACGCTGGCCCTGTTCAGCGATCTTGAAGACCTTCTGTTCCGCCTCATCCAGCAGTTGCTGACTGTCCCGGCCCTCGGGCTTGAAACCACTGTCGGCAATACCGGTGCCCACGCTGATGAGCTGGCGCACCACCGAACGCTCGCGCACGATTTCGGCGTAGGCAGCGATATTGGCGGCACTGGGGGTGTCCCGCGCCAGCAGGCCCAGATAGGCCAGCCCCCCCGCCTCATCCAGTTCGCCACGGGATTCCAGGCGTTCGGAAATGGTCACCACGTCGAAGGGGGCATTGCGGCCCGCCAGTTCGGAGATGGCGCGGAAGATCAGCCGATGATCATGTCGATAGAAGTCCACCTCGGCCACGGCATCGGCCACCGTGTCCCAGGCCTCGTTCTCCAGCATGAGACCACCGAGCACCGCCTGTTCCGCCTCAATGGAATGGGGCGGTATCTTGAGCGATGAGGTATCGGTATCGTAATGGGGCGGCGGGGGTGTTTCGTACATGGCGTTCTACCGGAAGAGATCGGGCAACCGCTGGTCAGGGGAAGTATACCCTCCCCGGACAGTCATAGGGTTTGGAGACCGCCCAACGCGGGAGCGGCCCCTGGCCGCGAGGGCCAGGCTCAGCCCGGAACACCGGACCCTTCGCCTCCCTCGCGGCCAGGGGCCGCTCCCACGCAAGCTCCCCCAAGACCACGCCCCCCGAAAATCCCCGGGAGCGTGGCGTCGGAGATCACTCCTCGCCGGACACAACCACCTTCAGGGTGGCCTTCACGTCGGTGTGGAGTTGCAGGGCGATCTCGTACTCACCCACCACCCGCAGCGGGCCATCGGGCATGCGCACTTCGCGCTTTTCCAACTCGCCACCAGCGGCATTCACCGCATCCGCAATATCAGCGGGGCCCACGGAACCAAACAGTTTGCCTTCACCACCGGCCTTGGCGGTCACGTTGACCGTCATGGCTTCCAGCTTGTCACGGCGGGCCTCAGCCCCAGCCAGTGCAGCGGCAGCGGCCTTTTCCAGTTCGGCGCGACGGGCCTCGAACTCGGCAAGGTTGGCTTCGGTGGCAAACTTGGCCTTGCCCTGGGGCAGCAGGTAGTTACGGGCATAGCCGGCACGCACGCGCACCTTGTCACCCAGGTTGCCCAGGTTTTCCACCTTTTCCAGGAGAATGACTTCCATCGGTTTTTACCTCAATCAAGAATCAAATGCGTTGCCCGCCGAGAGGTCGGGCATCAGGTATCGTCGGACTTGTCTTCGGGCTGGGCCCGGGTCAGTCGGCCACGCAGGTCCAGGAAGCTGTCCATCACCCCCAGGGTGGCAAGCAGAATCACCATCTGTGGCAAGGCCAGGGCCAGCAGCACATAGGTGAACACCAGCCAGATCCGGCTGAGCTTCATCCTGGCGTTGGTGCCATGAATGACCGCCAACCCATGCAGGAAGAAAGCCATCAAAAACACCAGCGACAATTCGAACAGCAGGTATGAATCGGTGAGCCAGGCAACCAGCAACAGTCCCACCAGCATCATGGCCGGCACGCGTCCCAGGCTGAGGGCGTGAAATTCCGCCCGGAAACCGCCGGGGTTGTACAAGACCGCCTGCCAGTAACGGGCCAGAAGGAGCCCCGCACTCAGCGCCAGCAAGGACACCGCCGCCAGCATGCCGGTCATCAGTGAGGCCGCCTGCAGAAAGGCCTGCTGGCGTTCACCGCCGGTCACACCCGACTGCTCGAACAACGGCCCTACAGCCTGCTCCAGCACTGCCAGCCACATCCGCGGCAGGTCAGGAACGGCGGCATGCAGCAACAGGATGACGCCGCAACCGATGCCGATACCCACCGACAAGGTGATCGCCCAGGAGAAGGTCCTGCGCAGCACCTCGGCCAGTACCAGGGCCGGCAGCCACTGGATCAGGGCGGTGACCGCCCCAACCGCCGGAGAGAGCCCCGCCACCCAGGCGATCAGGGCAAACACAAGGGCAGCCAATGCGGCTACGGCCAACCCCTGCCCTGCACCAAGGCGCAATGTCACCAGAGAGACCACCGAACTGCTGACCAGGGCCAGCGGTGGCAGCAGCAGACCAGCCACCCCAAATCCAGCGGTGGCCGTGGCGGCCCGCAAGCGGCCCTGCATGATGAATGACGCCAAAGGCTTCATGGGGTCCTGCCCCCGGCGCCCACAGGGGCGCCCGGACGGCCAGCCAACTTAGTGGTTGTCAGAGTAAGGCAGCAGTGCCAGGAAGCGTGCCCGCTTGATGGCAGTGGCCAGCTGACGCTGGTAACGGGCACTGGTCCCGGTGATTCGGCTGGGGACGATCTTGCCGGTCTCGGTGACGTAGTTCTTCAGGGTGTTGAGATCCTTGTAGTCAATGAACTCAACGCCTTCGGCGGTGAAACGGCAATACTTGCGACGGCGGAAGAAACGGGCCATGGTCTTACCTCGGAATACGTTGGAACGGGAAGATGATCAGTCAGCGGACGCGGAACGACCGGAGTCGTCGTCGCTGTCGTCGTCGGAGGACTGGGCGCTGCTGTCGCTGTCGTCGTCATCCCGGTTCTTGGCCAGGGGGGAGACTTCAGTGAAGGCACGATCCATGGACATCACCAGGTGACGGATCACGGCATCGTTGAAGCGGAAGGCACTGACCAGTTCTTCCAGGGCGGCCTCGGGGCATTCCACGTTCATCAGCACGTAGTGGGCCTTGTGCAACTTCTGGATGGGATAGGCCAACTGACGACGGCCCCAGTCTTCCAGGCGGTGAATCTCGCCCTCGGCGGATTCGATGATCCCCCGATAGCGTTCCATCATGGCGGGCACTTGCTCGCTCTGGTCCGGGTGGACCATGAAGACGATTTCGTAATGACGCATTGTGATTTTCCTTTCGGGTATCAGCCTCCCGACGATCCGGTGAGGCAAGGAGAGACGCCGGGTGGGCCCGGCAAAAAGCGGAATCTTAACCGCTCGAGCGGCTCTAAGCAATCGGTGACCACCGTCGCTGAAAAACACACCCGTGGCGGGATATCAGGTCACTGCCGTAATCACGCCCCTCTCTGGCGCACCGCCTCATACAGACACACCCCCGCCGCCACCGACACATTCAGGCTCTCCACCTGCCCATGCATGGGCAAGCGCACCAGGGCATCACAGCGCTCGGCGGTGAGGCGGCGCATGCCCTTCCCTTCCGCACCGAGCACCAGGGCCGCGGGGCCTGTCAGGTCGGCATCGTACAGCCCGGTCTCGGCTTCGCCGGTGGTGCCCACCGTCCACACGCCCAGATCCTTGAGCAGATCCAGCGTACGGGCCAGGTTGGTCACCTGAATGAAGGGCACCGACTCCGCCGCCCCCGAGGCCACCTTGCGTACCACCGGGGTGAGGCCCACGGCCCGGTCCCGGGGTGCGATCACGGCGGTCACACCCGCCGCATCACCGGTGCGCAGACAGGCGCCCAGGTTGTGGGGATCGGTTACCCCATCCAGCACCAGCAGCAACACCGGACCGCCCCCCCGGGGGGCCATGACCACGTCCGGCAGATCCTTCTCTCCCAGCGTGGCCACGGGATGTGCCCGGGCGATCACCCCCTGATGGGTGGCGCCACCAGCCTGGGCATCCAGATCCCGGCGGGAGAGGCGCGTGACCGGGATATTCGCCCGGGCTGCCTGATCCAGCAGCGTCTGCATGCGGGCATCCACGCGGCCCGACTGCACTTGCAGGGATTCCACCCGCCCCGGAGACTGGCGCAGCAGGGCCTCCACAGCGTGCAGGCCGAAGACATCATCAAGGGCTGCCATGAACTCAGCCCTCGGTGCGCTTGCGACTGCGGCGGCGACCGGAACGGCTCTTGGCCTTGGTCTTGCCCTCGTCATGAGCCGAAGCGGCAGCCTTTTCGGCCTTATCCTTCTTGCGACCACGACTCTTATCGCCCTTGCCATCCCTGGAATCATCCTCACCCGGCTCGGGGATGAAGTCGATCTTGCGGTCATCCAGGTTGACCTGAGCCAACTGCACCCGGATGGGGTCGCCCATGCGGTAACGACGGCCACTGCGTTCACCCTTGAGGCAGTGGGTGGCCGGATCAAAGTGGTAATAGTCGTTGGACAGACTGGTCACGTGCACCAGGCCTTCCACGTAGATGTCCTTGAGTTCCACGAACAGACCAAAGGAAGTCACGGTCTTGACCACGCCATCGAACACCTCGCCCACGCGATCCTGCATGTACTCGCACTTGAGCCAAGCCTCCACATCCCAAGACGCCTCATCGGCGCGGCGCTCGGCCATGGAACAATGTTCGCCCAACGCCACCATATCCGCCTTGGTGTAAGCGAATTCCCGAGGCTTGCCCCCCTGCAGCACATGACGGATGCCCCGGTGCACAAGCAGGTCCGGGTAGCGACGGATGGGCGATGTGAAGTGCAGATAGTCTTCGTGAGCCAGACCAAAATGACCTAACCGCTCCGGGCTGTAGACGGCCTGGGAGAGGGAACGCAACAGGGCCATCTGCACCAGGTGGGCATCGGGTCGCTCCTTCACCGAATCCAGCAGTTCGGCAAAATCCGCCGGTGTGGGTTCATCTCCCCCGCCCAGGGACAGGCCCAGACCACCCAGGTATTCCCGCAGATCGTTCAGCTTCTGCGCACGCGGCCCCTCATGCACACGGAACAGCGTCGGCATGCGGTGACGCCGCAGGAACTTGGCCGTGGCCACGTTGGCGGCAATCATGCACTCCTCGATGATCTTGTGGGCGTCGTTGCGCTCGTAGGGCACGATGCGCTCGATCTTGCGATCCTCACCAAAGATGATGCGGGTCTCCGTGCTTTCGAAGTCGATGGTGCCCCGGTTATCCCGGGCCTTGCGCAGCAGCTTGTAAAGCCCATAGAGGTTTTCCAGATGCGGCACGACCGCCTCATGGCGCTCGACTGCCTTGGGATCCCGCTCCACCAACACCTGAGCCACATCGGTGTAGGTGAGGCGGGCATGGGAGCACATCACCGCCTCGTGGAAATCAAATTCGGTGATACGACCGCGGGAGTTGATGGTCATCTCGCAGACCATGCACAAGCGATCCACATCCGGGTTCAGGGAGCACAGGCCGTTAGAGAGCACCTCTGGCAGCATGGGGATCACCCGATCCGGGAAATACACGGAAGTCCCCCGGAGGTAGGCCTCCTGGTCCAGGGCATCCTCGGGTTGCACATAGTGGGAGACATCGGCAATGGCCACCCACAGCTTGTAGCCGCGTCGGCCCAGGGATTCGCAATACACGGCATCGTCGAAGTCTCGGGAATCCTCGCCATCGATGGTCACCAGCGGCATCTCGCGCAGGTCCAGACGCCCCTTCTTGGCCGATTCCGCCACCTGAGCGCCGAAAGCATCGGCTGCCTCGGTGACCGCCTCGGGCCATTCAAAGGGTAGGCCGTAGTTGCGCACGGCGATATCGATCTCCATCCCCGGCGCCATGTGCTCGCCCAGCACCTGCACGATCTGGCCGATGGGCCGGGTACGCTTGGAGGGCTGTTCACGAATATGCACCACCACGATCTGCCCCGGCTGGGCACCGCCCAGGCATTCCGGTGGGATCAGGACGTCTTGTGGCAATCGCTTGTTGTCCGGATCCACAAAGCCAATCCCCCCTTCCACGGTGAGGCGTCCGACGATCTGCTGGGTGTTGCGCTCCAGCACCTCGATCACCGCCCCTTCACGGCGACCGCGCCGATCGATGCCGATCACCCGGGCCACCGCCCGGTCGCCGTGCATCAGGGCCCGCATCTGCCGGGGAGAAAGGAACAGGTCTTCCTTCCCCTCATCGGGGATCAGGAATCCGAAACCATCCGGGTGAGCGGACACACGCCCACGCACCAGGTCGCACTGGTTCACTGGCAGCCATCCGCCTGCCCGGTTACATACCAACTGACCGTCCCGCTCCATGGCCCGCAGGCGGCGCGTCAAGGCCTCGAGATCCACGTCCTCCTGGAGCTGCAGGCGCTCGGCCAGCGGCTCGAAGTTGATGGGGCCATCGGCGTCCTCGATCACCTGAAGGATCAGTTCACGGCTGGGAATGGGGCGTTCGTACTTCTTGGCTTCTCTGTCGAAGTTGGGGTCCTGGGGAATCGTTTTTTTCTTTCTTGTCATGTAGTCGCCAAATAATTTTAAGCTGGGGTGTTGACAAACATCCCCGATCGTTTAGAATGCGCGCTCATCTGAAACGCAGGAAACACCTGCCTCAGGCCGAGGTGGCGGAATTGGTAGACGCGCTAGTTTCAGGTATTAGTGGGGGAGACCCCGTGGAGGTTCAAGTCCTCTCCTCGGCACCATCTTTGTGATGAAACGGCCCGCGAAAGCGGGCCGTTTTCGTTTGAAGGGGCGAATTGTACGCCCTTTATCCCCGAATGCCCAGCGCCATTGCACCCCACACACCAGCCCCGAGGGGGCACTCCCCCCGGGACCGGTGTGTCAATCACGCGAATGGATGGCGCTTGAGAATGGTCTGGCCACGGTCGGGGCCGGTGGAAATCATGTCCACGGGCACGCCTGCGACCTCCTGAATGCGCTCCAGATAGGTCCGGGCGGCAGCGGGCAACTGGTCATAATCCGTGACCCCCACGGTGGATTCCTGCCAACCCGGCAACTCTTCATAGACGGGCTCGCACTCGGCATAGGCGTCGGCGCCTGCCGGGGGCTCGGTGTGGACCACATCACCGCAGCGATAGCCCACGCAGATCTGCAAGGTTTCCAGGCCGTCCAGCACGTCCAGCTTGGTGACGCACAGCCCACTGATACTGTTGATGGCCACGGCGCGTTTCAGGGCCACGGCATCGAACCAGCCACAGCGACGCGGCCGCCCAGTGGTGGAACCGAACTCATGACCACGATGGGCCAGGTGTTCCCCCATGGAGTCGAAGAGCTCGGTGGGGAACGGCCCGGCGCCCACCCGGGTGGTATAGGCCTTGGTGATGCCCAGCACATAGTCCAGATCCAGAGGCCCCACGCCACTGCCCGTGCATACGCCGCCGGCGGTGGTACTGGAGGAGGTCACGAAGGGATAGGTGCCGTGATCAATGTCCAGCAGCGTACCCTGAGCCCCCTCGAACATCACCGCCGCACCCTGCTCCCGCAGCTGACGCAGACGCTCGGGCACATCCATGACCATGGGTGCCAGCTCTTCAGCCACCGCCAGGGCATGTTCCAGCACCGCCTGAAAGTCCAGCGCCTCAACCTTGAAATAATGCTTGAGCACGAAGTTGTGATAGTCCAGCACCTCGCCCAGCTTGGCGGCGAAGCGCTCCCGGTGGAACAGATCTCCCAGGCGCAGGCCGCGACGGGCCACCTTGTCCTCGTAGGCCGGGCCGATGCCCCGGCCGGTGGTGCCGATGGCGGCATTGCCCCGGGCCTTCTCACGGGCCTGATCCAGGGTGACATGGTAGGGCAGGATCAGCTGACAGGACTCGGATAGCCGCAGGCGCTCGCGCACCGGCACACCGTTGTCCTCCAGCATGGCCATTTCCTTCATGAGGGCCTCGGGGGAGAGCACCACGCCGTTGCCGATCAGGCACTGCACATTCTCGCGCAGGATGCCCGATGGGATCAGGTGCAGTACCGTCTTGCGCCCATCGATCACCAGGGTATGGCCGGCATTGTGCCCGCCCTGGAAACGCACGACGGCGGCGGCCTCCTCGGTGAGCAGATCCACCACCTTACCCTTGCCTTCATCGCCCCACTGACTGCCCAGGACCACTACGAATTTACTCATGTTCAAGCATCCACCACTGTCCACTGATTATTGGATTTGACGAGCATCCGGTCACACCCCATGGCAACGGCATCCGCTGCTTGACCGGACAGGCCCTGGATGACCCGCTCTCCCTCCCGGCGCAGGCGGGTGACCGCCGCCGCCAGGGAGGCGTCTGGATCCGCCGGGGCAAAGATGGCCCGCGCCGGGGGACTTTCCGGCTGTCGGGAGAGCCGCACCAGGGTCTTGAGATCGGCGCTGAAGCCGGTGGCCGGACGGGCGCGACCGAATACCCGGCCGATGTCGTCATAGCGCCCGCCGCGGGCGACCTCCTGCCCATTGCCCGGCCGGTACGCCGCAAACACCAGGCCGGTGTGATAATGGTAGCCGCGCAATTCGGCCAGATCGAAATGCAGCATCACTGCCGGGTCCCGGGCGCGCAGCCCCTGGGCCAGGCGCTCCATGGCATCCAGGGCGCCGGCCACCTCCTGCCCCGCACCGGCCATCACCTCCCGGGCCTGTGCCAGGGTTTCATCACCGCCGTTGAGTTCTGCAAGGGCCGCCAGGCGCTGGCGGGGTGCATGCTCCATGGGGAGGTCATCAAGATACCCCCGGATCTCCGGCAATGCCTTGCGCTGGAGCATGTCAAACAGGGTTGCCTCCTGATCCGGATCCAGTCCTGCCTGGGTGGCCAGCGCCCGATAGATCCCCACATGACCCAGGTCCACCAGCGGTGCATCCACCTGACAGACCGCCAGGGTCTCCAGCATCAGGCTCAGGATCTCCAGATCCGAATCCAGCCCCGAATGGCCATACAACTCGGCGCCCACCTGCAACAGACTGCGGGAACCGGCAAAGCCATCGGGGCGGGTATGCAGGACCGTACCCATGTAACACAGTCGCGAGGGCGCCTCTCGCTTGAGGCGATGGGCGTCGATTCGGGCCACCTGCGGCGTCATGTCGGCACGCACGCCCATCAGCCGCCCGTTGAGCTGATCGGTCAGCTTGAAGGTCTGCAGATCCAGGCCATGCCCCGTCCCGGTCAGCAATGACTCCAGATATTCGATGAAGGGCGGCATGACCAGCTGGTAACCCCAGCCATGATACAGATCCAGCAGTTGACGTCGGCAGGTTTCAAGGCGCTCCGCCAAGGGCGGCAGGGCCTCCTCCACGCCTTCGGGGAGCAGCCAGCGATTGGAATCGGTCATGTCACTCAATCAAGGTCGGTTGAAGGTCGGGGCACCCCGGCCGCGGAGGGTCGGGGCTCAGCCACGCACCCACCACAGCAATAGGGCCCCCAGCACCAGACTGGCGAGACCCACGCCGCGCAACACCGAATCGGGTAGTTGCGCCACCTCAAGCAGGGTGCGGCGCAGCCCGGCGGGGTTGATAAACGGAAGCAGGCCCTCGATCACCATCAGCAATGCGAGGGCCGCCAATAAGTCAGACCACATGGAAGGCAGACTCGTGCAGGATCGGGACTACTGCCCGGGCCGCGCTTGCCCGCCCATGGGATCCTTGAAATAACGGAAGAAGTTGGAATCCGGCTCCAGCACGAAGACATTCTCCTGACCCGACATGGTGTTGCGATAGGCCAGCAGGCTCCGGTAGAAGCTGAAGAATTCCTCATCCTGGGTGTAGGCATCGGCGTAGATGGCCGCCGAACCCGCATCACCCTCACCGCGTATCTCCTCGGCATCGCGATAGGCGTTGGCGATGATCACCGTGCGTTCACGGTCAGCGCGGGCGCGAATCCGCTCACCCTCTTCCCGGCCGCGAGCGCGGAAGTCCTGAGCAATACGTTCACGCTCGGCCCGCATGCGGGCGAATACCGATTCACTCACTTCATCGGGGAGGTCCATGCGCCGGATGCGCACATCCACGAGGACCACGCCCAGTTCCGCCGCGGTGTCCAGGGCCTGCTGACGCACAGCCCCCATGATGGTGATACGGTCATCGGAAACCACCTCGGCCAGGGTGTACTTGGCAAACTCGTTGCGCATGGCATCCCTCAGGATCTGAGCCAGGCGATCCTCGGCATTGCGTTCATCACCGCGGGTGGCCCGAAAGAACTGGGATACATCGTCGATGCGCCACTTGGCATAGAAATCGACAATGACGTTCTTGGCCTCACTGGTGAGGAAGCGATCCGGCGGGATGTCCAGGGTCAGCACCCGGGCATCGAACTTGCGCACGTTGTTGACGATGGGAAACTTCAGGTGCAGACCCGGTTCGGGGTCCACGCGCTTGATCTCTCCAAGACTGAAGATGATGACCCGCTCACGTTCGTCCACGGTATAGGTGGACAGGGCCAGAATCACGGCCGCAACGGCAATGACGATCGCTGCGATCCTAAACATCAACGCACCTCCCGTGAACGGGGATCAGGACGCTGGCCAGGGTCTGGCAATAGCGTCGTCGGTCGGGTGGACAGGCTGGACGGACTCGAACGGGCGCCTCCCTCCGGCTGGCCGGCGGACATCTCGCCCCGCAGAATCTTGTCCAGGGGCAGCATCATCAGGTTGTTGCCGCTGTCCACGTCGAGAAAGACCTTGCTGGTGGAACCCAGCACCACTTCGCTGGTTTCGATGAAGAGACGCTCCCGGGTGACGTCGGGCGCATCCTGGTATTCGGCCAGGAGCTGGGTGAAGCGCGAGGCATCACCTGTGGCCTGGGCCACCACCTGATCCCGGTAGGCTTCGGCTTCCTGGGTCAGGCGAGCCGCCTCACCCCGGGCCTGGGGCACGATGGTATTGGCATAGGCCTCGGCCTCGTTGCGAAAGCGCACCTCGTCTTCGCGGGCACGAATGGCATCAGCAAAGGCTCCCTGCACCGGTTCGGGGGGCTGGGCCTGCTGCATGCTCACTGCGGTCACGGCGATGCCGGTCCCGTAGGTATCCAGGGCAGTCTGAATCACTCCCTGGGTGCTGGTGGCCACTTCGCCACGCCCCTCGCCCAGGATGAACTCCAGGCGACTCTTGCCAATGCGCTCGCGGATCGCCGACTCCATCACCTGGCGGGCAGTGACTTCCGGGTTACGCACGTTGAAGAGGAAGTCCACGGGATCCATCACCCGGTATTGCAGGGCAATGTCCACATCGATGATGTTTTCGTCACCGGTGAGCATCAGGGCCCGATGCTGAATGGAGCGGATGCTGTCAAGGTCCACCATCTCCACCTGCTCGATGGGATAGGGCAGATGCCAGTTGGGGCCCGGGGTCGCCACGGAGTTAAAGGCACCGAAGCGCAGGACCACGCCTCGCTCCCCTTCACTCACGATGAAGAAGCCCGAGGCCAACCAGATGACCAGGGTCAGGATGGCCGCCAGACTGATACCGGCCGAGGCATGCTTGCCCAGACCGCCACCGCCGCTGCCACTTCCTCCTCCACTGCCACCGCCGAACAGGGCGTTGAATTTGGAAGACAGTTTCTTGAGGACCTCGTCGAGATCCGGAGGACCCTGATTCCCACCGCCGCGGTTACCACCGCCGCCCCAGGGATCCTTGCCGTTGTTTCCTGGTTCATTCCAGGGCATGTGCTGACTCCGTCGAAAACGCGTTCAATCATCTGAAGGTTGAGTGGCCCTGGCATCCGTTCCCCGACCAGCCACGCAAGCGGCCCATTCTAGTCTTGTGACAGTTTCGGTGTGAACCCTGCTTCCCGAAAAAGTTCATCCAGGCGGCGCTGGGGCAGGCGGACCTGAAGGCGCCAGCCGCCGCTTTCGGTGACCTCCTCCCGCTCCACCGCATCCATCTCGAACAGCCCGGCCCGTTCGCGCCCCGCCGTGGGTGGCAACTCCAGCCAACCACTGACAATGGACTCGGCATAGTGCGCGGCCAGCATTTCCAGCAACGCATCCACCCCTTCACCGGTCTGGGCCGACAGCCATACTCGGGCCGGCTCTCCATGGTCAGCGGGTTCGATCCGCGGTGTCGCCCCCGGGATGAGATCGATCTTGTTGAACACCAGGATCTGCGGCACCTCCCGGGCACCGATTTCCTCAAGAACCTGATTCACCTGCTCCCTGTAGGCATCCCGCTGTGCGTCATGGGCATCCACCACGTGCAGCAGCAGAGAGGCCTCGCGGGTTTCGGTGAGCGTGGCACGAAAGGCTGCCACCAGATCATGGGGCAATTGCCGGACGAAACCCACCGTATCGGCGAGGATCATTGCCTGTTGCGAGGGAAGTTCCACACGCCGCAGGGTCGGGTCCAGGGTGGCGAAGAGTTGATCAGCAGCGTACACGCCCGCCTGGGTGAGCCGGTTGAACAGGGTGGACTTGCCGGCATTGGTGTACCCCACCAGGGAGATCGTGGGCACCTCGGCCCGCAGTCGCGAGCGCCGGCCCTGCTCCCGCTGCTGTTCCACCTTCTCCAGACGACGGGTGATCTGCTTGATGCGCACCCCCAGAAGTCGCCGGTCGGTTTCAAGCTGAGTCTCACCCGGACCACGCAGACCAATGCCCCCCTTCTGACGCTCCAGGTGGGTCCAGCCCCGCACCAGCCGGGTGGACATGTGGCGCAGCTGGGCCAGTTCCACCTGCAACTTGCCCTCGTGGGAGCGGGCACGCTGGGCAAAGATGTCCAGGATCAGCCCGGCACGATCCAGAACACGACACTGGAGGAGTTTTTCCAGGTTGCGTTCCTGACTGGGGGAGAGCGGATGATCGAAGATGGCCACCTCCGCCTCTTCACGCTTCACCAGATCGCGCACCTCCTCGGCCTTGCCACTGCCCACGAAATAACGCGGATCCGGCGCCTTGCGGCTCCCGGTGATCAGGCCGACGGGCTCGGCCCCGGCCGAGCGCACCAACTCCATGAACTCGTGGCAGTCCTCGTCGTCATCCTGGGCAGGAAGATTCAGGTGAACCAGTACGGCACGCTCGCCGCTGCGGGGTCTCTCGAACAAGATGGGGCTGACACCTCAGTGCATGAAATGGGACGGCGCCACCCATGGGGGGCGCGCCGGGCAGGATCAGGACGGATGATCCTGATCGCCATCATCGGCCATGGCCATCTTGACCGGCCGGGACGGCACAATCGTGGAAATGGCGTGCTTATAGACCATCTGGCTGACGCTGTTCTTGAGCAGCACCACGAACTGATCGAAGGAGTCGATCTGACCCTGAAGCTTGATGCCATTCACCAGATAGATGGAAACCGGAATGCGTTCCTTGCGCAGGGTATTGAGAAAGGGTTCTTGTAGTGTCTGCCCTTTTGACATGGCTTGCTCCCGGGTTGGGTCATCTTTGTTGTGGTTCCGACAACCGGGCCATCGGCCCGACGGAACGGTGATTCTAGCATATGGCTTCCCACCGTTATCGGAGGCAGTTCACATGCGCCGCCACCGCCCGAAATATCCGGGCATGATCGAGCGTCTCGGGATCATACCGGCAGGTTTGCGGATAGCCTCGCAACCAGGTCATCTGGCGCTTGGCCAATTGACGCGTGGCGGTAATGGCCTTTGAGACCATGACCTCCTGATCCAGTTCACCCTCGAGACAGGCCCAGGCCTGGCGGTAACCCACGGCGCGGATGGAAGGCATCCGCGGGTTCAGGTCACCGCGTGCCCGGAGGGCGCGAACCTCGTCCATGAAACCCGCCTCCAGCATGGTATGAAAGCGCTGCGCAATGCGCTCCCTCAAACGGGCACGATCCGCCGGCATCAGGGCCAGGCGCAGGACATCATAGGGGAGTTGCGAGACCTGGGGCTGGGCGTGGAACGCGGACAGGGGGCGCCCGGTGAGCTCAAATACCTCCAGGGCACGCTGCAGTCGCTGCGGGTCATTGGGATGGATGCGTGCCGCCGAAGGGGGATCCACCCGAGCCAGGACCTGATGCACCCCCTCCCAGCCCACGTCCGCGGCCAGGGCATCGATGCGGGCACGCACCGCAGGATCGGCATCGGGCAAGGTGTCCAGACCAAAGTCCAGGGCCCGGAAATACAGCATGGTTCCCCCTACCAACAGGGGTACCCGCCCACGGGCGGTGATCTCCGCCATGAGTGCCAGGGCGTCGTCACGAAAACGCGCCGCGGAGTAACTCTCGGCCGGATCCAGAATATTCACCAAGTGATGCGGTGCTGCCCGCAGCGTCTCCGGGGTGGGTTTGGCCGTACCCACATCCATGTCCCGATAGATCATGGCCGAGTCCACGCTGATGATCTCGCAGGGCAGGCGCCGCACCCAGTCCACCGCCAGCGCCGTCTTGCCGGTGGCGGTGGGGCCCATGAGGAAGATCGCCGGGGGGGCAGCAGGTGAACTTGTCCCGCTCACCTAACGCCCTCGCATGAACAGACGGTCCAACTCGGCCATGGACAGGGCCACCCAGGTGGGGCGGCCGTGATTGCACTGGCCGCTGCGTTCGGTGGCCTCCATGTCCCGCAGCAGGGCATTCATCTCCGGCAGGGTCAGGCTCCGGTTGGCGCGTACCGACCCATGGCAGGCCATGGTGCCCAGCAGGGCATTGATGTGTTCCTCCACCCGCGTGGACTGACCATGGACATGAAGATCGGCAATCACATCCCGCACCAGGGCCGCGGCATCCCCTCCCACCAGCAGACTGGGGACGGCCCTGAGGCGTAACTGCTCCGGCCCACTGCGGTCGACCTCCAGGCCCAGACTGGCAAACGCCTCCTGATGAGCCTCGGCCAGGTCCGCCTCGGCGCGACTCACCTGAAGGGTCTCGGGAATCAGCAGGGGCTGAGACTTGACCCCCTCACCCCGGTAGGCCTTTTTCAGACGCTCATAGGTGATGCGCTCGTGGGCCGCGTGCATGTCCACCAACACCAATCCCTCCCGGTTGCGGGCAAGGATATACACCCCATGGAGTTGGGCCAGGGCAAACCCCATGGGGGGTTCATCCGTGAGGGATTCCTCTGGACTGGGGGGAGTGCCGCCCGCTTCCCCCCCGGTTGCGAGGGTCGTTGCGGGGTCGACGGCTGGCACCGTATCCGGGTGCAGGCGGCCATAGGCCTCCATGGACTCAGCCACGTTCAGCGGCAACCGGCCCTGCCGCCCACCCCAGGCGGCGGGTGCCCCGGATGGCCGGGCGTGATCCGCCTGCGATCCGGCATGCGCTGGTGTGTCGTCGGGGGCCTGGGTCTTGGGCACCTGGGCTTGACCCGCGTGTCCGGCCTGGCCGACGCGCGATGGCTCGGTGGACGAAACCGCTTCCGCGGTTGCCGCGGCCGGCCCGGTGAGCCCTGGCGATGCACCGGGGCGCAACGCCCCCAGCGCCCGGTGCAGACTGCGGAAAAGGAAATCATGCACCAGGCGGGACTCGCGAAAGCGCACCTCATGCTTGGCCGGGTGGGCGTTCACATCCACCAGGGCCGGATCCAGCTCCAGAAAGAGGACATAGGCCGGGTGCCGGCCATGATAGAGGACGTCCTGATAGGCCTGGCGCACTGCGTGAGTCACCAGCCGGTCGCGCACCATGCGCCCGTTCACATAGAAATACTGCAGATCGGCCTGACTGCGGGAAAAGGTCGGCAGGCCCATCCAGCCCCACAGGCGCAGCCCGGCGCCCTCCTGCTCCATGAAGGCCGCCTGCTCCAGAAAGGCCTCGCCACAGATCTGCCCCACGCGACGATCCCGGGCTGCCGCATCCTCAGCCAGGGGCAGGCGCAGGGTGGACTTGCGGTTGTGATTGAGATCAAACCCCACATCAAAACGAGACAGTGCCAGCCGGCGGACCACCTCTTCCAGGTGGCCGTACTCAGTGCGCTCGGTGCGCAGGAACTTGCGTCGCGCCGGAACGTTGAAGAACAATTCCCGCACATCGATGGTGGTGCCCACCGGATGTGGCGCCGGTTCGGGCGCCTCGAACCGATCGCCACCATCGCCTTGCAGGGACCAGCCGCTGTCGTCGCCCGCCACGGCAGAGGTCAGTGTCAGCCGCGATACCGAGGCGATACTGGGCAGGGCCTCCCCCCTGAAGCCCAGGCTCCCCACCCGTTCCAGGTCATCCAGGCTGGCGATCTTGCTGGTGGCGTGCCGCGACAGGGCCAGGGACAATTGTTCCCGGGGGATGCCGCAGCCATCGTCCCGCACCCGGATACGCCGCGCCCCGCCCTGCTCCACGTCCAGCTGGATGCGCCGGGCACCGGCATCCAGACTGTTCTCCAGCAGCTCCTTGACCACGGACGCTGGCCGTTCCACCACCTCGCCGGCGGCAATCTGGTTGATCAGTTGCGGGGGCAGTTCATGGATGGGCACGATACCTTCACCCCCCTTGCGGGATTTCCAGGATCTGCCCCACGCGGATCATGTCGCCGTTCAGGTTGTTATGACGGCGCAGCTGCCCCAGAGAGACCTGGTAGCGACTGGCGATGGTGGAGAGGGTCTCACCGCTCTGGATCACATGACGACCGCGGCGACTCTCCGCCAGGATCGTGCCCGGCGGCGCATGCCGGGAAAAATAGTCCTGCAAGCCACCCAACAGGGCCTCGGCCGTGGACTGCTGGAACGCGGCGGTCTTGAGCTTGCGTTCCTCATGCGGATTCGAGAGAAAGGCCGACTCCACCAGCACGGAGGGCACGTCAGGGGAGCGCAGGACGGCAAAGCCGGCTCGCTCGACACGCGCACGACGCACCTTGCCCACCCGATGCAGTTCCCCGATGAGGGAGTCCGCCAGGGTATTGCTCGCCTCCAGGGTAGCCGTCTGGGAGAGGTCCAGCAGCACCGAGGCCAACACATCGTCCTTGTCGCTGATGGGGACGGCACCCAGTCGACTGTCGGCCTCATTCTCCCGTTGCGCCAGCCAGCGTGCTGCTTCACTGGTCGCGCCGCGCTCCGAGAGCATGTACACCGAGGATCCCTGGGCCCGGGCATCCGGTGCCGCATCCGCATGGATGGAAATGAACACATCGGCATGATTCTGGCGGGCCCGGTGGATGCGCTCACGCAGTGGCAGGAAATAATCGCCGGTACGGATCATCACCGGCTTCATCCCCGGCTCTCGCTTCACGAGTGCCTCCAGGCGCTTGGCAATGGCCAGCACCACGTCTTTCTCATAGGTACCGCTCGGGCCGATGGCGCCAGGATCCTTCCCCCCGTGCCCGGCATCAATCGCCACGATCACATCACGGGAACGGGGCCGTTCCTCGCCCACCGCCGGAGATCCGGCGGCCCCCTTGCCCTCCTGCTGCAGATCGATCACCAGGCGATGCCCACTGTCATCGGTGGGTCGCAGCAGAAAACTGCGGGGATTGGCGGGACGACTCAGATCCAGCACCACACGCAGATCCTCCTCGTTCCGGGGCGCGTGCCGCACACCCTCGAGGGGGCCCACGGACTCGGCACGCAACCTCAGTTCGCCGGTCAGCCGGGCCTTGCGCATGTCGATCACGACCCGGTCCGGGTCGCTCAGGGTGAACAGGGCATGGTCCACGGGCCCTGACAGATCAAACACCAGCCGGGTGACTTCGCCGTCCACGGAGGTGCGCAGGGACTGGACACGGGCCTGGCTTCCAGCCAGGGCGGCGGATGGCCACCACCCACCGGCCACGGTCATGCCCGATGCGTACAAAAGGCACTGCAAGAACCGCCGCCGTCTGGCCTGATTGATCGAACCGGTCACGCCCCTGACCCCCATAAAGAGAAGCTGCCACACTATAGTGTGGCTGAAACAGGATGGATTGCAAGCCCGAAAGATCTGTAATATTAGCCAGATAGCCGTTCATTTTCGGGTGGATTCTCGAGAAGGCGTGCCATCCAGCGCCTCCCGACATCGCTACCGGCCGTTAAAGCCAACCGCCGCCCGCCCCCCTGGGGTGTCAGGCTCAGCACCAGATCCGGGACAGGCAGCCACCCCGCCCCCTGGCTCGGCCACTCCACCAGGGCCAGGGTGGCATCGTCCAGATCCTCCCGCAGGCCCAGGTATTCCAGCTCCTCCGGATCGGCCAGTCGATACAGATCACAGTGCAGGATACGACGCCCACCGATCTCGTAAGGTTCCACCAGGGTATAGGTGGGGCTTTTCACCGGACCATGGTGCCCCAGGGCCCGCAGGAAGGCCCGCACCAGGGTGGTCTTGCCAGCGCCCAGATCCCCCTCGAGAAAGACCAGCCCACGCTTCGGGCTGGTGGACGCCAGACGAGCCCCGAAGGCTCGGGTGGCTGATTCGTCGGGCAATGCTTGAATCATGGGTTCACCGTGGGTCGCAGGCAGGCCAGGAGATCCGTTGCCAGCAGGCCGCGCTCGCCACCCACGGCGGCTCGATCCGCCGCGGCGGCATGGACGCAAACGCCCAGGGTGGCCGCAGCCTCCAGATCAGACAAGGCCCTGTCCTGCCAGTGACTCGCCGGCGGCAGTCCCTGGGCCATCAGGCCGGCGATCACCCCGGTGAGCACATCCCCCATCCCGCCGCTGGCCATGCCCGGATTGCCCGCATCACAGAGTTGCCGGCCTGATGGCCCCTGGATCAGGGAGCCAGCCCCCTTGAGCACACAGACGCCGCCATAGCGCTGCCCCAGGGAGGCGGCAGCCGTGGGACGATCTCCCTGCACCTGAGCGCCATCCAGCCCCAGGAGCCGGCCCGCTTCGCCGGGGTGGGGCGTCAGCACCCAGTCATCCCGACGCAGCGGCGTGGTCGCCAGCAGGTTCAGGGCATCGGCGTCCACCACCAATGGACCCTGCCATTGAGTCACCCGTTGCCACAGGGCCTGTCCCCACGGTCCCTGCCCCAGCCCCGGCCCCACCGCCACCACCGAAGCCTTGTCCAGCAGGGCATCCAGGTCCGCCGGATGCTCAACACCGTGGCACATGAGCTCCGGGCGCGCCATGGGAATCAGCGCCGCATGCGCCGGATGGGTGGCCACACTCACCAGCCCCGCCCCCACCCGCGCCGCGGCCTCGGCCGCCAGACGCACGGCACCCGGCATGCCCGCATCGCCGCCCACCACCAGCACATGACCAAAATGTCCCTTATGGGCACCCCGGGAACGCCGCCCCAGGGACTGCAGGTCAGCACCGGTCCAGCGCCAGGCAGCGGGGACCTGGACGCGGCGCACCGCAGCAGGTACGTCAAGATCGTTGTAGTGAACAGGGCCGCAGTGTTCGGGTCCCGCGCCAGTGAACAACCCCTGCTTGAGCCCGATGAAGGTCACCGTAGCCCATGCCTGAACGGCACAGCCCATCACGGCGCCGGTATCCGCATTCAGGCCCGAAGGGATATCCAGGGCCAGCACCGGGGCCGGGGAGGCATTCATGGCCTGCACCCATTGCGCCATCTCACCTTCCACAGGCCGCCCCAGCCCCGTGCCAAGCAGTCCATCCACGATCACATCAGCGCCCGCCAGGCCCCGTGCGTCCCCACCCCGGGGAGACGGACTGCAAGCCTGCCAATCCCGCCAGGCCCGTGCAGCATCCCCCTGCAAGGCCCGGGGATCCGTGGCCGCCACCAGGCGAACTTCCAGCCCGGCCTCCCGGGCCAGGCGGGCCACCACATAACCGTCGCCCCCGTTATTGCCTGGACCGCAGACCACGGCGATCACCCGGGCCACTGGCCACCGCGCGCGCAGCACCGACAGGCTGGCAGCGCCGGCCCGCTCCATCAGGGTGTACCCGGGAATGCCATGATCCTGGATGGCGCAGCGGTCCATGTCGCGCACCTGTTCAGCGGTATAAAGGGCGGTGGGAAGCATCGGGGTGACTCTCAAGGACAGGATCGATGGAACGTCAGACAGGCAAGGGGGCTCGTCGTCTGCAAAGATACAGGAGGAAAAGCCGCCAGTGCCAAGCCTGGATGCCATCCCCGACCTCGCGGTGCCCTCGTACGGGCGCTTCGCGAAGCGCCCTCGCGGCCCCATGGAGAATCCCCGCCGAACCGTCGATGCCGGTGATCCCGTTCGGGTCCATTGTGCCAGCCATGCCTTGATCCGCCTGTATCCTGGCTTGCCTCCTGTCGTATGCTGTGCGCTGCGTCGCTCTCGTCCCGTCTTTGGCCATGCCCATCCCCCCTCACCTCTCCCCACAGACCCTCGCCGACCAGGTCAAGACCTGGGGCCAGGCGCTGGGGTTTGATGCCGTGGGCATCACCGACACGGACCTGAGTGCACACGAGGCCCACCTGCTCAACTGGCTGGCACAGGGCCGCCACGGCACGATGAACTACATGGAGCGCCACGGCACCCTGCGTGCGCGCCCCCCGGAACTGGTGCCGGGCACCCTGCGGATCATCTCCGTGCGCATGCCGTATCTGCCCGCCGGGGCTCGGGATGCCTGGGAGGTGCTGGAACAGTCGGAGGCGGCCTTCATCACCCGCTATGCCCTGGGGAGGGACTATCACAAGCTGATGCGCCGGCGTCTGCAGTCCCTGGCCACGCGCATGGAAGAGGCCATCGGCCCCTTTGGCTACCGGGCCTTCGTGGACAGTGCACCGGTCCTGGAGAAGGCCCTGGCCGAGAAGGCGGGCCTGGGATGGATCGGCAAGCACACCAACCTGCTCAGCCGCGAGGCCGGCTCCTGGTTCTTTCTGGGGGAACTCTACACCGACCTGCCGCTGCCGGTGGACCCGCCGGGGGCCGAACACTGCGGTCGCTGCCGGGCCTGCATGGATGTCTGCCCGACGGGGGCCATCGTGGCGCCCTTTGAGCTGGATGCCCGACTGTGCATCTCGTACCTGACCATCGAGCACCCCGGGCCGATCCCCGAACCCCTGCGCCCCCTCATGGGCAACCGCATCTATGGCTGCGATGACTGCCAGCTGGTCTGCCCGTGGAACCGCCGCGCCGCCCTGGGGGCGGAGCCGGACTTTGAGGCCCGCCACGGGCTCGACGATGTCTCGCTGGTGGAGTTGTTTGCCTGGGACGAGGCCACGTTCCTCAAGCGCACCGAAGGCTCCGCCATCCGTCGCATCGGCCATGAGCGATGGTTACGCAACCTGGCCGTGGCCCTGGGAAACGCCGGGCCCTCCAGGGAGGTGACGGCTGCCCTGGAGGCCCGCGCGGGGCATCCCTCGGAGCTGGTACGGGAGCATGTGCGGTGGGCGCTGGAGCGGTTGGCCAAGTGAAGCCTCGTGCCCGCCGCTCCCTCATCACTCTCCCGGATATTCCGCCAGCAACGCCTCTACATCCTCCACCATCGATCGGGACCCCACATAGAACGGCACCCGCTGATGCAGATCGTCGGGCTGGATCTCCAGGATGCGACGGACCCCGTCGCTGGCCTTGCCGCCGGCCTGCTCGGCGATGAAGGCGATGGGGTTGCACTCGTAGAGCAGGCGCAACTTGCCCTTGGGCGCCTTTTGGGTGGAGGGATAAAGGAAGATCCCACCCTTGAGCAGATTACGATGGAAATCCGAGACCAGAGAGCCGATGTAGCGGGAGGTGTAGGGGCGATGGGTGTCCGGGTCCACCACCTGGCAGTACTTGAGGTATTTCTTCACCCCTTGGGGGAAATGGGCATAGTTGCCCTCGTTGATGCTGTAGAGGGTGCCCGTCTCGGGAGTCATGATGTTCGGGTTGGACAGGCAGAACTCACCAATGGTGGGGTCCAGGGTGAAACCGTGCACCCCCTTGCCGGTGGTGTAGACCAGCATGGTGGAGGAGCCGTAGATCACATAGCCCGCGGCCACCTGCTCGGTGCCCGGCTGCATGAAGTCCGACAGGTCCGGATGCTCGCCCCGCTCCGTGACGCGGCGGTAGATGGAGAAGATGGTGCCCACCGAGACATTCACGTCCAGATTCGAGGAGCCATCCAGCGGGTCCATGCAGAAGACGTACTTGGCGTCCCGAGAGAGGCCATCGTCAAACACGGTGATCTCCTGATCCTCCTCCGAGGCGATGGCGCAGCATTCCGAGGTGGCCCGAAGGGCGGCAATGAAGTGATGATTGGCGAACAGGTCCAGCTTCTGCACATCCTCGCCCTGGACGTTCACATCTCCGGCCCGGCCCAGGATGTCCACCAGACCCGCCTTGTTGATCTTCTTGTTCACCACCTTGGCGGCCACCCCCACATGGTGCAGCAGGCGGGACAACTCACCCTTGGCATAGGGAAAATCGGCCTGCCGCTGTATGACAAACTCGTTGAGGGTGGTGATGTTGTAACTGTCTGTCGCCGTTGTCATCATTTTGCCCGTATGAATGCCATGAAATGGGCTCAGGATATACCAAGCAGCCCACGGGTAAAGCCATCAGAGCGATTCCCTCAGCCCGAAGCGGTCACCTGGAGAGGGTGCATTGACGACGCAGAAGATGTTGCAATGCAACACCACCGGTCCAACCCGGTCTACAATCCAACCGACTGACACACGAACGGATACATCACCATGAGCGAATCCCAGGACACCACTGCGCCCGCGCCACCCAAGCCGCAGCCATCCCTGTGGCGTCCAAGGCTGGGCCTGGCACTGGGCCCGATCGTCTTTGCCACCATGCTGCTGCTGGGCCCGCCCGGCGATATGGCACCCGAGACCTGGGCCGTGGCGGCGCTGACGGCATTGATGGCCATCTGGTGGGTCAGTGAGGCCATCCCCATCCCGGCCACCGCGCTGCTCCCGGTGACCCTGCTGCCCCTGCTGGGCGCCAGCACCATCTCCGAGGCAGCGGCGCCCTACGCCAATCCCATGGTCTTCCTGTTTCTGGGCGGCTTCATGATCGCCCTGGCCATACAGCGCTGGAACCTGCACCGACGTATCGCCCTGTTGATCCTGGGCCTGGCGGGCAAGCGTCTGGATCATCTGGTGGCCGGCTTCATCGCCGCCACTGCCGGGCTGAGCATGTGGGTGAGCAACACCGCCACGGCGGCCCTGATGCTGCCCATCGGCATCTCCGTGCTGGTGCTGCTGGAGGACAAGGGCGTCGAGAGCGGACAGATCCGCAACGTGGGCCTGGCCCTGCTCCTGGGGATCGCCTTTGGCGCCAACATCGGCGGCATGGCCACCCTCATCGGCACGCCGCCCAACGCCCTGCTGGCGGCCTACATGACCGAAAACTACGACGTGAACATTGGCTTTGTGCAGTGGATGATGGTGGGCCTGCCCCTGGCCATCACCCTGCTGATCATCACCTGGTGGGTGCTGTGCCGCTGGGCCTTCCCGGTCTCACCACGGCCGGTCGAGGGCATTGAAACCCTGCTGCAGCAGCAGCGCTCGCAACTGGGTGCCATGACCGCGCCGGAAAAGCGGGTCGCCCTGGTCTTTCTGGGCGTTGCCCTGGCCTGGATCTGTCGTCCCCTGCTGGAGAAGGCCTTCCCCGGCATGGCCATCACTGATGCCGGCATCGCCATTGCCGGCGCCCTGGCCCTGTTCCTGATCCCGGCCAATTTCAAGCGCCACCAGTTTTTGCTGGACTGGGAATCCACCCGTCAACTCCCCTGGGGCGTGCTGGTCCTGGTGGGTGGTGGCCTGAGCCTGGGCACTGCCATCGGCACCAGCGGCCTCTCGGACCATGTGGCCACGGCCTTGAGCCAACTCAGCAACTGGCCTACCTGGACCCTGGTGGGTGTCGTGGCCCTGAGCGCCATGCTGCTCAGCCATGTCACCAGCAACACGGCCACGGCGGCCACGGTGCTGCCGCTGGCCGCTTCCCTGGCGGTCTCCCTGGGTCATGACCCGCTACTGCTGGCCATCCCCGTGGCTCTGGCGGCCTCCTGCGCCTTCATGCTGCCGGTGGCCACGCCCCCCAATGCCATCGTCTTCAGCAGCGAGCGCATCACCGTGCCGGACATGGTGAACGCGGGGTGGCGTTTGAGCCTGATTTCGATCGTGCTGGTCACCCTGGCGGTCTTCGGGCTGGCCATGCCCCTGCTGGGGGGCGGGGCATAGACCATGGTTTTCCCTATTTTTTCTCGTAGGGGCGCTTCGAGAAGCGCCCGGCGGGGGCAGCCAATATCATCACCCCCGCCACAAGCTCGTTGACCCCGGGCACACCGCGCGGGCCGTTCGCGAACGGCCCCTACGGAGTCAGTTGTCTCCTTGGAAGCCCGGAGTCTCGCCGCTGCAGCGTTTCAAGCTCATTGACCTCAGGCACACCGCGCGGGCCGTTTGCGAACGGTCCCTACGGAATCAGTTGTCTCCTTGGAAGCCCGGAGTCTCGCCGCTGCAGCGTTTCAAGCTCGTTGACCCCGGGCACACCGCGCGGGCCGTTCGCGAACGGCCCCTACGGAGTCAGTTGTCTCCTTGGAAGCCCCCAGGTTCGCCGCTGCAGCGTTTGTAGTAGTTGATCAGGCCATTGGTGGAGGCATCATGCCCCTCCACCGGATCCGGGTCGCGCAGCTCCCGCAGCACCGTGCGGGCCAGTTGCTTACCCAGTTCCACGCCCCACTGGTCGAAGGAATTCACGTTCCAGATAACCCCCTGCACGAAGATCCGGTGCTCATACAGGGCAATGAGCGAACCCAGGGTGCGTGGTGTCAGGCGCTCGAACAACAGGGAATTGCTGGGCCGGTTGCCCTCGAAGACCCGGTGCGGTGCCAGTTCCGTGATGCGCTCCTCCTCCATGCCCGCGGCGCGCATCTCCGCGCTCACCTCCTCCAGGGTGCGCCCACACATCAGGGCCTCGGTCTGGGCGAAGAAGTTGGACATGAGGATGGCGTGATGCTCGCCCAGGGGGTTGTGTGACCGGCAGGGGGCGATGAAATCACAGGGCACCAGCCGCGTCCCCTGATGGATCAACTGGTAGAAGGCGTGCTGGCCATTGGTGCCCGGCTCCCCCCAGATCACCGGCCCCGTGTGCCAGGACACGCGGCGACCCTGGCGATCCACCGACTTGCCGTTGCTCTCCATGTCCCCCTGCTGCAGATAGGCGGGAAAACGGTGCAGATACTGGTCGTAGGGCAGGATGGCCTGGGTATGGGCGCCGAAGAAATTCACATACCACACACCCAGCAATGCCATGATCACCGGCAGGTTCTGTTCCAGCGGCGCGGTGCGAAAGTGCTCGTCCATGGCGTGGGCGCCCTCCAGCAGCTCCTCGAAGCGGCCCATGCCCAGATAGAGGGCAATGGGCAGACCGATGGCCGACCACAGGGAATAGCGCCCCCCCACCCAGTCCCAGAACACGAACATGTTCCGCGGGTCGATGCCAAAGTCACGCACCTGGGGCTCGTTGGTGGACACCGCCACGAAATGCCGGGCAATCGCCGACTCATCCCCCAGGTGCTCCAGGAGCCAGGCCCGGGCGCTATGGGCATTGGTGAGGGTCTCCTGGGTGGTGAAGGTCTTGGAGGCGATCACGAACAGGGTGGTCTGCGGGTCCACCCGCGCCAGGGTCTCGGCCAGGTGAGTGCCGTCCACGTTGGAGACGAAATGCATCGTCAGGCGCTCGTGTCCGTAAGGGCGCAGGGCCTCGCAGACCATCAACGGCCCCAGATCCGAGCCCCCGATGCCGATATTGACCACATGGCGGATGGGCTGGCCGGTATGCCCCGTCCAGGCCCCGGAGCGCACCTGCTCCGTGAACTCCCGCATCCGGGCCAGCACCGCCCGCACCCCGGGCATGACGTCCTCACCGTCCACCGTCATCGGCCGGTCGCTGCGGTTGCGCAGGGCGGTGTGCAGCACCGCGCGGCCCTCGGTGGCGTTGATGGCCTCGCCCGCGAACATGGCCTCCCGCCACTGGGGGACGCGCGCTGTGCGGGCCAGCCCCATGAGCAGATCCATCGTCTCCTCGTTGACCCGGTTCTTGGAGTAGTCCAGCAGCATGTCCTCGAACTGCACCGTGAAGCGCTGAAAGCGCTGCGGATCACGCTCGAACAGCGTGCGCATGTGCACGTCGCGGATCGCCTCGAAATGGCTCTCCAGGGCTTGCCAAGCCTGGGTCTTGTTGGGGGAGTGCGTGGTCATGGGGTGTCCCGGGATGGATTGAGAGCGTTTTCGACAAGATACAAGAGGCGGGTGACAGCGGCAAAACACCCACCCACCCCCTCAACGGTTCACCCGTCCATCGTTATTTCTTTATGATGGGAGACAACATCAACCACCATCAGGGAGCCATGCCCGCGTCACGCACCAACGGACGGGGCAGACACCACCATGCGCATCCTCTTCGCTTCCAGCGAGGCCCACCCGCTGATCAAGACCGGCGGGCTGGCAGACGTGTGCGGCAGCCTGCCGCCAGCCCTCAAACGACTGCGGCACGATGTGCGGCTCATATTACCCGCCTATCCCACGGCGGTGGCGGCCGCTGGCAAGATCAGCCCCGTGGCCGAGTTTCCGATCCCTGGCAGCGATACCCCGGTACGCATCCTGGAGGGGGTGCTGCCCAAGACCCGGGTCAAGCTCTACCTGGTGGACTCCCCGCTGCACTTCGACCGGGCCGGCGACCCCTACCGGGCCTCGGACGGTCGTGACTGGCAGGATAACCACCTGCGGTTCGGGGTGTTTGCCCGGGCCCTGGTGAAGCTGGCCATGAATCAGGCCGGTCTGGATTGGGCACCGCAGATCCTGCACTGCAACGACTGGCAGACGGGCCTGGCCCCCGCACTACTCAGCCAGCACCCCAATCGGCCGGCGACGGTGTTCACCATCCACAACCTCTCCTACCAGGGGTTATTCCCGCGTCATGCCATGGAGGACCTGATACTGCCGCCGGAATTCTGGGATCTTCACGGGCTGGAATACCATGGCCAGCTCTCGTTCATCAAAGGCGGTCTGGTCTTCGCCGACCATCTCACCACCGTGAGCCCCACCTACGCGCGGGAGATCCAGACGGCGCAGTTCGGCAATGGCCTCGACGGCCTGCTGAACGCCCGGGCCCACGATCTGACGGGCATCATCAACGGTGCCGACTATCGACACTGGGACCCGAGCAAGGACAAACTGCTACCGGCCCGTTACGACGTGGACAACCCAGCGGGCAAAGCCATCTGCAAACAGCGGCTACAGGAACGCCTGGGTCTGGAGGTGCTGCCGGATCGGCCCCTGCTGGTCCATGTGGGCCGCATGGTGGCCCAGAAGGGCGTGGACCTCATCCTGGCGGCCTGCGAGCCACTGCTGGCCGCTGGCCAGATTCAGCTGGCCATCCTGGGCAGTGGTGACAGGAACCTGGAGGCCCGCGCCCGGGCCATGGCCTCACGCCACCCCGGACGCATGGGTCTGCAGGTCGGTTACGACGAGGGCCTGGCCCACCAACTGGAGGCCGGTGGGGACATCTTCCTGATGCCCTCGCGCTTCGAGCCCTGCGGCCTCAATCAGATGTACAGCCTGCGCTACGGCACCCTGCCCCTGGTGCGCCGCACCGGTGGGCTGGCGGACACGGTGGTGGACACCCATGCCCAGACCCTGGCCGAGGGCACGGCCACCGGCCTCGTCTTCGAGGCACCCACCATCGAAGCCCTGAGCGAGGCCATTGGCCGGGGGCTCTCCCTGTACCAGGACCAGGCCCAGTGGAGTGAACTCATGCACCGGGGCATGACCCAGGAATTCAGCTGGGACCGCAGTGCCCAGGCCTACCAGGAACTCTACCGGGAGTTGACCCGCTGATGACCCAACCGCCAGATCGCGTACAGGACAGCAGCCCTGGGGACAAACCCCTGAGGGCGCGCGTGAAACTCTTCGGCAAGCTGCTGGGCAACATCATCCGACGTCTGGAAGGCCCGGAGGTCTTCCGTGCCGTGGAAACCCTGCGGCGCGGTTTCGTCGCCCTGCGCCAGCAGGAAGACCCGGAGAAGCGCGCGCGCCTGATGCAGCTGATTGACGAGTTGGACCCAAACCGTCTGGAAACCATCATCCGGGCCTTCAGCATCTATTTCAGTCTCGCCAACCTGGCGGAAGAGGATTTTCTTTACCGGGAGCGTCGGCGCCAGGTCACGCGGGGCGGCCCCCTGTGGCTGGGTTCCTTTGACCATACGGTGCGGGAATTCAAGGCGGCCGAGGTCAGCCCCGAGCGGTTGCAGTCCCTGCTGGAGCAGGTGAAGTACATGCCCGTGTTCACCGCCCATCCCACCGAGGCGCGACGACGCACCATCATGGAGGCCCAGCGCCGCATCTTCCTGGCCGCCGAGCCCCTCAACAGGGGGCGCATCGGCCGCGAGGAGCGACGCGAGGTGATTCGTCATCTTGAAACCCAGATTCAGGTGCTGTGGCGCACCAACGAGGTACGGGTGACCAAGCCCGAGGTCCTGGACGAGATCAAGTACGGGCTGTTCTACTATGTGGAGAGCCTGTTCACCGCCGTACCCCTCACCTACCGGCTGCTGGAGAAGGCCATCCGCCGTACCTATGGCACGGACGAGGCAGGACGACCCACGGTGCGTATCCCCAGCCTGCTGCGGTTCGGCTCCTGGATCGGCGGTGATCGGGACGGCAACCCCTACGTGACCCCGGCGGTCACCGAGAAGGCCTGCCGCCTGGCCATGGAACAGGTGCTATCGGAGTATCTCAGGCGGGTGCACGACCTGCGCTTCGTGCTGACCCACTCCTCTCTCATGTGCCAACCCACCCAGGCCCTGATGGACAGCCTGGCCGAGGATGACAACATTGCCTCGGTGGTTTTCCGGGAGGGGCTCAATGAGATGAAGACCGAGCCCTACCGTCGCAAGCTGTACTTCATCCGCCACCGGCTCTCCGAGACCCTGAACACCGTGCGCCGCCGCCTGGAGGGCGAGACCGCCGTACTGCCGGGCCGGTCCGCCTACCACGGCCCCGAGGGCCTGCTAAGGGATCTCTATGTGATCCGCGAATCCCTGGAAAGCCATGGCGACGGCAATATTGCCGGTGCGGACCTGACCGATCTCATCCGCCTGGTGGAGACCTTCGGGTTCCACCTGCATCACCTGGACCTTCGCCAGGAATCGCTGGTGCATACGGCCGCCGTCGCCGAAATCCTGGCCAACGCGGGCGAGGAGGCCGATTACAACGCCCAGGATGAGTCCACGCGTCTGGCCTTGTTGGGACGCCTGCTCACCCGAAATGATCTGGCCTACGATCCCCAGGCCCTGTCGGAGGAGACACGCCAGACCCTGGACGTCTTCCACACCATGGCCCGATTGCGCGAAGAGGTGGGTGGCGACGGCATTGGCACCTATGTCATCTCCATGACCCACGCCGCATCCCATGTCATGGAGGTGATGCTGCTGGCCCAACTGGCGGGGCTGGCCTGCCTGGGGCCTGGGGAGGGTTCCAAGGCCGATGTCTGTCATGTACGGGTCTCGCCCCTGTTCGAGACCATCGAGGATCTGCATCACGTGGAGTCAGTGCTGACTTCCCTGCTGGGTGATCCGGTCTATGCACGCCTGCTCAAGGCCTCCGGTAACCGTCAGGAGGTCATGCTGGGCTATTCCGATTCATGCAAGGATGGCGGCATCCTGGCCTCTGCCTGGAACCTCTACGCGGCCCAGCGCAAGATCATCGACATCACCCAGGCCCATGGCGTGGAATGCCGTCTGTTCCATGGCCGGGGCGGCACCATCGGCCGGGGCGGTGGCCCCACCCACGAATCCATCATGGCCCAGCCGCCCGGCACCGTGCAGGGCCAGATCAAATTCACTGAACAGGGGGAGGTGCTGTCGTATAAGTACAGCAACGTGGAGACTGCGGTTTACGAGCTGAGCATCGGCGCCACCGGCCTGATCAAGGCCAGCCGGGGCCTGATCGGCCAGGGTGGCCAGGATAACCCCGACTTCCTCGGCGTGATGGATGCCCTCGCCAAGGGTGGCGAGCAGGCCTACCGGGATCTCACCGACCATACACCCGGCCTGCTGGACTATTTCTACGAGGCCACGCCCGTGGAGGAAATCGGCCGCATGAACATCGGCTCGCGGCCCTCACATCGGCGCAAGGCGGAGCGTTCCAAGAGTTCCATCCGGGCCATCCCCTGGGTGTTCGGCTGGGCCCAGTCCCGGCACACGGTGCCCGCCTGGTACGGGATCGGCACGGCCCTGGAGACCTGGCACGGCGATGACCCCGAACGGCTGGCTCAACTGCAGTCCATGTACCGGGAATGGCCCTTCTTCCATTCCCTGCTGTCCAACTGTCAGATGTCCTTGTCCAAGGCCGACATGGGCATTGCCGAGGAATACGCGGAGTTGTGCCAGGATCAGGACCAGGCTCAGCGGATCTATCAGGTCATCCGCGACGAGTACCAGCGTACGGTGGCTCAGGTGCTGGCGGTCTCGGGCGCTGGCTCTTTGCTGGAGGAAAACCCCAGGCTGGCCCTGTCACTGACCCGCCGTGACCCCTATCTGGATCCGCTCAATCACATCCAGATCATCCTGCTGCGCCGATATCGGGCACTGCACGCCCAAGGCGAGAAGGCGGAGGATCCCTGGATATCACCGCTGCTGCGCTCCATCAATGCCATTGCCGCGGGCATGCGCAATACCGGTTGACCAGCGGACAGAAAAAACCGATAACTGATAGACAGTTAGGAGGTAAAAAACTGGCACCGGCGGGAGAAACAGCCATACTTAGGCGTGGTCGGTGCCATCGTCCAGAAAGGCCATGCGACCGCCATAGTGCACCGGTCGGGTGCGATCAGGCGTGGCCTCGAACAGGATTTTCACCTCCGTGAGGGTGTTGCCATCCAATCGCCCCCGGATCAGCCGCGTGGTGTTGGCCCTTGGCTCCCCTACGGCCTGTGTCAGAAAAAGGTAGGGGTGTTGTTCGAACTCGGGAGGGGGCAATACCTCCAGCAGGCCCCCCTGACCGCGCACGAAGGAGTCGGGCACGCCCTCCACAGGCGCCGCTAAAAGCTGCCCATTCTCAATCACCCGCAGGCGCCCTGCCCGTTCGGTCACCAGTATGCGACCATCCGGCAGAAAGGCCAGGGACCAGGGATGCTCCAGCCCCGAGGCGACCATCTCGATCCGGTAGTCCCCGGCCAGGAGCGGGGCGCCAGCAGCATCAGGACCAGAGGTAATGCCTTCATCCGTCGCGTGGTCATGGCGGCACCGTGATTTCGCTCGGATTCCCTGCAAGAATACCCATGCAAGGCCTTGAGGGCCATCACGGCAGCAGCATCATAGGGGGTAGGATGCCATGCAGCGAGTCAAGACGGCTCTAGCGTGGTTTGCGGGGCTCATCCTGGCCACATTGCTGGGCAGCATCATCCAGACGCAGTTCAACTTGGCCATGATCCAGGCACTGGGAGCCCCGATGAACGGGTCCTTGCGACTGCAGAGCACCGCCCACGACCTGCTAAACTTTGCCCCCACATACGGGGTTTTGGTGGTGGCCGCCTTTCTGATCGCCCTGCCCGTCAGCGGCCTGTTGGCGCGACTGTGGCCAGAAGCCCGCACCCTGCTCCACACCCTGGCCGGGGCCATCGGCATTGCGGTCGCCCTGGTGATCATGAACCACCTGCTTCCGGTCACCATGATCGGCGCATCAAGATTTCACACGGGTATCCTGGCGCTGTCGCTGGCCGGTGCCCTGGGCGGGCTTTTGTTCGCCTGGACATCGCGCTCGAGCGCGCAGGCGGCTTGAGCAAGGGGCATTGGGCAACTTTTTGCTACCTTGAGTCATGAAGGGAAGGTTCGATGGCACTTGCAATGACCCTGCTGAAGGCGTTCGGATCGGTCGTCCTGATCGCAGCTGTGACCGGGATCGCAATGGGGCTGAGGGGTAGCACGCGGGATGGCCGCAGCACGCAGGCGGTCTGGGACGCGTTACTGACCCAGCGAGATCCCATGCCCGAATCCTTCGATCCGATCATGGTCGCCGATCTGCCAGAGATCGCGCAGCGCTACTTCGCCAGCGCCATCTCGCCAGGCACACCGCTGCATGGGGTGGCGCGACTGGAGATGGAAGGCTCGCTGATCCTGAACGGCCGCAAGATGCCCATGCACGGCGACCAGATCATTGCCCCCCCGCGCGGGTTCGTCTGGCGCGCTCGTGCCGGCTCGGGCTGGATCCGCTTTACCGGGTCGGATGGGTATCGGGCAGGCCAGACGAGTTGGACCCGGTTCTGGCTGTGGGGTGTGCTGCCAGTTGCCCGCGTTGTTGACACCGAAGACCATGCCCGGGCCGCTGCGGCGCGGATGGTGATGGAGACCGTGTGGTCACCAGCCACCCTCCTACCGCAGTTTGGCGTGGTGTGGAGGCAGACGGCACAGGATCAGGCGGAGGTCCGCTTCGCGAAGGTGCCGGAGGTGGAGCCCATTCACCTCACCCTCGACGCCTCCGGCCAAGTCCTGGAGATAACCACACAGCGCTGGTCGGATGCCAATCCGGACCGGACCTATCGTCTACAACCCTTCGGCGGGCGGATGCTAGCGCACGCCACCCATCAGGGCTTCACCATCCCCACCATGATGGAGATTGGCAACCTCTACGGTACGCCCGACTATGCCCCGTTCTTTCGGGCTCGCCTCACCAGCGTGAAATTCTGAACGCCGGCTCACGGATCATTCGCCCATCGTAGATCTGCCGCTGTGGCTTCCGGTCGGTAATCGCCCGGAACAGCTCATCGCATCGGAGAGCCCGACTGCGGTCATCCATGCTGATCGGTGTCGTCGGCGATGCAGTTCGCATTTTTACAATCCATTCCACCCTCCTCTTTCTATCCTCAGGACTTCAAACAGATCAAGGGTAGAGCAATGAAATTGAGTTTGCAGCAGTGCATGGTCTTTGTGGGTAGCATCGGCCTGGCCATCCCGGCCCTGGCAGATCAAGGCAACGTTCAGTTGGGTTGGGTGGTTTCCGCTAATACGAGCTATTACCAGGATGTAGGGGATGAGTTTCATCAACTGCCCTTGATCATCGCCGAGTATGACCAATTCTATTGGCAGGCTGTACGTGGCGGTTACCGCTTCTTCAACGGCGAGAATCACCAAGTGGCTGTAGAGGTGCGCCGAACCTTCGATGGCTACGAGAGCGATGACAGTAGTGCGCTAGCCGGAATGGCCAGGCGTTACGGTGCCTGGGAGGCAGGCGTTGCCCATGAATTTGGCCTGTTGGGTGGGCAATTAACCACCCAAATCATGCAGGACGTCTCTGTCAAACATCAAGGCACTTCGGTACGTGTGAATTACGAGCGCCCCCTCCTTATAAAACCGACTTATCTCGTCACTTGGTACACCGGTGCCGAACACTGGGATAGAGATAAAACCCACTATTACTTTGGTGTTCGACCGGGTGAGGCCACGGCCGCAAGACCGGCATACCGTGCCGATTCCAGTCATATCCTTATTGCTGGCTGTAATGCCGTTAAGCAGTTGAGTCCACGACTCCTATTGCTGGTTTCCACCGAGTACCAGACATTCAGTGGGACCGTAAAAGAAAGCCCTCTAACAGAACGCCACGATGAGTGGGCTGCCCATGGCGGAATCTTTTACCAATTTTAAGGAGTCGAGCATGAGTTCCGCGTTCCGTTATCACCCTAAATTCTATTTCTTTACGGTACTGGTAACCACCACTGTTTTGTGGAGTGTCGGTGGCTACATGAGTTTTCAGCCTGAATGGCATGCCTTTTATATGGTGCCGATGCTGCCTGGTTTGATGATGCCAGCCATCATTGCGGCGCTTTTGATCTGGCGGCAAAGAGATCCGGCCATGGCAAAGGACTTTGTTCGCCGCTGCTTCAGCCTTCGACTGATCAACCCAGGGGTACTGTTTGGCACATTGCTGCTCATGCCGCTTTCGGTACTGATTGCCATCACGCTCTCTGTGCTGGCTGGAGGCTCTCCAGATCAATTCCAGTTTTCGGGAGCCTTCTCTTTTAGCACCGGCTTCATCCCTGTTCTGGCGTTGCTGTGGCTGGCGGCAATCTTTGAGGAGGTCGGATGGCGGGGCTATGGTTTTGAGAGCCTAGAAAAGGGACGGACCTTTTTGGCCGCGTCGATCATGTTTGGTGTGTTCTGGTCGCTCTGGCATCTGCCCTTGCTGTGGGTGAATGACTCCTATCAGTACGAGATCTTTCAGAAAAATCCTTGGTTTGCGGTTAACTTCTTTGTAGGCACTGTCATCCTGGGGGTGATTATTAGCTGGGTCTGTCACATCAATCGACGGAGCATCCTGGCGGCTGTCATCTTTCATTTTGTCATCAATATCTCTCAAGAGATGCTGAGCATGACTCAAGCAACCAAGTCCATTCAAACCCTGGTGCTACTGGTATTTGTGGTCATCATTGTTCTGCTTCAGAGGCCGCTTTTTCTGCGAAGAAAAGAGTAACCTGTGGCGTGCTCGAAAACCTTGCGGCAGGGCCTGGTTGCGAATTCCTGTTTGGCGCTCCAGGTTTTGTCATCGTTTTTCGATCGGCTCAATTGTAACCCGGCTCTACCAGTACCAAAGATATTGGCGCTCTTGATTCAGGTTTTGTTGAAGGTATTGAGTTGGCGTCATGCCGGTATAGCGTCTAAAGTCCTTTATAAAATGGGGCTGGTCATAGTAGCCGCAGTCACAGGCCAGTTGACTTAAACTAAGTGCCTGGCCTTTGGAAAGGGTTGCCCAGAGCATGTGGTGGGCTTTGTGAAACCTCACGTTGCTTTGCATCTGTTTAAATGTCATACCGCAGACATCGCGGTAGCGTTTTTGCAGCCAACGTTCGCTCTTGCCAGTCCGCCTGGCCAATTGGTCAAGTCGATCTTCCAATTCGGGAACACAGGGAGTGTTAGATTTACTTTTCAGTCTATTTTGGGTGATGATGTGATCGAGAAGGTAGCGTTCAGCAACCTCGACCATCTCCTGGCCCGTTTGAGCGGATTCCATCTCTTCCAGGATCAAGCTGCTAATCCTTGCGCCAACCAGATCGGGCAACTGCAGATCCTCCCACAGCAACTCATTAGGGGAGAGATTAAAAAGTTCATGCAAAGCGTTTGGATAAAGTTCAATCTTCAGATTTTTAATCGGCCGGGCCTGGCGGGTACTGGGGACTTGATAGATATCAAACCACCCCCCCAAACCAAGCTTGACGTAAGAGCGTTTGCCGATACAAACCGGGCCATGCTGGCCGAAACCGTGGTTCTCGCCGTGAATTTCGCTCAGCCCCCCATGAAACTCAAAATAGAGTTGTGTCATCAGCGTGGGGTAGGCGCGGGTGATCAGCTTGCTGTCATGCTCTTTTAGTTCTCCTACCGAATACGTGTAGCTGGCGATGTAGTGAGTCAGCAGGGGGTGCTTGGTGGCTTGCGAACCGTAATCTGCCCACGATTGATCCTCGCTTTGCTCGGCGAGAACTAAGAGTCTGTCACGTCCTTCCGTATGAGACATGGCATTCGGTCTGTGAGTGGCAGGTCGACTGTTAACTTTCTTAGCACATTAGGGCAGATCAGTACATCCCAAGTACGCGTCTACTCCCATAGGGGCCTGTCGTCAAACCGGCTGCGCGTTCGGTGGACCCGCTAGGGATCGCCCAAACGGTTGCCCACCCCGCTTTCCCGACGAAGTTGCAGGCGCTGGAACTGAAGGTTGTCGCCAAGGGCGTGGAGACCGGAGACCGTCAGCCCCTCCTCAATGACGAACTTGGTCTCGCCCAGGGTGAGGTTCGTGTTCCTCGGCTCAGCGGTTTGCCGCAGGCTTCCTTCCTTCAGATTCCACCTTGCGGTGGACACCCTTGCCGTCTTGGCTAACAGCTACTCCCAACTTCACTGTTCGGGACTCTGACATCCTCCCCGGCCTGAAGGCCGGAGATTCCTACGGCGCTCAGGCGCGGCATTGAGCCGCTCCTGAGTCGCTTCGGTGGGTTCCTGCTGCTGGCGACCCTACTGCATCGCTCACTTCACGGGCGAACCGGAGTAGTAGGCTGGGCCGCGGATGTTGTCGTGGCCATCAGGTAAGGCCAACTCCTGCTGTTCTTCCATAGGCTGTTCATCCAGGTGGTGTTTGAGGATGGATTCGATGTTCTTGTAGCGGCACGTCCCCAGCGTCAGCGCGCGTTGACAGGCGGCCTCCAACCGAGCATCACCAAACGTCTTCCCCAGGCGGAGGATGCCCAGACAGGAACGGTAGGCTTGCTGGGGGTGCTTTCGGGCACCCAGGGCGGTGCAGATGAGC
>NZ_FOAA01000028.1 GCF_900109495.1 Ectothiorhodospira marina | reverse complement strand
ACACGGGCCCTCCCCCGCACAGCGGATGCCATCATCCCGGGGCTCGGAGGCCACCGGGGTGTGGCCCATGTCACCCTCCAGATCCCACAGGGCGGGGCTGGCGGGGGCCGCGAGTTCCGCTTCCACCTGCGACAGGGCCGTCTGCAGCAGCCCCGGGTCACACGGTACTGCGTCTTCAGGCATGAACAGCCAGGCATTGTCGGTGAGCCCATCGAAATGGCCATGGGTCTGCATCCAGGCATCGTCGGCATGGGCCCGCACCAGGACAGGCTGTCCATCGGCAAGACACTGCTTGAGCAGGGCGACACGTCGATGCCACCAGCGGTCGTCGGAGGCCCCACGGCCTTCGAATATCCAGGCCGCATGGCCCAGCATCTCGCCCTCGAATACCCGGGGTGGTTCCGCAAAGCCCATGCCCATTGAACCGCTCAACTGAAACTCCTGGTCGACACTCAGAGCATCCCAGCCGATGCTCACATTGGGCATGCCATCATCATCACGCAGGTGGGCGGCAGCGCGATTGCGGAAGGTATTCATGCCCTCGGGTACCCGATAGGCCACAACGGCAGGGCTGCTGAAATGCCATTCGGTGCCGGGCCCGATCGCCTCGGGACAGGGCCGAACATCCTCCGGCAGATTCAGGTGCATGTGACGCCAGAGATCCCGTGGATCATTGTCGTGCCACCAGGATTCGGTGGCGGCCAACTCCACCACGATGGGAGACGGTGCAGGCCCCTGGAAGAGGCAGGATTCCAGCACATAGACCCGCATGGGGCCTTGCACAAAGGATCCGGAACCACTGTCACTGCTGTAGAGTCGGGCCGCCACCCCCAGAAACTCATCGGATTGGGGCTCGGGCACCTGGGCCAGCACATCCTTGAGCGCGGAGGCCTCACGCCCCTGCCGCCCCGTTCGGACCCGAAGCATGGCCTGCCGGCCATCCGCCTGAAGCCGGAACTGTTCATCACGATCCGTCATCACCCGCCAGCCCGGGGGTGTTTCGTAGCTCAGCAGGCCTCCCAGGGCGGTGGTACTGCCTGCCCAGGCCGGCAAGGCCAGCGCGAGACCCAACAGGCCCGCGACGATGACCAGCAACCTGCCCCCTTTGTGTATCCTGCAACGCACCCTGACTTGCATGTGTTTCTCCCCACCTGGTATCGACTGATATCGGCCCACGCGACGCGCCTGGCGCGATCGGCCAAGACTCATTGAACAACGGCCTCTTGCCCCGTACCGACCACACCACGCCCCGCCTGCAGGGCCATGGCCAGTGACATGAGGCGGGACAGATCCCGCAGTACGCTGTCGCCCACCACCATCTCCGGCGTGAGGCCGCGACCACTGCAGCTTTGGCCATCGGGGAGCAGCACCTCCCGGTTGGTGAACCTGAGCACCGAGCCATCCGACAGCCGCCGATCGGTCTGGGAGCTGCATTTCCCGAAGGTGGGCTGCCCCACCAGGTAGGCGCGGCCATGATGTTGCAGGATGCCCGCAAACACCTCTGCCGCACTGGCCGTTTCCGGCCCGATCAGCAACACCAACGGCATGACAAGCTTGTCGCCCCTGGGGGCCTGAAAGTCGCGCACCTGCCCGCCCCGGGCCATGAGGCTTCCCAGCGGCGTCCCGGGCGGCAGGAACAGTCCGGCCAGATCCAGGGCTTCGTAGAGATCCCCGCCCACGGCATCACGCAGGTCCATGACCAGCGGCGATCCCGCGTCGCCCGCACCCGGATCGGATCGCTCGATGAATTCCAGGGTGGCCATCAGCGCCGGTCGTGTGCGACCCGCCAGGAAATCCCGTACCCGGAGCACACCCTGGCTCCAGGGCTCGACCAGTTCCACATCCAGGGGCCTGAAGCGCTCGCGGATGAGTGTGGTCGTATGCGCCGGCATCTCCCGCCCGGCCTGCCATGTCAGCACCAGTGGGGAGCCCGACTCTCCACGCAGGGATTGCAGAAGCTCTTTGACCTCACACCCGGCCACCGGCTGCCTGTCAATCTCAAGGAGCCGCACCCGACCGGGCAATCCAGCACGGTGGGCCGGCCCGCCCTGGTAGACCTGCAACCAGACCTGATCGCCCTCGAAACGGACATCCGCGCCGATCCCGGTCCAGGCGCGCTGGTCCCGATCCTGCCGGGCGGCCTCCTGGGAGGAGAAATGGCGCGCATAGGGGTCCACATCTGCCAGGCTCGAATTCAGGTCATCGGCCCGGAGCGCCGCAAGCGATCTCTCCGGTGGTGGCTCGAACGACTGCTCACGCAGCAGGTCGCGGATTTCGTCCAGCGGTACAGGTGTCTGTGCGGCGGCCCCGCCAGAGGCCGTCAGCAGCAGGGCCAGCAGGCCACCGGCCAGTCGCCTCATCTGGCCAGGTCCAGTGACAGTTCCATCAGCAGATCGAATTCCTCTCGCAGGGCATTGCGCTGCTCTTCCAACTGTCGTCGGCGCAGGTCCGTCTCCGCGTCCCCCATCCCGCTACCTTCCAGGGCATCCAGGGCGGATTGCTGGGTGTTCATGCGCCCGCGAAGATCATCCAGGCGGGTCTGCAATGCCTGCACCCGCTGATCCTCCTCGCCATGCCGATCCGACAGGCTTTCCACCTGACGGCTCAGGCCAGTGACGTCACGATCCAGGGCTGCCAGACGCTCCCGTTCCAGCGCCACCTCACGGCGCTGACGGGTCTTGCGGGCCTCCAGGTCCTCCCGTTCGGTTTGCAGTTCCTGCTGGGCCTGGCGCAATTGCTCCAGGCGATCCTCGCGCTCCTGCACCCGCTGATCGTAGGCACCGCTGCCCATTCCCTGGATGCCTCCCAGCAGCCCTCCCTCGTGGGGGTCCGTGGTGGTGGCGCAGCCCGCCAGCCCCAGGGTGCCCATCACAGCCACCATCAGTGTCATGCGTTTCATACCGACAGCCTCTGGTCGATGCGGGCCAACTGGCTGCTGCCTTCACGCAGTTCCTCCAGGTTGCCCTGCAATTCGGCCACCTCGCGTTCCAGGCGCGCCAGGTAGGGATCATCGGCGGGCCGGCCCTTGACCTCTTCAGCGAGAATGGCTTCCTGCACCTCCAGTTCTTCCTCCAGGGCCTTTTCCAGCTTCTCGCTGCGGGCCAGCTGGCGCTGCAGATCCTGACGCTGGGCCTGCAGGCGTTTCTTGTCCTCGGCACCGGCATCGTAACGGGCCCTGAGGTCTCGGGATTCCCGTTCCAGGGCGGCAATCTCCGTCTTCATCTCCTGGTTATAGGCCGCTGTGGTGGTGTTGAACTCGGCCACCCGGGTGGCTTCCCCGTCCAGAAAGTCCTCCGTGGTGGCATAGGCCTTCTTGCGCTTGGCCACCTCGTTACCCACCACATAACCGGCCCCGGCACCGAGCAGGCCGCCGATCATGGCCCCCCGCTCCTTGTCCACGGCATAACCCAGCAGTCCACCCAGCAAGGCGCCGGCCGCCGTGCCTTCGGTGCGGGTGCGATCCGTGTCATCCATATGGGCACACCCGGAGACCAGGGCACCGGCGAGGATGATGGGAAGAGTGGTTTTCGTGATTTTCATGGTGCTTGCCCCCTGCAGGGATGTGGTGATCAATTGTCCTCAAAGCCTTCAAAGCGCTCGCGGAAATCCTGCATCCAGGCTTGGGGATCTCCGCGACGCTGCTCGCTGAACACCTCCACGTGCTCACGCAGGACGTCCATCACCAGACGCTCGCGGGGCGGCAACTCCGCGGCATCCAGCACCTGGAAGGCGTGTTCGATGTACTGGGGCTCATAGTCCCCCAGTTCGGCAATCTTGTCCTGATAGCCCCGCAATTGCTCCCCGGCGGCCACTTCCAGGTCGTGCATGGAGCGCTCCACGGCATCCACCTGATCCTGATAGCGGGTGGAGATCTCGGCCAGCCGACGGGCCCGCTCCAGGGTGTCGTCCAGACGTGCCAGGCGCGACAGGTACACACTCAGGTTCACCCCGTTGCGGGCGGCATCCTGGGCCAGGCTGCGGGCACTCTCACGCTGCGCCAGTTCCAGCCGCTCCCGGGCCCGGTCCATCTGCGCCTGCACGGCCCGCAACGGCTCCACCAAGTCGGGGTTTTGCGCCATGAGGCGATCCAGAATCGGGTCCACGGTTCCCAGTTGCACCGAGGCCTGGGCCACCAGGTTATCCAGGGTACGGCCCACTGGCATGGTGCGGCGCAGGTCCTCACGATAGGCCTCGTATTCCTCTTCGATGCGCGCCTGCTGGGCGGAGTTGACCAGCACATTGGCGCCGATGGCCAGCCGCACCCCGGTGTTGAAGGAGCGCCGTTCCTCCATGTATTCCCCATCCGCGTTCCAGGCGTACACGTCCAGTTCCGCCCGGAGCGAACTGCGCAGTTCCGAGGCCGGGGTGGATACACTGCCGCCACGCACCGCCACGCCGCCCGGCTTGCCCTGCCAGATCTCCGGGCGGAACAACCCGGAGGTCATCTCCTGGGCATTGCCCAGCAGGTCATGAAAGCCCAGGCCATCGGCCTCGCGCAGCCCCACCGGGCGCAGTTCGTGTCGCGCATTGCCCAGGTGCCAGGCATGCTCATTCATCTGGCGAGCGGGAAACGGCAGGCGATCATTGAAACTCCCGGCCTCCAGGGCCGGCACGCCCCCTCGCGCCGTGTACTCCCATTCCTCCTCGGTGGGCAGACGCATGAAACCGGGCACGCCGTCCACCCGGGGCAGATCGGCGCGACGTTCCGGGTGATCCGCGTCAAACAGCCACTGATTATAGGCCCGCAGGAAGGCCTGGATATCCTGGTGGCTCACATAGGTGAGGGGCTGCATCAGGGCATCGCGCAGTTCCCGGCCCCTGAGCTGCGGGAGTTGCTGAACCTGGGGATCGCCGCTGGTCTCCAGCAGGGTGTCCAGGCCCATGACGGCAACATACTGGGCCCGGGTGAGCTCATACTTGGCCAGGACCAGATACCAGCTGCCGTCCTCGCGAGGGAAAGAGCCACTGATCTGGGTGCGTTGCAGCCCTTCGAAGATGCCCCCGGTGGCATCGCCGATCTGAATCACCCGGTCCCGATCGCCCCAGAAACCCTGCCCCGGCACCGGCACGTGTCGAAACACCATCTGCGCGCCATCGGGCATGGGCAGGACCAGATCCCCGGCCGCAGGACGCGGGTTGAATACCGACTGGGCCGGCACCTCGGCCAGGACCGCCCCCGGCACCAGCAAACAGGCCAGGCAGACAAGGACACGCCCCAGGCGGCCCGGGCAGTGGCCGAATCGGGGGTATCGAAGGCACTGGAGAAGCGGACTAATGTTCACGGATGGCCTCCGCCGGATCGATGCGGGTGGCCCGCCAGGCGGCCACCAGCGAGGCAAGCACCGCCAGTGCCAGGGTGGCGACAATGGCCAGCAGGATCTGCTCACCCGGGAGGGTGCAGAACCGCTCGCCAGGCGCCAGTTCACTGGAAAAGGTGCGATTGATGGCCCAGGCCAGGGATGCGTACCCCCCAAGGGCGGCCGCCAGGCCCAGGGCTGCGATCATCACCCCCTGGGCCACGGGAAAGAAGAAGACATGCCAGCGGGCCAGACCCAGCAGCCGCAACACGCCCAGGTCACGCCGCAGGCGCTCCACGGCAGCGTACAGGCTGGCCACCAGCACGGCCGTGCCACCGCTGATGCCCAACAGGGCGATCAGCCAGAACAGCCGCCCCAGGCCCTCGTCCAGGATCTGAATGCGCTGAATGGCCTCCACCTGGGCCACGAATTCCAGGCCCTGCTCGCGCAGGCGTTCGGCCAGCTCGGGCACGTCGTCGATGCTTTGGGCATAGAGGCGAAAACCCCGATAGCCCCCCCGGGCCATCTCGAAGCCTCCCGTATCCGATCGATGGGTCAGGGCGCGCTGCACACCCGTGCGCAGCACGCCCAGCAATTCCACGGGCACCACTGGCCGCTGCCAGTCCCCCACCCCCACCACATCGAGGCTGAGCGAGAGGGTTCGCGCCCCGGCACTGACCACGTGCAAAGACTCCCGGGAATGACCCGCAGGCACCAGCACGGAGGTGAGTTCATCCCCTGGCGCGGCGCGCCCGGAGAAGCCGCCCCATGGCGTGGCGGGGACATCCAGCAAGCGTGCCTGCCGGGGCGACAGCGACAACCCGGCCAGCGCGATCTCACGGCCCTGGGCGTCCGCCAGCGGGATGGGGTCCACGTAGGGCAGCACCACGGCCTCACGTCCACGCAGTTTCTGCTCGATGGCCCGCAGGTTGGAGACGGTGACCGCGCTGCCGGGGGTGAAGACATCGTAGGCCGTGAGTGACCCGGGCACGGTCACGCCGGTGCGTTGCCGAACGCGCTCCCGATCTGCGTCGGCCAGGCGGGCAAATCCGGTGTTGATGATCAGACCGGTGCGGGCAATGGGATCCAGGGGGTCTTCCAGCAGCAGGATGGCGCCGTCAAAACTCAGAAAGGGTTCGGGCGTATCCCCGGCCCAGCCACGGTCCGGCGCCCCGTAGCCCTCCTTGTAGGCCTCCACATCCACCACCAGATCCAGGGGCGCGTACACCCGGGGCAGGCTGCCGGCGCGGGCATCCAGCACGGAGAGCACCTGGAAGGTCTCCCGGGCCTCCTCGGTGCGTGTCCCCCGGGTGCGGGTAACCCTGACCTGCAGCGCATCCCCGGCGCCCACCCCCATGCGCCGGGCCGCCTCGGCCGAGAGCACCACCTGTCCATCGCCGGGGATGCGGGCACCGTTCTCCAGCAGGAGCGGATCACCGGGCCCGGTGGGGATCAGATCAAACAATTCGCTGCGACCACCATGGGGATTGACCACCTGGAGCACCGAGGACAGCGGCAGGATGGTGGGGGTGAGAAAATCCACCCCGGGCCAGCGGGCCACCTGCTCGAACCATTCCGGCGCGAACTCCCGGGTATGGGCGGGACGGATCTCCCGGTAGACCGGATCTTCCACCAACCGCTCACGCAGGGTCTCGATGGTGCCGCTCTTGAGGCCCATCAGCACCAGCAGGGGCGCGATCACCGCCGCCAGGGCCACCACCAGGCACAGGGTGAGGATCCAGTCGTGACGAAGGTGGGAAGCGGCCAACCCGGGTATGAGTCTGATGGGGTGCGCCGCGGACGGAGGCTTCATGCGGCCGCCCCTTCCTGGAGGGGGTAACAGGTGGAGCGGGTGGCATTCTCCGAGGTCTGCATCACATCGAAGGTGTAGGTGCGGTCGGCATGCCCCTTCACCAGATCCACGTCATGGGTCACCAGGACCACCGCCACGCCTTCATCCCGGGCCAGCGCCTCCAGGTCGGCCATCACCGCCCGGGCACGGGCCTTGTCCACGGCCGCCGTGGGTTCATCGGCCAGCACCAGTCGCGGCGCATGCACCAGCGCCCGGGCAATGGCCACCCGCTGACGCTGACCCACCGACAGGGCGCAGGGCATGCGGTCCAGGCAACCCTCAAGACCCAGACGTTCGGTCAGTTCGTGCAGCCGTCGCCCGGGGGCGCCGCAGCCGCGGATTCTGGATGACAGTTCGATATTCTCCCGCACACTGAGAAACGGCAGCAGGCCGCCGGTCTGCAGCACATAGCCCAGATGATCCCGGCGCAACGCCGCCAGGCTCGCCTCATCGCCAAGGCGCCAGAGTCGGCGGATATCGTGTTCGGGGTCTGCCTCAACGGCGTGAAAGTGAAACGTCTCTGCCCGTGTGGGGGCCATGACCAGGGCCAGCATGTCCAGCAGGGTGCTCTTGCCGCAACCGCTGGCCCCCACCACGGCCACCAGCTCACCGGGTTCCACCGAGAACGCCGGCACCTCCAGGGTGAAGACACTCCCTCCCTGGGAGCGGTCCTTGCCAAGGCCTGCGATCCGGATCATGGGCACGGCAGCGTCCTCAGGGCAGATAATCCAGGTGCAATGGGTAGACCCGGTCCCGATCGTCATCCGTGTCATTGAGCTGGAACCACACATCCACCTGCTCGTTGATGGCCCGGTACTGCTCCAGCTTGGCCAGCAGGCTCCACTCCAGCTCCGCACGCTGCTGCGTGGTCATGCTGGCAAACATCTCATCGGTCAGTGACAGGATATCGCTGCGATAGGGCAGGCTCTGGATGAACGCCGGCAACAGGCCCGTGTCCGCCAGTTGTGCCCCCTGTCCGATCTCCTCAGGCTGCTTCATGGTCTGCCCCGCCACCCCCTGCAGCGCCTCGAAGAACTGCGCCTGGGTGACCTCCGCCCGCATCAGCGCCTGCACCACCCGATCCAGGGACTGGGACAGGCTGCTCAACTGCTCACGGGTCACCAGGACACGCACATCCAGGGCCCGATCCGCCGGGTTCACCAGGTCCCGGTCCAGTGACCAGGCAACGATGTCCTTGGGCGGGGTGGCCTCGCGGCCGATGTATTCCACCAGGGCCGCCTGCCACAGGGCCGAGACCGAATCCAGCTCCGCTCCCCCCTCGGATGCCGCAGGCGCGGCAGCCTGCCCTGCCCCAGGGTTCGGGCTCGCCTGGCCCGCCATGGCCTGGCGCAGCAACCCATTGATGTCATCGGTCACCTGCTCCACCAGGGCCAGGTACTGCGCCTGCTCGAAGGCATCCACCGCCTCAATGGCGGAACGCCCGGCATCGCCCCGCACCCGGGACAGGTGTCTGAACTGGGCATCGGCAACGGGATGGTCCGCCTCGGCACGGGGGTCTTGCAG
>NZ_FOAA01000011.1 GCF_900109495.1 Ectothiorhodospira marina | reverse complement strand
CGCTTTCCAATAGAGCACGGCCAGTGGCGCGCTCAAAGTGGGCTCCTGCTGCCACGGTTGTCGCCTTCGCGGGGCGTTGGGTAGCAGGCCGTCAGTTTCACTCGTCGAAGGCCAACTCGCCCTGCTCCCAGACTCCAGGATTTTCAGCGACACCGGCAACCGGCACCAGGGCACTCATGCGCACACCCAGCAGTCGCAACGGCCGATCCAGAGGCGCCCGGCGCAGGCACTCCCGGCTGGCGACCAGCAGATCCGCCTGCGCATCAATGGGCTCGCGCAGCGTGTGGTCCCGGGTCAGTGTGCGACACTCGCTCTAGCGCGGCACAATCCTGGGCACGCTATGCAGGCCCCAAAAACGAGTTCTGCCCTCTGCGCCCACCCCAGCTTCCGACCCTTCACGGCACCACAAAAATCCATCAGAACAGCCTGTGAACATTGTGAAATCACCGGCTCCGGATACGTTTCCATTCGAGGATCTCGACGCACCTTTGGGGTATCCTCATCATGGCCCCATTCATTACACCGGATGATCCAGACCGCCTATCTCCATGACCCATCACGACAACAGCTACAAGCTGCTCTTCTCTCACCCACGCATGGTTCGCGACCTGCTGACCGGCTTCGTCAAGGAAGCCTGGGTGGAACAGCTCGATTTCACCAGCCTGGAGAAGGTCAGCGGCTCCTATGTGACCGACGAGCTGCGCGATCGTGAGGATGACATCATCTGGCGCATCCGCTGGGGAGGAGACTGGCTCTATGTATACCTGCTGCTGGAATTTCAAAGCAGCGTGGACCGGTTCATGGCGGTGCGCATCATGAGCTATGTGGGACTGCTCTACCAGGACCTGATCCGCCAGAACAAACTGACGCCCAGCGGCAAGCTGCCGCCTGTCCTGCCGGTGGTGCTCTACAATGGAGAGGAACGCTGGCGTGCGGCACCTGATATCGCCGATCTGGTCGAACAGGTACCGGGAGGATTGGAGCGCTACCGCCCTGCCCTTGGCTATCTCCTGCTGGACGAGGGGGCCATCGTCAACGACCCGGCCTGGTCGGAGCCGGCACGCAATGCGGTCGCCGCCCTCTTCCGGCTGGAGAACAACCGTGACGAGCAGGAAATGCTCAATGTCCTGGGCAAGCTGGTCGACTGGCTCAAGGCACCCGAGCAGACGGGCCTGCGCCGGGCCTTCGTGGTCTGGATACGGCGCGTGCTGCTCCCCCATCGGGCACCCGGCATGGAGTTGCCCGAACTGAACGATTTACAGGAACTGCATGAGGTACACACCATGTTGGCTGAACGCATCAAGAAATGGCCGGAACGCTGGCGCCAGGAGGGGCTTGAGCAAGGCACTCGTCGCATGCTGGCCCGTCTGATCGTCAAGAAGTACGGCGCGATCCCCACATGGGCGCAGACCCGGCTCGACCAAGCCGGCCCCGACCAACTGGAAACCTGGGCTGACGCCATCCTGGAGGCAGAGACGCTTGAAGCCTTGCTGAGCGAAACGCCCAGACACTGAGTTCCATCGTACCCTTGTACGGGATCGTGATCAGACCGCATCCGTCCGGGATAATCGCCACCAATATGCCGGTGAAGAGGAGTTGATGGTCGCTGAGGGCGAACAAGAGGAGTTATGGCGGTTACGTGAAGAAAACGCTCGCCTCAAGGATCTACTGAGCCGCCATGGCATCCCATGCCACAAACCCAGAGTGAAATGCAGCGACTGCAGTCACCGTCAACTGTTGCCGGTGACCGATCAGGTCATCTATGACCACCTGGCCGGAAGGCAAACCATCGGCGTCTACCCGCTCCTGAGCAATGACCGCTGTTTCTTTCTTGCGGCTGACCTCGATGGGCCCGACTGGCGGGAAGATGCCAGGGCGTTCATGCATACCTGCCAGGATCTGGGTCTCCCGGCCGCACTAGAAATATCTCGATCGGGGAACGGCGCTCATATCTGGATCTTTTTTGCCGAGCCGATTCCAGCCCGCGAGGCCAGGCAACTGGGGGCTGCCCTGATCAGTCACACCTGTCACCGCACCCGGCAGTTGTCGTTGGCCAGCTACGACCGTCTCTTCCCCAATCAGGACACCATGCCCAAAGGTGGCTTCGGCAACCTGATCGCACTGCCCCTGCAGAAACAACACAGGGATCTGGATCGCAGTGTGTTCGTGGATGAACACCTGCAACCCTATCCGGATCAGTGGGCCTTTCTGGCATCCGTGCAACCCATGTCCCATCAGGACATGGAGAAGGCCCTCCTGCGGGCCAGCGACGGTCGCAACCCGCTGGATGTGGCCTTCACCTCAGAGGAAGAAGAGAGCGCACCCTGGGAACGCCCCTCTTCGACACCCTCCCTGATGAGCGGCCCACTACCGGACTCGCTCCCGCTGGTACTGGCCAACCAGATCTTCATCGCCAAGGCAGACCTGCCACAACCCCTGGCCAATCGACTGATCCGCCTCGCCGCCTTCCAGAATCCGGAATTCTACAAGGCGCAGTCCATGCGCCTGCCAGTGTGGAACAAACCGCGCATCATCGGCTGCGCAGAGAATCTCCCCCGGCATGTAGCCCTCCCGCGCGGCTGCCTTGAAGCTGTGCTGGCCCTATTGCAACAGAACCAGATCCATCCAGAGTTGCAGGATGAACGCCTTGCCGGGCAGAAAGTGAAGGCCAGGTTCACCGGCACCTTGCGCCCGGATCAGAAGGCAGCCATGCGGGAGATGATCCAACACGAATTCGGCGTACTCTGTGCGCCGACGGCCTTCGGCAAGACCGTGACTGCCGCCGCCATGATCGCCCGGCGAAAGGTCAGCACCCTGGTACTGGTGCATCGCACGGAATTACTCCGTCAGTGGCAAGAGCGTCTGGGCGGATTCCTGGATCTTCCCAAAGGGGGACTGGGTGTCATTGGCGGGGGCAAGAAAAGGCCCTCTGGCCAGATCGACATCGCCGTCATGCAATCACTGACACGCCGTGAAGACCTGGGCGAGTTCCTGGACCAGTACACCCAGATCATCATTGATGAATGCCACCACCTGTCAGCCTTCTCCTTCGAGTCGATACTCAAGCAGGCCAGGGCGAAATACGTGGTGGGTCTGACGGCCACCCCCGTTCGACGCGATGGCCATCACCCCATCATTTTCATGCAGTGCGGCCCCATCAGGCACACCGCCAGCAGACCCGAAACGGGTCCAAAAAGGCTCGAAGTCTGGCCGAAAATGCTACCCGCACCGGAACTGGCGCCAGACTCCCCCATACAGGACGTATTCCGCACCCTGATCACTGATGATGCACGCAACCGGTGCATCGCTGAGGATGTGCTGGCCGCCTACCGGGAAGGACGCAAAGTGCTGGTGCTCACCGAGCGAACAGACCATCTGCCGTTATTGCGGGGGGCATTGGGGAATGAAATCGAACATGTTTTCGTGCTGCATGGCCGCCTGTCGAGGAAACAGCGCACGGCGGTGTTTGCCGAACTGGAATCACTGGACGAATCCACGCCCAGGGTATTGCTGGCCACCGGTCGCCTGATCGGTGAAGGCTTCGATCATCCGCCGCTCGATACCCTGGTACTGGCCATGCCCATCTCCTGGAAAGGCACCCTGCAGCAATATGCCGGGCGCTTGCACCGAGAGCATGCCGAAAAAAGGGATGTGCGGATCCACGACTACGCCGAGATCGATCAGCCCCAGCTCGCCCGCATGTGGGCCAGGCGCCAGCGAGGGTATCGGGCCATGGGGTACGAATTGAAAACGACTTTGATGGCGGCTGCCGGGCACGCGGATGAAAAGTGGAACGCCCAATGTTCCACAAGAGCATGACGACATATAGGGATCACCAAATATGGCAGGACGTATACCACGTTCCAACCCCAGCAGGTGATGCCTACGTGAAATTCACTCTTCGCTCTGACGGAGCTATTGTGATTTCATTCAAGAGGCGATAGTGATGACCAATCGAACCTGCACACTTTGCGAAACCGGGCAGATGAATCTCGAAACACGCACTGTGAAGGCCAGCCTGGACGGGCTCACCCAAGAGGTGGGCAACGTACGCGGTTGGTTCTGTGACCAGTGTGGGGAGATCGAGTTTTGGGCAAGCTGGTCGACTGGCTCAAGGCACCCGAGCAGACGGGCCCGCACCAGGCCTTCGTGGAATGAATACGGCGCGTGTTGCTCTCCCAGCGGGCACGCCGAAATAACGGTTGGAGGTAGCAGGACCGTCGAAGGCCACCAGCACATCGACATCACTGCCACTGTGAAGTGGTATCACGGGCTGTGGAGCCGAACAGGGCCAGCCGGGTCACGCCGAAACGGGCCTGCAACTCAGGCTTGCTGCGGCTCAGCAGGTCAAGGGCACACTGTCTGTCCATCGCTCAGCCTCCAAGGGCGGGCTCAGTGCGCACCACATCCCTCGGACACCAGATCGCCGCATCCTCATCACCCAGGGGCACTGTGCGCCCGGCGCTGGTAGGTGTCCAGGCGGCATCGATGGCAAGGATTGTCTGGCACGGATTCATGACATTATTTCGATGGTCGTCCACGACACCCATGTACGGTCGGGCGTCGTGTTCCGCCATCAGTTCCTCTGCGATCGCAGCCGACCTCTCTTGGGTTTAACCTGGTCGAACAGGCGCTGTGTTGAGCGAGCCGGCCTATCGCACGCAGTGTGATCCAATCTGGTCAGCAGCATGAAGATCCAGCGCGCTGCGCAGATGGGCCACCAGGTCCGCCTGCTCCCCAGGATCGTAAGGCTGCGGATCACCGTGCCCCCAGACCGGCCCCGGCCAGGCGGGATCACCCGTGTGGCGCCCCACCACATGCCAGTGCAACTGGGGCACCAGATTACCCAGCGTCGCAAGGTTGGTCTTTTCAACGCCGGGCAGGAGTGACAGCACACGGGCACACTCGGCAAGCACCCCGTCCACCGCCATGCGCTGACCCGGCGCGAGTTCCCACCACTCGCGGAAGCAGCCCATCGCCGGGATCACCAGCAGCCAGGGATAGCGCGCGTCCCGAAACAGCCTCACCAGGCAGCCATCCCGCGTTCCCACTGCCACGCTGTCCGCCTCCAGACGTTCATCCAACTCGAACACGGCGATTCCTCCTGTCGACCCACATCGCACGCAGGATACATGCAGTTGGTCGATCCGGCCGCAGTATGGATCGCTTGGATGTGAGCGTCCTTACCAGAAGACAGGATCATTGAGCGCCGGGATACAGCGCGGCGCCTCCTTGAAAGGCACCATCTCCCCACCCGTCAGGGATTGTCCCACCCAGCCTTCGGGCTGCTTCAATTCAAAGGGCGCCGGGGCCAGCGACTCGGTGATGGGCTTGAAGCCGACACGCGAATAGTAGCTCGGATCACCATAGGTCAGGACCACGTCAACCCCGGCGTTCCTCAGCGCTTCCAAGCCATGGGCCAGGAGTTTCTGGCCGACACCCTGCCCCTGCCACTCGCTCGCAACGGCCACCGGCGCAAGGATGAACACGGACCGGTCATCCTGATCGTAGGTCAGCCGGGAAAAGATCGCCCCGCCAACAATGGCTCGATCCATCTCGGCGAGGAAGACATGCAGATCCGGCTCGGCGGTGTCGGCCATCTGATGGCGGACCAGATTGCCGATCAATGCGCCCTCCTCCGCGCCCTCGGCGCGGGCAAAGGTTGCATGGAACAGATCAATGATGTCCTGCTCCCGCCCTTTGAATGCTTGCGAAAATTTCATGGGTGGCTCTCCTTCAGGTCTCCTCCCCATCAACACGGCAATCACAGCTCCCGAAGCGGCAGTCGGCGCCCGAAAAGATGCAGCGCCTGTGCCCGGCCGTGGCCGTCACGGACAAAATAGCCGGTCACACCCGGCAGGGGCCCGTCCACGAACACGTACCGATCCGCCTGGCCGCTCACAAGTTTCACCTGCAGCGTGGTTGGGTGGGACGACGGCACGTCATCCTGCTCAAACATCTGGGCGAGCATCTCCGGATCATTGTGCAGGGTGAATACCAGATCACCGGCCTCGCCGAGGGTGACCCGGCAATGTTGGCCGGCTCGGCGGAGCTGGACTATGCGGCTGAACGGGGCGAACCCACCGGTTGGTCCTCCACCTTGCCCACAAAGGCCTGCAGGTGCGGATCATAGACCGAACCCACCACCACGTTGCCCGTTGAGGCACGCGCGTCGCTGGGTGGCGTGGTCAGGGTGGTCTGGTATGCCGCGCCCGCCGGCACATAGGTCTGCAACAGATGATCCCACTCGGAGCTAATGGCCTGGCCCGTGGTGGCGATGATCATCGTGGCGGTGCCGGCAATGAGGCTGTTTTTCAAGGTCAGGGTTTTCATGGTCATTCTCCTTCCAATCGCGGTTTCGGATCTCATCCCAAGGCGGTGTTGCCGTGTACCTTGAGCTTGATTTCAGAATAGGCCGCGTCACCCCTGACCAACATTCGGATGAATACCTACAGTGTTAATACTTAGGGACGCCGCCCATGACTGAGACGTCCGTTCAGTTGATGCGTGGAGCGCCTTGCCGATGCAGACCACCTGCTCATGGACCAAGGCCTGGGGTGTCCGGTGGGTCCTGACGACCCGGTCAGAGCGCCCCGCCGCAACTGGAACCCTGGCCGGCCGTGCACCCATAGCAATGATCCGCAACCGTGATGGATGCGCCCTCCAGGTCCCGGTGGATCACCTCCCGCAGATGGGTACGCTGCCGTGTGCCAGCCCCCAGGGGAAGGCGCAGCATCTGGTTGAAATCGCAATCGTACACGTAGCCCTGCCAGTCCACGCTGAGCAGGTTTCGGCACATGAGGCCTGCCAGGTTCTCATCCCGATAGGCGTCCTTCAGGAGCATCATGTAGGCCTCGTACTGACCGTTCTTGCGAAGCTGCTTTGCAAAACGGTGAATGGGCATGTTGGTGATGGCAAACAACCCGTTGAATACGATGCCATGGTCCCGCGCCAGGTGATCCTTGTAGTCGGCTTCCAACTGCGCCTGCGGGGGCGGCAGATCAGGCCCCAGCGGGTTATAGACCAGGTTGAGCACCAGGTCGCTGCCGGGTTGTCCGTAGCCCGCGGCGTTCAGTTGCCGCAGGCCTGCCAGGCTCTGCTCGAAGACACCCTCGCCGCGCTGGGTGTCCACATGATCCTGGGTGTAGCAAGGCAGGGAGGCCACCACCTCCACCTGGTGGGCCGCCAGAAAGGCCGCCAGATCGTCCTGGCCCGGCTGCTCCAGCACCGTGAGATTGCAACGGTCCATCACATGCACCCCCATCCCCCGCGCCTGCTCCACCAGGTAGTGAAACTGAGGGTTCAACTCCGGCGCACCGCCAGTAAGGTCGAGGGTGTGAATCCCGGCACCGCGAAGATAATCAAGCACCAGATCGGCAGTGGTGCGATCCATCTTCTCCCGACGATTGGGCCCTGCATTCACATGGCAATGAAAGCAGGTCAGGTTACAGACATAGCCCACGTTGACCTGCAGGGTTTCCAGCCGCCCACGCCGGATGGCCGGGAAGGTGGTGGATTGCGTTTTTTGCAGAATGGCGCTCATGGAATCTCCTTCGTGGCCGGCCCTGCGGCGGTCAAGTCGTGCATTCCTCCCAGTGCCCTGGGAGATGGCGCAGATCATCGGGCTCGTCGATGTCCCACAATGCGGGTTGCTCACTCAGGGACCACCCCAATGCGTGAATGCGTTCACGGGTCTGTTGGGCGACCCGGGGGGTGCTCCAATCGATCCCCTCGAAGAGGGTCGAATGAAAACGACTCAGGGCCAACGCCGCATAGCCCCCGTCGGCCACGGGGGTCATGACGGCATCATGGGTGACCAGGGCCACTGCCATGGCACGCAGACGATCCTGGGTGAGCCCGGGACAGTCGGTGCCCATGACGATCACCCCTTGTCCGCGGGACAGCACCCGCGCGGCACCCCGGGCGAGGCGCGCACCCAGATCGCCCTCTCCCTGAGGTCCGGTGGCCAGGCGCGGGGGCATCGGGATATCGGCCCAGGCACCGGCCCCATCCGGCGTTCTCAACAGGGTCACCGGGCCAAGGCTGGCGCCCAGGGCCTCGTGGATGGCATGGTTCAGAAGACGCTCGGCCAGCACCGCCGCCCCCTGGGGGCCCAGCGCCGGGATGAGACGGGTCTTGGCCAGACCGGCACGGGGAGCCTTGGCAAAGATCAGGATATGCGTTTCGGGGGGCATGGCGTCCTGTCTCATCCCTGGTCATTGTAGCGTTGTGCCAGGGTGTGGGCTGGCGTACCGCGCCAGTATGACCAACGCAGGTGCCACATGAGCAGGATGGTCCGCCACACCCCGTTCTGTTCCCAGCGTCGTCCCGAGGTGGTCACTCGCATCCGCAGGCAACGGGGGGTCGTGATCCGCCCGAGTCGGCGACTGATCTCGATGTCTTCCATCAAGGGCTGATCCGGAAAGCCGCCCACCGCATCGAAGAATTCACGCCGCATGAACAGGGCCTGATCGCCGGTGGCAATCCCGGTGAGACGCGAGCGTTGGTTCATGAGTGCCGCCACCAGGGGGAGCAGCACACGGCTGCGCCCACGAATACGGACATTGAAACGTCCCCAGCCGGAACGGCCCTTCAGGGCATCGAGTACCCGAGCGTCGGCGCCCATGGGCAGGTGGGTATCGGCGTGCAGGAACAAGAGGACCGGTGCCCGGGTCGCCGCTGCGCCGGCATTCATTTGACGGGCCCGCCCGGGTGCCGAGATGATGATCGGCAGTCCAAGGCCCTCGGCCACGGCCACCGTGTCATCCAGGCTCCCGCCGTCCACCAGGAGGATTTCGGTGTCCTCGGCCACTGCGGCACCCAGGTTTCGGGCCAGGGACGGCAGATTGGCGGCCTCATTCAGGACCGGCACGATCACGGCCAACGCCTGCCCGGTCACAATGGGTCCTCGTGGCGCGCTGGTGCATCCTCCGCCCGGCGATTGATGGGATAGCTGTGAGCGGGGTCCTGCTGGCGTTCATCGCGGCCGTGGTGACCCTGGGCGTGCTTTATCGGGATGCTGCGGGTCAAGCACCCAGAAGCCGGCGAGCCAGCACGGACTGCATGTCCCGGCGACCATCGGCGATCAAGTAAATAACGACCCGGTCGCCCAGGACGCGATAGATCACACGGTAGGGTTTGAACCCCGTCTGGCGGTAATCCTTGATGCCCAGCGCCATGAGCTCCTTCGGATAGCTCCCGCGCTCCGGAAACTCGACGAGCCCCTCCACCACCTCCAGCAAGCGGTTGAGCACATGGTTCGCGTGGTCCGGGCCATCGAACTCGCAGATGTAGTCGTAAATGGACTCCAAGTCCTGCTCTGCGCCTTGCGCAAGCAGAACCGCGTAGCGCGTCGGCCTGTCGGCCATCAGACCGCGGTCCGCTTCGCACGCAGACGCGCCACCACATCGCCGACCGGCTTAAGGCGACCGGCCTCGACGTCCTGCTGGCCGAGCGCCAGGATCTTCAGAAGGGCTAAGGTCTCCTGCGTTTCCTCGAAGGAGGCAACGTCCTGCAGCACAGCCTTGGCTTCCCCGTTCTGCGTGATGACCAAGGGTTCCCGGTTTTCGGCAAGGTGGGTCAGTACCTCGGCGGCATTGGCCTTGAGGTAGCTGATGGGCTTGACTTGGGATGAGTAGCGCACGGCTCTGCTCCTGAAATAATCGGACCTAATATAGTCTTTTATCAGTCTCCTCACAACCTGCTGCGTAGCGGCGCACTCAGCCAGCCAAGACCCACACGGTCTTGCTCCGGTCGCAGCCTGGGCCAGTCCCCTCCAAGCTCATCGCCGGGGCGGAGGACGGCGATCAGGGTCTGGATTACATGTATCTCACCCATTACGGGTATCTCACCCATCACGGGCGAGTGGCCGATCTACCGCCCCTTTGTCTGTCACCGTATGAGGGCAAGACCGGGCAAAGGCGCGGTCCTTGCGCACTCCGGGACCTGTCAGCCCCGTGCCTTGGCCTCGATCCGGCGCCGGTGCAGCACCGGCTCCGTGTAGCCGTTGGGTTGCTCGCGACCCTTGAAGACCAGATCACAGGCCGCCTGGAAGGCCACCGAAGCATTGAAGTCGGCCGACATGGCGTGATAGGTGGGGTCAGCGGCGTTCTGCTCGTCCACCACCTGGGCCATGCGCTTGAGGGTCTCCACCACTTGGGCCTCACTGCAGATACCGTGGTGCAGCCAGTTGGCGATATGCTGGCTGGAGATGCGCAGGGTGGCCCGGTCCTCCATGAGGCCCACGTTGTTGATGTCGGGCACCTTGGAACAGCCCACACCATGATCGATCCAGCGCACCACATAACCCAGAATGCCCTGGGCGTTGTTGTCCAGCTCCTGCTGAATCTCCTCGGCGCTCCAGTGGGGATCGGCCTCCACCGGGATGGTGAGGATATCCTCCAGCCGGGCGCGGCGTTGGCCCGCCAGCTGGGCCTGCACATCCGCCACCTTCACCTGGTGGTAATGCAGGGCGTGCAGCGTGGCCGCCGTGGGCGATGGCACCCAGGCGGTGTTGGCGCCCGATTTGGGATGCCCCACCTTTTGCTTGAGCATGTCGGCCATCAGGTCCGGCATGGCCCACATGCCCTTGCCGATCTGGGCGTGTCCCTTGAGGCCACAGGCCAGACCCACATCCACGTTCCAGTCCTCATAGGCCTGCAACCAGCGGGAGTTCTTCATGGCGGCCTTGCGGATCATGGGGCCGGCCTCCATGGAGGTATGCATCTCGTCCCCGGTGCGATCCAGGAAGCCGGTATTGATGAAGACAATGCGCTCCTTCACCTCACGGATACAGGCCTTGAGGTTCAAGGTGGTGCGCCGTTCCTCGTCCATCACCCCCACCTTCAGGGTGTTGCGGGGCATGCCCAGGGCATCCTCGATCTGCCCGAACAGCTCATTGGTGAAGGCCACCTCTTCGGGACCGTGCATCTTGGGCTTGACGATATACACCGAACCGGTGCGGGAGTTGCGCAGCCCGGTGGTCTTGTTCAGGTCGTGCAGGGCGATCAGGCTGGTGATCATCCCGTCCAGGATGCCCTCGGGGACCGGCTGTCCCTCCTTGTCACGCACGGCATCGATGGTCATGAGGTGCCCCACGTTGCGCACGAACATGAGCGAGCGACCCTGCATCACCAGGCGGCCGCCTTCGGGCGTGGTGTATTCCCGGTCCGGGTGCATGGACCGCTCCACACTGCGTCCACCCTTATCGAAGGTGGTGGACAAGTCAGCCTTCATGAGGCCCAGCCAGTTACGGTAGACCTCCACCTTGTCCTCAGCGTCCACCGCAGCCACCGAGTCCTCGCAGTCCATGATGGCGGTCAATGCTGCCTCCATGAGCACATCCTTGATGCCGGCGGAATCGGTCTTGCCGATGGGATGCGCGGCATCGAACTGGATCTCGAAGTGGATGCCGTTGTGCTCCAGGAGCAGCGCCTTGGGGGCCGAGGCCTCACCCTGGTAGCCCTTGAACTGCCCCGGGACCTTCAGGCCGGTCTCGCTGCCGTCGGCGCAGGTGACCCGAAGCACGCCGTCCACCACGGCATAGCCCTTGGAACCGACATGGCTGCCCTGTTGCAGGGGGGCCGCATCGTCCAGGAAATGCCGGGCGAACTCCACCACCTTGGCGCCACGCCGCGGGTTGAACTCTGACCCGCGCTCGCAGCCATCCGCATCGGCAATGGCGTCGGTGCCGTAGAGGGCATCATACAGGCTGCCCCAACGGGCGTTGGCGGCATTCAGGGCATAGCGGGCATTCATGACCGGCACCACCAACTGCGGTCCGGCCTGACTGGCCACTTCGGCATCCACATGGGCCGTGGTGACCTGGAAGTCCTCGCCTTCGGGCAGCAGGTAGCCGGACTCCCGCAGGAAGTCCTGATAGGCCTGCATATCCACGGGGCCAGGATGCGCCTTGTGCCAGTCGTCAATGGACGCCTGTAGGGCGTCGCGCTTCTCCAGCAATGCACGGTTCCTGGGGGCCAGATCATGAACCATCCGGTCCAGGCCACCCCAGAAGGCCTCGGCAGAGACGTTCGTGCCCGGCAGGGCCTCCCGGTTGATGAAATCGTGCAGTTGGGCGGCAACCTGCAACTGACCCGCCGTGACGTACTCGCTCATATGCTGTCCTCTGCTTGCTTAAGGCTGGGGCTTTCAGGGTGACGACTGGATGACCACCAGCGTCCCCTCGGGCATGGTGTCGAACAGTTCTATCACATCCGCATTGGTCATGCGCACGCAGCCCTCCGAGGCGGGCTGACCGATCAGACCTTCCTCGTCGGTGCCATGAATATAAATATAGCGGGAGAAGGAATCGATCCCCTCCCCTCGGTTCACGCCGTCCTCCAGCCCTTCCAGCCAGAGAATGCGGGTGGTGACGAAGTCCTGGGGAGTACGCTCAGGCGCGGTGACAATCGGCGTGATCTGACCCGTGTTCTCGCGGGCCCGGAACACCGTGCCCCTGGGCGCGCCGTCGCCAAACTTGCTGTGGATCCGATGCACGCCCAGTGGGGTGCGCAGGCTGCCATCCTCATTGCCAATGCCAAAGCGGGAGGTGGAAATCGGATATTCCCGCTGAATCTCTCCCTGCCGGATCAGGTAGAGCCGCTGTTCATCAATGCGCACCACGGCGACCGGATCGGCCACGAAGAATTCGGGGAAATCCGACTGCAGTCGCTTGAGGACAGGTTGATACCACGGCGCCATCTCATGCTCCCTATCGAAGGTTTCCACATACCAGCCCGCGCCCGCCATCGGGCCAAAGGCAAGCAGACACAGAGCCAGGATGGCCATGATGCGGAGGCGATTCAACACGGCATCAGGCGTTGTTATACAGATCCAGGTTGGCGTATTCGCGTTCCTTTTTCTTCTTGGCCAGATCATTGCGACGCTCTTCCAGATGGGCCAGGTAATCACGACTGACCTGGGTGACATATTCCCCCGTGAACACCGAACAATCAAAATTTTCCAGACGCGGATTGCCCTTGCGCACGGCGCCCACCAGATCTTCCAGATCCTGATAGATCAGACGGTCGGCGGCCACCGCCTCACAGACCTCGTCCTCGCTGCGCCCATGAGCAATGAGTTCCTGTGCGGCCGGCATGTCGATGCCATACACGTTGGGATACCGTACCGGCGGCGCGGCGGAGGCAAAGTAGACCTTACGGGCCCCGGACTCCCGGGCCATCATGACGATCTCGCGGGAGGTGGTGCCGCGCACGATGGAGTCATCCACCAGCAGCACATTCTTGCCCTTGAACTCCAGGCCAATGGCATTGAGTTTCTGGCGTACCGACTTACGTCGCTGGGTCTGACCCGGCATGATGAAGGTGCGGCCGATGTAGCGGTTCTTGATGAAGCCTTCCCGATACTTCACGTTCAGTTCATGGGCCATCTCGATGGCTACGGTGCGCCCGGTGTCCGGTATGGGGATGATCACATCGATGTCGTGGTCCGGCCATTCCCGCAGGATCTTCTTGCCCAGTCGCGTTCCCATGCGCATGCGTGCCCGATGCACGACCACATCGTCGATGACCGAGTCGGGGCGGGCAAAATACACATACTCGAAGATGCAGGGTGAAAGTGTGGCCTGTTCGGCGCAATGACGGGTGTGTACCGTACCATCCATCTCGATGTAGACCGCTTCCCCCGGATCCAGATCCCGCACCAGGTCAAAACCCAGGGTGTCCAGGGCCACGCTTTCCGAGGCCACCATGTATTCGGGTCCTTCCGGGGTTTCCCGCCGCCCGAATACGACCGGACGGATACCATGGGGATCCCTGAAGCCCAGCACCCCCCGACCTGCCACCATGGCCACCACGGCATAGGCCCCCTGGCAGCGACGATGCACGCCTCGCACGGCGTTGAAGATCTCATCCTGAGTCACCGCCAGGCCATCATGACGAATCAGCTCCTGGGCCAGCACGTTCAGCAGGATTTCGGAATCCGACTCGGTATTGATATGGCGTCGATCCTCAAGGAAGAGTTCGCGCTTGAGGTCACTGGCGTTGGTGAGGTTGCCGTTGTGCCCCAGGGTGATGCCGTACGGGGAGTTCACGTAAAATGGCTGGGCCTCGGCAGATGACGCGCTGCCGGCGGTGGGGTAACGCACATGACCAATCCCCATAGGGCCGGTCAGGTTGCGCATATGCTGCTCATGGAAGACATCCCTGACCAAGCCGTTGTCCTTGCGCAAATGCAGGTGGCCTTCCAGGTCACAGGTCACGATGCCGGCCGCATCCTGCCCCCGGTGCTGCAATACCAACAGGGCGTCGTACAGCGCCTGATTGACAGGGCTGCGACCGACGATTCCGACGATTCCGCACATGGGAAGGCCTCTTGAAGATTCAAAAAGAGCGGGGGAACCCGATCCGGGGGTCAATCCCCAAAGGAGAAGTTCTCTGCGATATCCTGGGGCAGGAAGTCACGCATCCATAGCGCGATACGTTCAAATTGGGGTAATAGCTGGCTTTCCTGCCACCAGGGTTCCTGGGGCACGACGGTCAGGCCCGCCATCAGCACCACCACGGCCACGATGGCCACGCCACGCGCCAGGCCGAAAACGGCGCCGATGCTTCGATCCGTGCCGGACAAACCGGTCTTTTTTACCAACTGGCCCGCCAGCATATTCACCACCCCACCCATGATCAGGGTGAGAATGAAGAGGATGGCAAAGGCGATCCCCACCAACAACGTCGGATCTTCGATTCCCAGGGGGAGGTATTCGGATAAAGGTGCCGAGTAGGTCAGCGACACCAGGAAAGCCAGCACCCAAGTGGCCACCGAAATGGCCTCCTTGATGAACCCCCGAAACAGGCTGATCACCGCCGAGATGGCGATGATGGCCACGATAACCAAATCGATCCAGATCATTGTCGTAATGATTGCAGAAGCATGACCGGGATTTTAACAAAGATCGACGGCACGAATGGCCCTTTGCCCGAAAAATAACCCGGTCACGGATGGGTGACAACGATGCCCGCCAGCGCCTGCTCCTGCTGGAGCCGCGTTTTGAGGCCCTGGGCAGCTCGCCGCTCCAGTTCCGGGCCCACCTTCACACGAAAGAGCGATCGCCCTTCCGCCTCAGTGCGTTCCACGAAGGCCGGGAATCCGGCCTGTCTGAGGCGCTCCGTCTCGGCCCGGGCGTTGGATTCCTGACTGAAACTGCCCACCTGCACCACCCAGCCACCGGACACTGGCGTGCTGCCAGGCTGGGGACGGGCTGACGGGCGGGATTCCGTCGCCGGTGCCTCCGGCTGCGACGCGGCATTATCCGGCAAGGGACGTGCCTGAGGCTCACGCACCGAGTCGGGCGCCGGGGCCTGAAGCATCCTCGGCGTGGACACCTCGGGTGCCACGGTGCGGGGCGCCGCGGCAGACGGGCGGTCAAACACCGGCTCCGGGGGTATGGCCCGTTTGGCATCCAGACGGGCCTCTCGTCCGGCGCCATCCAGCAGCATGGGCAGGAAGATCACAGCCAGGGCCACCAGCACGGTAGCGCCCAACAGGCGTTGTTTCAGGGGTGCTTCCACGGGTTGGCCATCATCTCACAAGCCCTGGGCCGGCACCCTGTCCTTCAGGCAAGGGAGCCGGCCCGTGGGCGCTGCCGCCAGAAACGGCGTGTTACTGGTTCAGGGCCCGCAACATCCAGGCGGTCTTTTCATGAACCCGCATGCGATCCGACACCAACGCGGCGGTGGATTCGTCGTCGGCCGCTTGCGCCACCTTGAGCACCTCACGGCAGCATTTGACCACCTTCTCGTGACTGTCGGTGAGGATGTCCACCATTTCCCGACCCGCAGGCACGTTCTCCACCTCTTCGATGGAACTCAGGGAGGCCAACTGCTTGTAGGTGCCTGGTGCCACCACATCCAGGGTGCGGATACGCTCGGCAATATCATCCACGGCGGTTGCCAGCTCTGTGTAGTGTTCCTCGAACATCAGATGCAGTTCGCGGAACTGCGGCCCCACCACGTTCCAGTGGAAGTTGTGGGTCTGCAGGTACAGGGTGTAGGAGTCAGCCAGCAGGCGCTTGAGGCCCTCGGCAATGCTGAGTCTGTCCTGTTCGTTGATACCGATATCGATCTTGCTCACTGCGTTGTGCTCCTTCGTTCTGCTTAATGGACGGACAAAATGGGTGAGTCGAGCACCCTCACACCCAAGAGGTATGGGCGATTCAGGCGCTCTTCAAGGTCGTATCGACCCAGGGGAACGGTGCCTGTAGCACTGCGGCCACGGTATGAAAGGACCCGAACACGATAATGCGGTCCGCCGGCCCCGCCTGCAACAGGGCAGCCTGACAGGCCTCCACAACGCTGGACGCGATATGCACCGGGGCCTCACCCTCCAGGTGGGCGGCCAACGCTTCAGGTGCCAAGGCCCGGGGCAGGTCCAGCGCCCCCAGATACCAGGCGTCCATCAGTGGCCTCAAGGGCTCCAGGATCCCCGGAACATCCTTGTCGGCCATGACCGCCATCACCGCCAGGGTGCGACCCTCCACAGGCGCATCCGCCAAGTGTGCCCCCAGGGTACAGGCACCCTGGGGATTGTGGGCCACATCCACCCATACTGCCGGCGCCTGCCGGAGGCACTGATACCGCCCCATCAGTTGCGCCTGGGCGATCCCCTCGCGCACCGCCTGCTCGGTCAGGGGGACCTGATCCTCCAGCAGCAAGGCGGCGGTGAGGGCCGTAGCTGCATTACCACGCTGAATCGAACCGGCCAGGCCCGGTGGCGGCAGCGACGGCAGCGTCATTCCCATACCGTGATAATCCCACACCCCATCGTCGCTCACGGGGCCCACGTGAAAGTCGCTCCCGGCCAGGGCCAGGGGGGTGTTCAGGTTCGCCGCATGCTCCAGCAGGCGAGACGGGGGGTTCATATCACCACAGACCGCCGGCTGTTCGCTACGAAAGATACCTGCCTTCTCAAAACCGATGGCTTCCCTGTCCTCCCCGAGCCAGCTTTGATGATCGATACCCACCGAGGTCACCACGGCCACATGGGCATCCAGGATATTCACCGCATCCAGGCGACCACCCAGCCCCACTTCCAGCAGGATCACATCCATGGCCTGGCGGCGGAAAAGCCACAGGGCAGCGAGGGTGCCAAACTCGAAGTAGCTCAGACTGATCGTATCCCGAGCCCGATCGACGGCAGCAAAGGCCTCGCACAGAAGCCCATCCTCCACGGGAACCCCTGCCAGACGGATGCGCTCGTTGTAGCGCAATAAATGGGGAGAGGTGTAAACGCCCACACGATAACCCGCCGCCCGGTAGATGGCCTCCAGGAACGCCACGGTGGATCCCTTGCCATTGGTGCCCCCCACGGTGATCACCGGGGCGGAAGCAGGCCGCAGCCCCATCAGGTCCGCTACGCGCCCTACCCGGTCCAGCCCCAGATCAATGGGACGGATATGAAACCGCTCCTGCCAGTCCAGCCAGTCTGCCAGGCTATCAAAACGCGGCGGGGGTACGTCGGTTTCGCTCATGAACTGGCCGGCCCCTGTCCCGCCTTCTCCGGCTCCAGGGAGGCATCGCCCAGGCCCTCGGGGGGTTGCTGAGCCGCCTGCTCTGAAACCGGTTCCTCGTCGAAGGCCTCGGCCTCGGGGAGCGGCTGGCCGGGCCGGTGTGTCAGCAGGCAAAGGAGCGATGACAGACGGTTACGCATCTCACGTCGGTCAATGATCATGTCGATGGCACCGTGTTCCAGCAGGAACTCGGAGCGCTGAAAGCCTTCCGGCAGGGTTTCGCGTACCGTCTGCTTGATCACCCGCGGACCGGCAAAACCGATCAGGGCTCCGGGTTCCGCGGCGTTGATGTCCCCAAGCATGGCCAGACTGGCGGACACACCCCCCATGGTGGGATCCGTCATCACCGAGACGTAGGGCAAACCTGCCGCGCGCAACCGCGCCAGGGCGGCACTGGTCTTGGACATCTGCATCAGCGAAAACAGGGCCTCCTGCATGCGCGCCCCGCCACTGGCCGAAAAACACACCATGGGAATGCCTTGCTCCACAGCGGTGTTCACACCGCGCACAAAGCGCTCGCCCACCACCGAGCCCATGGATCCCCCCATGAAATTGAAGTTGAAGGCCGCGGCCACCACGGGCACGTCCCGTACCGTACCCTGCATGACCACCAGGGCATCCTTCTCGCCCGTGGTCTTCTGGGCCGCCTGGAGACGATCCTTGTAGCGCTTGCTGTCACGGAAGCGCAGCATGTCCACGGGCTCGATCTGGGCACCGATTTCCTCGCGCTCGCCGGCGTCCAGGAAGGTCTCCAGGCGACGTCGCGCATTCATGCGCATGTGGAAGCCACACTTGGGGCAGACATCCAGGCTGCGCTCCACCTCAGGGCGGTACAAGGTCGCCGAACAGCCATCGCAGCGCAGCCAAAGGCCCTCGGGTACGGCACGCTTGTTGGTGGCCTCGGTGCGGATCCGGGAAGGGACGAGTTTTTCAAACCAGCTCATGGGCGTTGGTCATCCTGTTGGATCAATGATCGGCACGGTTGCGTGGCGACCGTGAAGACAATGGCGTGTTCCATCAGGCCTGCTGGGAGGCATCCATGGCCTGGCGCATCTCTCCCAGCAGGCTTGCCACGGCGGCACGACCCGCCGGCAGATCCTGGGTGTTGGCGGCCAGCAACTTGACCAGGGCACTGCCCACCACCACGGCGTCGGCCACACGGGCCACACAGGCAGCGGTGGAGGCATCACTGATACCAAAGCCCACGCCCACCGGCAGATCCGTGTGCTGGCGGATCAAGGAGAGCTTCTCCGCCACTGCGTCCACATCCAGGCTCGCAGCCCCGGTCACCCCCTTGAGGGATACATAGTAGACAAAACCGGAGGCCGCTCCGCAAATGGCTTTGATACGGGCCTCGTGACTGGTGGGCGCCAGCAGAAAGATGGGGTCGATGCCGTTCGCGGACAGGGTCTGCACCAGATCGCCGCCCTCCTCGGGGGGCAGATCCACGGTCAGCAGGCCATCCACGCCGGCCTCGGCCGCCTCTCGGGCAAAGGTCTCATAGCCCATGATTTCCACGGGATTGAGGTAGCCCATCAACACCACCGGCGTGGTGGTATTGTCACGGCGGAACTCACGCACCATGCCGAGCACACCGCGCAGGCTCACATGGTGCTTCAAGGCCCGCTCGCAAGCCTGCTGGATCACCGGGCCGTCGGCCATGGGATCGGAGAACGGCACTCCCAGCTCGAGGATGTCGGCACCGGCCTCTACCAGCTCATGCATCAGCGGCACGGTGTTGGCAGGCTCCGGATCACCGGCAGTCACGTAAGGGATCAAGGCCTTGCGGCCCTGGGACCTGAGAGATTCGAAACGGGCGGCAATGCGGCTCACAGTTCGATGCCCTCCATGCGGGCCACGGTATTGATGTCCTTGTCACCACGACCGGACAGGTTGACGATGATCCCGCCATCGGCGCGAACCTGGGGCGCCAGCTTGATCACCTGAGCAATGGCATGACTGGTTTCCAGGGCCGGGATGATGCCCTCGGTGCGCGTCAGGCGGTGGAAGGCAGACAAGGCCTCATCATCCGTGACGGAGACGTATTGCACCCGTCCGACATCCTTGAGCCAGGCATGCTCCGGACCTACACCGGGATAATCCAGACCGGCCGATACCGAATGGGTTTCGGTGATCTGACCGTCGACATCCTCCATCAGGTAGGTGCGATTGCCATGCAGCACGCCCGGTTTGCCAGCACACAGGGGGGCGGAGTGACGACCCGTCTCGATACCGTCTCCCGCCGCCTCGACCCCGTACATGGCCACATCGGCATCATTCAGGAAGGGGTGGAACAGACCGATGGCGTTGGAGCCACCCCCTACGCAGGCCACCAGGGCATCGGGCAGTTCGCCGGTGGCCTCGAGATACTGGGCCCGGGCCTCGCGACCAATCACCGACTGGAAATCCCTCACCATGGCCGGATAGGGGTGCGGACCGGCCACGGTGCCAATGATGTAGAAGGTATTGTCGACGTTGGTCACCCAGTCGCGCATGGCCTCGTTGAGGGCATCCTTGAGGGTGCGTGAACCGGAGGACACGGGCACCACCCTGGCCCCCAGCAGGCGCATGCGATACACGTTGGGCGACTGGCGCTGGATGTCATCAGCGCCCATGTAGACCACGCATTCCAGCCCCAGGCGCGCCGCCACGGTCGCCGTGGCCACACCGTGCTGTCCGGCACCCGTCTCGGCAATGATGCGGGTCTTGCCCATGCGCTTGGCCAGTAGTGCCTGGCCGATGGTGTTGTTCACCTTGTGGGCGCCGGTGTGATTCAGGTCCTCGCGCTTGAGGTAGACCCGGGCGCCACCCAGTTCACGGGTGAGCCGTTCTGCCAGATACAGGGGGCTTGGGCGACCCACGTATTGAGCCAGGTCGCGATCCAGTTCAGCCAGGAACTCCGGGTCCTTGAGATAACGTTGATAGGCCTCCCGGAGTTCTTCCAGGGGCTCCATCAGGGTCTCGGAGACAAACTGGCCACCATAGGGCCCAAAATGCCCACGGGCATCCGGGAAGGCGCGCCAGTCAGGCGTCTGTTGGGGTTTGCTCACGGTCGACACGTCGTACCTCGCTGATGAATCGGATCATGCGTCGGGCATCCTTCACGCCCGGTGACGACTCCACGCCACTGCTCACATCCACGGCCCAGGGACGGGTTTGTCTGACCGCCTCGGCCACGTTGTCCGGATGCAGCCCGCCGGCCAGCACCAATGACCGTTGAATTCCCGTGGGCCATCGGCCCCAGTCGAAAGCCTGCCCGGTGCCACCGGCCTGCCCGGCGCCATGACTGTCCAGCAAAAAACCCTGGGCTCCGACATAACGCCCCATGAAGGCATCCGGCGTCTCGGGCCCGGCCATGGGGACCGCCTTGAGATAGGTGCAGCCAAAGGACTCGCAATAATCCGGCGGTTCGCTGCCATGAAACTGCAGCACATCCAGGGGCACATGGGCCATCACCTGTCGCACCTGTTCGGCATCCGCATCCATGAACAATCCCACTCGCGTCACGAAGGGGGGAACGGCCCGCGCCACAGTCAATGCCCGCGCCGCATCGATGGCCCGAGGGCTGCGATCGTAAAAGACCAGACCGATGGCATCGCAGCCGGCCTGGGCCGCCGCCCGGGCATCCTCGGCGCAGGTAATGCCACAGATCTTGATACGGGTACGCATGACTGCCTGGGTTGCTGAACAGGACCCACAAGGTTACCAGAAATCCTGTCCCGGGATCAGCCGTGGCCACGGAGGGATCGCCTGGGACAGGCATATGACCATGACCGCGCTCAGGCGTACTCAGGGACGATGGCAGGCGGATGCAGGTCGAAGTGATCTTCGTAACCCACCTGCACCAGATAAAGACCATCCGGCGGGGCCGTGACGCTCGCCTGGGAGCGGTCGCGCGCCGCCAGCACCTCAGCGATCCAGTCGGGCGGATACTCTCCTCGACCGATGGCCATCAAGACCCCGGCGATATTGCGCACCATGTGGTGCAGGAAGGCATTGGCACGAATATCCATATGGATGAAATCGCCGCGCCGATGCACCGACACCTCCTGTACCGTGCGTATGGGTGTGCGGGCCTGGCATCCCTTCGCACGAAAACTGGAGAAATCCTGCTCACCCAGCAAGTGCGGCACGGCCTCAGCCATCAGGGCTGCATCCAGAGGTCTGTGAATCCACGTGACCCTTCGGCGCAGGATGGCGGGACGGGTCAGGCGATTGAGAAAGATGTAGCGATAACGACGCCACCGCGCCGAGAAACGGGCATGAAAGTCCGCAGGCATGGGCCGCACCCATTGAAAGCTCAGTTCCGGGGATAAATGGCTGTTACCCCCCAGCAGCCAGGCTCGCGGATCGCGCACCGCCCGGGTGTCGAAATGGATGATCTGCCCCGTGGCGTGTACACCTGCATCCGTGCGTCCGGCACAGGTGACGTGGATGGGCTCGTCCGCCACCCGGGAGAGGGCTTTTTCTACCTGGGCCTGCAGGGTGCGGGCCTCTCTTTGGGTCTGCCAGCCACGAAATCCGGAGCCATCATATTCGATGCCTATGGCCAGGCGCTGCAAGGTCTCAGTCATGGGTCACCGTGGTCAAGAAAAATCAGAGCCATCCGCTCGCATCAAGGTCCGGCGGCCAGCAAGACCAGGGGCAGGATCACCAGGGCCATGCCGAGCCAGTCCCGCCATCCTGGTGCCGCCATGGGGGTCAGATGAATGGGTTCCAGCGGCGCTTGATGCGCCTGGTTGAGCACTCCCTGGAAAAGACCGGCAGCACGCTCGCCCAAACCTTGCAATCGCGCACCCAGACTCCGTGGTGCCCCCTGAACACTGCCCCGTGCCTCCCGGGCCAGCAGTCCGACATGGGGCAGGGCCTCCAGGGTCAGCACCAACCGCACCGCAAATCGCTCTCGCGGAAACCCCAGGAGAGCCAGGGGCCGGGTGAGCCAGAGCAGACCCTTTACCAGCTCATCCCGCCGGGTCGTCTCCAGTAACCAGACCACCGCACCCACGGCCAGTACCAGGACCAAACTGCGCTGCAGCCCCAGCACCAGCCCCTCCCGGCTGGGCAATAGCTCTCCGGCCAGGGGAAGCAGTGGCGTCCCGGGAGTGAACCAGCCAAACACCAGAATGATGGATACAAAAAACCACTTGAGCCGCCCCACCATGGTCACGAAACGGTCAATTCCTTGCCCACCCAGGTACCAAAGACCAAGCGCCACCCAAACACATCCACCGGCCAGTACCGCCGGAACGGCTCGGGCGACGCAGAGGATGAACAGGATAACGCCGAGTATCTTGATGGCTGGATGCATGAATCACGATGAAAAACACCCGCCGGTTGTTCAGTGCCAACCGGCGGGTGTTCTCCCAGGGGCTGAAAAGAGGTGCCGGATCGCCGGCGGCTTACTGAATCTGACGCATCAGCTCCTCTGCCTCGCGTCGCTGCCCTTCGTCACCGTCACTGACCACTTCCTCCAGTGTGGCACGGGCCCCCTCAGCATCACCCATCTCGATGTAGGCTCGGGCCAGATCCAGCTTGGTGCTGATCTCGTCGCCCAGGCTGAAGTCTTCATCCTCGGCACTGCCCAGTTCATCCATGGTGCGAGCAGCATCATCCGCGTCAAAGGTGTCATCCAGCCATCGGGTATCGACATCGGAATCCAGATCCTCACCCGTCGCCTTGGGCGCGGCGGACTCGCCCTTGTCCATGGCCTCCTTGTCCATGGCCTCCATGTCATCCAGATCGAAGTTCAGGTCGTCGGCATCCAGTTGCAGGGTCGAGTCCTGGTCATCCGTGCCATCGGTCGTTGAATGCCCGACATCACGGTCCCGGGTCTGGGGTTCATCCAGCTCCGAAAAGGGCTCATCCATCTGCAACGTGGCGGTATCATCCGCCAAACCGGACGGCGCCCGCTTCGGCTCATCAGCCCCGGTATCCTCTCCCTGGTCCAACCCCGCCCCGGGCACACCTTCACCCAGGTCCTTGGCCCACTCCTCGTCCAGGAAGCCACTGTCGTCCAGGTCAAACTCCAGCGTGGCATCATCGGCATCCGAGCCCGAGGTGCGAGCAGGGACTTCAGGCATGTCCGGGGTGGGCGAGGCCGTCCGTGACGGAGGCGGCACCCGAGTGGGCGCCTCGTCTGAAACCTCCTTGCTGGCACCGGTGGGCGCCCCCCCCCCAATGTCCTCGGGAAGATCCAGATCCAGATCCCCGATACCGGAGACTTGCGTGTAATCCCCAGCGTCCTCCCCGTCTCCCAGACCCATATCGTCCAGGTCATCGCGAATCTCGAAGTCCACTTCGGAGAGCGACCCTTCCAGCTCCGCGGTATCCAGGTCGAAGTCACTGGTATCGGGGCGCTCGGGAGCGGGCTGGCCCGATGTGGCCACACCGCGGAACAAGGGATTGTCAGGGCTGATCTCCTGCCCCATGAGCACCACGCGATCCCATAGCTTGCTGGGACGTTCACCCAGGGACTGGCGCATGTCCGCCGCCACCCCCTCAAAGGCTTCCCGATTCTTGCCGGCGAAATAGGCCTCGGCCAGCTTGAAACGATAATCCAGGCGGTCCGGATCCTGTTTCACGGCATTCTCCAGCAGGTCTTCCGCCTGCTGGTAGAGCCCGTAGGCCAGATACACATCCGCCTCGGCCACCGTATCATCGTTTGAGACCTCATCCCGATGGCGTGGCCCTCCATCATCCACTGCTTCAGCGGTGGCTCCACCGGAAACGGTGAATTCCATGGTATCCGTCAGTTCAGCAGCATCCCCCATGGGCCTCTTCGGCGAAGGCAACTGGGTCTCCATGGTGTCCATCATTGCCGTGGACATATCCTCACCGGAGTCCGGCTCAACACCGAAGGCAGGACGCCCCTGACCGGCTTCATCCCGGGCCGTGCCAGTGGCGCCCGCCGCCGCAGCGCCACCCGCTGCCGCAGCGGCCAGCCCCTGACCCGATGCGCCCGCTTCGCCCTTGAGGGTGGCATCCGCCACCGGGGCAGCGGCCTCTTCGCCATCGTCCTGGTCACGCAAGCGACGAATCATCAACCAGAGCAGGGCGAGAATCAGCAAGAGACCAAAGCCCGCCCCCATGAGCAGCGCCGGGTTATTCAACAACTGGGTCAGCGCGGTGGGCCGCGGCTCCGACTCAGCGGGTGCAGGGGGCGCCGGGGTGGCCTCGGGCGCTGGGCTCACATCCGGACCTGAATCCGACGGAGGCACCACCGACTCGGGAGCTGTTGGCAGGGGCTGGGTGGGCAAGGCCGGAGGCAGGTAGTCCGGCTCGCGACCCTCCATACGGGCCAGTTGATTCTGCAGGTCCGCCAACTGCTGATTGGTGAGGGTCAGCAGGCGGGTCTGCCTTTCCAGCAAGCCTTCCAGTTCCTCTACCCGGTTACGCAGCTCATCCGCCTCCTGGCGGCGGGACTCGGTGGTTTCCCGCAACAGGGCCAGTTCCTGCTGCAGGCGTTGGGCCTCATCATCGGTGGCGACATCGCCCACGATCTCCAGGCGGGCATCATCCCCCGCCGATGCGTCCGGCGCCGGTTCCGCGGAGGTTTCGGGAGCCGCCTCACCGGATGGCGACGCGGGCTCATCGGTGACAGCCACCTGGGGTTCAGGCTGTTCGGTGGCTCGCTCCCGGTATTCCCTCCATAGCCGGTTCTGGCGCATCACCTCCTGACGCGCTTCGCCGGGCGCCAGGCGAGTGATTTCATCACGCTCCGGCACGCGCAGCACCTGGCCGCTGCGCAGGTTATTGATATTGTTGTCCTCGAAGGCCTCGGGGTTGGCCCTGAGCAGGGCCAGCATCATCTGTTCGACGCTCACATCTGTATTGGGACGCAGCCGCTCCCCCAGTTGCCACAGGGTGTCGCCCCGACTGACCCGATAAGTGGAGGGGCCGGTATCGCGGGGCGCTTCGGCGCGCGTCACGCCCGGTGGCGAAGTTTCGCGCCCGGGGGCCGGTGCCGAGGGGGCCGGGGTGGGCTGGCGCGTCTGTTCAAAGCGCGTGGGCGGATCCAGGAGGATAGTGTATTCGCGCACCAGGCGGCCGCTGGGCCAGCTGGCCTCAATAAGGAAGTTGAGGAAGGGTTCGCGGATGGGGTTGCGGGAGGTCACCCGGATGACATGGCGACCGTCACGGGTCGTCATCGGCTCGAAATCGAGTTCGGTCAGCCGGTGGTCACGGTCGATGCCCATGCGCGTGAACAGTGCGTCGGGGGCCAGTCGCACCACCAGATCGTCCACCTCGCCCGGCTCCACCGAGACCAGTTCGATCTCCGCCCGGAGGGGTTGGTTGAGCGCGGATCGGGGCTCGATTTCCCCCAGCCCCAGTCCCAGGCTCGCCCCCGGAACGATCAGGGCCCATACGGCGGTTCCCAAAGCCACTCTGCGCACAGCATCATCCCCTCTTTAACACGACCGGGGACCGTCCTGTTCATCCGGCCCGGCCGCCGTTCCCCCGGTTGAGCCTCCACGTGCAGCGGCCCGGGCGCTGCACCCGGTCCGCTGACTCAGGACAGGCTCGCGTTATAGGTAATCTTTTATCAAAACTTCGGCGATTTGGATACTGTTGAGGGCGGCACCCTTGCGCACGTTATCCGCAACCACCCACATATTCAGCCCCCTGGGATGGGAGATATCCTCGCGGATGCGGCCCACAAAGACCGGATCCCGATTGGCCCCCTCGGTGACCGCGGTGGGGTAACCGCCATCGGCACGCTCGTCCAGCACTTCCACGCCCGGCGCGTTTGCCAGCAGTTCGCGCGCCTTCTCGGCACTGATCTTGTCCCGGGTCTCGATATGCACGGCCTCGGAATGACCGTAGAACACCGGCACACGCACGGTGGTGGGATTCACCTGAATCGAGTCGTCCTCGAAGATCTTGCGGGTCTCCCAGACCATCTTCATCTCTTCCTTGGTGTAGCCATTCTCCAGGAAGACATCGATGTGCGGCAGGCAATTGAAGGCGATCTGCTTGGGATACACCTGGCATTCCACCGGTTGGCCGTTGAGCAGGCGTGCCGACTGACCGGCCAGTTCCTCGATGGCCTCCTTGCCGGTGCCTGACACCGCCTGGTAAGTGGCCACGTTGATGCGCTCGATACCCACGGCGTCGTGCAGGGGCTTGAGCGCCACCAGCATCTGAATGGTGGAGCAATTGGGGTTGGCGATGATGCCCCGATGGGTGTGCTGGGCCACGGCATGAGGGTTCACCTCCGGCACCACCAGCGGAATATCGTCGTCATAGCGGAACTGAGAGGTGTTGTCGATCACCACACAGCCGGCCGCAGCCGCCTTGGGCGCATATTCCTTGGAGACGGAGGCGCCGGGCGAGAACAGACCGATCTGCACCTTGGAGAAATCGAACTCGGCCAGGTCCTGCACCACCAGTTGACGGTCACCGAAACTTACCCGGGAACCGGCAGAACGGCTGCTGGCCACCGCATACACCTGCCCGACGGGGAAATTCCGTTCGGCCAGGATGGACAGCATGGTCTCGCCAACGGCGCCAGTCGCGCCGACAACGGCCACATCATAGGTTTTGCTCATCTTTGTAAATCCTTGGATCAAATACTGATTGATGGGTGCGTGGGTGACAAGGGATCAGTCGGACAGGGCGGCCACCACCGCCTGCCCCATCGTCTGGGTGTCCACCTTGTCGCAACCTTGAGTCCAGATATCCGGCGTGCGCAGGCCATCATCCAGCACCCGACCCACAGCCGCCTCGACACGGGCCGCCTGGGCCTCTTCATTGAGACTGTAGCGCAGCATCATGGCCACCGACAGCAGCGTGGCCAGCGGATTGGCCAGGCCCTGCCCGGCAATATCGGGAGCCGAGCCATGAATGGGCTCGTACAGACCCTTTCCATGGGCATCCAGGGAGGCGGAAGGCAGCATGCCGATGGAGCCGGTGAGCATGGCGGCCGCGTCGGAGAGGATGTCGCCGAACATGTTCTCGGTGACGATCACGTCGAACTGCTTGGGCGCGCGCACCAACTGCATGGCGGCATTGTCCACGTACATGTGGGACAGCGCCACATCCGGGTAATCCTTGGCCACCCGCTCCACCACTTCGCGCCACAGTTGTGAGACCTCCAGCACATTGGCCTTGTCCACGGAACACAGGCGCCGATCCCGCTTCATGGCGATATCAAAGCCACTGCGGGCGATGCGTTCAATCTCCGGCTCGGAATAGATGATGGTGTTATAGCCTTGGCGCACGCCATCCTCGCGGGTATCGATGCCCCGAGGCTTGCCAAAATAGGCTCCACCGGTGAGTTCCCGCAGGATCATGATGTCCAGGCCACCGACAATCTCCGGCTTGAGGGCGGAGGCCGAAGCCAATTGCGGGTAGAGGATGGCCGGGCGCAGGTTGGAGAAGAGTTCCAGCTGTGCACGGATGGCCAACAGGCCGCGCTCAGGGCGCTTCTCCCAGGGCAGTTCGTCATAGCGAGGGCCACCCACGGCACCCAGCAGCAATCCATCGGCCTCACGGGCCAGCTTCAGGGTCTGTTCCGGCAGGGGCTCACCGGCAGCATCGTAGCCGGCGCCACCAATGGGGGCCTTTTCCAGCTCGGCATCCAGGCCGAAGCGCTCGCGCAGGGCGTTGAGCAGGCGGGTCGCCTCGGTAACGATCTCGGGGCCGATGCCATCACCGGGCATGACAAGGATTTTATGGGTCATGGGATACTCGGAATTACAACAGGAGTTGATTGAACACTGGGCCAGCCGGAGCCGCCCTCCAGGGCAGGCGGCCCCTCGACGTGCGTGAATCGTTTATCAGGCCGGAAACAACCAGGGCGCCTCGGCACCGCGCTTTTGTTCGTAGGCCCGGATGTCATCGGCATGTTGCAGGGTGAGACCGATATCATCCAGCCCATTGAGCAGACAATGGCGCCGGAAGGGATCCACCTGAAAGGAGAAGCGCTCACCCGAAGGGGTCTCCACGGTCTGGGCCTCCAGGTCCACGGTCAACTGATAGCCGGGCTCGGCCAGCACCTCATTGAAGAGTTGATCGACGATGGCCTCGTCCAGCACCAGCGGCAGGAGTCCGTTCTTGAAACTGTTGCTGAAGAAGATATCCGCATAGCTCGGGGCGATCACGGCCCGAAAACCATAATCGGTCAAGGCCCACACCGCGTGCTCGCGGGAGGAACCGCAGCCGAAATTCTTGCGGGCCAGGAGCACCTGTGCGCCCTGATAGCGGGGATCGTTCAGCACGAAGTCCGGGTTCTGGCGACGCTGACTGTGATCCATCCCCGGCTCGCCCGGGTCGAGATAACGCCAGTCATCGAACAGCGTGGGACCAAAGCCCGTGCGCTTGACGGATTTCAGATACTGCTTGGGGATGATGGCGTCGGTGTCCACATTGGAGCGGTCCAGCGGCGCCACCTTGGCGGTCAGTCTTTGAAATTTTTCCATGGGGTCACCTCATTCAGTTCATGTCGCGGACATCGACGAAATGCCCGGCCACCGCAGCGGCGGCCGCCATGGCGGGGCTCACCAGGTGGGTGCGCCCACCCAGGCCCTGGCGACCCTCGAAATTGCGATTGGAGGTGGAGGCGCAACGTTCACCGGGCTCCAGGCGGTCGGCGTTCATGGCCAGACACATGGAGCAACCCGGGTCGCGCCATTCGAAGCCGGCCTCCAGGAACACCTTGTCCAGGCCTTCCTGTTCCGCCTGCTGCTTCACCAGGCCCGAGCCCGGCACCACCATGGCCAGTTTGACGTTCTCGGCCACCCGACGCCCCTTGACCACCTGGGCTGCAGCGCGGATGTCTTCCAGACGACCGTTGGTGCAGGAACCGATGAACACCTTGTCCACCTGGATATCGGTCACGGGCATGCCGGCCTGCAGGCCCATGTATTCCAGCGCCCGTTCCATGCCCCGGGTCTTGACTGCGTCGCCGGACAGGGCCGGGTCGGGCACCCGACCGCCGATCGGGGCCACCATCTCCGGAGAGGTCCCCCAGCTCACCTGGGGCTGGATGCCGGCGGCATCGATGTGCACCACGTGGTCAAACTTCGCATCCGGATCGGATTTCAGCTCCCGCCAGGCAGCCACGGCCTGCTCCCAGTGTTCGCCACGGGGGGCATAGGGGCGATCCTTCACATAATCGATGGTGGTCTGGTCCACGGCCACCATGCCGGCCCGGGCTCCCGCCTCAATGGCCATGTTGCATACGGTCATGCGCCCCTCCATGGACAGATCACGAATCGCCTCGCCACCAAACTCGATGGCGCAACCCGTGCCACCAGCAGTACCGATCTCGCCGATGATGGCCAGCACGATGTCCTTGGCGGTGACACCGGGCCCCACCTTGCCGTCCACGGAGACCAGCATGTTCTTCATCTTCTTCTGCAGCAGACACTGGGTGGCCAGCACGTGCTCCACCTCCGAGGTGCCGATACCCACGGACAGGGCCCCGAAGGCCCCATGGGTGGAAGTATGGGAGTCACCGCAAACCACGGTCATGCCGGGCAATGTGGCGCCCTGCTCCGGACCAATCACATGCACGATGCCCTGACGCACGTCGCTCATGGGGAAGAAGGTGATGCCCAGGCTTGTGACGTTGTCCTGAAGCGTTTCCACCTGGATGCGGGAGACGGGATCGGCGATGCCCCGGTCCCGGTCCGTGGTGGGCACATTGTGATCCGGCACGGCCAGCACCGTATTGGTACGCCAGGGCTGACGTCCAGCCAGACGCAGGCCTTCGAAGGCCTGGGGCGACGTCACCTCATGTACCAGATGCCGGTCGATGTAAAGCAGAGCCGTGTCATCGTCCTCGCGGCGTACCACGTGGGCATCCCAGAGTTTGTCGTAGAGTGTCTTTCCGGTCATGAATGAATACCTCAATTGCCTCTGGCAAGGGGACAGAGGCCGGGATTGAATAATCGCTGCCTTATCTTATCAGACCACGGCTAAAACCCGTTCGTCCGGGAGGTGGGGGATGATATCAGTGCAGACTGGCGCGAGCCGCTTCCCAGCAGGGCTGCCACAAACCCCGTGGTTGCCAGTCCCGAGGCCATCACATACACCCACAAGGGACCCAGGCCATCCCAGATGTAACCACTGGCCAGGGCTCCCATGGCGCCTCCCAGACCAAAGCTGAGGGAGGAATACAGGGCCTGACCCCGACCCTGCTGACGCCCGACGAAGAACTGGTGGATCAGTGAGATGGCTGCCGCGTGGTACAGGCCATAGCTGGCCGCGTGCATGCATTGAATGACCACCAGCAGCGGCAGGCTGTCCACGAAACCCGCCAACAGCCCCCAGCGCACCGCGGTAATCAGCAGAGCCAGAGCGAGCAGACGCCAGGCGCCAAAACGCGGCAGCCAGCGATGCATCATCAGGAATACACCCACCTCCGCCAGCACCCCAAGTGCCCAGAGATAACCGGCCACCGTGCGGGTGTAGCCATGCTCCTCCAGATACAGGGTAAAGAACGCATAATAGGGGCCGTGACTGGCCTGCATCATGAAACAGGCCACCAAAAGCAGGATCACCGCCGGGATCTTCAGGGTGGTCCACAGGGTTTCCGGCTCGGGCCCGGAATGGTCTACCCCCCCATCTCGCACCCGCAGGGTGCTGAGCCACAGGGCGCCCAGCAGTGTCAGAACGATCCAGGGCAACCAGGACACACCCACAGTCTCGAATACCGCCCCCAGGCTGCCTACGGAGAGCACGAAGCCGATGGAACCCCAGAGCCGGATGCGGCTGTAGGCGTGGGTGCTCTTGCCCAGGTGATTCATGGTGGTGGCTTCGAACTGGGGCAGCGCGGCGTTCCAGAAGAAACTGAACAGGGCCATGGTGACCGCCACCCACCAGTAGCCGGAGTGAAACAGCAAACCGGCAAAGCAGATCATGGCCATACCGGCAGCAATGCGCACCACCAGCGTGCGTTTGCCGGTGTGGTCCGCCAGCCAGCCCCAGACATTGGGGGCGATGATCTTGGTGGCCAGGATGATGGCCATGAGTTCGCCGATCTGCCCAGCGCCAAAGCCCTGCTCCTTCAGGTACAGGCCCCAGTAGGGCATGAAGGCGCCGATGCTGGCGAAATAGAAAAAATAGAAGCTGGAGAGTTTCCAGTACGAAGCAGGCATGGTGTTTCCGGAATCAAGGCGGTTGGGGCGAGGGCGGCGAACAGGGCGTCGTGCCCGCCGCTCCCCCCATCCCCGGCCCTTCTCCCCTGAGGGGAGAAGGGAGGTCGCTGTTGATCAGAGGGGGCAACTGGAACCCCTAACGCCCCCCCACCTGCCCCCGATGCCGCAGCGCATGATCCATCAGCACGATGGCCAGCATGGCCTCGGCGATGGGGGTGGCGCGGATGCCCACGCAGGGGTCGTGGCGCCCGGTGGTGATCACCTCCACTGGCTCGCCATGCACATCCAGGGATCGTCCCGGCAAGCGGATGCTCGAGGTGGGCTTCAAGGCCATGCTCACGCGAATGTCCTGACTCGAGGAGATCCCGCCCAGCACACCGCCGGCATGGTTGGAGACAAATCCTTCCGAGGTCATCTCATCCCGGTGTTCGGTGCCTTTTTGCTCCACACAGGCAAAACCATCACCCACCTCCACCGCCTTGACCGCATTGATGCCCATCATGGCATGGGCGATGTCGGCGTCCAGCCGGTCGAATACCGGCTCGCCCCAACCGGCTGGCAGCCCCGAGGCCTCCACGTTGATGCGGGCACCGATGGAATCCCCCTCCTTGCGCAGGGCATCCATATAGGCCTCCAGCTCCGGCACCTTGGCGGCATCGGGACAGAAGAAGGGGTTGGTGTCCACCACGGACCAGTCCACGGTCTCGATACGGATCGGCCCCAGTTGCGCCAGATAACCCCGCACCTGCACCCCGAAGTGCTCACGCAGATACTTCTTGGCAATGCCACCGGCGGCCACCCGCATGGCGGTCTCCCGGGCCGAACTGCGACCCCCGCCCCGGTAATCCCGCAGGCCATATTTCTTGAAGTAGGTGTAATCCGCATGACCGGGCCGGAAGCGCTCGGCGATCTCCGAATAGTCCTTGGAGCGCTGGTCTGCGTTCTCGATCAAAAGCCCAATCGGCGTCCCGGTGGTCACACCCTCAAAGACGCCGGAGAGGATCTTCACCTGATCCGGCTCCCTGCGCTGGGTGGTATGCCGGGAGGTCCCCGGACGACGCCGATCCAGGTCCCCCTGCAGATCGGCCTCGCTCAATGGCAGACCGGGTGGGCAGCCATCGACGATACAGCCGATGGCCGGGCCGTGGCTCTCGCCAAAGCTGGTCACAGTAAACAGCTTGCCTATGGTGTTTCCGGACATGGATGCTCGGGCCCCGTGGGATGGACCCTCCCCCGCCAGGCGGGAGAGGGTTTGGGGTAAGGGCAGAGGGCGGCGGGATCAGATCACGCGGGAGAAGCGCTGTTCCGTGGCCTCACGCAGATAACGGTCAAAGGTCATGCAGATGTTACGGATCAGCAGACGACCGGCGGGCTGCACGGTGATGGCGCTGCCGGAGATCTTGATCAGACCATCATCTTCCATGGCCTTGAGCTCCTTGAGTTCACGGGCGAAGTAATCCCTGAACTTGATGCCGTGCACCTTTTCCACGTCCTCGAAGGCCAGTTCGAAGTGGCAGATCAGACGGGTGATCACATCGCGGCGCAGCACATCGTCGGCGTCCAGCTCCACCCCGCGGAAGACCGCCAGCCTGCCCTCATCGATGCACTGGAAGTACTTTTCCAGGTCATGGTGGTTCTGGCTGTAGCTGTTACCTACCACGCCCACGCTGGTGGAACCCAGGCCCACCAGGTCACAGTTGGAGTGGGTGGAATACCCCTGGAAGTTACGGTAGAGGGTGTGGTCCCGCTGGGCCACTGCCAGTTCGTCGTCGGGCTTGGCGAAGTGGTCCATGCCGATGTACACGTAACCGGCCTCCGTGAGCTGCTGGATGGTCTGCTGCAGCATGGCCAGCTTCTCCCCGGGGCTGGGCAGGGCCTCCTCGTCGATGCGGCGCTGGGGCTTGAAGCGATCCGGCAGGTGGGCGTAGTTGAACACCGAGATCCGGGCCGGATCCACCTTGATGATCTTGTCGATGGTGTCCCCAAAGGTCTTGCGATCCTGATGGGGCAGGCCGTAGATCAGGTCCACGCTGGTGGAACGGAAGCCCAGGCTTCTGGCCTCTTCCAGCACGCCCAGCACCAGCGACTCGCTCTGCACGCGGTTCACGGACTTTTGCACTCTCTCGTCAAAGTCCTGCACACCCAGGCTGATGCGGTTGAAGCCCAGCTTGCGCAGCAGGCCCAGGGTGCTGTCGTCCACTTCCCGCGGGTCGATCTCGATGGAGTACTCGCCGGTATCGTCATCCAGCAAACCAAAGTGCTCGGCCGTCTTGCCCATGAGTTCGGTCATCTCGTCGTGGGAGATGAAGGTGGGCGTGCCACCACCCCAGTGCAGCTGGGTCACCGGCCGGGACTTGTCGAACAGCGCCCCCTGCATGGCCATTTCCTTGTACAGACGATCCAGATAGGGCTTGGCCTTGGTGCGATCCTTGGTGACCACCTTGTTGCAGGCGCAGTAGAAGCACACCGTATCGCAGAAGGGGATGTGGAAGTACAGCGACAGCGGTCGCCCGCTGGCATTGGTTTCCTTGGCCATCTCCGCGTAGCGCTCCGCCCCGAAGCCTTCGTGGAACTGTACCGCCGTGGGATAGGACGTGTAGCGGGGACCCGCCGTGTTATAACGGTTGATCAGGTCCAGATCGAAATCGATGGTCTGCGACAAGCTCATGGCGGCTAGGTACCCGGGGATAGAGTGTTGATCATGTATTGTAACCGTTCATCATAAACATGCCGAACTCGATTGGCACGCCCAACCGGTCATTTGCGTGACTTGTGCCATGTGGGAGCCATGCGGGATCCACTGGTGCACCCCGCCGGACAGGCCTCACCTCAGAGCGACTGCACCTGCTCGGCAGTGAGCAGGAAGACCCCCTGCCCCCCGTGCTCGAACTCCAGCCAGGTGAACGGCACATCCGGCAGGCGGGCCTCCAGGGCCGGGGCGCTATTCCCCACCTCCACCACCAGGATGCCACCGGCATTCAGGTGCCGACCGGCGTCTTTCAGGATACGCAGCGTGGCTTCCAGGCCATCGGGACCGGACGAAAGTCCCAGTTCCGGTTCATGGCGAAATTCCGGGGTCAGCGCCGCCATGTCAGCAGCGTCCACATAGGGCGGATTACTCACGATGATGTCGTAACACCGCGACCCAAGCCCCGCCATCAGGTCCGACTCCAGGGCCTCCACGCGATCCTCGAGCCCATGCAGCCGGATATTCTCCCGGGCCACGGCCAGGGCATCCGGGGACACATCACTCAGATCCACCCGGGCATCCGGGAACACATGGGCGCAGGCGATGCCAATGCAGCCGCTGCCGGTGCACAGGTCCAGCACCCGCCCCGCCCGGCCGGGGTCGACCCAGGGCGCAAACCCCTGACCGATCAGCTCTGCCAGGGGCGAACGCGGTACCAGCACCCGCTCGTCCACCTTGAATTCCATCCCCATGAAAAAGGCCCGGCCGGTGAGGTAGGCAGCCGGCTTGCGGGTCTCCACCCGCTGGTGTAACAGAGCTGCCACCTGACGACGTTCCTCCCGGGTAAGGCGACAATCCAGCCAGGCACCCGAGAGGTCATGGGGGAGATGCAGGGCGTGGAAGACCAGCCAGGCGGCCTCGTCCAGGGCATTGTCGGTGCCATGACCGAAGGTGAGACCGGCGGCCGTGAACCGGCTCATGCCGAAGCGGATGTAATCACGCACCGTGACCAGGTCGTCGGTGTCAAAGGAGATGTCCATGAGATTCATGCGGGTGATGGAGGGCTGTGGGATAATACTCCCATGAGCGATCAAGAGGCCAACTGGCAGGACTGGCTCAAGGCCCTGCCCCTGTATCTGCTGCCCCACCACGCCCTCTCGCGGGGGGTGTACCGATTATCACGCTGGGAGACCCGCCTGAAGGACCCGGTGGCACGCTGGTTCATTCGTCAATACGGGCTCAACATGGCCGAGGCCCTGGATCCGGAGCCCGCCCACTACGCCAGTTTCAATGCCCTGTTCACCCGGGCCCTGCATCCTGACGCCCGCCCCCTGGACACGCATCCGGATGCCCTGCTCAGCCCTGCGGATAGCCGTGTCAGCCAGTTTGGCCGCCTGCGCGACGGGCGCATGATCCAGGCCAAGGGACATGACTATTCGGCTCAGGAACTCCTGGGAGGCTGCCCGGAGCGAGCGGCGCCGTTCATGAATGGGAATTTCATCACCCAGTACCTGTCCCCCAGCGACTATCACCGGGTACACATGCCCTGGGATGGCGTGCTTCGGGAAACCGTCTACGTGCCCGGCCGGCTGTTCTCGGTGGCCCCCTTCACCACCCGCACCATTCCGCGGCTGTTCGCCCGCAACGAGCGCCTGGTCTGCCTCTTCGACACCGACATGGGCCCCTTGGCCATGGTGCTGGTGGGGGCCATCAATGTGGCCTCCATCGAGACTGTCTGGTCCGGTGAGGTCACGCCCCGCCTACCACGGAAGCTGGAAGTGAAGGACCACCGATCCGAAACGGTGAGTCTGTCCCGGGGCGATGAGATGGGCCGTTTCAACCTGGGCTCAACGGTCATCCTGCTGCTGCCGGAGGGCGCCGTCGAGTGGTCTGATGAACTGACCGGTGGACGCAAGCTGAAGATGGGTGAGGCCCTGGGCTGGATGAAGCCAGTGGGCATGCGCTCGAATCCCTAGGCCCGCTCCCAATCGAAGGCGAGCACATCGCGGAGAGTCTCCACGCCAAACAGACACATCGCCAGACGATCCACCCCCAGGGCCACACCGGCACAGTCCGGCAAACCGGCCTCCAGGGCCTCGATCAGCCGCTCATCCAGCGGCACCGGTGACAGGCCCTGCTGCGCCCGACGGTCCCGATCCGCCTGGAAACGGCGACGCTGCTCCGCCGCATCCCCCAGTTCGTGAAAGCCGTTGGCCAGCTCCATGGCCCCCCAATACACCTCAAAACGCTCGGCCAAGGGGGGCTCTCCGGGGCGCACCCGCGCCAGGGCCGCCTGACTGGCCGGATAGTCGTGAACAAGGGTCAGGGTGTTCGCCGGAAAGGCCTCACAGACCACCATGGACATCAGCAGATCCAGCCAGCCATCCCGATCCAGGCTGCCCTGCACATCCAGCCCCAGGGACCGGGCGCGGCGGGATAATTCCATCTCCCCCGCCTGGAACGGATCCACGCCAGCGTGGCGGAGCATGGCCTCGCGGTAGGTCAGCACCTGCGCGGGGGCCGCGAGCCGGTCGCCGGCCACCTGGCGGATCAGGGCTTCCACCTCGGCCATCAGCGCATGATGGTCAAAGCCCACCCGGTACCACTCCAACAGGGTGAATTCCGGGTTGTGACGGCGCCCTGCCTCCTCCCCCCGGAACACACGGGCGATCTGGTAGATATCCCCGCTTCCCGCCGCCAGCAGCCGTTTCATGGGAAATTCGGGAGAGCTATGGAGCCAGCGCCGGCCGCCCCCCATAGGTACCGAGAGGCTCTGGATGGCAGGGTCGGTGGCGCCGGCGGTGGACAGGTACGGGGTTTCCACCTCCAGCACCCCACGGCAGGCGAAGAAGGCGCGGATGTCTGCCAGCAGGCGTGCCCGTTGGCGTAACCGCTCCAGCGCGGCAGCCGGCGCCCAGGTCATGCCCGCGACACGTACTCGCCGCTACGGGTATCCACGCGGATCACATCGCCCTCGTTGACGAACAAAGGCACCTTGACCACCGCGCCGGTCTCCAGGGTGGCCGGCTTGGTGCCGCCGGTGGCGGTATCGCCGCGGATGCCCGGGTCGCACTGGGTAATGGTGAGTTCCACGAAGTTGGGCGGCGCCACCGACAACGGGGAATTGTTCCACAGGGTCACCACACAGGTGTCCTGTTCCTTGAGCCACTTCATGGCATCCGCCACGGCGGTCTCCCCGGCAGCGTACTGCTCGAAGTTATCGGGCACCATGAAATGCCAGAACTCGCCATCGTTATAGAGGTACTGCATCTCCGTGTCCATGACGTCGGCGGCTTCCACCGACTCGCCGGACTTGAAGGTCTTGTCCAGTACCCGGCCGGTCTTGAGATTGCGGATCTTTACGCGGCTGAAGGCCTGCCCCTTGCCAGGCTTGACGAACTCGTTCTCCACGATGGTACAGGGGTCGCCGTCCATCAGGATCTTGAGCCCGCTCTTGAATTCATTGGTGCTGTAGGTTGCCATACTCGAAGCTCTCCGGGTCGAGCCCCTCGGGCTCGCATTGGGGTAAGGGAAAACCGTGGATGCCGGACGCATCCGGGGCGAAACTGGCACCGGGCCCGGGAAACGCGGCAAAATGACCGACTGTCCCGTGTCCGCCCTCTGGGTAAAGCCGCCAATGATAACGCGATTGACTGCCGACCGTCAGGCTTGCGCCTGGCAGACGGCACTGGCCCAAGCCATCACCGATCCCGAGGTTTTGATCCGACGCCTGGACCTGGATGCAGGATTGCTGCCCACGGCCCGGATGGCGGCGCAGCAGTTTCGCCTGAAGGTGCCGGAGAGCTACGTGGCCCGCATGCAGTCGGGCAACCCGAACGACCCCCTGCTGCGCCAGGTATTGCCCATGGGAAACGAGCTTCAGCAAGCGCCCGGATTCGTGAAAGACCCGGTGGGGGACCTTGATGCCATGGCCGCCCCGGGCGTCATCCAGAAATACGCGGGCCGGGCCTTGCTGATCGCCACCGGGGCCTGCGCCATTCACTGCCGTTACTGCTTTCGCCGCCATTACCCCTATGGGCAGGCCTCGGCCGGGCGCAACCACTGGCCACACACACTGGCCTGGCTGCGCGCGCGGCCGGACATCCATGAGGTCATTCTCAGCGGCGGCGACCCGCTGATGCTGACCGACGGGGAACTGGCGGCCATGGCAAGGGATCTTGCCCGAATCAACCACCTGCGCACCCTGCGGCTGCACACCCGGCTACCGGTGATCCTTCCCGAACGCATTGGCGCGGATCTCATTCAATGGATTGCTGATACCCGTCTGCGAGTGGTGATGGTGATCCACGCCAACCACGCCCAGGAACTCGATCCGTCCACCCGTAACGCCTTCGCGGCCCTGGCTCAGGCCGGTGTGCGAATTTTCAATCAGGCCGTTCTCTTGCGTGGCGTCAATGACAACGTCGCTGCCCTGCGTGATCTTGGCGAGGCCCTGTTCGACTCGGGCGTGCAGCCTTATTACCTGCACCTGCTGGACCCGGTGTGCGGGGCCACGCATTTCGCGGTGGAAGATGTCGTTGCCGTTGAACTCATGCAGGCATTGGCGGCCGATCAGCCCGGCTACCTGCTACCCCGGCTGGTCCGGGAAATCCCTGGGGCCGCCGGAAAGTCCCCGGTGATCTGATCCCACTCATATCCCCCCCATACGAACCCTACCCCACACACTTATTTGTAAATATTCTCGACGTGCGCTATAAAATAAGTGAACTACGTCACACTTTTTAATGTCTCTGTATGCACTCAAGAGACACGCTGGAGCACGCCGCCATGCTGGTCGGGACCCCATCAATGCACCTGGACACCGAGCCATTCCCCACGCAGCCACGCAAGGTCAAGCGCTGGCTCAAGAGCCTGCCCCTGGCCAACACCGGCGAAACCACCCGACTGTTTTACCAGGGCCTGACGGCATTCAACCAGTCGCAGGTCTCCCCCTACGACCGCCTGGAAATCCTCGAACTGCTGCGCCCGACCCGTAAACTGATCGGTGATCAGCTGGCCCGACACTTCATCAGTCGCGCCCTGCCGCTACCCGCCCGCAGCCAGCGCATTGCGAACATCAACACCGACCTTCTTCACGAGGTCGCCACCGGCTACCTCAAGGTGGTACAGGCGGGCAGTTCCGGCACGAATGCTCTGGCCCCGCGCCACCTGGCCCTGGCCATTCATCGGGCCATGCGCGCCCTGGCGGAAAGCCACTTTCACGCCGGGCGTCTGTACCAACCCACGCCCGAGGGGTTGTGGGAACAGGCCCACTGGCTCTACCACCTGGCTGAACAAAAACAACTCGCCACCCAGGAAATCAAGGATCCCCATCTGGATGTTCAGCGGCGTTGCACGGTGGCGCAAACCTACAAGCAGATGAGCCTCTACAGCCTGGCGGAACCGCTCACCCTGCATCAGGGAGATGCCGACGCCGTGGCCCGCTACCTGGAGAAAGCCGCTGATGCCTGTGCCATCACCGCATCCCCGGTGGCGGACAATGCCGGCTACCTCTACGTGGTGGCCCCAGGCGCTGATGAGCCACCGGCCCATATTCATGAGTCCGAGGCCAGCCGGCATGAAACCGTGCGTTACCTCAACCTGCTCCCGTTGATCCGTCAGATACGGGAAGGGATGCGCAGCAACAGTCAGGATACCCTCGGCCCGCTCCACGCAGACACCGCAGCCCGCGTCCTTCAGGCGTGGACCAACAGCGCCCGACGTCGCTTCAGCCGCATGTCACGCGATGGCCACATTGACGTCATGCTGGGCATCAATGCCATCCACTCCGTGATCCGCGAGGCCGTGAACCCTGAACTCCGTCCACTCGGGCAGGAGCAAGAGCGGGACATGGCCTTTGAGGAACTGTCCCTGGAAAGGATGTCTGACAACCCACGCGACCAGGGCGAGGGCATTACCGTGCGCTACCTGGCAGACCTGCCCCAGGATGTGAGTTCCAGCGTCTGGGACGCCATTGCCAAAGGCAATCTGGTGACTGACCGCACCACGGCAGACCATTCAGCGCCGCCGCCCACCCAGGAGAACAACCCCACACCCAGTCCCTGGGAGGTCCTCGACGCCAGCGCCGGTGGCTTCCGGCTGGGCTGGCGGGGCGACATGAGCGTGCGCGTGCAGGTAGGTGAGCTCATCGCCCTGCGGGACTCCACCTCGGGACGCGGACAGTGGCGCCCCGGCATGGTCCGCTGGATACGCAATCACAGCGATTCCAGCCTGGAAGTGGGCGTCAAGATGCTGGCTCCCAAGGCCATGCCGGCAGAGATCAGCCCGATGCGGCATGGTCGCCCCCTGGGGCGCCCTGTCCCGAGCCTGCTGCTGCCGCGGGTCAAGGTACTGGAACAACGTGCCACCCTGATCTGCCGGGCTGGCCTGTTCGAGACGAACGAACGGGTGTCCGTCACCCTGGCAGGCCGCACCCGTGAGATCACCCTCTCTGCCATCGAAACCCAGTCCAGTCTGTTCACTCAATTCCAATTCCTCCCGGCACCGTCCAGAGGGGACGCTGACCGCGAAACGACAGACCGGGAAGAGGCACTCTGGCCAGACATCCTCTAGCGTATCCAGCCCGCTCGTTGGTGACCGCTCAGGCATTGTCTGTATAATCGCCGGACAACATGGGGGATCGGCGTAACCGTCGATCATGTTTCCCGCCCGAGCAGGCCCGGATCGCATGGAAAATATCATCCGCCTTCTGATCATCGATGATGATCTCAACGACGCCGAGATGATGGTCAGCACCCTCAAGTCCGCCGGATTTGCGGTCAGACCGGAACGCGCGGAAGACGAGGAAGAACTCCACGAAAAGCTTCGCAGTCACACCCCGGACGTGATCATCTGCACCCTGAACCACCCCAGCCTGACCCTGGCGAAGGTGGTGAAGGCCAACAAGAGCATGGGTCGCCATGCCCCCATCGTGGCCGTGGCCACGTCCCCGGATGTGGACGTGGTGGACTGCATGGAAATGGGCGCCCACGACATGGTGCAGAAAAACCGCCTGGACCACCTGCGTTACGTGGTCACACGGGCCGCCGAGTTCCAGCGGCAATGGCGCCGCCTGAAGACTTACGAGTCTGGCCTCAGGGACACGGAAAGACGCTGCAAGACCCTCCTGGACAGCTCCCGTGACGCCATTGCCTACGTCCATGAGGGCATGCACACCTACGCCAACACCTCTTACCTGGAGTTGTTCGGCTACTCTCACCTGGACGACATCGAGGGCATTCCCCTCATGGACATGGTCTCTCGGGAAAACCAACAGGCACTCAAGGACTTCCTGCGCGCCTATGAGCGCAACCGGGGGCAGGACCAGGAGACCTCCGACCCCAAGCCCCTGGATCTGCAGATCCGCACCGCAGGCGGTGAATCCCTGGCTGTGCAGATGGAATTCAGCCCCGCCACCATCGATGGTGAGCCCTGCACCCAGATCCTCATCCGTAACCGCACCAGCAACACCCGGGAGCTGGAAAAGCAGCTCAACTACCTGGCCCAGCGAGATCTCATTACCGGCCTGTACAATCGCCAGTATTTCATGGAGCGCTTGCAGGATGCCTTTAGCAAGGCCACCCAGGGCAACGGCAACGCCTCACTGATCGAACTTCGTATCGACCGCTTTTCCAGCATCCGCGATACGGTGGGGGTGGCCGGCGGTGATCTGGTGCTGGGAGATATCGGCAAGCTGCTGGAGGAAGTCTGTGCGGAGGATGATATCGTTGCGCGCTTCGACGGCGAGGCCTTCGCCATTCTTACCCGGCAATGGGAAAGCGAGACGCTGGAACGCTTCACCCATGGCATCCTGGAAACCATCGCCAATCACATCTGCGATGTGGAGGGCCGCTCCCTGACCTGCACCGCCTCCATGGGTGTGGCCCAGATCGATGAAAATGCCCCCGATATGAATGAGTTGCTCTCCCGTGCCCAAAAGGCCTGTCAGCAGGCCGCCCGGGAAGGTAACGGCCACCACGTGGTCATCTATCGCCCCAAGGAACGGGAGATGACCCAAAAGCAACTGGACGAGACCTGGACCGCCCGCATCAGCGAGGCGATCCGGGACAACCGCCTCCACCTTCTGTATCAGCCCGTGGTGAGTCTGCACGGCGAGAGCGGCGAGCGTTACGAGGTGTTCATGCGGCTGCTGGATGAGAATGGTGAAGCCATCAGCCCTGCCCATTTCATGCCCAGCGCCGAGCGCACTGACATGGCCAAGGCCCTGGACCGCTGGGTGATCAACCATGCAGTACAGCGCTTGGCGGCACAACGCAAGGACGGCCACGAGACCCTCTTTTTCATCAAGATCACCGCCGGCTCACTTCACGATCCGGGCATGCTGCCCTGGATCATGGAGCGCCTCAAGGAATACCGCATTCCCGCAGAATGCGTGGTGTTTGAGCTCAAGGAGAATACGGTGGTGGCCTATCTGAAACAGGCCAAGGAATTTGCCAAAGCGCTCAAGAGTGTCCACTGCCAACTGGCTCTGGAAGATTTCGGCAACGGCCTGAATCCCTTCCAGGTGCTTAACCACTTCCCGGCGGACTACCTCAAGGTGGATGCCTCATTCACCAAGAATCTGCACAGCAGCGAAGAGAACCAGAAGGCCATGCGCCAGATCACGGACACGGCCCACTCACAGAACCGCCTGATCCTCGCCCAGCAGGTGGAAGACGCCAACAGCCTGTCCATCCTGTGGGGGTTGGGGATCAATTACATCCAGGGCAACTTCCTGCAGCCGCCCTCTGAAAACCTGGAATACGACTTCTCGACCATGGGTTAAAGCCCCCTCTCCCCTCATCCCCGACCCTTCTCCCCCAAGGGGAGAAGGGAGTTCTAGCCCGTCTCCCCTTGGGGGAGAAGGGGGGGGTGGGGTGAGGGGCGAACGCGCCGATCTCAGCGCCCGGACTTCAGCGCCATGATCCGCTCTTCCAGGGGCGGATGCGTCATGAACAGGCGCTTGAGGCCCTGGGTCACACCACCGCCCCGAATACCGAACGCCTGCATCTGATCCGGCATCTGCGACGGCTGACCCTGGGCGGCACGCAGACGTTCCAGGGCCGAGATCATCTTGTCCCGACTGGAAAGACTGGCACCACCGGTGTCGGCGCGGAACTCCCGTTGGCGGGAGAACCACATCACGATGATGGAGGCCAGGATGGCCAGGACGATCTCCGCAACGATGGTGGCAATCCAGAAGGCAGGCCCGTGGCCCTCTTCGTTCTTGAACACCACCCGATCCACGAAATGCCCGATCACCCGAGCCAGGAAGATCACGAAGGTGTTCACCACCCCCTGGATCAGGGCCAGCGTCACCATGTCACCATTGGCCACGTGACTCACTTCGTGACCCAAAACGGCTTCCACCTCATCCTGCCCCATGTTTTGCATCAGGCCCGTGCTCACCGCAACGAGGGCGTTATTCTTGCTCATGCCGGTGGCAAAGGCGTTGGGGTCGGGGGAGTCGAAAACACCCACCTCGGGCATGCCGATCCCGGCCTGCTTGGCCTGACGACGCACGGTATCCACCAGCCACTGTTCGGTAGGGTTGCCGGGCTGTTCAATCACCTTGACACCCATGGTCTTCTTGGCCATCCATTTGGAGATGGCCAGGGAGATGAACGAGCCACCGAAACCAAACACCAGCGCGAAGATCAGCAGGGCATTCAGATTCAGGCCAGTGCCTGACTCATCCAGGATCTGTTCCACGCCCAGAATCCGCAGGGTGATACTGAGCACCACGATAATGGCCAGGTTAGTGGCCAGGAAAAGGGCGATACGCTTCATGTTCTCTCCGTCAATGAGAAGATTGCCGATTCTAACCGGCTTATTAGATGGGGTTTCCAGTTAAAAATTCAAGCGCGCCCCACAAGCAGGAAAAGGGGACAGACCCCTTTTTCTCAGCTACCAGGCGGGAAAAGGGTCAAAGAGGAAAGAGAAAAAGGGGTCTGTCCCCTTTTCCTGCTTTTCCTCAATTAGGCCTGAGGATGTCCACTTTCTGGAAGCCTCGGGGCAGCTTGGTGCCGCGTCGGCCGCGTTCTCCCAGGTATTCCCGCCATTCATCCGGCTTGAGGGTCTTGAACTTCTTGCCGGCCACCACGGTGAGGCTGTCACCGGCGTCCAATAGGGTCAGGTCTGCCAGGAACTCCTCACCGGCCTTGAGGCGGGCAGCGGGGACGTTGATGATCTTGTTGCCCTTGCCCCGGGGCATGCAGGGCAGCTCCGAGAGGGGGAGAAGCAACAGATAACCGTCGGTGGTGGCCGCCGCCAGATACTGGTGCTGAGGGTCGCGCACCCGCATGGGGTGACGCACGCTGGCCCCCTGGGGCACGGTGATCACCGCCTTGCCAGCGCGATTACGGGAGATCATATCCTCCAGGCGGCAGATGAAGCCGTAACCGTGATCGGTGGACATCAGATACAGGTCCTCCCCTGCCCCCATCATCACCCCCACGAAGCGTGCCCCATCGGGTGGCGACAGCCGCCCCGAGATCGGCTCACCCTGCCCTCGAGCTGATGGCAGGGTATGCGCGGCCAGGGCGTAGGTGCGCCCCGTGGAATCCAGGAATACGGCCTGCTGGTTGCTTCGCCCCTGTGTATCGGATTGATAGGCATCGCCAGACTTGTAATTCAGCCCCTGGGCATCCACCTCATGCCCCTTGGCGGCGCGCACCCATCCCATCTTCGATAGCACCACGGTGAGGGGTTCGGCGGGGACCAGAGCAGACTCATCCAGGGCCTGGGCCGCAGCACGCTCAACGATGGGCGAGCGGCGATCATCGCCGAATTTCTCTGCATCCGCTTCGATCTCGTCACGCACCAGACCACGCAGCCTGGCATCGGCACCCAGTACCGACTGCAGATGATCCCGCTCCTGCTCCAGCTCATCCTGCTCGCCGCGGATCTTCATCTCCTCCAGGCGGGCCAGGTGGCGCAGCTTGAGTTCCAGGATGGCCTCAGCCTGGATGTCCGTGAGACCAAAGCGCTCCACGAGCACAGGCTTGGGCGCGTCATGCTCACGGATGATACGGATCACCTCATCGATATTCAGGTAGGCGATCAGCAGGCCTTCCAGGACGTGCAGACGCTTGAGCACCTTGTCCAGGCGCCACTGCAGGCGACGGCGCACCGTCTCGACCCTGAATTCCAGCCACTCGGCCAGCAGCACCGGCAGACTTTTCACCTGGGGCCGGCCATCCAGACCAATCAGGTTCAGATTGACCCGGTAACTGCGCTCCAGGTCGGTGGTGGCGAACAGGTGGGCCATCAGGCCCTCCAGATCCACACGGTTGGAGCGGGGTGTGATCACCAGACGGGTGGGATGCTCATGGTCCGACTCGTCCCGCAGGTCTTCCACCATGGGCAGTTTCTTGGCATTCATCTGCCCTGCGATCTGCTCAAGCACCTTGGCCCCGGACACCTGGAATGGCAGTGCCGTGACGATGATGTCACCATTCTCCCGCTCAAAGCGGGCACGCATGCGCAGGCTGCCATGACCGGTGCGATACAGGGCCATGAGTTCCCGGCGTGGTGTAATGATCTCCGCCTCGGTGGGGAAATCCGGACCCTGAATGTGCTCGCAGATCTGCTCCAGCCCGGCATCCGGGTTTTCCAGCAGGCAGATGCAGGCACGCGCCACCTCACGAAGATTGTGGGGTGGGATGTCGGTGGCCATCCCCACGGCAATTCCCGAGCCGCCATTCAACAGGACGTTGGGCAATCGGGCCGGCAGCACCTTGGGTTCTTCCATGGTGCCATCGAAGTTGGGTACCCAATCCGCCGTGCCCTGCCCCAGCTCCGAGAGGAGCAACTGGGCGTAGGGGGACAGGCGCGCCTCAGTGTAGCGCATGGCGGCAAAGGACTTGGGATCATCCGGGGAGCCCCAGTTGCCCTGCCCGTCCACAAACGGATAACGGGATGAGAAAGGCTGCGCCAGCAGCACCATGGCCTCATAACAGGCGGAATCCCCATGGGGATGGTACTTGCCGAGCACATCGCCCACGGTACGGGCGGACTTCTTGTGTTTGGACAGGGCCGACAGGCCCAGCTCACTCATGGCATAGATCAGCCGCCGCTGCACGGGCTTGAGGCCATCGCCCACGTGGGGCAGTGCACGATCCAGGATGACGTACATGGAATAGTCCAGGTACGCCTTTTCCGTAAAGGTGCGCAGCGGCTGCTGTTCAACGCCGTCCAGGTTCAGTTCGAGATGGCTCATGGATCAGCGGAACTCAGTCATCGGTTTTGGCATCCCGCATGTAGATCCAGCCCATGGGCGCCATCATCAGATACCCGCCAACGATCATGACCACAGCGTAGCCGGGAAAACGCCACTCAGGCGGATAGAAGCTGCCCACGCCGCCGGAGGCCAGCTCCAGAATACCGGTCATGGCGATGATGATGCCCGCGAAGCTGAGCAGGATCAGCCCCAGGCGCGTTCCGAATCCAACCATTGGTTTTGCCACGTGTATACCTGTCGATTCCTGAAGTTAAGCCCCTCTCCTTGTTCGAGGAAAGGGGGTTGGAATGAGGGAAAAACCCCGGCACAGTGCCCGCCGTGCCCCTCATCCCCGCCCTTCTCCCCGCGGGGGAGAAGGGAGTTTAACCCCTCATCTCCGAACACATTCTCACCGCAGGTAAGAAGGGAGTTCAGCCCCTCTCCCCTCCGGGGAGAGGGGCTGGGGTGAGGGGAGAGGGGCTTCTGGCCCCGCTCAATCCACTTCTGCCAGATGTCCCTTGGACTCCAGCCAGCCTCGGCGGTCGGAGGCGCGCTTCTTGGCCAGCAGCATGTCCAGCAGGGCGAGGGTGTCATCGCCGGCCTCAAGCGTCAGTTGGACCAGCCGGCGGGTATCCGGGGCCATGGTGGTCTCGCGCAGCTGCAACGGGTTCATCTCGCCCAACCCCTTGAACCGCGTCACTGCCACCTTGCCCTTCTTCTTCTCGGCCGCAATGCGCTGCAGGATGCCCTGTTTCTCGTCCTCGTCCAGGGCGTAGAAGATCTCCTTGCCCACATCCACCCGGAACAGCGGCGGCATGGCCACGTACACCCGCCCCTGCTCCACCAACGGCCGGAAATGCCGCACGAACAGGGCACACAAAAGTGTCGCAATGTGCAGGCCATCGGAGTCCGCGTCCGCCAGGATGCAGATCTTGCCGTAACGCAGATCCTTGAGATCTTCGGCGCCTGGATTCACGCCAATGGCCACGGTGATGTCGTGGATCTCCTGGGAGGCAAGTATCTGGTCCGGATCCACCTCCCAGGCATTCAGGATCTTGCCCCGTAGGGGCATGATGGCCTGGAACTCCCGGTCCCGGGCCTGCTTGGCGGAGCCACCGGCGGAATCCCCTTCCACCAGGAACAGCTCGGTGCGACCCAGATCCTGGGCGGCGCAATCGGCCAGTTTGCCTGGCAGGGTGGGCCCCTGGGTGACCTTCTTACGGACCACCTTCTTGCCGGCCCGCATACGCTTCTGGGCGCTGTTAATGGCCAGCTCGGCGATGCGCTCCCCGGCCCCCGGGTGTTGGTTCAGCCAGAGGCTGAAGCTGTCCTTGACCACGCCGGAGATAAACGGAGCTGCCTCGCGGGACGACAAACGCTCCTTGGTCTGGCCGGCAAACTGGGGCTCAAGCATCTTGAAGGAGAGGATATAGGCCACATTCTCCCAGACGTCTTCCGGGGCCAGTTTCACGCCCCGGGGCACCAGGTTGCGAAATTCGCAGAATTCGCGCACTGCCTCGGTCAGGCCGGTGCGCAGACCATTCACATGGGTGCCCCCCTGGGCCGTGGGGATGAGATTGACATAGCTCTCGGCCACGCCCTCGCCCCCCTCAGGCAACCACACCACCGCCCAGTCCACCGCATCGGTCTCGCCGCTGACGCTCCCCATGAAGGGCTCATCGGGCACTTGCTCGGCGCCGTCCAGGGATTCCACCAGGTAATCCCGCAGGCCCGCCTCGTAGCACCAGTCGCAGCGCTCGCCGGTGATCTCGTCGAAGAAGGACACCGCAAGCCCAGGGCACAACACGGCCTTGGCCCGCAGGATGTGCTTGAGACGGGGCACGGAAAACCGGGGGGTATCAAAATACTGGCCGTTGGGCCAGAAGCGCAGGCAGGTGCCGGTATTGCGCTTGCCCACCTCGCCCACCACCTTCAGGTCGGTGACCTTGTGGCCGTCGGCAAAGCGCATGTGGTGTTCCTTGCCGTCACGCCGGATGGTGACTTCCAGCCTTTCCGACAGGGCATTCACCACCGACACGCCCACACCATGCAGACCACCCGAGAAGCGGTAGCTCTTGTTGGAAAACTTGCCGCCGGCATGCAGCGTGCCCAGGATCACCTCCACCCCAGGGCGTTTTTCCTTGGGATGCAGGTCCACGGGCATGCCGCGACCGTTATCGGTGACCGATACGGAACCATCCGCGTGCAGGATCACGTCCATGCGATTGGCGTGACCCGCGATGGCCTCGTCCACGGAGTTGTCGATCACCTCCTGGGCCATGTGGTTGGGCCGGGAGGTATCGGTGTACATCCCGGGGCGCTTGCGCACCGGGTCGAGTCCGGAGAGGACTTCGATATCGGATGAGGTATAGGAAGATGAGGCGCTCATGCGCGTGCAATCGTCGTCTGCCAGGGCGCGGGTACTGTATGGGACATCATCGTGGGTGGCAAGTCCGGCACCCGGCCGCCTCCCCTGACCCGGGATGGAAACAGTGGTTCAAGCCCGGCTCAGAACATCAGCGCCATCATCTTGCGACGATAGTCATTCACCAGCGGATGCCGGGCTCCCAGCAACTCGAACGCCGCCAGCAGCCCCTTGTGGCCCGCATCCTCGCCATACTGGCGATGTTTTTTCATGAGCTGCATGAGCATGGCCAGACCCGGCTCGTATTCGCCTTCCAGAAGCCTCGCGGCCCCCACCCGGTGCAGTGCCTCCGGGTCGTCCGGGTGCTCGTCCAGGCGGGCCTCCAGGGCGGGGAGCTCTGCCAGATCGCCGCGCGCCCGGGCCAGCCGAAGCTCAGCGTCCACGCGCCGACCCGCATCCTCCTGGTGAAGATGCACGGGCACCGTTTTCATCACGGCCTCTGCCTCATCCACGCGGCCCAGCATCAGCAGGGCACGCGCCTGATCGATCTTGAGCGCCTCATCCTCCGGGTTGGCCTCGCGTGCAATCTCCAGTTGGGCCAAGGCGGCGTTGGCATCCCCCGCTTTCAGCGCTTCCCGTGCAGCCCCACGTGCCTCGGAACCCGGCCCAGGCAGGTGCTTCTCCAGCAACTGACGGATCGTGGACTCCGGCTGCACCCCCATGAACTGATCCACCGGTTCGCCATCGCGGAAGACCAATACGGTTGGGAGGCTGCGCACGCCATATTGAAGGGCCAGTTCCTGTTGCTGGTCGCTGTTCACCTTGGCGAGCACAAACCCACCGGCATATTCCTCGACCAGCTTGGCCAGGATGGGCATGAGCATCTGGCAGGGCTGACACCAATCCGCCCAGAAATCCACCAGTACCGGGCGCTGTTGCGAGCCCTCGATGACGACGGCGTGAAAGTTGTCCTGGGTGACATCAATAAGGGTCGGGGAAGTGCTCATGAGTGGACCTTGTACTGAACTTGTCTTGTACCAAATGGGTGTGCCCCCGGCCGAGGGCCGGCGGATGCCTTTTTACTCTCGGGGCAAACATTCAGATTTCAAGTCACTGGCGGGATCAACGACCACCGGATACGTGCTGAATCATCTGGACAATCTCACCCGCTGGACGGTAACCGGGAATCATGTCGCCACTCTCCAACACAATGGCCGGCGTGCCATTCACGCCCATCATCTGCCCCGCCCGCAGGTGTTCACGCACCGGCGTTTCACACGCATCCCGGTTGATGGAGTCACCGGACTTGGCCTGATCCATCGCCTGAGCGCGATCATCGGCACACCAGATGGACACCATCTTCTCGTAGGTCTCGGAGCCTTCACCAGCGCGGGGGAACATCAGGTAACGAACGGTCACACCCTGCTCATTCAGATCGGCCACCTCATCGTGCAAACGTCGGCAGTAGGGGCAGTCCACATCGGTGAAGACAGTGATGGCATGACGGGCCTCACCCTCGGCCGGAAAAACCACCATGCTGTCTTCGCTCAGGTCTTTCAGGATTTCCTGACGCCCCTGGGAACGGGCCGATGCGGTGAGATTCTGGCGTGTGTCCAGTTCCACCATCTCCCCCTCCAGCACGTAACGGCCATCCCCGCTCATATAGAAGATCTGCGCACCAAAGCGCACTTCGTACAGGTTCTCGATGGGGGTTTCACTCACGTTGCTGACCTGGGCGTTAGGCGCCAGGGTTTCGATGCGCTCGCGCAACTCGCGGGGAACATCGGCGTCGGCATGGGAAAGGCCCGGCAGGGCCAGCAGGACGATCATGACAAGGACAATGCGGTAGCTGGGCATGGTTCAACTCTTGGAATGTAGTAGGCCGCGGTCGCGGTGTCACCGGACTGAAACGCGGGTCATATTACTAGGGGCGCTGATCAAAAGACCATCCCGGAAGGCTTGGGTTCAGCCCCGGGGATGATGCGTCGCATGCAACGTCTTGAGCCGCTCCCGGGCCACGTGGGTGTAGATCTGCGTGGTGGAGAGGCTGGAATGCCCCAGCAGCATCTGTACGACCCGCAGATCGGCGCCATGGTTGAGCAGGTGTGTGGCAAAGGCGTGTCGCAGGGTGTGAGGCGACAGAGGCTTGTGAATGCCCGCCGTCTGGGCACGACGGCGGATCATGTACCAGAAGGCCTGGCGGGTCATCCCCGCCCCACGGCGAGTCACGAACAGGGCTTCGGACTGTCCATGCCCCTGCATCAACCCCGGGCGGGATTCGGCCAGGTAACGCTCCAGCCAGTCCAGGGCCTCCTCCCCCAGGGGCACCAGGCGCTCCTTGCCCCCTTTGCCCTGGGTGCGTACCACACCATGGTTCAGACTCACCTGCCCGAGCCGCAAGCCCACCAACTCCGAGACACGCAGCCCCGTGGCATACAGCAGTTCCAGCATGGCCCGGTCACGCAGGCCCGTGGTGTCCTCCGTGTCCGGCGCCGCCAGGAGGGCATCCACTTCTGCCTCCGTGAGGCTATCCGGCAGGGGGCGACCCAGTCGTGGTGCGTCGATACGTACCGTGGGATCCTCACGGATCTGCCCGACTTGCAGCAAGTGCCCATAGAAACGCCGCAGGGTGGAGAGCAGACGCGCCATGCTCCGAGGCCGAGCCCCCTGCTCGAGGCGCTGCGCCAGGTAAGCCAGCAACAGATGACGGTCTGCCCCAGCCAGATCACCCCCCTGCCCGTCCAACCAGCGCTCCAGACCGGACAGGTCCGAACGATAGGCGGCCAGGGTATGCTCGCTCAGGCCATGTTCCATCCACATCGCGTCGAGAAACCGGTCGATCACCGGCGACGCCTGGGTCATTTATCATCCTTGGGGCGGCGCGGCAGCGTCGTATCCTCCGCCGGTCCTTCGTCGGCAGCCACGGTGGTCTGGGCAGCCTCTTCCAACGTCTTGGCCGGCCGGGAGGGCTTGCCTGCGCCGCCCCCCTGGGGACCGGAATCATCGCTCCCCATGAAGGCCTTGAGCATGTCGAAGGGGAACGGGAAGACGATGGTGGAGGCGTTATCCGTGGCCATGTCGCTCATGGTTTGCAGATAGCGCAATTGCAGCGCCTGAGGGTTGCCCGACATGATGTCAGCCGCCTCGGTGAGCTTGACCGCCGCCTGCAATTCACCCTGGGCGTGGATGACCTTGGCTCGCCGTTCACGTTCGGCCTCGGCCTGGCGGGCAATGGCGCGGATCATGCTCTCGTTGAGATCCACGTGCTTGATCTCCACGTTGGCCACCTTGATGCCCCAGCTATCAGTCTGCTGGTCCAGGATGGTCTGGATATCGTCATTGAGCTTGTCCCGTTCCGAGAGCATCTCATCCAGGTCATGCTTCCCCAGCACCGAACGCAGGGTGGTCTGGGCCAGCTGACTGGTGGCGTTATTGAAGTCCTCCACCTGGATGATCGCCTTTTCCGGATCCACCACCCGGAAATAGAGCACCGCGTTGACCCTTACCGTCACGTTGTCCTGGGAGATGACGTCCTGGCTGGGCACATCCAGGGTGATCACGCGCAGATCCACGCGAACCATCTGTTGAATCCCGGGGATGACGATGATCAGGCCGGGGCCCTTCACCGCCTGGAAGCGCCCCAAGAAGAAGATCACGCCACGTTCATACTCAGGCAGGATCCGTATCGACAGGATCAGCAGGCCCAGAATCAGGGCCAGGGGGGCCAGAAGGGCTGTTATCATGTTGCAACTCCTGTAGAAGTTTCTTGATCAGACACGGGCTCGACGGTCAGCGTCAGGCCGTTCATGCCGGTCACGCGGACTGCATCGCCCTTGGAGATGGGCATCTGAGACTGGGCCAGCCAGGATTCGCTATGCAGCCAGACCCGACCGGATCCCTTGGTGAAATCCTTCAAGGCCTCCCCCCGGGCCCCGATCAACTCCTCTCGACCGGTGGTCACCTGCCTCCCGCGCAATTTCATCAGCTTGCTGAGCACCCAGATGAAGAACACCGCGGACACCAGGGCCGTGCCACCAATCAGGGGGATGGAGATATGCAGGTTGGTCCCGTCCACCATGATGATGGAGCCGACCACGAAAGCGGCGACACCTCCGATACCCAGTATTCCGAAGCTGGGCAGAAAAGCCTCGGCAATCATGAAGCCAATCCCCAGAACGATCAGCGCCAGACCCGCATAGTTGATGGGCAGAACCTGAAAGGCATACAGGGCCAGGACCAGACTGATGGCCCCCACCACACCCGGGAAAATGCTGCCTGGATTGGCCAGTTCGAAGATGATGCCGTAAATGCCCACCAGCATGAGGATGTAGGCAATGTTCGGGTTGGTGATCACCGACAACAGGCGGGTTCGCCAGTCGGGTTCGATTTCCACCAGTTCCAGGTTTTCGGTATTGAGTTCCCGCTCACCCACGTCCATCTTCACCGTGCGACCATGAATCTGCCCCAGCAGATCCCGGATATCCTCCGCCACCACATCGATCACGTTCTTTTCCAGGGCATCGGTGGCGGTCAGGTTCACGGCCTCGCGCACCGCCGCCTCGGCCCAGTCGGCGTTGCGTCCGCGCAACTCGGCCAAACCCCGGATGTAGGCCGCGGCATCTTCCAGCACCTTGCGTTCCATGGCGGTCGAGCCGCGGCGGGGCTCCGAAGGATCGGCCTCTCCCTCATCGGTGGTTTCCGCATCGCCATCGGCGGCCTCATTGGCACCGTTGTCCTCCCCGTTATCGGATTCGCCCTGATCTTCATCGGGCATGCCGGGCGGACCTCCCATCTGCACCGGTGTGGCCGAACCCAGGTTGGTGGCCGGGGTCATGGCCGCCACATGGCTGGCATACAAAAGGTAGGTACCGGCGCTGGCGGCACGGGCCCCCGAGGGCGTGACATAGGTGGCCACGGGCACCGGGGAAGAAAGGATGGCCTTGATCATGTCCCGCATGGAGGTATCGAGCCCCCCCGGGGTATCCATGCGGACCACCACGAGTTCGGCATTCATCTCCCGGGCCGATTGCAGTCCGCGTGCGAAGTAATCGCTGGTCGCCGGGCCGATGGCACCCTCCACATCCAGCACCACGCCCACCCCCCGTTCATCGTTGTTGCCGTTCTCCTGGGCATGACTGAACAGGGCCCATCCGGCGCCCACGAGCAACAGCAGGCACCAGATCAGGATTCGGTGGGCAAAGGGCGTTGCGAGTCGTTTCATGGGACCGGCCTAGCCTTCAAGCGTTGGGGCCAACAGGCATCAGGGGATTCTGACCATGGGAACCGGCGCAAGGTTTCCTTCCCTACGGCCCGCTGTCCATCAGGGCGGCCAGATCACGGCTGAGCAATGCCTCATCGCCCAGATTCAACTCCACCAGGCGACGCAGATGCTGGGCACTTTCCAGATCCATCTGGGTGACCCGCAGCCCCAGGTCATGGCCATCCATGCGCACCACCTGCACCATCACCAGAATGTTGTTCTCCGAATCCAGCGGCACCCGCAGATAACCATAGTCGCCCATCCTGCGGGGTGGCAGCAGGGTGGGGGTTCGCACCAGCACACCCTGCAGCGACAGATCCACCAGTTCCACGCGAATTTCATCGGGGCTGTCGAAGGTGAGAAAGGCCACACCCTCGAAGGTCACCCGATGGAAATGCCGCCTGCCGTATTGCTCTTCCTCTGCCATGGTTTGCCTCACCATCGTGGCCATTGCGCTGATCCTGTCAGCATTCGTTTACCGAGTATAGGATTGTGCGCTGCGTTTGTAAGGGCCGGTTCTCCTTACCGGGGGGATCAGTATAATGGCCGCTCCTCACGCTTTACCCAGGCTCCCCCATGACCGAAACCGCGAAACCCTCCTCGCACAAACCTGTTGGACTGCTGCGCCGCATGGCCTGCTGGATGTATGACGGCCTGCTGGCGCTGTCGGCGCTGATGCTCACCACCCTGTTGGTGACCGTGGTCACCGGCCTGACCGTGGATCATCCCCTGTATCCCGCCTACGTGCTGCTCATCCTCGGGGTGGCGTTTTTTTATTTCGGCTGGTTCTGGACTCACAGCGGCATCACCCTGGCCATGCAGACCTGGCGCGTGCGCCTGGTGAATTTTCAGGGCCAGCCAGCCACCTGGGTGCAGGCCTTGCGCCGCTTTGTACTGGCCATGAGTCAGTGGATTTTCCTGCTGGGAGGCCTGCACGCCTGGCGTCAGGGCTGGTGGCCCGTGGCCCTGGTGGTGGCGCTGATCGTGGTGGCCGGCCTGATCTGGACCCTGCGCCACCCGCAAAAATTCATGCTCCACGACCGTTGGTCGGGCACACGCCTGATCCGACTGCCTGACCACAAGGCCGGACAGGTCTAGCGCACCCGCCGGATGGCCCACAGGGCAATCAACAAAAAGACGGCCATGGGCAACGCCGCCGCCAGCAGCGGCGGCATGCCGTACACCAACCCCATGTGATTCAGCATCCGATTCAGCAGGTGGAACCCCACGCCGATCAGGATGCCGATGAACAGGCGCTGCCCCGCCCCACCGGTGCGCAGCGAACCAAAGATGAAGGGAACGGCCAGCAGCAGCATCACCAGGCTGGACAGGGGCGTGGTGAAGCGTGTCCAGAAGGCCAGTTCATAGGGCGCCGATTCCAGGTTGTTATCACGCAGATAGCCGATATAGCGCGCCAGGGTCCAGGCGGACATCTGCCGCGGCTCCACCACAATCACGTCGAACAGTTCCGGGGCCAGCAAACGGTCCCACTGTTCAGTATCGGCACGTCCCACCTCCACACCCGCCACCGAGACATGACTGCGCACCACGTCCTCCATATGCCATTGTCCGTCCTGGTAGTGGGCACTGGCGATGCGGATGGACTCGGTCATGCGCTGCGCGTCATCAAACCGGTAAACCCGCAGATCGTGCAGCCGCAACCCCGGCATGATCACCCGCACGTTCAGGTAGTCATTCCCATCCCGGGCCCACAATCCGATACCGCCCACCTGAATCTGGTCAGAATGGGAGAAGGTGCGCATGTTCTGGGCCTGACGCTCGCTGGCCGGGGCCACCACCTCGCCCAATAGCACTGCCGCCAGCATCAGGACCACACCCGCCTGCAGCGCTGCGGTGATGATGCGGGAAACTGACACCCCCGCCGCACGCATGGCCGTGAGCTCGCTGTTCTCGGCCACCGTACCCAGGCTGAGCAAGGCACCGATGAGCACCGAGGTGGGGAACAACTCGTAGAGTCGGCGCGGTACCGTCAACCCCGTGTACAGCAGGGCCTGAATCCAGCCGTAGGCCCCCTCCCCGACATCGTCGATCTCGGCAATGAAGGCAAAACCCACATCCAGGGCGGTGAGCACCAGCAGCGCCAGCAGCGTACCGCCGATCACCTGTCGGGCAATGTAGAGGCGCAGGATGTTCATGCCAGTTTCGCCCGTCGCCAGCCGCGAAGCATCCAGTAGGTGCCGTACTGTCGCCACAGCAGCACCAACGCAACGGCCAGCAGGCTCAGGTGTACCCACCACATACCCAGCCAGGCCGGGGTCTGACCGTCAGCAAACCAGTCCTTGGACATCATCTGCATCTGCGCATAGACAACGTAGATCCCCACCCCGGCAGCCAGCTTGGCGAACCGCCCCTGACGCGGCGAGGTGTAAGACAGCGGCAGGGCCAGAACGGCCAGCAGCAACATGGACAACGGCGCAGCCAGGCGCCATTGCAGTTCTGCCCGGTGCTCCAGGCGGTCGGATCCCCACAGCTGGGCAGTGGGCACATTATCCGTTCGATTGCGCACCGTCACGGCCCTGGGATCGGGCATGCGCACCCCATGAGTGGCGAATTGAATGATGCGAAAATCCGCATCTCCCGGGCTGCCTTCGTAGCGATGACCGTCGCGCAGCACCAGAAAGCGCTGACCACTGCCGGGGTCGATCTGCTGCTCGGCGCGGCGGGCGACCACCACCTCGGTGTCCTCACCCTGGCGCCGCTGAATGAAGACGTTATGCATCACCTCACGGTCATCGGAGAACGATTCCACGAAGAACACCGTGCCCCCCACACTACCGGCCTGCAGAAAGCGTCCGGGCGTGATTCCCATGAGATCCGAACGCTGCGCCGTCTCGGCGCGAATCTCATCCACCTGCAAGGTGGTCCAGGGGCCCACATACAGCGAGAGCGCTGCCAGCAGCACGCTCAGCGGCAGGGTAATCGACATCACGGTACCGAACAGCCGCCCATAGCCCACGCCGCAGGCCTTCAGCGCGGCCATCTCACTGTCCTTGTACAATCGTCCCAGAGTCAGCATCACCGCCAGGAACAGGGATACCGGCAGCAGCAGGATCAGGGCCCGGAACGAGCCCAGGACGAGAATCATCGGCAACACATCCGCGGGGATGCGCCCCTCGGCCACTTCACCCAGCAGACGGGCCAGCATGCCGCCCAGGATGATCAGCAGCAACACCAAGATCACCGCCATCTGCGTGAACAGCATCTCGCGGATCAGGTAACGGTCCAATACCTTCAACGGCATCTCGAGTCACCCCGGTGCGGGGCGCGTTAACGGTGGAGGAGGATCCCCTATACTACTAGCCCCGGCACCGGGTAGGCCAACAACGCGCTGACCTGCCCAGTGACCCACGGCCCGGATTGCTGCATCATCGGGCTTTCTCAGTCTCTCTCGAGGAATGGCATGGAATTCTCAGTCGCAAGCGGTCAACCCCAGTCACAACACAGCCCCTGCATCGTTGCAGGGGTCTTCGAGCGCCGCAAGCTCTCCAACGCCGCCAAGGCCCTGGACCAGGCCACTGACGGCGCCATCAGCGCCCTGCTCAAGCGTGGCGACATGGATGGAGAACTGGGCCAGACTCTGTGGCTGCACCACGTGCCCGGAGAGCTTGCCGAGCGGATACTGCTGGTGGGCTGTGGCAAGGAGCGGGACCTGAGCGAGGCCGCCTTCCGCAAGCTGACCTCCCACATGATCGCCACCCTCAAGCAAAGCGGCGCCGCCACTGCCCACAATCATCTCACCGATCTGCCGGTCAAGGGCCGTGACCTGCCCTGGAAGATCTTCCAGAGCGTGCTGGTGGTGGAAGACTCCCTCTACCGCTTCGACGAGCTCAAGAGCAACAAGAAGAAGAACAAGACGGCCCTCAAGCAGATGGTGCTCAACGTGGAGGCGGAAGATGAACTGGACACCGCCGGGAAGATCCTGAAACGGGCCTGTGCCACCGCCAGCGGCATGCAACTGACTCGGGACCTGGGTAACCGCCCGGGTAATGTGTGCACCCCCGTGTATCTGGCAGACCAGGCCAAGGCCCTCAAAAAGGCCCACAAGGATCTGAAGGTGGACATCCTGGACGAAGAGGCCATGGAGAAGGAAGGCATGGGTGCCCTGCTGTCCGTCTCCCGGGGCTCCGAACAACCAGCCCGCCTGATCGTCATGGACTACCGCGGGGGCAAGAAGAATGACAAGCCGGTGGTCCTGGTGGGCAAGGGCATCACCTTCGATACCGGCGGCATCTCCATCAAGCCCGGCGAGGCCATGGATGAGATGAAATACGACATGGGCGGGGCCGCCGCCGTCATGGGCGCCATGAAGGCCTGCGCCGAGCTCAAGCTGCCCATGAACGTGATCGGCGTGATCGCCGCCGCCGAGAACATGCCCGATGGCCGCGCCACCAAGCCCGGCGACATCGTTACCACCCTGTCGGGACAGACCGTGGAGATCCTCAACACCGACGCCGAGGGGCGCCTGGTGCTGTGCGATGCACTGACCTACGTGGAGCGTTTCGACCCCGAGGCGGTGGTGGACATGGCCACTCTCACCGGCGCCTGCATCATCGCCCTGGGCCACCAGGCCACCGCCGTACTGGGCAACAGCGCCTCCCTGACCAACGACCTGCTCACCGCCAGCCGCCAGACCCTGGACCGGGCCTGGGAACTGCCGCTCTGGGATGAATACCAGGAGCAGCTCAACAGCAATTTCGCCGACATGGCCAACATCGGTGGCCGCCCGGCAGGCACCATCACCGCCGCCTGCTTCCTGTCTCGGTTCACCAAGAAATACAAGTGGGCCCACCTGGATATCGCCGGAGTGGCCTGGAAGAGCGGCAAGGAGAAGGGGGCGACGGGGCGGCCAGTACCGCTGGTGATGCAGTTCCTGTTCAACCGGGTGAAGGAATGAATACGGCCCTCACCCCAACCCCTCTCCCGCAAGCGGGAGAGGGGCTAAAGCCTCCTTTCCCTCACCAAAGAGAAGCTTGAAGCCCCCTTCTCCCCTGAGGGGAGAAGGGCTGGGGATGAGGGGAGCGGCGGGCACCCAATCCAAAAAACTCACCACACCATGACAAGAGTCGACTTCTACCTCCTAAAGGGCACCCACCCCCAGCAGCGGCTCACCACCGTCTGCCGTCTGGTGCACAAGGCCTTCGGCCTTGGGCATCGGGTGCATATCCACACCCGCTCGCAAAACGAGGCCCGGGCCTTGGACGACCTGCTGTGGACCTTCAAGGACGATGCCTTCATCCCCCACGGCATCAACCCTGACGATGCGCGAGTGCCCGTGAGCATCGGCCCCAATGCCCCGGAGGCTGCCCAGGTGCTGGTAAACCTGGCGCCCGAGGTGCCCGGGCAGTTCGAGCGCTTCGAGCGCGTGGCCGAGGTGGTCAACGAGGACCCCGCCATCCGCGACAGCGGCCGGGCGCGGTTCCGGCACTACCGGGAACAAGGCTGCGACCTGCATCACCACCCCTTAGGCAGGTGACCGGCACCCCAAAAAAAGATTAGTATAATCCGTCACTTTCGCCCCACATCCGATACAGGCCCCATGGAAAAGACCTACGACCCCCGCGCCATCGAACAAACCGTCTACCAGGAATGGGAAACCCATGGCTGGTTCGCCGCCAGTGGCGAGGGGGACCCGTACTGCATCATGCTGCCGCCCCCCAACGTGACCGGCACCCTGCACATGGGGCATGCCTTCCAGGACACCCTGATGGACACCCTCATCCGCTATCACCGGATGTGCGGCGACAACACCCTGTGGCAAGGGGGCACCGACCACGCCGGCATCGCCACCCAGATGGTGGTGGAACGCCAACTGGCCCGGGAGGGGCAGTCCCGTCACGACCTGGGCCGCGACGCCTTCCTGGACAAGGTGTGGCAATGGCGTGAGCACTCCGGCCATCAGATCCAGCAGCAGATGCGCCGCCTGGGCACCTCCATCGACTGGAGCCGGGAACGCTTCACCATGGACGATGGCCTCTCCGAGGCCGTGGCCGAGGTGTTCGTGCAACTGTTCGATGAGGGCCTCATCTACCGCGGCAAGCGCCTGGTGAACTGGGACCCGGTGCTGCACACCGCCGTGTCCGACCTGGAAGTGCTCTCCGAGGAAGAACAGGGCAAGCTCTGGCACATGCGCTACCCCCTGGCCGATGGCTCGGGCCACCTGGTGGTGGCCACCACCCGCCCGGAGACCATGCTGGGCGACACCGCCGTGGCCGTGAACCCGGACGACGAGCGCTACCGGCACCTCGTCGGCAAGGAAGTGGAACTGCCGCTGACGGGCCGGCGCATCCCGGTGATCGCCGATGACTACGTGGATCCGGAATTCGGCTCCGGCTGCGTGAAGATCACCCCCGCCCACGACTTCAACGACTACGCCGTGGGCACCCGGCACGACCTGCCCATGATCAACATCTTCACCATCGACGCCAAGATCAACGACGAGGCCCCCGAGGCCTACCGGGGACTGGACCGCTTCGAGGCCCGCGAGCGGGTGATTCAGGACCTGGACGCCCAGGGCCTGATGGAGCGCATCGACGATCACAAGCTCATGGTGCCCCGGGGCGATCGCAGCGGCGCCGTCATCGAACCCTTCCTCACGGACCAGTGGTACGTGAAGGCGGGCCCCCTGGCCGAGCCGGCCATCCGGGCGGTGGAAGAGGGCCGCATCCGGTTCGTGCCGGAGAACTGGAACAAGACCTACTTCGAGTGGATGCGCAACATCGAGGACTGGTGCATCTCCCGGCAGATCTGGTGGGGCCATCGCATCCCCGCCTGGTACGACGACGCCGGCACTATCTACGTGGCCCGCAGTGAAAACGAAGTCCGCGAAAAATACAACCTGGATGCCCAGGTGAACCTGACCCGCGATCCTGACGTGCTGGACACCTGGTTCAGCTCCGCCCTGTGGCCCTTCTCCACCCTGGGCTGGCCCGAAAAGACCCCGGAGCTCAAGACCTTCTACCCCACCTCGGTGCTGGTGACCGGTTTTGACATCATCTTCTTCTGGGTGGCCCGCATGATCATGATGGGCCTCAAGTTCATGGACGATGTCCCCTTCAAGGAGGTGTATGTCACCGGCCTGATCCGGGATGCCGAAGGCCAGAAGATGTCCAAGTCCAAGGGCAATGTGCTCGACCCCATCGACCTCATCGACGGCATCACCCTGGATGACCTGCTGGCCAAGCGCACCCAGGGGCTGATGCAGCCGCAGATGGAAAAGCGCATCGCCAAGGCCACAAAGAAGCAATTCCCCGATGGCATCCCCGCCTTTGGCACCGATGCCCTGCGCTTCACCCTGGCGGCCCTGGCCTCCAGCGGCCGTGACATCAAGTTCGACCTGGGCCGCATCGAGGGCTACCGCAACTTCTGCAACAAGCTGTGGAACGCGGCCCGCTACGTGCTCATGAACACCGAGGGGCAGGACACCGGCGTGAACGGCGGTGAGGTGGAGTTCTCCCTGGCGGACCGCTGGATCACCTCCCGACTCCAGGTCACCATTACCGAGGTCCACCGCCACCTGGCGGAGTACCGTTTCGACCTGGCCGCCCGCGCCCTGTACGAATTCACCTGGCACGACTACTGCGACTGGTATCTGGAGCTGTGCAAGCCGGTACTCACCGGCGAGGACAGCAGCGAGGCCGCCCGCCGCGGCACCCGCCAGACCCTGGTCCAGGTACTGGAGACCCTGCTGCGACTGATGCACCCCATCATGCCCTTCATCACCGAGGCCATCTGGCGTCAGGTGGCCCCGCTGGCCGGGCGCGAGGGTGCCACCATCATGCACCAGCCCTATCCCCAGGTGGACGAGAGCGCACGGGATGCCCAGGCGGACAAGGAGATCGAGTGGATGAAGAACTTCATCCTGGGCATGCGCCGCATCCGCGCCGAGATGGACATCAGCCCCGGCAAACCCCTGCCCGTGCTGCTGCACAACTGGCAACCGGAGGATCAAACCCGCTTCCAGTCCAGCCGCGCCTTCATCGAATTCCTGGGCAAGCCCGAGTCCGTGCAATGGCTGCACGGCGAAGAGCCCCCGGAGTCGGCCATGGCCCTGGTGGGCGAGATGCACCTGCTCATCCCCCTGGCCGGCCTGATCGACAAGGAGGCAGAGATCGCCCGATTGGAAAAGGAAGTGGCCAAGGTGCAGAAGAACCTTACCCAATGCCGCGGCCGCCTGGAAAACCCAAGCTTCGTGGACCGCGCCCCCGCCGAGGTGGTGGAGAAGGAACGCACCCGAGTGGCGGAGATGGGCGCCAGCCTGCGGGAACTGGAAGGGCAGTTGGAGAAGATCCGGCGGTTGTGAGGCTTGTCGGAGGCATCGTGCCCACCGCTTCCCCCTCATCCCCAACCCTTCTCCCCTGAGGGGAGAAGGGAGTTTTGACTCCCCCCTCTGGCTGGAGAAGGGAGTTTTGACTCCCCGCTCTGGCTGGAGAAGGGAGTTTTGACTCCCCCTCTGGCGGGAGAAGGGGCCTTTAGCCCCTCTCCCGCTTGCGGGAGAGGGGTTGGGGTGAGGGCCCGAGCACCCCTCTTGTCACTTTCCCTACAATGCCGAGTCTCGCCCTCCACCGCATCGCCTAATTTTACAAAAAAACAAGCACTTGAAAACAAAACCCTCCTGGCCCACTCCTTGCTATACATTCAGCACAACACCCAATCAAGGAGCCCCTTCGTGACCCACCCCAACCTTCACCCCGACGCCGCCAACGCCCGATACATCAGCTTCAAGGACCTGGACTGCGACGGCAACGCCCGCCTGGTCATGAGCCTGATCGAGGAGTTCACGGCCGACCCCGAACAAAAGTCCCCCTTCTGGGACTACTTCCTGGGCAAACGCAACCCGAAATCCGGCCCCAAGCCCGACGATCTGTTCCTGATTCACGCCAACATCAACCAGATCCGCGAACTGTTCGAGGAGTGTGGCGACGACGACGCCCAGGCCCTACTCACCTGGGTGGAGGAAGCCTGCTGCTGAAACCGACTTTTCAGCAAAACTCAGGCCCGCACAAAAGATACGAACGCTACCGTTTCGGTGCTAGACTGACTGGTCTCCTTCCCTGCCCACGCCTTCAAGGACCTGGTTCTCAGGAAGCGATGTCACCCCTCAGCACCCATGAAAAGGCCCGTACCATCCAGGTGGGGCGTCAGGCCATATTCGATCGCGACCTCAACGTGTTCGCTTACGAACTCCTCTACAGGGATGCTCAGGGGGACTGTCGCATCACTGACGTGGATCACGCCTCATCCATGACGCTGCTGAATGCCTTCATGGAGATGGGCCTGGATCGCGTGGCAGGCCCACACAAGGCCTTCATCAACCTCACACGGCATTTTTTCGTGAACATGCCACCGGTCCCCTTCGACCGCGAGCGGGTGGTGCTGGAGATCCTGGAAGATGTGGAAGTGGACGATGCCTTGCTGGCCGGTGTGGCCAACATGCGCGAACAGGGCTTCGAACTGGCGCTGGATGATTACGCCTTCCAGCCGCCGCTCAAACCCCTGCTGCCGGAAGTGCATTACATCAAGGTAGAGATCAATTCCGACACCCTCCCCGTATTGGCCAGGGAATTACCCGGCCTGCGCGCCGGCGGCGCCCGCCTGCTGGCCGAGAAAGTGGAAACCCGGGAGCAGTTCGAACAACTCAAGGAAATGGGCTTCGACTACTTTCAGGGCTACTTTTTCGCCCGACCGGTCATGATTCAGTCCCGCCGAGTGGAGGAAAACGCCTCCATGGTCATGCAACTCATTGCCCGTTTGAATGACCCCAACGTCCCCATCAACGAAGTGGTCAGCCTGGTCTCTCGCGACCCGGCACTCAGCTACAAGGTGCTGCGCTATGTGAACTCCAGCGCCGTCGGGCTGCGCACCCGCGTGCAGTCAATACAACATGCAGTGGTCTTGATGGGCCTGCAACGCATCAGGGCCTGGGCAACCCTGTTCGCGATGTCCGGACTGGATAGCCGCCCCAGCGAAATCATCAACCTGGGCCTGCTTCGTGCCAATCTGTGTGAGCGCCTGTGCCGACTCATCGGTCAGGGGACGCCGGAAACCGCCTATACCGTGGGTTTACTGTCGATCCTGGATGCAATGATTGGTCTACCCTTTCCGGATTTCATGGATGAACTCCCCCTGGCCGACGAGATCAAGAAGGCCATCACCGAACAGAGCGGCCTTTATGGCCAACTCCTTAAGGATGCCGTCGCCCTCGAAAACAACCAATTGCCTCATGCGGTATGCGCAGAGCTTGATCCAAACGACACCGTCGAAGCCTTCGCCGCCAGCTCCGACGCCGCCTTCCAAACCCTGGCACTGATGGACACCTCCCCCAGCCACTCGTGATACCTCACGTTCTGGAGTGGCCCACCACGCAGGGAGGGCTGCGTGGTATTTCGCCGTCGGTCATCCATCCCGATCATGCGGGTATCGATATCTTTTGGGATACAGACCTCCTCAGTCTGATAGTTTGACTCCACCAATACGATAAAAAGCCCCGTCAAGGCCTTTGATCGGCCCCTGGGGCACACCACCAAGGGAGTCCGACATGACCATGCCTTTCAAGCGTGCCACGCTCGCCCTGTGCGTCATGGGCATCATGGGCGCATCCGCCACCGCCCAGGCCACCAACGCCATGAACATGGACGCCTACGGGGCCATTGCCGGCGGCATGGGCGGGGCTGGCCTGGCCCACGAGACAGGTAACTCCGCCGTGATGAACAACCCGGCCACCCTGGGCATGCGCCGTGGCGAGGTGAACACCGTAGGCTTGGGCTACGCCCTGCTGGCCCCGCGAGTGACCGCCGAGCACCCCCAGGCGGGCAAGGACAAGAGCCGCGCCCGCACCTTTCACATGCCATCCGTATCCTACATCCGCACCCAGGATCGCTTCAGCTTCGGCGCCGCCGTGATGGCTCAGGGCGGCATGGGCACCGACTACCGCACCGGGTCATCCCTGTTCTCCGGTGGAACATCCATGATGGGGAACATGGTGCCCCTATCGGGCGAGCCCATCAAATCGGAGCTGAGCATGGGCCGCGTCATGTTCCCCCTGGCCTTCCGGGTGAACGACCGGGTCGCCGTGGCGGCGCAGCTGGATTACGTCTGGGCGGCGCTGGACCTGCAGATGGATTTCGATGGCCAGACCTTCGGCATGTTGGCGCAACCAGGCGGCACACCCAACCTGGGCTCGGCCAGCGGCAGCATGATCACGGAACGCTTTCAGCCAGCAGTCCAGGCAGGGAACATCCAGGATGTGAGCTACGCCCGGTTCGATTTCAATCGAGATAACCGCTTTCGGGGTGAGGCTAATGGAACGGGACTGGCAGGCAAGCTGGGCATCGTGGTCAAGGCCACCGATCGCGTCACCCTGGGCGCCAGCTACCACACCCGCACCCGGCTGGACGACCTGTCCAGCAGCAGCGCCAGACTGAGCCTCGGGGTGCTGCCCCAAGGCAGTACGGACTTCCAGACCCAGACCGTCTCGGGCCGCATCCAGGTCAATGACTTCCAGTGGCCGGAAAGCTATCACCTGGGCGTTGCCTTCCAGGCCACCGACCGCCTGCTGCTGGCCGGTGATATCCGACATGTACTCTGGTCGGACGTGATGAAGAGCCTGGACATGACCTTCACCGCCGACAACACCCCCGAGAACGGCGACTTCGCCGGGGCGCAACTGGACACCTCCCTGACCCAGCGCTGGAAGGATCAGACCGTGATCGCCCTGGGCGCCGCCTACCGGGTGAACGAGCGCTGGACCGTGCGCGGCGGCACCAACTACGCCAGCAATCCCATCCCCGACGAGACCGTCAATCCGCTGTTCCCCGCCATCGTGCAGCACCACCTGACCGGCGGCTTCAGCTACCGGTTCTCACCCCAAAGCGCCCTGCACGCCTCCCTCACCTACGCCCCCAAGGCCACCGTCACCCAGACCGGCCCAGCCTTTGGAGGCACGCGGATCTCCCACAGCCAGACGGTGTATCGGGTGAACTATGGGTATCGGTTCTGAGTCGGACATCTCGGAAGGCTTGTTCAGATGACGCGGCAAACACCGCCGCGCCGGGGGTCACCCGCCCCGCGAAATCCCCCTTCATGACGCTCCACGCAATGGGCGCCGCCGAAGAATAGATTGAGGTCCTGCCACACCTGGCAGGACCGGCCACCCTCCATCAGGGCCTGGCAGACAGAAGGCGCCAGGCCGCCCTCCAGGTTCAGCAGACCGGCTTCATAATGCACGCGCGGCGCACTCACGGCCGACGCCAGCGGCAGATCATGATCAATACAATGCACCAGCACCTGCAGGATCGCATTGCGCAAACGGTTGGAACCGCCGGAACCCAGGGCCAGCAGACGGCCATCGGGCCATCGGGCCACGGTCGGGGCCATCATGGAGGTCATGCGGCTATCCGTGGGCCAGCGGTGGAACCCCCCTGGATTCAGATCCTGCTCCCCCAGCATGTTGTTCATCATCACCCCCGTATGGGGGACGACCCAGCCACTCCCTTCGCCATTGGAAAGACTCATGGCCGCTGCGTTGCCTGATGCATCCAGCACGCTCACATGGGTCGTGCCCCGATGGGCCGGCGGCAGGCCGGTGAGCTGGCTCGCGTAGGCCTGCAGGGATTCCGGCGCCAGCAGGGTCTCGTCCAGGGGGCCTGACCAGTCCGCTCGCAGGCGCTCGGTGAGTTCCATGACCCGCGACAGGCGCTCCACATGGGACAACGAACCCGGCAATGCCGTGGCCGGATCCTGCGCCTCCAGCAGATGAAGGGCAAAGGCCAGGAGAAGCCCGCCGGATGATGGGGGCGGATTGATGAGCAGATCCACCCCCCGGTACATCCGGGCGATGGGATCACGCCAGACCGGTCGGTAGGCCGCCATGTCATCCCGGTGAAGATGCCCGCCCTGCTCACGGCTGGCCTCATGGATCTGGTGGGCCACATCGCCCCGATAGAACAGATCCGGCCCCTCTCGACCCAGGTTGTCCAGCAGGTCTGACAGGTCCGGGTTACGGTATCGATCCCCCGACCGGAGCATGGCCGCCCCATCGGACGTGAACAGGTCGCGGGCCCCTGGGGTGGCTACATAGATGGGTGCGACGATGGAGAAGATGTACTCCTGAAGCGGGTTGAGTTCCACCCCTTCCCGGGCCAACTGGACTGCGGGTGCCAGCACCTCGGTCATGGGCAGGCGACCATATCGGCCATGCAACGCGAAGAGACCGGCCACCAGCCCGGGCGTGGCCATGGACCCAAGACCGATGTGAAAGTCCTGGGTGGTCGTGCCGAAATCCGCCGTGATGGGATGAAAATCCAGCTCTTCCAGCGGCCGCCGCTGCCGCGGCGTCTGCACGAAACAATCCAGCGCCAGGGGCTCACCCTCACCCTCCTGCCCCACCAGAAATCCACCACCGCCCAGGGAGGCCAGCACCGGTTCGGCCACACAGGCCGCGAACACGGCGGCCACGGTGGCATCGAAGGCGTTCCCCCCCGCCTCCAGGATCATGGCCCCGGCCTCCACCGTATCCGGGTGGCCCGCCGCGATCACGCCACGCATCCACCTACTCTCCTATCCGATTCTGATGGCATCCGGGAACAGTAACATAGGCGCGAAAATTCTCTCCTCGGTCACCGGCACATGGCTGCTCAATACAGGTACTTCCGCCAAGTGCGCGCCGAGAGCTCCCGGCTCACCCTGGAGAGCAAGCAACTGCCGGTACTGATCATCGACGAGGCCCATCACCTGCGCAACGATGTCCTGGAGGATCTGCGCCTGCTCACCAACTACGCCATGGACTCCGATCCCCGCCTGTGCCTGTTGTGAGTTCAGCGCGGGTTTCGGCTTCGTTCATGGCAAATTCCGTTTAGGTCAAGTCGCCCCAGCGCGCCTTCGACAAAGCTCTGCCCGCCCACGCTGAGGGTGTAGGGTTTGATAAATCCGGGTAAGGACTGGCCCTGAAGTTCTTCAACCACCGCATCGGGTACGGCCACCGATTCAAAACAGTCGGCCAACACCGAAAGTGCATCCAGCTTGCCGAGGAAGATCAGAGGGCTGCTGTTGCTGACTACCCTCATTGGTTTGCGAGTGCCTCGACAGTATGAATATCCTCTTCCACGACCTGTTCATCCAGTCGGAAGCCGGTACCGAAGTGTTCGCGCAGGCGGGCAGCGAAATCTTCAAAGCTGAGATCGGCCAGCGAGGCAGCAGCGGCAAAGCTCAGCTTGTAAGCATGGTAGAGGGCGGCGGCAAGGAAGAAGTTGGCCGACTCCCTGCCAAAGGGCTCCAGCACTTCTTCAAAATCGGAATTGATGGCCAAGGGCATGGCATACTCCTCCAGCAGGCCCTCGTCGTAGCGCTGCAGCAGCAGAAAGGTCTGGGCGTAGCGGCTGACGATATCCACCAGGCCACGACCGCTGCCCGCGTCCAGCGCCGGGCTTTGCGCGGCCTTGCGTACCAGCGCCAGGGCCGCCTCCAGTTCGCGAGCGTTTTCCTCGAAGCGCTGGCGGCTCAGGGTCCAGCCCTGGGTGAGGTGTTCGCGCAGGACGCGGGTGGCCCACTGACGGAACTTGACGGCACGGCCTGAGTTGACCCGGTAGCCCACGGAGATGATGGCGTCGAGGCTGTAGTGCTCGATCTGCCTGATGACCTGGCGCTTTCCCTCGGCTCGAACTGTTTCCAAAATGGAAACAGTTGCCTCCCGTTCCAGTTCGCCATCCTGATAGATGTTCTTCAGATGCTTGGATACCGCCGCCTTCTGCACATCGAAGATCACCGTCATCTGCTCCTGGGTCAGCCAGACAGTCTCGCGGTCGGTATCCAGCCGCACCTCGACGGCCTTGTCGGCATCCTCGAAAATAATGATAACGTCGGCTCGCTCAGGCGTAACGATCCGCACCCAATCCCTCTGGGTCGATCCCCGGTGTCCGTCCACTGACCACGTCGGCCACGAATCTTGACGAGCCCAGGGACATGGTCCAGCCCAGGGTGCCGTGACCGATGTTCAGGAACAGGTTGTTGTAGCGGGTATGGCCCAGGATGGGCACGCTGTCCGGGGTCATGGGGCGCAGTCCGGTCCAGAACTCCCCCGCCTCAATCTCGCCCCCGCCAGGAAACAGATCGCGCACGACGTATTCGATGGCTGCGCGGCGTTGTGGCGGCAGGTCCTTGTTGTCGCCGGCGATCTCCGCGACCCCACCCACCCGGATGCGCTGGTCGAAGCGGGTGATGGCCACCTTGTACTTCTGGTCCATCACGGTGGACTGGGGGGCCCGGTCTTCATCCAGCACCGGCATGGTCAAGGAGTAGCCCTTGAAGGGGTAGATGGGCAGGTGAATCCCGATCCCCCTCAGCACACGGGTGGACTCACAGCCCAGCGCCATCACATAGCGGTCTGCGGTCAGGGTGCCGTTGGAAGTCCTCACACCGGTGACCTTTCCATTGTCGGTGGCGATGGCATCCACCCGGGTGTTCATCTGGAAGGCCACGCCCATGGTCTCACAGGCCTCGGCCAGGGCACAGGTGAACTTGTGGCAGTCGCCGGTCTCATCCCCGGGCAGCAACACGCCGCCGGCGATCTTTTCCCGCACATTGGCAAGCGCCGGCTCCTGGCGGATGCAGGCATCCACGTCCAGCAGTGCATGGGGAATATCGTAGCGCTTCAGGATGGCCACATTCGCCCCAGCATCCGCCAGGTCCTTTTCCGTTCGGTACAGCTCCAGAGTCCCCTGGCAACGGCCATCGTAGTGCAGCGGCAGCTCCTCCCGCAGCTGCTTGAAGCACCCGGCGCTGTAACGGGCCACCCGGAGCATGCGCGCCTTGTTCACCTGGAACCTGGCGGTGGTGCACTGCCCCAGCATCCTGGCCAGAAAGCGCAGCGCCCGCATATCGAGGGCCTTGGGATTGATGTACAGGGGCGCCATGTCCTGCAGCAGCCAGCGGATGGCCTTGAGGGGGACGCCCGGCGCGGCCCAGGGGGTGGAGTGGTCGAACGACAGCATGCCCGCATTGGCATGACTGGTCTCATTGGCCGGCCCCTCCAGCCGGTCCACCACCGTCACCTCATGGCCTGCCCTGGCCAGATACCAGGCGCTGCTGACACCAATCACGCCACTGCCCAATACCAGAACCTTCATCGGTGAGCCCCCCGCGTCGCGAGATGGAAGGATTGAGGTCTTTCCTGGTAAGAATGACTCACTACCGAAAAGTTTTCCTTGGATCCAACATCCTCACTATGGATTGGCTGCCTGGAAGGCAAACGGCTCGGCCGCTTCAAACAACGCCGACACCTCACCGGAAAGCACCCGCTCCATGTCCACACCCAGGTCCAGCTTTTGGGTGCCCGCGCCTTCACTGAAATCCAATTCATCAAGGTCGACCCAGAACACGCTGGGCGAGATCACCGACTCGGCGTAATAGCGCCGCTGCTTGTGGTCGGCGACCACGCGCCAGCGGGTGGTCGACAGGTTGGGGGCATCCGCGATGCTGATACCCCAGGGCACGGAGGTCTGGCGGATGACACTGAACACCGAGGCAGCGGCAACCCGCGGGTCGTCACTCTGCACCACGGCATTGATATAGAACTGGGCGCGCACGAAACGATCGGAGGCACGTACCGTACCGGGCAGGAACTCCCGCGGATTCACGTTTTCCCAGTACTCCAGGATGGCCTGCTGCCTCTCGTAGGTGGGCTCGTTCGTCATCACCTGATAGTCGCGGCTGTGATGGATGACCATCTCGCCGTCGATGAACTCGATCACCGCACTGTCGCCCGTCGCGTCCGACAGGGACACATGCACGGTGGCGAAGCGACTCGGGTCAATCGGCAGCGGGCCCGTCACGACGTCAATGGGGTTCGATTTCAGGTCGGCGACCGCCTCCTCCACCGTGGCGTAACGGTCGAGCAGATACTGCGGGAAAATCGCCACGGAGATGCGCGGCGTTTCACCATCATCGTCAGGATAGGTGGCGTTGACCTCCCACAGGAGATTGGCCACCAGACCGGCCTCGTTCATGCCGTCGGCGGTGGAAATATCGTAGCCGGATGTGATCAGGCTGCCAAAGCGGCTGTTCCAGGTCACCGAGCGATCCCCAGCCAGTCCCTCTCTCTCCATGCCGCGGGGAAATACCCACAGGTTGCTGACCATGGGCAGCTTCCAGTCCATGCTGCGTCCGGTGAGGATCCGATCGTCCGGGCCCTGATAGACCACCCGCGTACAGCTTTCCGCGGCAGCCGATCCCAGAAGACCCGCCACCAGGATGAAGGCACAGCTGAATAACCTTACGGACATGTTCAACTCCTTTCTGAATGTCATATTCACCGCCGGCCTGACCCGGTACACAGTCGAGACGCTGCACAAAAGCGATCGAGTCGGATGAAAGGCTACAACAGGAGGGATCGACTTACCATGAAAGCCTCAGCGTCGTTGAGGTTTATGCGAACCCAGCAGCGGCGGAACCTCAGCGAAGGCAGGATGCACGAGAGCCATGGGTTCAAGCGCTTTCCAAGCGCGACGCGGAGGCTTTCGCGCCGGTGCATGGCCTGGTTATATCTCGTGATCGCGACGAGAGGATAAATACTCTCTCCAGTCTCCAAGAATCCGACCGCGGACATCACGCTCTCTGGTGTGCTGCAAGGCCCGGAATGTTTCTATGTACTTCTCCCGAATCTCCGTGAAGAGTTCACCCTCGAACTGCATACGCATCCATTCCCGCTCCTCACTTGTCGGTGCATCCAGAAATTCTTCGATCATTTCGATGAAGTCCGGCTCAACCAAGTTGGATGAGTGCCACATATCCTGCTTTGGTAATGGCTGCGCGAACAAGTGGGGAAGCAAATAGATATTGCTCAACATCGCATCCAGAAGATACCTTCTTGCTTTGCCAAGCGTTCCCACACGATAGTACGCCAATGCGGCATATAGGAAGAATGCCGGGTCACCCACATCATCGGGGAATTCCTGTTCAAACCATTCCACAAACTCGACCGCTTTCTCCGGCGCATCACTGAGAACGAAGTCTATACACACCTGGTAACGTTTCCCGGACCCGTCTGAAATCGCACCAAACGTCTCCTTCTCTTTAAGAAGAGCTCTTCGTGCCCGGTTAGCACGGTTTCGATGTCTTTTCTGTTCTTCGGTTAGCATAGAACTTACCTCAAAAGATATAACTGATGTGCTCAGGCCCGACGGTTGCAAGCGAAGCGAGTAGCCGGTCGGCTGGGACGCTGACTGGTTGGGCGTCATTCCGGATTTACCAGACGCTGCCGACCCCGCATGCGGGGTGTTGTGGAGGCCGAGGGAGAAAAACCCCCGGTTATCCGATGATGCATTATTCGTAGTGGCTCCAGAGCCTGAGAACTTTCACCACTCGCTCGTCCTCGAGCACTTGGTAGACCAGTCGATGCTGAATATTGATGCGGCGTGAATAGGCCCCAGCAAGATCACCAATGAGCCTCTCAAACGGAGGCGGCTTGCGGTATGGATCTTCCGCTATCAGCGCTAAAAGTTCCTGAGCTTTTGGTTTAAGGCCGCCGCTGGATGCCAACTTCTTTGCATCTTTCTGGGCTTGCTTGGTGTAAACCAACTTCCATGTCACCAGTCCAGCTCCTCATCGCATTTGTCCACAGGGGTGTCCATCCCCTCACGAATAGACTCCCGCATACCTGGTACGGAGAGCAGGTAAAGTGTTTCCTGAATTGCAGACCAGTCTTCCTCGGATACCAGGACGGCTGTGTTCCGCTTACCCATGATGACGATGGGTTGGTGGGACTCGGCAGTCTCGTCAATCAACCGATAAAGGTTGCTGCGCGCCTCAGTTGCTGTGATTCCCGTCATGACGCACCTTTTGCGTGTTCAAACCTCCATCCAGTGTACGCCTATAGGTACGTACGTCAAGACGAACGGCAATACTCAGCGGCGCGCGTCAGCGCGTCCGTTGAAGCTCTTTGTTGGGATCGCTTTTTTGATGAATTGGTGACGCGTGCATTCCCACACCCAAAGCACGAATAACTTTCAAAACTGTATCGTATCGTGGCTTAGCTCCTGGGGTGAGCGCCTTATACAAGCTTTCTCGTCCAAGCCCTGTATCTCGAGCAAGTTGAGCCATTCCTCGTGCCTTTGCTACATCTCCGACTGCCGCCAGGAACACATTTGGATCTTTATCTTCAAGAGCAGCGTTCAGATACTCAGCAATGACCTCCTCACTATCGAGGTATTCCGCCGCATCGAATTTGGTCACTTTACTCATCACAATATCCTCGGTACTTCTCGGCTAAGCTTGTGGCTTTGATGACATCCTTCCTTTGAGTTGATTTATCGCCGCCGTACAAAAGCAAATATATAACTTCTCCTTCCCGCGCGTAGTACACCCTATATCCAGGACCGTAATGTATTCACATTTCAGATACACGCCCTCCGACGGACTCACAATCCCCAAAATTGCCGGCCTCTGCAGACCGAATTCGCGCAACAATGCGTGCTTTTCCTACCGGATCACGAAGTTTCTTCAGCCACGTGTCGAACTCAGGTGTGCGGAGGAAGGTATACATATCGCATACCGTATCCGTATGGATACGCCATGTCAAGATTGTAGAAGATCCCACCGACCACGGCTTGGTTATGCAGCATGTAGCGGCTTGATTCGATCCACTTCTTCCTTGATCGACTGCGCGGCAGTCCAAAGATCAACAGACCGTTGTGCGTTCAGCCAGAATTCCGGCGAATTACCAAACAAACGCGCAAGCCGGAGCGCCATTTCAGGGGTGACAGCACGACGCTCGCGCAGTAATTCATTAACTGACTGACGAGAGACACCCAAAGATTCGGCCAACCCTGAAACCGTCAGTCCATAATCTGAAAGAAAATCTTCCCTCAGCATTTCACCCGGATGTGTGGGTTTGCGTTGCATACCGGTCGTATTAAGAATCGCCATATCATCACCTCACTCAGTGGTAGTCACACACTTCGACTTCATACGCATCACCATCTTCAAAACGAAAACAGATACGCCACTGATCATTGATTGAAATTGCGTGCTGCCCCTGCCTGTTTCCCGAAAGCGGGTGAAGGCGATTGCCGGGCGGCACTTTCAAATCCTCTAGCTGTACAGCCAGATCCACGTATTCAAGTTTTCTAGCGGCTCTCGGAGCCACATCCGCAGGAAATTTCTTTGACTTGCCCTTGGAGTAGAGTTCTTGGGTTTGTTTGTCGGCAAAGGATTTGATCATGAAACAAAGTGTATTGCGTCACGTGACGCTTGTCAATGAGGCATGAGAATGACTGCATAACGCCCGGCTCACGCGCCGGTTTGGAGCTGCAAAGCAGCGGAAAATCGGTCGCTGTGAAGCCGATTGTGTACGCAGTACGCCCGGCATGGGCATGAACGGATGGGTTGAAAGTCCCCTGTAGGAGTACCTGTGATGTCCGCACACCGGATCATGGAAGAAACCGGCTGGGGTGACCTGCCCCTGCCCCTGATCGCCGAGCACTTGGCCAGCGGCAGGTTGCGCGTCATCCGCCACCCGGAAGCCACCTGGTGGATGACCTTCAGCGCGCTGGAGGCGGACCAAGCCCACGGGCGCCCGGTGGTCACGTGGCTCGGCAATGCCCTGGAGACGTGGTTCACTGAGCAGGGTGACTGCTGAAACCGATCGCTCTATGGGTTGCACGCTTGCATGCGCATTGCCATGCGCATACGATCAAAGCATGGTCCAAGCGCCACCTGGAGGCCCTCATGGCGGAACTCTACGATGCAGCCGCACCCAAAAAAGCAGCGAACCTCTCAATCAATAGCGATCTTCTGCGTAAAACCAGGAAACTGAACATTAACTTGTCTGCCACCCTGGAGCGAGCACTGATAGAAGAGCTTTCCAGGCAGGAAGCAGTTCAATGGGTTGAGGAAAATCGCGCCGCGATAAAACGTTATAACGATTTTGTGGAAAAATACGGATGCTTCGGTGATGAATTCAGGGAATTCTGATGGCACAGTTCGATGTGTACCCCAACCCCAGCAAAGTCAGCCAAGCGCACTACCCTTACCTTGTCGACGTTCAGAGCAGCCTCCTGAGCGACCTGGCAACTCGTATCGTTATTCCTCTGGGGAAAAGCTCCGCATTTGGAGGCGAAGCCATGCAAGGACTCACACCGGAAATCAGTTTTGCCGAACAGAACCTGATACTGCTCACGCCCCAAATTTCCTCTGTGCCAGAAAAGCATCTCAAAAGCCCCGTTGGCTCCCTCTCCCATTTTAGAGATCAGATTGTTGGCGCCTTGGATATTGCCATCACCGGCTTTTGAGGCCGCAAACAGCGGTTTTCGGTTTAACCCAACCCAACGAGCAAAGGCTCACACCGTGCCGAGTGTTGTTAGGACTGTTGTGGCAACTGATATGAGACATTCCCGTTACTGACCTTTATGTACTTGCGACACTCAAGGTCTTTAACGATCGAAGTTAGCTGCTGCTCCGATAGCTTCTCAGTAAATAGCGAGTTGATCGTATTTGAGAGCGTCTTCACCTTACGAGGCCGCGACTGCCCACGACCGATCAAGTTCTTAACGATCGCAGAGACCATGTCCTCGGTAGAAGTGGCAGTCGACATCCTTACGATGGGGATCTCTGCTAAGTCGCTCTCGCGCTGGACTTTGATGCCACGCGTTTTGAGATGCTTGATTAGCGTATCGAAACCACTATCGCGGGAGATAATGTGGAAATAAGCGCTAGAGTCCTTGGCTACTAACTCACCAATGTAATACGCAATATGAAAATCCAGCGCATTTTTCCCAGTGCCGGCGATCTTTATGTATTGCGCTGAATCGCCGAGGGCCTGCATAGCAGCAGCCAGCTCGAATGGTACTTTTGCTTGGTTTGCACCAACAAAGACCACCACTTTGAAAGTATGCTGCTTGAGGACCTCCAGGTTGCTCGGCTGCACATTCTCAAAATCTATCAGAACATAGTTCGTTGCCAAGCAGAACCCTCCTTGCTTTTGGCTTTACCTTTGGATTAAACGCCCGCGCCTCCTGTGCGATGGGCGCAGATACGGCTTGCGCATCACAGCTGCCTCAGAATCACACCCAGCAGATCCACATTACCGGCATGCAGGCCGGTGATCGACACACCGCCGGGTAAGAGGACCGTCAGGCCGTCCGCAGCTTCCAAACCTGGAAACTGGGGCCACCCGGGCAAATCCGGAGGATGCAGATTCCCGAACGTATACAGATAAAAAGCCAGCGCTCACCCGCGCATGGGACGAGCGCCGGCTGCAGCCCCTTCGTGGGCATGATCTGGAATATGTATCGCTTCGGCATGCAGCTTCAGACCGAGCGCCTTCATGACCTTAAGGATCGTGTCGAACCCCGGAGTCCGCTCACCCGAAAGCGCCTTATATAGGCTTTCGCGAGAAACACCTGCATCACGTGCCACTTGCGACATCCCTCTCGCACGGGCGATATCACCAAGCGCCTTTGCAATAAAGGCGGCGTCACCCTCTGCCTCTTCCATACACGCGTCCAGATATGCTGCCATTTCTTCCGGCGTACGGAGATGCTCAGCAACATCGTAGCGGGACGTAGCTGTCTTTTTCATGGGTCACCCTACAGATTGCGCGCGAGGCGCAGTGCGGCCTTGATATCTAGAACAGGGACAGCCATCATTTCTTCTTGACTGAATAATACACACAACTAGACTAGAGACAAGACCGGAATCGGTTTTCAAGGAGGAAACCCATGACCCGCGCCAGACATCAACTCATCTGCCCCGAAGCCACTCCCTACTACCATACTACGATATCCCGGTGTGTCCGCCGTGCCTTTCTCTGTGGCGAAGACTCCCTCACCGGCAAGAGCCACGAACACCGCAAAAGCTGGGTGACCGAGCGCCTGCGTGAACTCGCTGATGCCTTCGCCATCGAGATCTGCGCCTATGCCATCATGTCGAATCACTATCATGTCGTGTTGCGCATCGATCAGGGCAAAGCCAAACATTGGGATAGTGAGCAAGTCATTAAACACTGGGGAAAACTCTACAGTGTGCCAGTGCTGGTCACCCGTTACCGATGTGGTGAAACCACCAGCAACGCAGAGAACATCAAGGCCGAGAAAATCATCGAGACCTGGCGCGAACGCCTGACAGACATCTCCTGGTTCATGCGCAGCCTGAATGAATACCTGGCCAGACGGGCCAATGAAGAAGACCACTGCAAGGGCCACTTCTGGGAGAGTCGCTTCAAAAGCCAAGCCCTACTCGATGATGCCGCCGTGCTGGCCTGTATGAGCTATGTGGACCTCAACCCGGTACGTGCCAAGATGGCCGACACACCGGAAGCCTCCGACTTCACCTCCATCCAGCAACGCCTACGCGACATGGCACCGAAGCAGACAAAGCCGACAGATGAGGTCCCCATCAACCCCATCCCTTTGATGAGACTGGTCCCACAACGCCATGACCCGCACCCCAACAGTATTGGCTTCACCCTACCCGACTATCTGGAACTGGTCGATTGGGCCGGTCGGGAAATCCGTGAAGGCAAACGCGGCTCCATCAACACAACTGCGCCCCCCATCCTGGAACGCCTCCATCTTGACCCCCATCGCCTGATGGATCACCTGCATGGTGAGGCGATGATAGAAACATCTGTCATGCTTGGCTCGGTAGAGAAGCTGAAACAGACTGTCGCAACATTCGAGCACAAGTTCGTGAAAGAGATCAGCGAAGCAAGGCGACTGTTCCGACCACCGATTGTTACCTGACCACCCGCAATACCGTCATCACGCGTTCAAAACCAGCCACTCCACGCAGATGTGGCGGAAGTCCTATTGTCAAAATATCCCACCTATCAATTTGCAACGCCGAGTAGACAGCTTTCTACTCCATACATGCGCTATGACGGCATGATCGACACTATCTTCTGACTGAAAACCCAAACAATGCACCTAGAATTAGCTTTTTAAATCATGCCTGTCCCAGCCTTGTTGTGTCCTCTTTGATGAGACTGGTCCCACAACGCCATGACCCGCACCCAAACAGTATTTGGCTTCACCCTCCCCGACTATCTGGAACCGGTCGACTGGACCGGTCGGGAAATCCGTGAAAGCAAACGCGGCTCCATCCACGCGGCCGCACCGCCCATCCTGGAACGCCTCCATCTTGCCCCCCATCGCCTGATAGACCACCTACGTGGTGAGGCGATAATAAAAACACCTGTCATGCTAGGCTCGGTAGAGAAGCTGAAACAGACGATTGCAACATTCGAGCGCAAGTTCGTGAAGGGTATCAGCGAAGCAAGGCGACTGTTCCAACCACCGATTATTACCTGACCACCCGAAATACCGTCATCACGCGTTCAAACCGGTCACTCCACGCAGATGTGGCGGAAGTCCTATTGCCAAAATATCCCACCTATCAACTTGCAAGGCCGAATAGAAAACTTTCTATTCAATAAATGCACTATGACGGCATGATCGACACTATCTTCTGACTGAAAACCCAAACAATACACCTAGAGTTCGCTTTTTAAATCATGCCTGTCCCTGTCTCATGTGTGTCTCATGTGTCCTGCCTCATGCTCGTTTGTCCCTGCCTCATGCTGCCTCATGCTGCCTCATGCGACTCCTCGTCACGCTCTGCTTGCCAATCGGTTCTTCACCTTGGGCAAGGAGCGGCATCGCTGCCTCGCGCACGAGGTCTCCCAGGTTCCGTACGAGAGACATCCACACATGCTCCGGGTCTACGACTCCGGGGAATCTGCCCGCTGCTCGCGTCTAGCGCAGCTGGCAGTTTTGCTTTCCCGATCAGATAACGCGGTCAGCATTCCCAACCTTGATTTCCGAGCTCAATACCGAGCCTGTATGTTCCCCTGTCAACGTTTAGCCCCTGCCCTCGCGAGCAGCCGCCCATGACTCGGGCTCCCGGCGGTTCGCTACACCTTACCGGGTAGAGGATTTGCACCTCCAATCTCTCGCCAGCTTATCCCGGCGCACTGCCTGTCCCTTACTTTGTTTAGAGTGACCAACCCCATCATATGTGACTCATAGTCCGTGGACTCATAAGCTTCAAACACTGAGAATCAAAAAAGCATTTCAAGGAGAGGACGGTCGTGGCCAGCACCGAACCAAGCCAAGTTTTTGGCGAAAACCTCAAACGAATTCGCCTGCTTACCGGGATGACTCAGGAGCAGCTGGCTGAGCGTTCTGGGCTAGATCGCACATACGTTTCCAGCGTAGAAAGAGGCAAGCGCAACATCAGCCTGAATAACATCTTCAAACTCGCAGAAGCGTTAGATGTGACTCCGGTTGAGCTGATACAAACGACTTATTCTAACGACAATTAGCAGGAGTTATAATGAGCATTAAGGAATGGTTGCATAGGGAATTCACAGAGTTAGAGCTCGAGACTGTTAGCGATGCATTTGGGGGTCAATCTATAGGAAATCGAGCACCAAATTTCGCGTTTGGACGCTTGATGGCTCATCTAGGAGAAAATATCAACTCATGCGAAGAACCATTGAGAAGCGGCTTGGATTCCTTAAAAAGGACGATGAATCCAGGCGAATTCAAGTATGCAATGGCTTGCTTGGGAAGATTCGCATTCTGTATTGAATTGACCAACCTCAAAATAACTTCCACCAAGATGAAAACAAGATGGGTTCCTGGGTCGATAACCAAAACAAGACCTGGCAGCTTCCAAAATTACCAGGGAATATTTGCTCCGGGCGAAGATGATCGAGCATCCACTTTCAATGAATGCTATAACATATTGTGCAAATGCGTAGAATTGCTGGCAAACTCCCCCCCCCACTTGATGCTCTTAAAACTATTTTCTAAAGTGCAGAGAGGTGTCTCATACGAACATGTTTTTACCTACTATAACCCTGCGTCAGCGCCTATCCATATAGCCGATAACGTTAAACTAACCGGATTAAATGACGCGTCATGGCTCGCAAAAGCGAGACCCATTATCTATCCACTACTATCCTCGGACCTGGCCAAAAAAATCAAAACCAAAAGCTATAAAACGGACAGGTCGCAAACTGGCGAGGTTCAGACTAACCGTGCTAAGCGATGGGAATGTGTGTATGTCGATTTTCAACGCGCCTCTATCGAGGAATGCTGGTCAGTCGAGAAAAAGCTACTCTCTGATGTAGCACATTTTGAGGGGTTCCCAGAAGCAGGCAAGAGGGATTTAATTATATCGGGGCTCTTTTTCGATCAGGAACCTACGGTATGCCCAATCACCTTCAAGCCACTTCAATTCTCTGAACTATTGGGGCGAGGTGGCCATGGTGAGTCTCAATTCCAAGTAGGGCATATGACGCCTCTGAAAGCTGGAGGTCGCCATGTTGGGTCAAACATTAGTTGGATATCGTACGACGGCAACCGCATTCAAGGGAGCCTCAGCGTGGATGAAACCCGAGGGTTAATTGCCGGTACCTGCAAGCGAATGGTGCAAAGGAATTTAATAAACCTTCAAGATTTTCATGATCTGTTGTAAAGTGTCTCGCTAACAGATCATGAAATGAGGGTGTAGCGTTGACTAAAAAAGCATTAAACGTGGCATTTCGCGAGATTCGAAATTACCTGGCAGGCAAGGCAATTGGTATCACTAGGGACAAATCGCTAATGCATGAGGTGGTCAAGTGCCTGTTTTGCAAGGTTAATTATCCGGAAATAGGCATTAATCGATCCGACAATGAAAGCCTGGCTAGGCTATACCATGACGCTTTCACTGACATAAAGTCTCAGGTCCAGTCGATCTTCTCTGATGACGAGCAGTTTTTGCTTGATCCTGCATCAATTGGTTTTATCCACGACACTTTGTCAGAAGTTGATTTAGACGACCCTCGCAACGATCCTCTCAGTGAGCTATATCAGGCGTTTGTTAGCTCCGATGCACGAGGCGCAGAGGGTCAGTTTTTTACACCCACAGGAGCTGTATCCTGGCTGGTGGATGCCATTGCTCCCCAAAAGGGCGAGAAGATAATCGACCCTGCATGCGGGGCGGGAAGCTTCCTTAGCTACTCAGCTCGACATATGAGAGCAAACGGCGTATCGCATTCTGACATCAACGCTGCACTTTACGGTATTGAGAAGGACACATACCTATCGAAATTAGCAAACACCCATATCGCTCTTTCAACCTTCGGAGAGAGTAATGTTGTTTGCGCCGACTCAATTGAAAGGAAGGACCGTAACGGAGATCCAATCCCGTTTGAGCTAGACGAGCATTTTGATGTTGTCCTCGCCAACCCCCCTTTCGGCTCAAAAATAAAAATTGGTAGCGACGATGCGAAACGCCAATTTGATTTGGCTCATCGTTGGACGCTGGATAAGAAAACTGGTCGATGTGTGAAATCAGAGAAGCTTGCAACGAACCCGACTCCTCAAATTCTTTTCATTGAGTTATGCCTTAAACTACTGAAACCTGGTGGCAGAATGGGCGTAGTCGTACCCGAAAGCATGCTATCAAGTTCAACCGGAAGTTACGTAGTTCAATATTTGCTTGAACATGCCCGAATTGATGCTGTAGCCGGTATGCCAGAGAATCTATTTAAAACCTCTGGAAAAGGTGGCACTCATACTAAGACCTGCTTGATGCTCGCGACTAAGAAGTCAGAAGCAAATGACGACCATAAGATTTTTATGGCTGAGGCAAAGTGGTGTGGTCACGATAGTAGGGGCAACAACATCCCGCATGATGACTTGCCTATTATTCTGGATAACTTTAGAACCAAGAAAAAACCAAGTAATGGTGAATCCCATTTAGGGTACTATCTGACAACTTCAGACATCAGAGGAAACGTTCTCGCTCCGAGATACTACAACCCTGAACCCGTCGAAGCTTTGAATCTCATGAAAAAAACCCATGACTTAATTTGCCTGGGAGACCTGGTAGAGCAAGGCGTGGTTGAAATAAAAGTCGGCGATGAAGTTGGCAAACTCGCATATGGTACTGGCACGATTCCCTTTGTAAGGACTTCTGATATCTCAAACTGGGAACTTAAGACAGATCCAAAGCACGGTCTCTCAGAAGCTATCTATCAAAAGCTATCAAAGAAGCAGGATGTGCGAGCTGGCGATATTCTCATGGTGAAAGATGGCACTTACTTGATCGGAACATGTGCATACGTCACGAAGTATGATGAAAAAATAGTTTACCAGAGCCACCTGTATAAAATCCGGGTCAAGGATGAGACGGTTATTTCACCATACTTGCTTTTAGCTGCACTTTCATCAAAGCCGGTCATTGACCAAATCCAGTCAAAGCGATTCACCCAAGATATCATTGACTCCATCGGGAAAAGGGTTCTTGAACTCGTACTACCTATACCGAAGGACAAATCAAAGAAGAAAAAAGTTGAGTCTATCGTTAAGACATCTATCGATGATCGAGTTGAATCTAGAGAACTGACAAGGAAAGCAAAGATTTATATCGCAGATATCGACTGACATCAACTGCCATGTACTTTGCAATAATGATGCAGGAGTGCTGTTGAGACTGTAAATAATTTTGTGTAACCGCTCAGACCCATTGGTTACTGGTAGTCGGCAAGCCGGTCACGATTAAAAACTCAAGAGTGCCTATCCACTGCCCCTGAATTTAGTGGTCACGCGATCGCTCCTCTCATTGAGGCATCCGCCGTAGGGACGCCGGTTAGCCGGCGCCCCCCCCTGTCACAGTCCCGGACGTGCAGTTTTCCCGCATCCGGTTCCTCGCGGCTCGGTTGTACTCGCTTTCGCGACGGACGCTCCCTTATGTAAAGGCCACATGCTCGCGCTGTCGCTCCGTAGTTCGGGGGAAGACGACATCCAACCGCTTCTGGGCCCGGTTGAACTGGGCCCAAGTGAAGCTGCTCCGCTTGCCACCGCGACGATTCAGCCACTTGAAAGCACAGCTGATCGCCCACTGATAGAAGCTGTGCAACACCTGCTCGTTGCTGCGCAGCCCATAGTAGTTGTAGTGCCCCACCAGTCTCCGGTTCAACTCCCGGATGAATCCGCGCCCCGGCAAATGCCGATGGCCCTTGATCCACTCCTTGATCCACTCCTTGCGGCGCATGGCAGCACTGTTCCCGGAGCACTGCCCGTCGGATCAGGATGCTGCTGTTGTTGGCGTTCTCCGACGCAAAGACACGCCCATAAACCGCCCCCCTTGCGGGATTGGAATTAGGCCGCCTTCGAAGCCGGCAACTGCATATTCCAGGGTAGCAGTGCTTCCAGCTTCACCACCGCTTTTTAAATCATGCCTGTCCCTGCCTCACTATGTAAGATGCTCGCCCCAAGACCGACCTCAGGCCTGTTGCTGCACAGATTCTTATATATTTTCGTTTTCCCAACTCATTGTCCCAAAAAGTCGGGCCCCCGTGTCGGTCCCACCCCTTCCGCAATATGACCTATCTGAGGCACGACCAGCGACGAATGTCACAGTTGGATTTCCCTCTGCCATAGCTTCCAGGGTAGGCCGGTATCCTACAAGCGTTGCCACGATGATGTTCTGACTACCCCTTTCTTTCAGGGCATCAAGGGCCAGTTGCATAGACCGGCCTGAGTTGATAACAGCATCAACAAGGATCGTTGGGCGTTCGCTAGGAAGCGTAGGTATGGCAGTTGTGTTTGGGAACCATGGCATTAACGCCGCTCCCGGAAGCATTTCCCAAATACCTTCGGCAACGAAGAGCCCTGCCCTCATCAGGGGCACCACGACAGGCTGGCTTGTTTTGAGCAGACGTACGCCGTCTTGCCTGGGGCCCGTGCTGTGCTCGATGATACATTCCTCTATCGCCAACTGATTAGCTATATCAGCAGCGAGTAAGCGCCCGACGTTGCGGTGCGCATTGGCGAGTTCTGGCCCCGTCACGGCGCCCTGGCGTGTACGGTCAACAGCGAGACGCATGACTGAAGTCGCGGTATTGTCGATTAGCATCGTTGCTCCATGAGATCGGATAAAAACTCCTGACTTTCTACTCGAGGAATAGCGAAGCTGCGATCATCAACAGCCAAGTGCCTCAAACTGTGGTCGAGTCCATCTAGGGACTGAAAGAGCCGGGGACTGCCCTTAAGATCTGGAACGATGAAACCTTTATCTGCGGCCAATAACATAGGAAGATCGATGACACTGTCCCCGGCAGCAATAACATGAACCCCTCGCTGCTTTAAGCACCTTACGAGGCGAGCCTTCCCTTCGGGACAGACGAAATAGCTATCTGTCCCAAAACGACAGCCCCCAATGACTGTAATCCATGGCAGACCGGCGATTTCGAGGACTCGCTTCCATAGCTGGGGAATGCCGGATGTAACAACAACAACTTGCACAAAGCCAGCGACTCTGGGCAAGAGGCTTGTCCAGAAAGGGTAGAGAATGCATTCTTTAGCGACGCGCTCGATCTCGACCATGTAGTGTTGTTCAGGAATACGCCCCCAAGCGCGAGCTGTCGCTAGGAATGCTCCACTGGAGTAACCCTGAAGCTCAAAGATTGAACGAATTTCAGAATTGAGTGCAAGCGCATGGCCGACAGCTCTCCCGGTGTCGATCTGCGTCAACGTACGATCAGCGTCGAGCACGAGAGCGGTCTTTATTTCTTCAACCGGCAACAGCTGATCAACAAGATCGTCATCGAGGCTTCTCATAGTGGACAGACCTTATTGAGAAACGCAGAGAGCGCGCCAAGACGCGCCTCCAGATTTGTTTCATTAATTACAAGCAGCGGAACATTCATCTCTCTAGCTAGCTGAGTGGCAACCAGCTTTTCCAGAGATTGATGCTGATCAATCCCCGTCACCTCCTCACCCAAACGGCAACGAGCATCCCGCGCTCTCCACTCTAGTATCTGGCAAGGTTCTGCTTCAATGAAAATCAGTGCATCGAAGAAGGACTTGTCACTGGGTGTAAATATCGGCTCTATTGTACCCGTAACCCGATTCCGCAGAGTGAAATGGCCATCTAGGACAAGGCGACCTGGGCACTCCCCGCGGATACCATTTAGGTTAAGGATTGACGATTCACGTATTTTTTCCCGACGCCATTCAGGCCAAGTGTCGAAATCGGTAAATGTCGTTGGGGCAATAAGGGATTTGATCACGGACGAGCCTGTGATCTGCCAATCAAACGGGTGACGGGCAGTGTGCTCAACCAATAGTGTGGTCTTACCTACCCCGGGTACGCCACTAACGCATGCACAAAAGCCCTGCGTTCGCTCTTCACGAGTTCTCATTTCAAGCATGATCGTTCCAGCCGCTTCTTCAAAATGTGCAGCGCCCGTGGTGCAAGCCGCTCAAGGCGTTCATCAGGCTGAACACCTGCTGGCACCCTCGGCAAACCCATCATAGGGATGCAGGTCATACATGAGGGTAGCGCACGATCCGCATTGAGCCACTCGCGAACGTCATCAAGGCTAACGACTTCCTTGAGCTGCAACCCTTCGTGGTCTCTGCCAAGCTTGGCAATGCGTGAGCACGAAAAGAGGCAGCCACGTTCGAGGGTAATGCAGTGCTTCCGATACCAGCAGGAGCGCCAGAACTCGAGCGCCTTGTCGGCTTCCACGCACGCATCGCCCGTCCACTGATCCCAGGTGGCATGGCGACGGCCAATTACCTCAGTTTCGGGAGCGACCATCTCAACCCACGCCCGCCAAGTGTCCAATAGCTCAGGGCCATCAAGGTACTCACTGATCACAAGCCGATCCACTTGATGCAGAAGTCTTGCATCAACGCGGTCAGGACTAAGGCCATTCGTGACTAATTCGAGTTCTCGGATTCCTTCACAAGCGCTGGCGTAGCGACAGACCTCGCTTAGTGTCTCTCTTGCGAGGGTTGGCTCCCCCCCTACGATGACAAGCCGCTGAACGACCAGGCCAAGCCGAAGCAGTTGATCAAGTCCCTCGGTAATCGCGACATGTGCTACGCCTTTATGGGGAACGGGCTGTTGACGCACGAAAAAGCCACACTCGCCGCAAGCGAGTGTGCAGCGATGAGTCAATGAGACTTCAAGTTCCCGGAGAACGTTCGTATGGGGTAGTGGCTCTAACAATGTTGCTCCAAATTGGCAGTCAAAATCGAATAGCTACCAGGGGTAACTCGCCGGGGCTGATTCTCCAAGGCGCCACAGGTGACGAGACACATTCTCTCGCCACTGACACCGGAGCTTGCTGGCGAACGACGTTCGGCGTGAACATGCAAGAAACGCGGTTCTTTTTCTCTTTTCACGACCTCTAACGCCATGCGAAGCGGCCGCTTTGGAGGCGCAACTGCGCCGGAAAATCGGTCCGCTTGCGCTACTTGTTACGTTTCTCTGGGTTCACTCCCCAGCCCTCAAGGATTTCAACAACTAAATCGAGTGCTTTATTTGTGAAGTGAACTCCATAACTAAAATGGCCACAAAGTATTACTCTGTCACTATCGTAAACCACAATTTTTTCGTCACCATATTCTTTAACATCATATGGGTGCTCAACAAAAACCTGCTTAAACTCTGACCAACACTCTTTCCCGAAACAGACGATTGCCTGTGGCTTCGCATTTTCTTTTAACTGCTTTATTTTGGGGTAACGAATTTCTCTTACTAGCTCGATATAATAGCCAAGGTCATTAGCTGATATTCCAAAAAGACGTTCGTAATCGTCGCTCCATTGTTGACGGGACGCCTTTCCGAGCGGTAGCAAATTGCCGTTAAATGAGCCACTTCCCCCTCTCCATAAAATCTTATCCCTATAATCCGCTACGCTTGGTGCGCCAGTGATCTTCGTTAAAATAGTCGCAGTCTTATTCGCTACTGGCCAATCCAAGTTTTTCTGCTCATCTATTGGGACGAAAGCTTTACCATCAATCTCATTAAGATAGGTTTGCTGAAATGCCGCCCCCTCTTCTAAGCCAAAAAACCAGATAGAATTAGCCGGATCGCCCCATCCAATAAAGTTCATCGCTATTTCAAGATTATGCGAAATACTCAAGGTTTACCCCAATTAAACGTAACAGTTAGATCGACAGAAACTTCTGTTTCCCGTGATATACAGAGTCTGCATAGCGTACCGGCCTGACTTCGCCGCAAACCACAGATTCGGCAACCCCCCCCACCGCTAAGACATTGACTCCACGCCGGAAGACAAGCCCGAATTGATTCGACCTAAAGGCTGTCAGGTGACCGTTGAACTGCCCGGGACTGGTGTTATACAGAGTCCGCGCAAATCGACTTAGGCGGACTAGAAAACAACGTCGATCGGGTGAGCTGCACGTACTTCGGTGAAGCGCACTGAGGGAATGCAGCTCAGGTTGAGCCGAAAGGAGGGTATGTCCATGCAAGTCGCGGCTTGACGGATCAGTGGCAACCGCGAAGGATGGTTGACACCACCGCCCCGAATGGAGCGGGATACAAAAGTGCATCGCGGCCTGGCCCTGTGCCAATGATCGTGCGCCTCGCCTTGAAGGCCGCGCAGGGTTCCTGTGTTCCATGTCCGGTCCATCGCATGACTATCGATGAAACACTACCGGATTTTGTGACGGATTTCATGTTTCAGTTCAGTGCGGTGACGCTGCTGGTGCAATGTGCTCAGGAGGTTGGGAACGGGACATGGGCTGGAGGCTCTCGACCATCGCTGCGAAACCACTCCTACACCCCCCCAGCAAACCTCCCCACCAAAAAATCAATCAACGCCCGCACCCGCGGCGGCAACCACCGTCGATCAGCGTAAACGGCATAAACAATCAGCTCCGGCGCCTGCCAGGCATCCAGACAAGTCACCAGCCGGCCCTGCGCCAAAGCCTCGGCCACCAGGAACCGAGGCACCAGCACCAGGCCCAATCCAGCCTCGGCGCCGGCCACCAGCATCTCGCCATTATCCGAGCGCAACGAGCCTTCCACCCGCACGGCCACCTCCTCCCTCCCCTGTCGGAAGCGCCATTCATGGCTGCTGGGCTCGTTGGTGTAGACGAGGCATTCATGATCCACCAGGTCATGGGGATGGCCCGGGGCACCCCGTGCTTCCAGGTAGCCGGGGGCGGCGCACAGGACCCTGTCGGTGGTGGCCAGGGGGCGGGCCACCAGGGCGGGATCCAGGGATGAGGTGATGCGCACCGCCAGGTCGACCCCCTCCTCCACCAGGTTGACCAGATGGTCGTTGAAGGTCACATCCAGTGTGACCGCGGGATAGGCCCGCTTGAAGTCCGCCAGGGCCGGCGCCAGGTGTCGGATGCCGAAACTCACCGGGGCGCTCAGGCGCAGACGGCCGCGCACGGCGTCGGTCTCCAGGGCCAGGTCCTGCTCGGCCTCGTCCACCAGTTGCAGGATCTGCGCGGCCCGGGGATAGAAGGCGCTGCCGGCCTCGGTGAGGGAGTGGCGCCTCGTGGTGCGCTGCATGAGGCGGGTGCCCAGATGCCCTTCCAGCTTGCTCACGTAGCGGCTGGGTTGGCCGCGCGCCAGGCCCAGGCGCTCCGATGCGGCGCTGAATCCCCCGGCGTCCACCACGGTGACGAAGACGCGCAGGGCGCGGATCAGGTCGAAGTCGGGCAGGTCGATGCGTTTCATGCATCAATCTTATGCGTTACGAGGGGTTTATCAACCTGCCGCCATGAATTCCAATGACATGCACGCCCCGGTCAGGGGCAGCGAATTCTTTTGCACACGGAGGCAAGGACAATGAGCAAAATTCTGGTTTTGTATTACTCCATGTATGGCCACATCAAGACCATGGCCAATGCGGTGGCCGAGGGTGCCCGTGGGGTGGAGGGCACCACCGTGGACATCAAGCGTGTGCCTGAACTGATGAATGAGGAAGATGCGCGCAACGCCGGTGCCAAGCTGGATCAGGCAGCCCCCATCGCGCAGCCCGAGGAACTGGCGGAGTACGACGCGGTGATCTTTGGCACCCCCACCCGGTTCGGCAACATGGCCTCGCAGATGCGCAACTTCATGGACCGCACCGGTGGCCTGTGGGCCCAGGGCAAGCTGGTGGGCAAGGTGGGCAGTGTGTTCACCTCCACGGGCACCGGTGGTGGCGCCGAGACCACCATCACCTCCTTCTGGAACACCCTGGCGCACCAGGGGTTCGTGATCGTGGGGGTGCCCTACACCATCCCCGAGCTCACCGATGTGTCGGAAACCCGGGGTGGCGGCCCCTACGGCGCTGCCACCGTGGCGGGCCCCGATGGCAGCCGTCAGCCCAGCGACAAGGAGCTGACCATCGCCCGCTTCCAGGGTCAGCATGTGGCCGAGGTCACCCGGAAGATGACTGGCGGAGCGGTTTGAACTGAGGCCCTTCCCATGGCAGGGCAGCCCCACACTCAGGGGCCGCCCCGCTCTCCTTGAGGCGCGATGCTTCCTTGGGTGAATGAAGGCACAATACCTTCATGACCCAACGAATGTTCTTCGCCCTGTGGCCTGACGATGCCTTGCGGGAGGCAATCCAGGCCCGCGTGCCTGACGGGCATGGCGGGCGCCGGGTCGCCCGAGACAACCTGCACCTCACGTTGGCCTTCATTGGCGCGGCCGATACGGCCTATGCCGAGTGTCTGAGCCTGGCCGCCAGCACGGTGACAATGGAGCCATTCGAGTTCGAACTCACGGGGCTTGGGTGTTTCAGGAAGCCGGGGGTGTTGTGGCTGGGGGACGTTGTCCCCCGCGACCCTCTGGTGCGGCTGGCACAGGACCTGAACACCGCCCTGATACCCTGTGGCTTCAAGCCGGAGGCGCGGGAATACCGTCCCCATGTCACCGTGGCCCGCAAGCTGAAGGCCCCCGTGGCACGGGCCCCCATTCACCCTATCCGGTGGTCGGTGGACGGCTTCTGCCTGGTGGTATCCCAACCCGGCCCGGACGGGGTGCGCTACGAGGTGGTGCAGCGCTATCCCGTGTGATCACCATGCGCCCCCGCAGTTGCAGGCTTCATGATCGGTTGAGCGCTCCCCAGGAGACGCCAAGGGCCACCACGATATAGCCAGAGAGCACCAGGGCAACGGATTCCATCGTGGCGGAGGCATCCAGAGCAAGCCCCACCGTCACGGGCATGATGGCGGTGGCGATCATCATGGCCGAGTGGACCATGGCACGGATGGCGCCCAGGTGTGCCACGCCATAGAGCACCGGCCACAGCGCCCCCAGCAGCGTACCGGCACCACCGATGGATGCCCCCAGGCAAATCATGAACACCCACGCCCAGAGCGGATGATCCAGCCAGGCCACCACCAGCAGCCCGGCCAGCATGGGGAACAGGAACACCCGCAACATCAGCCGCGCCCCAAAGCGATCCAGTACCACACCCGAGACCAGCAGCCCCACCACATGCGCCAGGGCAAAACCGGTGAAGGTCGTGGCCAACCACTGTATGGACCATCCCTTGCCCTCACCCAGATGGGCCAGGTGAAAGATCATGGCAGTCACGATCAAGGGCGGTGCCAGCACCACCGGCAGTAGTCGGTAGAAGCGCAGGTCCCGCAACACCTCGCTGCGGGTCCATTGCCGGGGACTCACAGGCACTCCGGGGGCCTGCGTGGGATTCGCGCCTGTCGAAGTGTTCTCGCCCCGCACGCCCCGCCCATGCAACAGCCACAGCAACAACGGGATGAAGAACACCACCATCACGACCGCCGAGGCCAGCCACGTATGGCGCCAGCCGATCAGGGCGATCAAGGCCACGCCGGCGGCGGGCATCACTGCCTCGGCCAGGGGCAGGCCCTTGGAGGCGATACTCACCGCCTTGCCCCGATTGGCCGCAAAATGACGGCCCATGCTGGTAGAGGCCATGTGCATGAACAGCCCCTGCCCGAAGAGTCGCAGCAGGAAAAAACCCATTCCGATCATCACCGCAGAGGCCGCCAGGCCCATCACCACGGCCCCGGCGGCCACGCCCAGCCCCACCAGCACAGCGAATTGCTGCAGGGACATGCGGTCGATCCAGGCCCCCGCCCACACCATCAGGATCCCGCTGCCCAGTGTGGCCACGGAATACAACAGCCCGTATTGGCCGTGCGTGAGATCGAAGGCCGCCCGCAACTCGCCGCCAAACACCCCTACGTAGAAGGTCTGTCCGAATCCGGAGAGGGCGGCGGCCAGCACGCCAAAGAGCAGAAAGCGCCAATGGAGGGCAACAAAACGAAGATAGTCGGTCATATGGAGACGAAGTGTATCCGATCCGGTGGGCGCGCCCGAAGCAGACAAAGCCGACAGATGAGGCTCCCATTAACCCCATCGCCTGATGGCCCCCCTGCAGGTGAGACGATGATGGAAAAATCTGCCATGCTTTTTGAATCATGCCCTGGACAGACTCCCGGCCAGGCGCCTATCCCCTGCGGTAGTGCGACCCCCGGCCTGCCCGATGGCCAACAAGGAGACGCTCGATGACGGCCACCCCCGATGCACCCTCTCAGGAAGACGCCCCCCGGCAGGATGATCCCCCCCGGGTCCTGCCCGGCGCCCCTTATCCCCTGGGCGCCATGTTTGACGGCCAGGGCACCAACTTCTCGGTGTTCTCGGAGGTAGCCGAACGGGTGGAGTTGTGTCTGCTTGATGAGCAGGGGCAACAGACCGAATCCTTTGACCTGACGGAGATCTCGGCCCTGTGCTGGCATGGCTATGTGCCCGACATCGGCCCGGGGCAACGCTACGGGTTTCGCATTCACGGCCCCTGGGACCCGGAGCAGGGTTTGCGGTGCAACCCCCACAAGCTGTTACTGGACCCCTACGCCAAGGCGATTGCGGGGCGGGTGAAATGGAACGAGGCGGTGTTCCCCTACCGTTTCGATGACCCGGAGCACAGCTTCAACGACCAGGACAGCGCCCCTTACGTGCCCCATTCGGTGGTGGTGGATACGGGGTTTGACTGGGAGGATGACCGCCCTCCCCGCACGCCCTGGCACCGATTGGTGATCTACGAGACCCACGTCAAGGGCTTCACCATCCGTCATCCGGACGTCCCCGAGGCGGTGCGCGGCACCTATGCGGGCCTGGCCCATCCGGTCGCCATTGAGCATCTCAAGTCACTGGGCATCACGGCGGTGGAACTGATGCCGGTGCATCAGTTCATCCATTACTCACACCTGGAGGAGAAAGGCCTGCGCAATTACTGGGGCTACAGCAGCATCGGCTATCTGGCACCCCACAATGAATATGGCTCCAGCGACGATCCCAATGAACTACTCCGCGAGTTCAAGGGGATGGTCAAGGCACTGCATGCGGCGGGACTGGAGGTGATTCTGGACGTGGTCTACAACCACACCAGCGAAGGCAACCACCTGGGGCCCATGCTCAGCCTCAAGGGACTGGACAACGCCGCCTACTACCGGCTGATGCCGGACGATCCTCGTCACTACATGGACTACACGGGCACCGGCAATTCCCTGAACATGCGCCATCCCCATGTCCTGCAACTGATCATGGACTCGCTGCGTTACTGGGTGCTGGAGATGCACGTGGATGGGTTTCGCTTCGACCTGGCCTCGACCCTGGCCCGGGAGCTGCACGAGGTGGACCGGCTCTCGGCGTTCTTCGACATCATTCAGCAGGACCCCATCATCAGCCAGGTCAAGCTCATCGCCGAGCCCTGGGACATCGGCGAGGGGGGCTATCAGGTGGGCAATTTCCCGGTGCTGTGGTCGGAGTGGAATGGCCAGTACCGGGATACCGTTCGTGATTTCTGGCGCGGCAAGGACCAGACCCTGGGTGAATTCGCGTACCGGTTGACGGGCAGCCCCGACCTGTACGAGTCCTCTTCCCGGATGCCCCACGCCAGCATCAACTTCGTAACGGCCCACGATGGTTTCACCCTGCGGGACCTGGTGTCCTACAACAATAAACACAACGAGGCCAACGGCGAGGATAGCCAGGATGGCGCCGATGACAATCGCTCCTGGAACTGTGGCGAGGAAGGGCCCAGCGATGACGCGCAGATAAACGCCCTGCGCGCCCGGCAGCAGCGCAACTTCCTGACCACCCTGATGCTATCCCAGGGCGTGCCCATGCTGCTGGGTGGAGATGAACTGGGACGCACACAACAGGGCAACAACAACGTGTACTGCCAGGACAACGAACTAGCCTGGTATGACTGGTCGCAGGTGGACACATCGCTACTGGAGTTCACCCGCCGTCTGCTGCGTTTTCGGCATGACCACCCGGTGTTCCGGCGGCGAGGCTTTTTCGAGGGCCGGGCCATCCATGGGCACCATGTGGAGGACATTGCCTGGTTCACGCTCGACGGTGAGCGCATGGAAGAGGATCACTGGGGGGAGGGCTTTGCCAGTTCCCTGGGGATATTCATCAATGGTGAGTCCTTGCCCTCCCCCGGCCCGCGCGGCGAGCGCATCGTTGATGATCGATTTTTTCTGGCCTTCAACGCCCACCACGAGCCCCTGGAGTTCACCTTGCCCGAGGCCAGCTGGTGCAAGCGATGGCGGGTGGAACTGGATACGGCCGAGGGATGGGTCGATGAGGATCGGCATCACGACGCCGGGGGCACGTTCACCGTGGAGGCTCGCGCCATGATCCTGCTGAGGCGTGCCGGCGAGTAATCGCTGGCACGGTGCCCCCCCGGCCTTGGTGTTGGCCGGTGCCGACACCCTGGGTCGTCCGTTGCGGCCCAATCAACCGCGACTGGGCTCGCCGGCGTAGGGCACGTGGGCCAATTCCACCAGGTCGCGATTGAAGGTGATCAGGTCGTCCCGGTCGAGGTCTGCCAGACATGACCGGCCAGTTGCACGCGTCAGCACCTGCATCAGCTGCAGGGAGGCCCCGAGGAAGCGGACGAGTCCGGCGCTCCCTGCATCCGGATCCAGGCGCTTGCGCAGTTCCGGATCCTGAGTCGCCACGCCTGTTGGGCAGCGGTTGGTGTGGCAGATGCGGGCACCCACACAGCCCACCGCCTGAATGGCACTGTTGCCCAGTGCAATGCCATCGGCGCCCAGCGCCAGGGCCTTGACGAAGTCCGTCGGGGTGCGCAGCCCACCGGTGATGATCAGGGTGACCCGCCCGCTCGCACCGCGAAGGTCCAGATAACGTCGTGCGCGCGCCAGTGCCGGGATGGTCGGCACGCTGATGTGATCCCTGAGCAGGGCCGGCGCGGCCCCGGTGCCGCCACCGCGGCCATCGAGGATCACGTAGTCAGCGCCTGCCTCGAGCGCGAAGGCCAGGTCCTGTTCAATGTGGTTCGCGGAGAGCTTGAAGCCAACGGGAATGCCGCCGGTGCGTTCGCGGACCGAATCCGCAAAGCGTCGGAAATCGGCGGGCGTTTCCAGGTCCGGGATCACCGGCGGAGACATCGCATCCTGGCCGGCCTTGATCCCGCGCACCTTGGCGATCTCTTCCGAGATCTTGGCGCCCGGCAACAGGCCGCCGACCCCCGTCTTGGCGCCTTGACCACCCTTGAAGTGGAAGGCCTGCACCTTATCGAGTATGTCCTCGGAGTAGCCATAACGCGCCGGCCCCAGTTCGAAGAGGTAGCGCGAGTTCTCGGCCTGTTCTTCCGGCAGCATGCCGCCTTCGCCGGAGCAGATGCCGGTACCGGCTTGTTCGGCGCCTCGCGCCAGCGCGATCTTGGCCTCGCGGGAGAGCGCACCAAAGCTCATGTCCGTGACCAGCAGCGGCATCTCCAGACGCAGCGGGCGCCGGGCCTCCGGCCCAATCACCAGTGCGCTGTCCACATCCGCCTCGCCGGCAAGCGGGCGGCGGGCGAACTGTGCAGTGAGGATCTGGATGTCATCCCAGGACGGCGTGCGATCCCGCGGCACACCCATGGCCACCGTGGGCCCCATCGCCCCCACCTCCTCCAGCCCGCCGCGCGCGAGGGCATGGATGAACTCCACGTGGGGTTCCGTCTCGCTGTTGCGCGGCGCGGGAGCGGCATCGTCGCCGGCCTCGTCCGCATCATCGCTCACGCCGTCGAGTTCCTCTCCCACCGCGCTCTCCGGCACCTGGGCGTGCGTGCCATCGCAATAGGGAAGATCGCCCGACTGCTTGCACATGCACAGCCAGTTCTTGCCATCCTTGCGGGGCTTGAAGGCGATCGGCTCGATGCCGGTCCCCTGATGGGACCCATCGCAGAAGGGTTGATCGCTGGAGCGCCCGCAACGACAAAAGTAATACTCCTTGTCCTTTTCGAGCGGAACACCCGCGGGTTTTACTGCCGCTACGATTGGCTTTGTCATCTCGCCCCCCAACAGTGAACTCAGGATTTGCGCGTGGTTCCATTCCAAAACGACCTGAAGCCACAATACTCCATCATTTCAGCGGCCACTTGGCCTGCAACGGCCATATCCGCCTCCGCCAGGGGTGCGGATCACGAACACGTCGTCGGTGTTCATCTCGGCCAGGTGCGTGCCTTCACTGCAAGGCAGGTGGCCCCGCATCGAGACTATCCCATGCCCGGTTTCCGGGCTTGATCATCGCGTTGATCCAGTCGCGCAGCGAAACACCGAGCGCACCCACCGCATAGAGGTGTTCATCCGATGCAAGGAAGGTATGGAAATCGTTGTCCGAACATTCCCCGCGTCCTGCATTCCCCCGCCAGCCGAAGGGCGGCCTGTGCAATCCGCATCGCCAGGTACTGGTGTAATCCACCGCTCTGGCACGCCATACATGTCGGGCCCAGCTTACTGCAACGAACTCGCGTTACGCCAATGGCTGATGACGAACCCAGTACGTGCTGCAAAGCCGCTATAGCAGGATTACTGTTGCCAGCCCGAGGAAACTGAGGAAGCCGACAATATCAGTCACGGTGGTCAGGATCACCGCGCCGGAAAGCGCCGGGTCGATGCCCACCCGCTTCAGTCCAAGCGGTATCAATACGCCGGCCAGGGCCGCAATCAACAGGTTCAGGATCATGGCGCTGGCGATCGTGACCGAGATTCCGGTACTGCCAAACCACAGGTAGGCAACGAATGCGACTACCACGGCCCAGGCAATGCCGTTCAACGCCCCGACGGCAATCTCCTTGCCGATCAGCCAGCGGACATTCGCGTTGGCAATCTGATCGAGGGCAAGTCCGCGGATCATCAGCGTCAGGGTCTGGCTGCCGGCAATACCGCCCATGCTCGCAACAATCGGGAGCAAGACGGCGAGTGCGACGATCTGGTCGAGTACCGCTTCAAAGCGACCGATCACCGCCGCAGCCAGGAACACGGTCATCAGGTTGATACCCAGCCAGAGGCCCCGCCGTCTGGCACTGGGCATCACCGGGGCAAACAGATCCTCATCTTCGTCAAGGCCCGCCCTGTTCAACAGGACCTTGTCGGATTCTTCTCGGATGATATCGACGACATCATCGATCGTGATGCGTCCGAGCAGGTGGTCCTCCTGGTCAAGTACGGGGAGCGAGATCAAGTCGCGGCGTTCGAACAGCGCCGCGACCTCGTGTTCGCTCATGTCGGCGCGGACGACTACCGTGTCCTGGCGCATGAGTTGCCCCACGATAGCCTGGGGATCACTCGTCAACAGCCTGTCGACCCCCAACGTGGCCAGGTAATGTCCCTGTTCATCGATGACCATCAAGGTATCGGTATGCGGTGGCAACACCTGGTGCCGACGCAGCCAGCGCAACACGACTGCCACCGAAACATCCGGTCGAACGCTCAATACATCGGTACTCATCAGGCGCCCGGCCGTGTTCTGACCGAAGGTCAGCACCGCCTGTAGCCGCTGACGATGATCACCATCGAGGGTTTGCAGCAGCGCGGTATGGCGCTCGTCCGGGAGTTCTTCGATGACCTCGGCCAGATCCTCGGGCGCCATGCTCCGCGCTGCAGCCACCAGCTCGACGTCATCCATCTCTTCGATGATGCTGGCACGGGCCTCATCGCGCAGGTGGCTGAGAATCTCGCCCTCCTGCTCGGCCGGAATCACGTCCCACAACCCGCTGCGCTGATCGGGTGGAAGTGATTCCAGCAGATCAGCGACCTCTGCCGCATGCGCGGCTTCCAGGTGCTCGACAATGTCGTCGCGGCGTCCGGCGTCAAGGTGCTCGACCACTTGGGCGAGCAACTCTGCCTGGGTCGTTTCGGGTGGCTTGGTATTGGCTTGCGCCACTGTCTCGTCGATCATGATGGTGTCCACTCCGGGGGGGGGCGCTGAGAGGTGTTGTGACGCTATCCTTGGCCGGATTGAGCGCCGCTGGACTGCCCCGGCACCCCGGGCTGCAACTGCTCGAAGAGGCTGTCCACAGTGAGAGCCAGGAGTCCGATCATGACGGCCCCCTGGATGATGTAGGCGGTGTTGCCGTTGACGATGCCGGAGATGATCGGATCGCCCAGGTTACTGGCCCCTACGGTCGCGCCCAGGGCCGCAGTGGCCACATTGACGGTCACCGAGGTGCGGATACCCGCCAGGATCACCGGCGCCGCCAACGGCAGCTCCACCTGGAGCAACACCTGCCTTGGGGTCATGCCCATGCCGCGAGCCGCCTCCAGCACCTCAGCGGAAATGCCCTGGATACCCGCCAGGGTGTTGCGCACGATGGGCAGCAATCCATACAGCAGCAGGGCCACGATCAGCGGCACCGTGCCAAAACCCAGCACGGGCACCGCCAGCGCCAGCACTGCCACGGGTGGGAATGTCTGACCGATGGAGGCCAACTGCGCCACCATGGGCATGAAATCGCGCCCGGCCGCCCGCGTGACCGCCACCGCTGCCGCCACGCCCACACAGGTGGCCAGAAGCGCAGCCACCGCAACCATCAAGACATGCTCACCCAGCAAAACCCAAAAATGCTCACGGTCGTAAATCACCTGGCGAAGATCTGGCTCGAACAGGCGAAACAACGGTTCCAGGGTTGTCATGCCCACCGCTAACAGCAGCAGCGCAGTCAGCCAGATCAGTGGCACGGCAAAACGCCAGCGCGAACGCCCGTTGACCGAACCGGGACCGTTGAAGGCCGCTTCACTCATGATGTGCCTTTTGCAGCAGGGCATCCAGGGAGAGTCGTCCCACGGGGGCGTCAGCGTCATCCACCACGAGCAGATGGCGAGTTTGATGCCACAACATCAGTGACAGGGCCTGGTTCAACGTGGCCTCCCGGGACACCCACGGGGCCTCGCCAACTTTCGGCGTGATGGGCTGCATGCGCTCCCCCACCCGGACCAGGGCTGCTTCCTTGAGTCCCCGATCGTCACCGCCCAGCAAGGACGCCACGAAATCATCCGCCGGCGCCCGCAGCAGTTCGATAGGGCTGCCCTGCTGCACGATACGGCCCTCGTGCATCACCACCAGACGATCGGCCAGCGCCAGGGCCTCGTCCATGTCGTGAGTGACAAAGACGATGGTCTTGTCCAAGCGATCCTGCAGATCGCGTAACTCCACCTGCAGGGTCTGGCGGGTAATGGGGTCCAGGGCCCCGAAGGGCTCGTCCATCAGCAGAATATCCGGATCGGCCGCCAGGGCCCGTGCCACCCCCACGCGCTGAGCCTGACCGCCTGACAATTGGTGCGGGTACTTGTGGGCAAATTCCGGTGGCAACCCCAGCAATGCCATCAGCGCCTCCACCCGGTCCTGAATCCGTGAACCGGACCACTGCAGCAGGCGGGGCACCAACCCGATGTTCCGGGCTACCGTCCAGTGGGGAAACAATCCGGTACTCTGGATGGCATAGCCAATGCGACGACGCAACTGATCCTCCGGGAAATCACGGATCGGCTGACCATCCAGATGGATCTCACCCTCGCTGTGCTCAATGAGTCGGTTGATCATGCGCAAAGTGGTGGACTTGCCGCAGCCGGACGTGCCCACCAGCACACAGAATTCACCCCGCTCCACCCGCAGTGAGATGCGGTCCACCGCCGTCTCGTCGCCAAACCGGCGGGTCACGTCAAAGAGTTCGATCATGCGGCCTCCCGCCGTCGCAGTCGTTCGGCCAGGGCACCCAGCAACGCATCCGCCATCAGCGCCATGGCGATTATGGGCAGTGCCCCCAGCAACACCAGATCCATTGCCGCCTGCCCCAGCCCCTGGAAGATGAAGGTGCCCAACCCGCCGGCGCCGATAAGGGCCGCCACGGCCGTCAAGCCGATGGCCTGAACAGTGGTGATGCGGACCCCCTCCAGCATCACCGGTAAGGCCAGAGGCAGACGCACCTGGAAGAAGACCTGCAAACGGCTCATGCCCATGCCACGGGCCGATTCGATCACACCCGGGTCCACCCCTTCCAGGGCCACGTAGGTGTTGCGCACCATGGGCAGCAGACTGTAGGCCACCAGGGCCAGCCAGGCGGGTGCCCAGCCGATCCCACTCACACCCAGAGCACCCAGCCAGGGCACCTGATGACTCAGCCAAGCCAATGGCGCCAGCAGGAGCCCGAACAGTGCGAGGCTGGGAATGGTCTGCAGAAAGTTCAGCACCCCGAAGCCCAGGCGACGCAGGCCATCGAAACGACGCATGGTCAGCGCCATGCCCAGACCAATCACCAGACTGGCCCCCACCGCCGCCCCGACCAGGGCCACATGGTAGGACACGGCCTCCAGAAACTGATCGCTACGGGCCTGGTATTCCTGAACCAGTGCCAGCGGTGTAAGCCAATGGCTCAGGGCAATCCCCCAGACCACAAGGACGAACAGCAGCAGGCCCCACACCCACGCGCGCCTTAATCTCAGCCGGATCCGCAACTCCACCAGCACCAGCAACCACAGGAACAGCAACACCCAGAAACCAGGCCCGATGCCCACCCGCGCCTGGGGCAGCTCTGGATCCAGCACGGCAACGACGGCACCGGACAACCACAAGGGCATGGCCATGAGCAGCCCCACCACCACCCCAAGGCTGGCCCACAGTCTGAAGGCTGTGGGACGCCAGGCCAGCCACACCACACAGACCATGGGCAGGGCACCCACCAGGGTGACCCACCACCCCAGGGCCTCAACCGGATTCAGGGGGGTCCCCTGCACCAGCCGGTTCGGCGCCACGCTGAGGGCGTCCAGTCCCAGCCAGGCCAACAGGCCCAGGCTCATCAGGCTGACCAGGACCCGATTGGGCCTGGCATCACGGATCATGGCTGACCTACTCGCTCAGGCCTGAGAGAAAATCCGCTGCGACCCGCTGGGGAGACAGCCCCTGCACAGCCACCTGGCCGTTGAGTTGCTGCAGGGTCTCCATGTCCAGCGCTCGGAACACGGGCTCCAGCAGATCAGCAATCTCGGGAGAGGCCTCGAGAACGGCCTGCCTCACCACCGGTGCCGGCTGGTAAACAGGCTGCACACCCAGGGTATCCTCCAGCACCACCAGGTCCAGGGCCTGCAGGCCACCATCGGTCGCGTAGGTCATGGCGGCGTTGACCCCGCTGGTCTGACGGGCCGCCGCCCGCATCGTGGCGGCGGTATTGCCGCCGGACAACACCAGCAGTTGATCGGAGCGCAGTGTGAAACCATAGGCCGACTGGAAGGCAGGCAGCGCCTGCTCCGACTCAACAAACTCGGCACTGGCGGCAAATTTGAATTCCCCCCCATCATTCAGGTACCGGGACAGATCTTCCAGAGTGACAAGCCCATGGGCCCGAGACAGGTCGCCACGCACACTCATGGCCCAGGTGTTGTTGGCATCAGCCGGGGTCAGCCAGATCAATCCGTTTTCTGCGTCGCGCTCCCGCACAGTGGCGTAGGCCTGGCCGGCGTCATGCCATACGTCGCTATCGGTCATATCGAAAAAGAAGGCACCGTTGCCCGTGTACTCGGGATAGATATCGATATCCCCCGAATTCAACGCACCGCGCACGATACTCGTGCCCCCCAGTTGCAGCCGGTCACGGACCTCGATCCCCCCCGCCTCAAGCCGCTGAAGGATGATCTGTCCCAACACCGCACCCTCGGTATCAATCTTGGAGGACACCACCACCGGGTTGCCCGCTTGCGCCATGGATATGCCGCACACGGCACCCAGGGCCAGTGCAAGAAATCCTTTCATGAGACGAGACATGAGTATTCCATTGATTGTGGATCTGGCGGCAGTATAAGGGCCGCCCCGTGATCGACTCCAGCGCATGGGGTATGGCTTTTCGGTTCCAGTGCCGCAACAATCCCCTCATCAGTCGGCCGATCCATGCCGCCACGAAACGGACCTAACGGGTGGGACCCATGCCCAGGCAATCCCTCGATACGCTGCTTGAAACCCTCAACACGGAAGAACATCCGGGCCTGGTATCCCTGTTGAGCACGGTGGTGGACTGGCTCCGGCCTGATAGCGCGGAGACCGCCGAGGACGTGGTGGCGCGCATCCATCAACTACATCGAGCCCAGAAAAGCCAGGACCGGGAAGGTGGCAAACCTGCCGCCCCTCACCTGCGCGATCATGTGCAAACCTCCCTGGCGGAGGCACGTCACCTCTCCCTGTACACGGAAATTGGCCTGTTCTCGCGACGGGGATTCGTGCGGGAGCTGGGTCAGCGCTTTTATGATCGGATCAACCCGCGACCGCTCGATCCTGACAACCTGCGGGATGTGCTCTCCCAGGTCTTCCACCGGCCCGCTGATCCAGCCTGGGTGGCCCAAGTACCCGATGATGCCTGGATCCTGCTGCTGGATGCACTGGTAGACCTGGATGACACCACCGGACCGGCCCTGACACGCGCCAGGGAACAGGTGCTCTATTCGCTGGAGATGCTCGCCTTGTGGGTGGCAGCCGAGGAACTGGAGCCGGAGCTGCTGCGCCTGGACCCGGGCATCACCGAACGAAACTCCCCCTTCGTGGCCCTGGAACGGGAACTGTCGGCCTATGTACGGGATTACGCCCGGTGGCTTGAAGACCCAAACCAGGAGCCCCACAACGACGAACACGCCCGGGTGCTGATGCAACAGTGCATGGATCAGGTGGATCGCTTTCACAAGCGCGCGGTCACCCACGGCAGCAGCATGAGTCTCACCCATTTGCTGGAACGCCTGGATCAGACCCTCACCCGCATCAGTGATTTGCTGGACATCCTCAAGCGCAACGACGATACCTGCCGGCGCTGTGCGGCGGCCCGACTGTTCAGGGAAATGGTGGTGCAAAACGCTCGGCAGCGCAGCCTGGGAGCCCTGTGGCAGGACAACATCAAGCTGGTGTCGCGCAGCATCACCGAGCAATCCGGCGAGACCGGTGAGCACTACATCACCCGCGATCGACGTGAGTACCTGCAGATGCTGGGTTCCGGCGCCGGCGCCGGACTGATCATTGCCTTCATGGCACTGATCAAGATTCAACTCCTACAGATGGGCCTCTCCCCTGGCGTCGAGACCTTCTGGGCGAGCCTTAACTATGGCCTGGGTTTTGTGTTGATTCACATCCTGCACTTCACGGTGGCCACCAAGCAGCCCGCCATGACGGCTGCCCGGCTCTCGGCTGCCATTGAGGCCGGCGAGAAGGGGGCAGCAAACCAGGCGCAGATTGCCCGGCTGCTTATCCAGGTAGGTCGTTCCCAGTTCGTGGCGGTGCTGGGTAATGTGAGCCTGGCGCTGCCGGTGGCCTTGTTGGTGGGCTGGGCCTCTCTGACCTGGCTGAACCAGCCCATCATGAACGAGCAGCAGGCACACTATCACCTGCTGGAACTGCGCCCGCTGGCAGGCCTGGCCGTGTTCCATGCGGCCATCGCCGGGGTCTGGCTGTTCGTGGCGGGGCTGATCGCGGGCTATTTCGACAATCGCAGCGCCTATCTGCAACTGGGGGCCCGGCTGCGGGACAACCCCCTGCTGACCCGTGTGACGCCCATGGGATTGCGTCATCGCATTGCTGACTATCTGGACAAGAACTACGGGGCGCTGATGGGCAACTTCCTCTTTGGCGTGCTGCTTGGGGTGACCGGGTTCATCGGACTTCTGCTGGGGCTGCCCCTGGATATCCGCCATGTCGCCTTTGCCTCGGCCAACCTGGGGTACACGGTATCCGTTGAGGGCATGGAGGGCATGACCTTTTGGATGTACTTCCTGTTCGTGCTGGTGATCGGGGCAGTGAATCTGTGGGTGAGTTTCGCCTTGGCCATGTATGTGGCCCTGCGCTCCCGTGGTGTGCGCCTGGGAGATCTGCGCCAATTGATGCGTGCCTACGGGCGGGAATTACGCAAGGACCCACGCGCTCTCCTCCTGCCCCCCAGGCATACCTCGGACGATCCCCCAGCCAAGGATTGACCGGACTGGCCCCCGCTCGGGCCCACGGCGTAGAATGGCGCCCCTTTCTACCGCCAACCTCTCCAGCCAACACCTGCGGACAGTCCCATGGCCAACTCCCTGCATGAACAGCTCCTGAAAGCGGGGCTGGTGGATGAGAAAAAACTCAAGCAAGCGCGGCATGCCTCGCCAAAGAAGAAAAAGAAGGGCAAGGGCGCGGCAACGACGGAACCTGCTCAGCCCAGCGCCGCTGAGGAAGCCCGACGCCGGGAGGCAGAACGCTCCCGCGAACTGAACCGCCAGCAAAAGGAGGCCGCCGAACGCAAGGCGCTGGAAGCGCAGATCCGGCAGTTGATTGATGCGCACCGCCAGGACCGGGAAGGCGGTGAGATCCCATACAACTTCCAGCACGGCAAGACCATTCGACATCTCCATGTCACTCCGGAGCAACGGGATCGGCTGGGCAACGGGCGCATGGCCATCGTCACCCTGGAAGATGGCTACGAGGTGGTGACCCGGGAAGGCGCCGACAAGATCGCCGCACGTGACGCCACCCGGGTGGTGGTTTGCAATGACCCGGAGCCCCGGGACAAGGCGAAGGATGAGGATGACCCCTATGCCGGTTACGAGATCCCGGATGATCTGATGTGGTAACACTCCATCAGCGGCCCGGCCTCAGGTGTTCTGCAGGCGTCTTTGCTGAAGCGCCAGCAGTCGACCATAGAAGTCCGCCACATCCTCACTGATACGCACCACCTCGTATTCACGTGCAAAGTCCACGGCGCGACGCGACATCGCTTCGCGTCGCGCCGGATCCTCCAGAAGCTCCAGCAAACGTGCGCTCCATTCGGCAATATCTTCCTGTGTCTTGTAACCATTGACGCCGTCCTCCAGAACATCATCGATGCCGCTGGCGCGCACGGCCACTACGGGCAGGCCGGCAGCCATGGCCTCCAGGATCACCATACCCTGGGTTTCCGACTTCGAGGCAAACAGGAAGGCACTGGCCAACAGGTAATAGGCCGTCATTTCCTCCGGTGCCACAGCCCCCACCAGCGTCACATGGTCATCCAGATCCATCTCCTGAATCCGTCGTTCCAGCTGTGCGCGCTCGGGGCCGTCCCCCACGATCAACAGCCGGAAGGGCTGGGCACACGTCTCCCGAGCCCGGTGGATGGCCCGCAACATGAAGTCGATATTCTTCTCCTGACTCAGCCGTGACACGCTCACGAAGATCGTCGCACCGTCTGCCGCGTGTTTGCGCCGCAAGGACTCAACGGTCTCGACACTCACCCTGTCGGGTGCGGAACAATCCACGCCGGTGGGTTTCACCAAAATATGGGCGGTCACCCCAAGGACATGCAGATACTCTTCCGCAGAGCGTGTGGGCACGATCACCCCTTCGCACTTGTTGGCAAAACGCTTCACCAGTGAATGGGCGATCAGATTACGAAACAGCCGTCCTGGAATGGGGACGTAATGCGCATAGTGCTCCAGCCGGGTGTGATAGGTGTAGATCACGGGAATGCCCAGGCGTCGTCCCACGAACAAACCGATTGAGCCCAGCCAGAATGGGTGGTGTACATGGATGACATGGGGTCTGAATTCCCTCACTGCCCGTGCAATGCTCGGCGAGAAGGGGTTAGCCAGTCGAAATTCACCTTTCGACCCCCAGTGCAAAAGGGAGGGAATGCGCATGACCACGTCATCCGGGCGAGCCTCCGCACCATAGGAAGGAGCCAATACCTTGAGCTGGCACCCCTGCCGAAGCAGCCCCCTCACCAGTCGATCAATGGAAATCGGCACGCCACCGATAAACGGCAAATAGTTATTGGTGAACATCATCACGCGCAGGGGCTCCGACACCACCGTCTCTTCGTCAATCCTGTAATCGCGATAGTATTGACGCTCTGCTGATAATGCCTTGTACAGACGAATCATCACCAGCAGGAAAGCACAAACAATCAAGATGAAATTGATATAACCCACATAAAAAAGTGAATAGATGAAGAACCAAGAAGTTTCCAGCCAACGGACAATCTCGCTTTGTCTCTGACCAACAAAAACCGGCTCGATGTTTGCACCTTCCTGTCCCACCATCACACGCGCGTAGTGGTGGTCGTCTTCTCCATCACCCACGACCAGGCCTCCCCCGCCACCGGTCATCAGAAATTGCGTGTCTCCACGGGCTTGCCGGTCGAACATGGAGCGCGACCCGGCAAAAACGGCCTCGACTGAATATTGATCAAGCAAGTCATTCAACTTGCTCACAAACACCGGCTCCAGTTCCAGCTCACCGTCTTCAGACAACCGATCCCGATGCTCCAAGAGCACCGGTTCCGCCATAAAAATAAAGACATGACGTGCCTCCCGGGAAAAGGCCTCCAGCTCATCTTCCAACCATGATAATTGCCATTTCAAGGGTGTCTTACCAGTGGTATCCAGAAAGATGAAACGATCCGAATGAACCGAAAATGAGAAAAAATAAGGGCCCAACATGTCATAGAACCGAACGCTTCCGAATTGACTATATTCTTTAGAACCAAAAGTCAGAAGATAAGGAATGTTCAGCTTCTGAAGTGAACCATATAACGCCTGATAGTTATCCTCTCCCCCGCCACGCAGCGCATTTCCGACGGAGACCATGAATTCCATATCAGACTCGTTGAGGTGGGGAATGATCTGCCGTTCGAACACCCCAATAGAATTTCTGATATTACCGATCACGGCGAAGCCATACTCATCTTCCGCCATCTGATGCGACTGAATCCTTTCTATCTGTTCGCTATGCAGGGCCTCCAGTGAATCATTGAAGAAAATGAGATAGATCTTGTAAGCAAGCAGCGCAATAAAAACCAACAATACCAGAAAAAAAGCCACCCGCAGGAGACCGGTGCGTTTAAGCATTGGTGACTTCCCCCTTACCGGAGAGGCGACTGATCAGATCACCCTTGATCAGCACCAATGCGATCAGCATGCCCGTATAGATCGTAAGCAATCGCCAGGCAAAGGTGAGGATGAGTAGATGTCCTGCACTCACGATATCGGAAAAGAAATGCCCGAACACACCCTCGGCAATACCTGAAGCCCCCGGCGTGGGCGAAAAATACATGATAAACGTGGTCACCACCTGGATCCCCAACACCTTCAGATAAGACAGATCATAGTCCAGCGCCAGCAGCAAGAGCATGGGGAAGGAAAAAAGGCTCAGCAAAAAGATAAAGGTGCAACAAAGTGCCAACACACTGAATAATCCCCTGGAGGAGATGAAGTCAGTGAATCCACGATTCAACAGCACCAGCTCCCTCCGTATTCGGAAATAAAGACGCCGAACCCGTTGCTGATCGAGGACTCGCCAACGGCACAGCCGATTCAGTATCCACGCGATCGGCACCAGCAGCCAGCGGTTGCGGAAGATCGCAAGCAACAGCACTGACACGTAGATCACCACGAAGGCCAGCAAATAAATGGTCAGCCGCGGGTTCCAGTTGATGGCCTCCGTCAGCGAATCCATGAAGAGCAGAAAAACCGGCGCCAATGTGAAAATGACCAGAACCGCAAGGGTTGTGCGTATTGTTGTGGCGGCCGTGGCGGTGCCGATAGGTACGCCTGCCTTTTGCAAATACCAGACTTGAACCACGCCACCTCCGGTGGCCATGGGCGTCAGATTCGAAACCAGAATGTTCACAAAAACGAGGCGTGCCATCAGGCCCGCAGGGACTTGATACCCCAGCGCCCTCACCGTGAAATAAAGGCGCAGGCCATCCGCCAGAAAATAGATGACCAGCAGCAGCAACGATGCCACAAGCAACTGGGGCGAAAGCAAGCGCCGGTCAAAGACCACCGGTCCATTATCAAGATGGAGAAATACAACCAGCACCCCCAGGAGCGTGAAGCCCAGGAACAGTGCCGTAAACATCAGCAAGCGCCGTCTATCCAGCCCCTGCGAGGCCAGTACTCCTTGATTCTCTTCCGGCATCATTATCCCCGTCCAATCGCGCAACCTGCGGCATGTCCGGATGCCCAGGCCCATTGAAAATTAAAACCTCCCAGGTGGCCGGTCACATCCACTACCTCACCAATGAAATACAGTCCCGGAAAGGCCCGGCATTCAAGGGTCTTGGAAGACAGGGCATCGGTATCCACCCCGCCCACCGTGACCTCGGCCACCCGATACCCCTCGGTACCCGAGGGCCAGATCTTCCATGACTGGCAGGCCTGCTCCACCTGGGCGATATCCGTGTCGCTGAGTTGGTCCAGGGGTTTGCTCTCCACCCAAAGATCGCACCAGCGTTGCGCCACCCGTCGGGTGAGCCGCTCTCCCAGCAGGGTCTTCAATTCCATCTTCGGGCGCTGCTGACGCACACTGCGGATGTGATCGCCCAGATTCACGCCCGGGAACAGATCGATCTCCACCGGCTGCCCGGGCTCCCAGTAGGACGACACCTGCAGCACCCCGGGACCGCTCAGCCCACGATGGGTGAACAGCAGGTTCTCCCGAAAGCACGCGCCGTTGAAACCCGCCTCGGCATCCAGGGCGATACCGCTCAGGTCTTCCAGGCGCTTGAGGGCCTTTCCTTCCAGCGTGAGAGGTACCAGGCCCGGGCGCGTGGGGCGCACGGGGATATCCAGGGACCGAGCCAGATCAAAACCCAACCCGGTGGCCCCCATGGAGGGAATGGAATAGCCCCCGGTGGCAATGACCAGGGCATCGGCCTGTACGGTCCCCGTGGGGGTATCCACCTGATATGGTGGGCCGACGCGGACATCCTTGATGGCGGTGCGGGTGCGGATCTCCACGTGGCCCATATCGCATTCCGCCAGCAGCATGTTGAGGATGTCCTTGGCAGAGCGATCGCAGAACAGTTGACCATGATCCCGTTCATGGTAGGGAATGCCGTAACGCTCCACCAGGGCGATGAAGTCCCATGGGGTGAAACGGCTCAGGGCGGATTTGGCGAAATGGGGGTTGGCGCAGATGAAATCCTCGGCCGTGCAGTGCAGGTTGGTGAAGTTGCAACGCCCGCCGCCGGACATGAGGATCTTCTTGCCAGGTTTGTTGGCATGATCCAGCACCAGCACGCGCTGGCCCCATTGCCCGGCCACCCCGGCGCACATGAGGCCGGCGGCACCGGCACCGATGATGAGGACGTCATAGTAGGGATGGGCGGTCGGCATGGTGGCGAAGTTTAACGAATCAGCGGGGGTTGATGGGATAAAACCCGGCTGAGTGCCCGCCGCTTCCCCCTCATCCCCAACCCTTCTCCCCGAGGGGAGAAGGGAGTCATAGCCCCTCTCCCGCTTGCGGGAGAGGGGTTGGGGTGAGGGCCGTCCATGGCAGAAGGGCATCGGGCTCAATCCGACTTGATGGGCCCCCGTAACGCCTTCGTCCGTCCCCGCTGAATCTTCTTCTCCAGACGTCGCCGCTTGGAGCCCAGGGTGGGCCGGGTGGGTTTACGCTTCTTGACCGGTCGACCGGCTTCCTGAATCAACTCCCGCAACCGCTCCAGAGCGTCTTCGCGGTTCTGTTCCAGGGTGCGGAAACGCTGGGCCTTGATGATGATCACGCCATCCTTGCTGATGCGCTGATCCGACATCCGCAGCAACCGGTCCTTGTACAGGCGCGGCAGTGAAGAACGCTGGATATCAAAACGCAGATGCACCGCCGAGGCCACCTTATTCACATTCTGACCGCCCGCCCCCTGAGCGCGGATCTGGCTGATCTCTACCTCCCAGTCGCCCAGCGTTACATTATTGGATATCGATAACACCATGGGTCACCGCCCTGTCGGCCGACCACTGAGGGCTGACAGGGGAATCTGACCCGTCTCCTCCATGGTGATCAGTCGGCTGAAACCACCCGCATCCAGACGCGCGCGGACCTTGTAATCCAGGTGGTCGCGATCGGTTCGGGCGATCAGGTCATTGAGCAGACGCAGGCTGTTGATCAGATCCAGTCCTGCCTCCACCTCAAAGCGGGACTCTCCAAACGCCGGAATGGTCTCAAGATCACTGGCCACCCCGGTGATCAGTTGATGCCCCTCGAAGTCCACGGCGTAGCTCATGCCCCGCAGGGGCAGACTGGCCGGGTTGGGGTTGACCACCCGCAGCCCCAGGGCAAACCGGGGTGCCATGCCCTGGTTGGGCACGGCGCGAAACGACTCCAGGCTCACCGAGGGGGTCTCGAAGTCGCTGCGCATGGCGGCACACCCGCCCAGCAGCAGGGCGCCGGAGGCCAACAGGAAGCTGCGTCGTGTGATGGGCATGAAAGAACTCCACTAGGCCATTGAACTCAATGGCCTCAGCTTAACGCAACTGCCCCCTTGAGGGCGCGGGCACTGCGCCCGTCGGTTGCGAAGCTAGCCTGCCCCATGCGAAAGTAGTCGGTTTTCCTGGCCACTTACCCGACGAACCCGCCATGCTGATGTCGCTGCTGCTCATGTTTGTCATCCTCGCCGCAGGCGCGGGCCTGCTGCTATGGCATGCGCGGGCTGCCTTTGTGGTGCAATTAAAAAATGGTGCCACCCAGGTCAAGCGCGGCACGCCCCCGCCCGGCTTCGTGCGAGGCTGCGGGGATGTGGCTCGCATGTACGGCCTCAAGCAAGGCCGGATCAGCGGCATCCGCACCGGCCAGGGAATCCAGCTGCGTTTTTCCCGAGACATCCCCGAACACACCCACCAGCCCTTTCGCAACGTCTGGACCCCTCCCCCGGGCGGCAACGGTGGCGGTGGCCGCCGAGCCGCCGGTTAACCGCACCCATTCGCGGCCAAGGGCCGCTCCCACGGGGGTAGACCGGCCTCCGGTGCCAGCCTCACTCAAAAAAAGGGGACAGACCCCTTTTTTGGCCCCCTTCCCCCGCCTGAATCACAAGGTCAGCTTTTGATGTCCACCCACAATCCCATGCAACACACCTCCCTCCTTGGTCAGCAAGGCCCCGGCCATGGCGTGGCCGTGGGCGCCCTGCTCATCGGTGCCGGGCTTTGGGGATGTTTCTGGATCCCCCTGCGGTGGCTGGAACAGGCCGGCCTGCATGGCTTGTGGTCGGTGGCCTTCATCTATCTGGGTGCGAGCCTGCTGGGGCTGGTGGTGGCAAGGCGCCATCTTGGCTGGGTGCGTCGCCACCCAGGGCGATTTGCCGGCATTGCGCTCACTTCGGCGCTGTCGGGTACTGCCTTCTCCCTGGGCGTGATCGAGGGTGAAGTGGCCAGGGTGCTGTTGTTCTTCTACCTCTCGCCGCTTTGGGCCGTCGTCCTGGCGCGACTGCTGCTGCGCGAACCCCTCACCCAGCAGGCCATGATCGCCCTGACCCTGGCCATGGCCGGCGCCCTGGTCATGCTCTGGCCCACCCACACCAGCCTGGCCATGAGCCGGGCAGACGTCCTGGGCCTGCTGGCGGGCATGGCCTTCGCGGCCACCAACATCCAGGTGCGCTATGCCTACTGGATGCCGCTCCGGATCAAGACCCTGGCGGCCTGGTCTGGTGCCCCGCTGCTGGCGGCAGGCACCGCAGGCACCCTCGGGATCGGACTGGCGCCAGACCCATGGACCCTCGCCGTGGCCCTGTTGGTAGGCATGACCATCATGACCACCATGACCCTGACGGTGCAGGTGGGCGTGACCTGGCTCCCGGTTCGGCAGTCATCGGTCTTCCTGATATTTGAGTTGATTGCCGGTGCCCTCTCCGCCGCCTGGCTGGCGGGGGAGATGCTGGCGACAAGGGAATGGATCGGTGGCGTGCTCATCGTGCTGGGCGGACTGGTCACCGGGTGGCAACGTTCCCGCTAGACCGGATCATGGGTCGGTCCAGCCGACCGGCGGCCCCGCAAGGCAATTGACGAAACCCTGGTAATGCTCAATTCTGCAGGCCTAACGGCCACTTGATGATGCCATGGAACCTGCTGCTGCCCCCCTGCCTTGCGCCGACGCCCCCCCGCTTCCTGGGGGCCTGATCCGGCCTGCCCGCATGGCGGATATTCCCGCCCTCGTGGCCCTGGAGCAGCGCTGTTTCCCCACCGACCGCCTCTCCCGACGCCAATTCCGCTACATGCTGACCAAGGCCAATGCCCACACCCTGGTACACGACGCCGGCCAGGGGCCTCAGGGTTATGTGCTCGTGCTATTCAGCCGCGGCACCTCCAGCGCGCGGCTGTATTCCATCGCCCTGGATACCGCCAGCCGGAGACAGGGTGTGGGTAGGGAACTGATCCAAGCCGCCGAGGCCGATGCCCGGGCACGGGATTGCGCCTACCTGCGCCTGGAGATCCGCAAGGACAATATGGCCTCGCAGCGGTTGTTCGAGTCACTGGGGTATCGACGTTTCGGTGAGTACGGCGACTACTACGAAGATCACATGGACGCCTGGCGTTACGAGAAATCCCTGGCAGCCGATCTGCAGCCGGAGATGGTGCGTGTGCCGTTTTACGAGCAGACCCTGGACTTCACCTGCGGCCCGTCCTGCCTGATGATGGCCATGAAGGCCCAGGACCCGGCTCTGAACCTGGACCGCAAGCTGGAACTGCGCCTGTGGCGGGAGGCCACCACCATCTTCATGACCTCAGGCCATGGTGGCTGCGGGCCCTTCGGGCTGGCCCTGGCGGCGGCACATCGGGGCTTCTCCGTGGAACTCACCCTGGGTGATGAACAGATACCGCTACTGGATTCGGTGCGCAGCCAGGACAAGAAGGAGGTCATGCGCCTGGTCCAGGAAGACATGCTGGATGAGATCCAGCGCCTGGGCATCCCGATGCACTACGGGCACCTGACCCCGACGGATCTGCGGGCGCGTTTCGATGCCGGGGGCATTCCCGTGGTGCTCATCAGTTCCTACCAGATCTACGGCGAGAAGTTTCCCCATTGGGTGGTGGTGACCGGCTTTGATGAGCACTTCATCTACGTGCACGACCCCTTCGTGGACTACGAAAACGGTGAAACCTGGCTGGATTCGTTGAACATGCCCATCCTGCAAAGGGACTTTGAGCGCATGGCCCGGTATGGGAAGGCGGGACTCAAGGCGGTCCTGGTGATCGGCCCCCCGAACCGGTCTGCCACCGCACGGGCCTGAGCCCCTGCACCACAAGACTGCGCCACAATAGCCAAGGACAAGACAAGGAAATACCGATGTCGGATCACATTCTTCTTATTGAGCAACACGGAGACTGGAAACCCCATTTCCCGGACTACCCGGTAGTCCTGGCTGCGGACTATCTCACCCACCCGGACTACTCTGCCGGCAACAGTCGGCTGCGGGTGATCAACCTGTGCCGCGGGCATCGGTATCTGAGCGTGGGCTACTACTGCTCGCTGCTGGCCGAGGCCCGTCAGCACAAGGTGGTGCCTTCGGTGCGCACCCTGCAGGACCTGTCGCGAAAGTCCATCTACAGCCTGGATACGGAGAACATCGATCGCAAGGTGGCCCGGGTGCTGGGCCGCAAGCGTTCGGGACTGGAACCCACGGCCTTCGAGATGACCGTGTTCTTTGGTCAGTGCGCGCCCAAGGAGATGCAGGAGATCGCCCAGCAGTTGTTCTCGATCTTCCCCACTCCGTTGTTCAAGGTGGAGTTCCGCCTGGTGGGTCAGTGGCGCATCGAGGCCATCAAGCCCCTGGCCCTGAACAGCCTGGATACAGAACAGGAGGAGGCCTTCTTCATCGCCCTGGATGCCTACCTGAAACGCCCTTGGCGCAGGCCGCGCGGGGCCCGCGCCTACAAGTATGACCTGGCCATCCTGCAAAACCCGGACGAGGACCTGCCCCCCTCCAATCGGGCAGCGCTCAACCACTTTGTGCGCCTGGGTCGAGCGGCGGGGCTGGAGGTGGACCTGATCGACCGGCGGGATTTTGGTCGCCTGGCGGAATACGACGCCCTGTTCATCCGCGAGACCACCCGCATCGACCACCACACCTATCGTTTTGCCCGCAAGGCGGACAGCGAGGGCATGGTGGTGATCGACGACCCCGACTCGATCCTCAAGTGCACCAACAAGGTCTACCTGGCGGAACGGCTCTCGGCCAACAAGGTGCCCACGCCACGCACGCGGGTGCTGCGCAGGGAGAACCTGCTGACCGCCGAAGAAGACATTGGGTATCCCGTGGTGCTGAAGATCCCCGACGGGTCGTTCTCCCGTGGGGTGTTCAAGGCGGAGAACCGCAGCGAGCTGGAAGACATCGGCCGACGGCTGTTCAAGGAATCGGATCTGATCCTGGCCCAGGAATTCGTCTACACGGAGTTCGACTGGCGCATCGGCATCCTCAACAAGCGCCCGCTCTATGCCTGCCAGTACCTGATGTCTCGAAAGCACTGGCAGATCGTCAATCACCAGGCCAAGGGAAGTCTGAGACAAGGGGGCTCAAGAACCATGGCGGTGGCCGATGTGCCCCCGGCAGTCATCAAGACCGCCGTCAAGGCCGCCAACCTGATCGGCGACGGGCTTTATGGTGTGGATCTGAAGCAGACGGACCGCGGCATGATGGTGATCGAAGTGAACGACAACCCGAGCCTGGAGGCAGGCGTGGAGGATGCCATGCTCAAGGATGACCTGTACCGCCGCATTCTGGAGGATTTCGTGCGCCGGCTGGATTTGACGCGCAAGCGCTAGCAATCGTATCTGATGGATGCATTTCGGAATTTTTATGCACAACGCGGGAGACCTTGAATCAGGACCGATCCCTGGCGGCCCTGGCCTCTTCCTTTACCGACGCCGGCCAGGCGAAGGAGATGCGCTTGCCGCTGCCGCGCTGCTCGCCGCCGCGCTCGATTCCTTTTTCCGTGAGTTGCCAGGCGCCGTCCTGCTGCTCCAGCAGGCCCTGTTCGGCCAGGAGATCCAGCAGGGGCCCCGTCTTCATGCCCAGGGCGGAGGCGATACGGGAGGAAGGCAGTTTCTTCTCGGACGCTTGGCTTTCATCCGGGGGGGGTGTATCCGTGTCCTCGTCCTGTGCTGTCTGCTCCGGTGCATCCCCCGGGGAGGGAGGCTGATCGCTGATGTCGAACTCGGCCTGATCATCCGGCGCACGCGCCACGTGCCGGCCTGCCAGTGCCTCGGCACAGCCCTGCAGGGTCCCCAGGGTCACCGTGGAGGCCATGGCCCGCAACATGGCCAGGCGGCCGCCACCCTGCCCCGGCTTGCCCCGCAGGCCGTGTTCCAGCACATCCTCCAGCCAGGTAACCTGGCCGCCCGGGTTATGCTCACCTGCCAGGTGCACATGGGCATCGGGCCCCACCACGATCCGGCCATGGACCTGTGGAATCAGCCTCACCCCCAGTCGATGGGGCCAGGACAGGTACAGCACCGCGTTTGCCAGGGCATGTACACGCTCGGCCAGGTCGTTCAGCGGGTCGATGATCTCCAGCGGGGCGCCACCCACTACCTCGTCCACATGGAAAAAGCGCTCCTCGGCCTCCACCCGGACGCCGGTATTGAAGAAGCGAGAGTCCAGCACGAACGCCTCCATGCGTCGGTTGATCACCACATGATCAAAGTGAGTTGACGTACCCTGCATCTCCAGCCGCAGGTCATGAATCACCACGGCCTGATCGGAATCGGCCAGTTGCCTGTCCAGTTCGGCAGCCGCGGCCAGCCGGCCTTCCAGGGCCAGGATTCTGGCGCGAATCTGACGGGCCTGTTCATCGTTGGCCCGCTCAAGCAGATGCTGCAGTACCTCAATATGGGGGGCGAGATCGTCAACAGGCTTGATCAGCATGGAGCACTTACCTGTGGTTTTCCGGAACACGTGCGTGGAAGGCCAATATCCCACGAAAAATAGGTCATATCTACCCTGCCCCAAGGCCCTGAAGCTACAAGGCCCAGACCAGATACATACTGATGGCACCAAACAGCAGGACCGAGACAATGGCCCACAGGCTCAGGCCTTCCACCTCGCCTGCCCGCTGACGTCGAAAGCTCTCACTGAGGCGATACCGCAGGGTGAACAGGGCGGTATAGCCGATGATGGCTGCCGCCGGCACATAGATGAGCGCCAGCAACACGCCCCAGGCCACGAAGGGTGGGCGGGTCTGGGCAAAGATGTAGCCCAGGATGATCCAGAGGGCCAACAGGCCCAGCGGGATGGCGGCGATCACGGGGTTGAGGAGCGAGGGCTCCTTCAATCGTGCCCAAAGGCCGATCCGGGCGCGCTTGGGTGGTCTGCCCCGGTGCACACCCCCAGAGCCGTCGGGATGCGGTGTCCCCTCGCCGCGGCCCTGAGCCAGGTGCTGATCATAGAGCACTGCCGCCTCGTTCAAGTACTGGGCCTTGGCTTCGTTAGGGTCCTGATGGCACTGCTCCAGGCAGCGTTGCCAAAGGCTTTCACTTCGGTTCTCGTCAAACTCGCGCGAAGCCAGCAACCAGGCCTCGCGATGCTGAATCTGGGTCATGGGGTTTCCTTGCAAATGACTGAATGCCTACGCCCAACGTCGCGCGCTTCGCCGCGGCCCCGGGTGAGGCGACACCACACCAAACGGCCAAACGATCACACGGAGAACATGGCCTCAAGATCGTGCCGGGAGTAGGCCTTGAAGGCCAGCAGGGTGTTGGTCTTCTCCAGCCCATCAATGGTCAGCAGGTGACGGGTGACCACCTCGGCCAGGTCGTCGTTCCTGGGTACGCGCGCGATGGCGATCAGATCATACTGGCCACTCACGGAAAAGACCTCGGTGATCTGTTCCATGTCCGCCAGTTGCTCGGCGATCTGGTTGACCTTCTGACGCTGGACATTGATCAGGATGATGGCAGTGACCATGGGGCTCCTCGCTTGGGAAACGGTCGGGATGGACAGCAAAATACCTGAACAGGCAGGCACAACGCCAATCCACCGAGCGGCCCCGACATGGGAGCCGTCCGAGGCATTCAGCCGCACTCAGTGGATTCGCGTGGAAAGGCGATAACTGCCCTGCCCCTCATGGCGGTAAATCCGCACATAATAGGTCGCCGGCTCCAGATCCTCCCGCTCCAGACGGCGGCTGGATGCCCGCCCCGTGTAGTCCTGGACCAGGGTGCGGGATGCGCTGGCGTCCCGCAGTTGCGCCGCCAGGCGCAGACCTGCGTCGGCGTGGATGTTCACCACCAGCCGTCCGGGGGTCCGGGTGGTGAAACGGAACCAGTCCTCCGTGTCGTGTCCCGAGGCATCCCGGTAGCCCAGCAGGCTGGTGACCTCGCTGCCGGGTTCGATCACCCGGGCCTGCTCGGCACTGTTGTTACGAGCCGGCTCACCGGCGGCGACCACGGATTCCAGCCGAGGGGTGACTGTATAGCCACCCTGACCCTCGTGGCGATAGATACGCAGGTAATACGTCCCGGGCGCGAGGTCGGCACGCTCCAACTGTCTGAGCGCGGCACGACCCGTATAGTCCTGATGCAGGACACCACTGCCCGCCTCGTCCCTTAGCTGGGCCGCCAGCCGCAGGCTTTCCTCGGCTTCAATATTCACCACCAATCGTCCATGCTCCCTCAGCGTCACCTGATACCAGTCCTCGGTATCCCGGCCATCGGCATCGCGATAGCCAAGCAAACCAGTGGAAACCTCACCGAGGGGGATCGCCTGGGCCTGTTCAGCACGTTCATTGGGCGCCGAATCCGCGGCGAACGTCACCGCCTCCACCCGTGGCAAGACCCGATACCCCCCCTGACCCGTATGGCGGTAGAGGCGCAGATAATAGGTTCCCGGAGCCAGGTCCGCCCGCTCCACGGTACGGTGGGAAGATCGCCCGGTGTAGTCCTGATGGAGTACGCCACTGCCCACCTCGTCCCGTAGCTGGGCCGCCAACTGCAGCGTGTCCTCGGCCTGGATGTCCAGCACCAGCCGCCCGTGGACGGGCATCGTGATTTGGAACCAATCCTCCGTATCCCGGCCCTCACTGGTGCGATACCCCATCAGCCCCGTGGACACCCCATCCACGGGAATGAGCCTGGCTTCCTCGGCAGCATTGTTCGGCTCCTGATCATTCGGTGTGGAGGCCACCTGCAAACGCGGCCTGATTTCATACGCCCCCTCGCCTGTATGGCGGTAGACCCGAACCTCATAAACACCGGGGGCCAGGTCGGCTTGTTCCACCCGGCGGTTGGCTTTGCGCCCGGTATAATCCTGGTTCAGAACACTCCCTCCCTGAAAATCCCGCAGTTGCGCTGCCAGTTGAAGATCACCATCCGCCTGCACATCCACGATCAGATGCCCATGCCGCTCCACCTGGAGTGCATGCACCCGCTCACGTTGCTGGCCATCCATTGATCCGCGCTGGGCAGGCAGCGCCACCTCCCGGGGCGGAGTCAGCGTCGCTACCGTGGGATCGCTCCCGATGTTCACGGTCGTGACCCTGGGTTGCTCGGGTGACTGCTGCCCCCCCTCGGCATTGGGGCGCTCCGACCGGCCAAGGGCTTCCTCAACATCCTGAAGCGCCAGGTAGCTCTCCAGACGTGCCACCCGAGCCTGCACTGCATCGTCCGGCCAGATGGACAACCCGGCCTTGTAGGCCTCCAGCGCCTCTTGATAGGCCTGCCGTGCCTGGTGGGCACGGGCCCGCTCCCAGTGCTTTTCGGCCTCGTTTCGCTCCGCCTGACGGGCGTAAAGACGCTCAAAGGCTTCCTTGAGCGAGGGATCATTGGCCCGCGGTGGCAGATCACGGTTCATGCTCTCCCGCACCCCGACCAGATGCTGCTGGGCCTCGTCGAACCGGCCTGCCTCGATGAGTTCATCCACTCTCGGCAGCGTGTCATCCAGGAAGGTTTGCCAGCCTTCATGCCAGCGTTCGAGTCGGTCAATCACATCCTGTGGGTAATGGGCGTTGATCTCCCTGGCGCGATGAATCTTTTCCACGGCCTGGCCCGTGGGATTGCGTTGACTGACGTCCGCCATGAGCGCCCGGGCCTGCATGGCCAGGCCCACCGAGATGCGTCCCTCCAGGTGCCGATCCAACTGTGTGTACATCGCGCCGCCATCAATGGCAAAGGAGCCCACGTACCCCTCCACCAGGGGTGCAATGGACTGGTAGCGCCAGGCAGCCTCTTCAAAATCACCCGCCTCAATGAGACCAATGACCTCCTTCACCTGCGCCTCGGCACTTTGATAGTTCTCGCTGGCAATCCGCTCCCGCCAACGATTGAAGATGGCCTGAGCCTCGTAATGATGCTTCCGGGTGACGGCATTGAAACAGTGAAGGCTTTCCTCCATGCCCCTCGGGATCGGCGTGTTCCAGGTACTGAGGGGGCCCTTGCACACGCAGGGGCCCGTGCCAATGGAATGATTGCAGCCTTCCCCCACACAGAAAAAACCGCCCAGGCTACCGCCACAACCCCGGCACAGACAGTTAAGGAAACCCTCCGCGTCCTCCGGCCTTACGCCCATCTCCTCGGCGTGGGCAAAGGCCTCATCGATCTGCTCACGATGACGCACCAGCCGCTGCACCTCGGCAAGGAAGGCCTTGGATGCCTGTTCGCGCGCCTCTGCCTCCTTGGCCCCGGTGATGGCCTCGACGACGGCGTCCGGTAGATACAAGATTCCTGTGACGGCATCCCTGGCCATGAGATAGGGGACCTTGAGCAGGGTCACGGTCACATGGCGGGTGAGGCTGGGATCATTACCTCGCTCCACCTCCCGCATGAACCGGGCAATCTCGGCCTTTTCCGCCTCTTCGTAGGCATACCCGACACCCGTGCCATACCAGGCGGCGTTCTGGTACACACGCATGAAGAAGTCGAACGTGGTGTCGTCTGCCTCTGTCTGATCCAGGGCGTGATACACCCCCTCCTTGCCCATGAAATAGCCCGTGGTACCAATCGCCATGATCCTGACTGCCTTGCCGCCCCACCCGCTGGAGGGCTCGGGTGCCGGGTCGGCACGGGAGGCCGATCGGAGGGTGCGGGTCTCCTGAGCCACGCCCTGGGCAAAACGGCCTCCCACACTGCGCTCCAGCCGACTGATGGCCTCCCCTGCCTTGGAGGGGCTCATGCGGCTGATCTCCTGGGCGATGGCCCGGGTGAATTGCTCACCCTGACCGGGATTGAGGCGAGCCAGGGTGCCGAAGGTGTCCACCAGTTGATCCGAGGCCCGCTGCAGGCCGTGCTGATTCATGGCGCGCACCGCAGCCGCATCCAGAGCCGTTGCCATGCCTCGATCCAGGCTTCCGAGCCGGGACAGGGCCTTGTCCAGCCCGGAATCTCCAAGGCCCACCGAGGGCAGTTCGTGCTGAAGACGCACGTGGTTGTTCAGACTGAACTGACGGGAGATGTACTTGGCTGACTGCGATTCAGCCAGTTGCGCCCGGGCCCGGAACAGTGATGCACGGTCAGGGTTGATGTGCTGCACCGCCTGCGCCTCCCGGAGCCACGCATCCGCGCTGCGCTTCTTGGCCTGGCTCAGCCGACGCATCTCGGCGGAATAATCCATGGCATCATCGATATTGATCGGGTTGAGGCGAGCCGGCCCATCCTGGCCGAGGGCGATCTGGGCGCGCACCGAGCCCGGGGTGGCGTAGGCAGTACCGCCACGCTGGTTGATGTGCTGAACGATCTGATCGAACTGATCCGTATGATCGGGATGAGGCATGAAATCCGTGTCGGTATCAAACCGGTCCACGGGTGTCTGCACGCCCTGGCTGCTGAAATGATCGCGTGCAATGCGCTGATAATTGGCCTCGATCTGCCGGATGTCATCCACCTGAATACGTCGATTGCCCGTGGCCAGCACATTCACATCGGTATCCGTCCCTGGATTGAAACTCCGGGCCCCGAAGTCGGGCCGGAACCCGGCATTCTCCACCGCCTGACGGGAAAACTGCCGATTCAGGGCATGGAAACGCTTCTGAACCGCGTTGTACTGGTCGATGGACAACTCGCCCCGCACGGCGGCCAGGTTCACCTCCCGGTTGGCAAAAAACACCAGCATCTCCTGGTGTGGCGTCGCCACGCCCTGGGCCACCCTCTGCGCCGCACTGTTCAACCCGGGCGTCCAGGCCTGCACCGCGCCAGCCAGGGTGATCAGGACAAGGGCAAGAACACTACAACTGACAAACCTGCGCATGATGACATCACTCCAACGGATGGACCGGACCGCCTCAGGGCAGATAATCCAGGTGCAATGGGTAGACCCGGTCCCGATCGTCATCCGTGTCGTTGAGCTGGAACCACACATCCACCTGCTCGTTGATCGCCCGGTACTGCTCCAGCTTGGCCAGCAGGCTCCACTCCAGCTCCGCACGCTGCTGCGTGGTCATGCTGGCAAACATCTCATCGGTCAGTGACAGGATATCGCTGCGATAGGGCAGGCTCTGGATGAACGCCGGCAACAGGCCCGTGTCCGCCAGTTGTGCCCCCTGTCCGATCTCCTCAGGCTGCTTCATGGTCTGCCCCGCCACCCCCTGCAGCGCCTCGAAGAACTGCGCCTGGGTGACCTCCGCCCGCATCAGCGCCTGCACCACCCGATCCAGGGACTGGGACAGGCTGCTCAACTGCTCACGGGTCACCAGGACACGCACATCCAGGGCCCGGTCCGCCGGGTTCACCAGGTCCCGGTCCAGTGACCAGGCAACGATGTCCTTGGGCGGGGTGGCCTCACGGCCGATGTATTCCACCAACGCCGCCTGCCACAGGGCCGATACCGAATCCAGCTCCGCTCCCCCCTCGGATACCGCAGGCGCGGCAGCCTGCCCTGCCCCAGGGTTCGGGCTCGCCTGGCCCGCCATGGCCTGGCGCAGCAACCCATTGATATCGTCGGTCACCTGCTCCACCAGGGCCAGGTACTGCGCCTGCTCGAAGGCATCCACCGCCTCGATGGCGGAACGCCCGGCATCGCCCCGCACCCGGGACAGGTGTCTGAACTGGGCATCGGCAACGGGATGGTCCGCCTCGGCACGGGGGTCTTGCAG
>NZ_FOAA01000001.1 GCF_900109495.1 Ectothiorhodospira marina | reverse complement strand
AAGTGGCTGTAGAAGACGCTGGCGTAGTGGCCTTCGTATTGGGCAATGGGGTTATTGCGATACCAGTCGTGGGGCAGGCCGGCGTAGAGGGCCTTCATGTGGGCCTCAAGGCCTGCCATGTCAGTGGCTTTGAGCAAGCGCGGCAACCGGATGACCAGCTCATCGAAGATGGCGTGACTGACGCCCAGCACCGGTAGCAAGGCTTCGTTGAGGCTCGTCTCCACCTCCTGGTTGGGCAGGCCCAGTTCGTAGAGCGGTCGGTTGGGGACTTCTTCGTGGATATTCTTCAGGGTGAGGTAGCCCGTCTGAAACAACAGGGCATCAGTGGAGATATCGTCCACATCAAAACGGCTAAGCAGTGCCGGGCGGCTGTGCCAGGCGGTGAGTGCGGGAGTGAAGACGCCGCGCTCTTTGAGCAGATCCACAAGAAACGTGGGGGTTGCGGATTCGAACCAGTAGGGGCCGAACTGGCGCTTTTGAAACAGCAGCAGTACATCGAAGGGGTTGTACACGGGGGTGATGCCTCGCCCACCCCAACGGTAGCCGTTATACCACTGACGGATGGCGTCACGGTCAAGCCCGGCAAGCTCCGGGGCGAACACGGTGTCGATGTCCGCATCGGTATAGCCACAGATCGTGCTATACGGGGCATCCAGGGTAATGTCGTTGAGATTGTTCAGCCCAGAGAACAGGCTGACCTTGCTGAACTTTGAAACACCGGTGAGCATGACAAAGTGCAAATGCGGGTCTGCATCTTTCATGACGCTGTAGAGGTTTTTGAGGCCCTCGCGCAGCTCGCGGGCGCGTTCCGGGTCCCGGAGGTTGTCCAGGATCGGCTTGTCGTACTCATCGATGAGGATGACGGGTCTTTGCCCGTGCTGGCGGTGTGCCGCCTTGATCAGATCGGTGAACTCGCCTGCGATGTCCGTGTCCGCAGGCGGGGGCAAGCCCAGCGCCTGGCGAGTGGAGTCAAGCTGGTAACGAATGCGAACATCGAGCTCGGCGCGGCTTTGCATCACGCCGCTGCCAAAGCTCAGGCGGATCACCGGATGGGTGGTCTGCCAGTCCCATTTATCATGGATGTAGAGCCCTTCGAACAGAGCCTTGCGGCCTTCGAACAGGCAGCGCAGGGTGTCCAGCAGCAGGCTTTTGCCGAAACGTCGGGGGCGGGAGAGGAAGTAGTATTTGTTCTGCTGGATCAGGCGTTCGATCACCGGCGTCTTGTCGACGTAGTAGTAGCCCCCGTCGCGGATCTCGGAGAAGGTCTGAATTCCCACCGGGAGCCTCAGGCGCTGATCGGTAGCCATGCTGGCCTCCAGAGTGAAACGTCCTGCCGGTGCAGGTTTATCACGGCAAAAGAAATGAAGAGAGGTGACGCAGCGGGGAGTTTATCATGGTGGCTTTTGTTCGGTATGATCGGGTCCGCACCCGTCAAGGCAGACTTCAGGTCGTTACATGCAGCAGTGGTACGTCGTCCGTTGCAAACCCCGTGAGGACGAGCGGGCCGAGATGCAGCTCGGCAATCAGGAATATGAGGTCTATCGCCCCCTCGCCCGCATGCGACGCCGGCGGGGTAACAGTGTGACTCATCGTATCGAGTCACTGTTCCCGGGTTATTTGTTCATCCACCTGGACGCCACCCAGGGTGACTGGAGCCCCATCCGCTCCACCCGAGGTGTGCTGGATCTGGTGCGTTTTGGCACCTACCCCACCCCCTTGCCTGACGAGATCATTCAAGATCTCCACCAGCGCGAGGACAAGGACCACGGCTGGGTGGATCTTACCGGCGCCAGCCGCTATCAACGCAATCAGGCCATTCGCATCGTTGATGGCCCCTTCGCCGGCCATGAGGCCCTGTTCCAGTCCCATAGTGGCCAGGATCGGGTTATCGTCTTGCTCAACATCATGCAGCAGTCGGTGCGCACCACCGTGCCGGAAGGCGCCATCACCCAGGCGTAGCGAAAAAGGGGACGGATTTATTTTCCCGCCGCCAAAAGCGGCGGGAAAATAAATCCGTCCCCTTTTTCGCACCCAGGATTAGGTTAAACTCAGGACGTTTGCACAGGGGCATCAAAGGGAGTGTTCATGCAGGTTGAATCGGGACAGCTATGGAGGCATTCGTTCAAGCGTTGGGGGGCGTTTGCGCACGATCTTGCCTGGATTCCGGTGGCTTTATTGCTGGCCTACTGGGCTCATGCCAACTTCCGGTTGATGACGCCGCCGGATTACGAAGGCTTTCTCACCCTGGCGCCGTTGGCCGTCGGGGTGCAGGCGGTGGCCTTCTGGGCCTTTGGCCTGTATCGGGGCATCTGGCGCTTTGCCTCGGTGCCCGATCTGATGCGCATCCTCAAGGCGGTATCCGCCGGGGCCATGGGGGTTGCCGCCCTGGTCTTTTTCCTGCGCGTGGAGGGTGTGCCGCGCACGGCGATCGTGCTGTTTCCCATCTTCCTCACCATGGGCCTGACCGGTCCGCGGCTGCTGTATCGCTGGCTCAAGGACCACAACCTGAAGCTGGCTCGCGAGGACGGTCAGCGCGCCCTGGTGATCGGTGCCGGCCGCGCCGGGGACATGCTCGTGCGGGACCTGCTCAAGGATGACCATTATTCACCCGTGGGGCTGCTGGATGATGCCCCCGAGAAATGGGGCCGGGAACTACACGGTGTGCGCATCCTGGGGCCTTTGACGCAGCTGGCAGCCACCGTCTCACGGCTCAAGGTGGACGTGGTACTGCTGGCCATGCCCTCGGCGCCGGGCCAGGTGATGCGCCAGGTGGCCGACACCTGCCATGACCAACAGGTGCGCTGCGGCACCCTGCCCTCGGTGAGCGAGATTGCCGAGGGGGTCTCCAGCGTAGCCCAGCTCCGGGACATCCGTATCGAGGACCTACTGGGACGCGACTCCATCAGCCTGGATGACAGCATCATCCGCCAGTTTGTGGATGGCAAGCGGGTGCTGGTCACCGGGGCCGGCGGGTCCATCGGTTCGGAGTTGTGCCGGCAGGTGTGCCATTACGCACCGGCCCAGGTGATCATGGTGGATCACGCCGAGTTCAACCTGTACACGGTGGATCAGGAGATCCAGCGGCTCATCCCGGCGGATCGGCTGCATACACTGATCGGGGATGTACGCCACGAGGGGCGGATGCGCGACATCTTCCGCCGTTTTCGGCCTCAGGTGGTGCTGCATGCGGCGGCCTACAAGCATGTGCCCCTGGTGGAACACAACCCGGTGGAGGGCCTGAGTACCAACCTGTTGGGAACCGCCACCGTGGCCGGCCTGGCCTCGGAGTTCGAGGCCGAGAAGTTCCTGCTGGTGTCCACCGACAAGGCGGTGAACCCCACCAATGTGATGGGGGCCACCAAGCGGGCGGCGGAGATGTGCTGCCAGGCCCTGCATGATCGCTCGAAGACGGCCTTCATCGTCACCCGTTTTGGCAATGTGCTGGGCTCGGCCGGTTCGGTGGTGCCCCTGTTCCGCAAGCAGATCGAGGCGGGCGGGCCCGTCACGGTCACGCACCCGGACATCACCCGGTTTTTCATGACCATCCCCGAGGCGGTCAGCCTGATCCTGCAGGCGGCGGCCATGGGGGAAGGTGGCGAGGTGTTCGTGCTGGACATGGGCGAGCCGGTGAAGATCGATGATCTGGCCCGAGAGATGATTCGCCTGTACGACAAGGAGCCGGACGAGGATATCGAGATCCAGTACGTGGGCCTGCGACCGGGCGAGAAGCTCTTCGAAGAACTCTTCCACTGTGATGAGAACCTGGTTGGCACCGGGCACGCCAAGATCATGCGCGCCCAGACACGTTGCATCCAGGGCCCGTGGCTGGAGGATCACCTGGCCCACCTGCGCACGGCCTGTCAGCGCCAGGACGAGGCCGAGGTTCGCGAGCGACTGGGGCGACTGGTACCTGAATACGCGGGGCCTTCAACGCCACCTCAACCCGAGGGCAAGCTGGTTGAGGTGCTGGAGGAACGGCGCCCCCTGAAGGTGGCAGGAAGTTGAGCCACAGATGAACACCAAGTTGGAGCGTTCTCCCTCGAAGCCACCTGCCGGTGTTTCGGGAGGTTTATACTGGTGGGCTGACGACTTTCAACGATGGACAGTTGTTGTAGATGCATGCACGATGAGGCCCTCGCTGACACGCCTGTGCCAAAACAGGCGGGAGACCGCCGCTCACTCCCTTGATCATGGCAGGATGCGGCGGGCCCGAGCCAAGGCACGGTACCAACTGCGTCGGGGTGCCGGCACCACTGGTGGGCGCTGGCTCAGCAGATTCATACGGGGCATTTCCTCGGCATTGCTTTGAGAGATCATGCTCAGTACCTGCTCCCGCGCCCCATAGGTCTCCGTGAGAAACTCACGGGCGTCCTCCGTGAGTTGAACCCGGTAGTGCTTTACCAAGGCCAGGGCCAGCCGTTCTGCGGCCTGGCTCATGTCCTGTTCCACATCCTGAGCCATGGCTTCACCCAGGGCGCGTTTCTCCTGTGCACTCATCCCCGGCTCCAATCCCCCCAGGTAACTGGCATTGGTGGCACCCACGCCTCGCTGCACCTCGGCACGGGAGAGCTGCACATGCGGCTCCAGTGCCAAGGCCACTTCCACAGCCAATTGACGTCCCCCCTCCAATGTCAGTGCGCGACGGCGGCCCTCATGACGCGTGAAGAAACGCCGTCCTCGTTTCTCCAGGTGTTCACCATGCAGATAATTGACGATGTGGCTGCAAAATGCCTCCCGGGCATCCTCGTCCAGACTGATCACCTTCTCGACAATGCGCAGCCCCTTGCTGCCCGGTCCCAGGCGCAGTTGACCGGATTCCTCGCCAGAGCGTGCCACGATCCGCTCCCATTCCTCTGCCGCCTTGAGAAATTCCGCGTGCACACGGCCAATATCCTTGAAGGCCTCGTGAGCCATGCGGTACAACCGTACAGCGTTGGCGAGGATGTCACCTTGCCGCCGCACATCACCCAAGGTCACACCATTGGGGAGATTGTCGGCCCGGGCGCTGAGGTCAGCCAGGTCTCGTGTGATGCCATCCAGCGCCTTGAGGACACGCTCCACCAGAACCGGCGTTGACAGCCCTTCGGGCACCTCCTCGTAGGGCAGCGCTTCCACTTCCACCAGCCAGGAGGCCAACGCGCGGATGCGATTACCGCCCGCCGCCTGGGCAATGCGATAGCGGCTGCGCTGTTCCTCGAGTCGGTCCAGCGCCCCTGCCAGGCGCCATTTGCCACTGTAACTGAACAGCAGCATGGGAATCTCTCGGCCATTGATCAGTTCAAAGGCCAACACGAGCATGGATTCCACATCAGTCGCCGTCATCAACAGAGGATTGTCCTCTTCAATGGCCGCCATCACCCTTTCCAGGAAAAACTCGTCCCTGGGTGTGCCCTGCTGCAGTTTGGGCGCCCCGCCCATGTAACGCTCGCGCAGAATGGAAGCCGCGATGGGGGCTACCGGCTGCAAGTCTGACAAGGCCTTGTCGAAGCGCTCTCCTTGCTCCCGATGCAGGCCACGGATGCGACTGTACAGACCCGCCCGACGCAGATGGTCGATATGCGCCAGACACTGGCCCAATGCCTGGTCACCAGTCAGCTCCTCACAGGCAAAGGCCACTCCATCCGGTGACAGATCCACCCGCTGCAACAGATGAACGGCTGCCTCGCGCCGGAGCACATCCGGCTCGAAGCCTTCCATGGAGAGATCCAGCACGGCGAGGATGAGATCGCCGAGGATGTCGATGGTTTCCAGTACATCCGCCCGGGCCTGCTCCTTGGTCACCCCGTGGGTGCTGTCGTAAACAATGGTAGCCAGCAGACCAATCAGGCCCGAGAGGACGGTGAAGCTCACAAAATAGGTCAACAGCTGAGTGGAGGGCGCATGGCCGTAGCCGATGTAGTACCCCCCGTAGAGGCCCAGTCCTGTCACTGGGCCAGCAGTCCAGACGATTTTCAGCAGGTTACGGGAGACACGCACGCGCCGGACGGCGCGCGTCACGCGCTCCACCTTCTCATTACCGGCCCGCCCCAGGGAGACGCCGTCCTGCTGTCGAGGACGGCGGAACCGACTGAACTGACTCCAGTTCACGTCAGGATTGCCCGATGGCGCTCATGGGAAGTGTCCTTGGACTGACGGTGCAACGGCTTGAGACGGGACACGGCCCTGTCGGCGAAACGTCAGCCCAGGAGACGCTTGCACACGTCATTTTGCAGATAGCCACGGAAGTCGTCGGCCAAATCCGGGTGTTTGAGGGCATATTCCACCGTGGCCTGGAGATAGCCCAGCTTGCTGCCGCAGTCATAGCGGGTGCCCTTGAAGCGCTGTGCCAACACGCGTTGCTCACTCAGCAGATCGGAGATGGCATCCGTCAACTGGATCTCGCCCCCCGCCCCTTTGCCAGTGTTTTCGATCAAATCGAAAATGCGGGGCGTGAGAATGTAACGACCCACCACCGCCATGTTCGAGGGGGCATCGGCCGGGGCCGGCTTCTCCACAATGGCCTTCACATCCCAGAGGCGATCGGACACCCGCTCCGGGCTCACCACGCCATACTTGTGAGTCTCGTCCTCAGGAACATCTTCCACACCCAGGATGCTGCAGCCATACTCCTCGTAGACGTCCACCATCTGCCTGAGGGCAGATCCTCCCCCCTCCCCATCGATCAGGTCATCGGCCAGGATCACGGCAAAGGGTTCATCCCCCACCACGGGACGGGCGCAGCCCACCGCATGCCCCAGACCCAGGGCCTCGGCCTGACGAATGTACACACAGGTGACATTCGGTGGCAGGATGTTGCGGACGATCTCCAGCATCTTCTCCTTGCCGCGCTCCTCCAATTCCGTTTCCAGCTCATAAGCCTTATCGAAATGATCGGGGATGGAGCGCTTGTTACGGCCGGTAACGAACACGAGCACATCAATCCCGGCCGCAACGGCCTCCTCGGCGGCGTACTGGATCAACGGCTTATCCACCACCGGCAACATTTCCTTTGGATTGGCCTTCGTGGCCGGAAGGAAACGCGTTCCCATGCCTGCCACGGGAAAGACAGCCTTGCGTATCTTCTTGTGCATAATGAGTCTTCAGCGTCCAGTTGAGTGGTAGTCGAAGCATGCGTGACTGCCCCACAAAAAGACAAGGGGCAGCGATGCTGCCCCTGGGTCCTTTTCATTGGGAGACGGGTTCCGGGGATTATTGTGAAACGGTCACATCTTCGTCCAGGGTGATGGCGCCCAGATTGATCTCCACAGTCCGAGCACCGATGCCGGGCACCTGCGTCAGTTCATGCACCGACCGGAACGGGCCATGCGCTTCACGGTGCTCCACGATGGCCCGTGCCTTGGCTGGACCCACGCCCTGCAACGCTTCTGACAAGGCCTGGGCGTCCGCCTGATTGATGTCCACGGTGTCGCCCGCATGCAGACCGCCCGCGGTGAACGTGCAAAGAAAAAACAGGATAAAAACGGAGAGATGCTTCTTCATGACCAATTGCCTCCTTGGCATATCCATGGTTTGAGGTGAGCCAGTCTGTCCTGCCATCCTGTGACTCACCCGAGCTATCTTACCCGAGTTGACGAGTTCTTCAAGCCTCCATGACCGCTGCCAACTCCCCATGGATGTCCGCAAGCACGGTGGCCGGGTCCTGTGCCCGGGTAATCGGACGACCAATGACCAGGTGCGTAGCTCCATCACGCAGGGCATCCGCCGGAGTCACGATGCGCTTTTGATCACCGGCCTCGCTACCGCGGGGGCGAATTCCCGGCGTCACCTTGAGAAATGCCGCGCCCAGATCCTCTCGCAGCGCGGCGGCCTCACGGGCAGAACACACCACACCATCCAGGCCGCTTTCCTGAGTCAACCGGGCCAGGAAGCGTGCCTGCGCATCCACCCCGCGACCAATGCCACAGGCTCCCAACTCCGCGTCATCCATGGAGGTGAGTACCGTCACGGCAATCAGCAAAGGCCGGTCCACACCGCCTTCGAGAGCCTCGCGTGCCGCCTCCATCATGCGTTGCCCCCCACCGGCATGGACGTTGATCATCCACACACCCAGGGCCGCGGCCGCGCGACAGGCGCTCGCCACGGTATTGGGAATATCGTGAAATTTAAGATCCAGAAATACCTGAAAACCTCGGGCCTGCAAGGCCTCCACCAGCGCAGGACCCGCTGCCACAAACAACTCGAAGCCCACCTTGAGACGGCACAATGCAGGATCCAGTGGTTTCACGAAAGACAGCGCTGAATCCGCGTCGGGAAAGTCCAGGGCGATGATGATGCGAGGATCCGTATTTTCAGTCAGCATGGCGGTAGCGGGGGCTCAGTTAAGGGATAAGTTGTGGGCGCTTCAAGTGCCTGCCGGCGGTGTGAGCGAGGTTTCGGGGCGGGAGACCTGGGGGCGCTCGAGTGGGCGGATACTGCCCCAAGCATGACAGCCTGGACAATGCCAGAAATGGTTACGGGACTGAAAACCACAACGTACACAGCCAAATTGGGGCCGTTCCCGCAAAAAGGCTTCCAGGGCACGTGCAACCTTATCCAGCGCATCGTTATCACCGGCCTCGCCCCGCGCCGACATGATGAGCAGGTATTCCTTCACCAGCCGCAAAGGGACGCGGTCTCGGCCCATTTCCTCAGTCAACAACTGATCCAGCGGCTCCCGCTGGTCCCGGTTGTGAAGCAGGCGCACCAGCGCCAGCGCCGATCCCACCGAGGTGTCATTCTCGCGCACCGACTGCAGAAAACTCTCGTAGCCCTCGGTATCACCCAACGTCTGGAATGCATCCCGGGCCTGATCCAGTACCAGCGGGACAAACCCGGCATCCTGTCGCATGACCCGGCTATAGTGCTCGATGGCCAGGTGCGGGTGATTTTCTTCACGCGCCAGGTCACCCATGAGGATGCTGGCCCGCGCACAGTGCTGGTCAAAGCTCAGCGCCCTGCGAGCGCAACGCCCCGCTTCAGCGCCATCCCCTCGTGCACGCGCCAACTCACCCAATTCACAATGGTAGTGTGCGATGCGACGGTTTTGGGGTTCACTGGAGAATTCGCAGAGTTGTTCGCTGGCCCATATCGCCTGGGGCCAGTCCTTCTCCTGCTCATAGAGGGATCGTAGACGCTTGTACGCCTCTGCCTGGAGATAGCCCAGCCCGACCAGTTCCTTGAACAGGTGTTCCGCCTGATCCAGCACGCCGGCCTTCATGTAGTCACGCCCAAGCTCCATCAGGGCGTTGGCCCGCTGGGCCGGTTCGAGACTGGGGCGTTCCATGAGGTTCTGGTGTATCCGGATGGCCCGGTCCACCTCGCCACGTCGACGGAATAGACTGCCCAGAATCAGGTGAGTCTCGACCGTTTCCGGATCGACCTCCACCATATCGATGAACACCTCCAGGGCACGATCCGACTGCTCACTGAGCAGGTAATTGAGACCCTGGATGTATTCGGAAGAAAAAGCAGCGCTCCGCCCCGGGGTATCAGCCCCCTGCTGGGTACGTCGCGCTGCCAGCCATCCCGAAGCCGCTGCTACCGGGAGCAGCAGCCACAGGAGTTCGAGCATGCAGGCTTACACCTTACCGCTACTGGGCAACTGGCGCAGTCTGGCGATCTCGTCTTCGGCACGCTTGCAGCGCTTGCGCATCTGGCGCACTTCACGGCCTCGACTCATCACCATACCAGACGTGGCCAACCCCCCAAGGACGGCCCCCAGCAGAAGACTCACGAACACCACGATGGACAGGGGCACCTGGTAGGTTTCCAGGTACAGGTTGACACCCACGTCCCCCGCGTTAATGACCGTGAAGCTGGCTCCCAGCACAACGGCTACGATAACAAACAAGATAAGTATCAATCGACTCATGGGCTGCATTCCCGATTGTGGACATTGGTTGTTGCCACGTCAGCGGATCGCCACCTTGTCAGGCTTTTCCGGCTCGTTCACCCGCTCCCGCAGTTCCTTTCCAGGCTTGAAATGGGGCACGTACTTCCCGGGAAGAGACACCGTCTCCCCCGTTTTCGGATTGCGCCCCACCCGCGGCGGGCGGAAGTGTAAGGAAAAACTTCCGAAACCACGGATTTCGATGCGATCCCCAGTCGCCAAGGCCTGGCTCATCTGTTCGAGGATGGTCTTCACAGACAGCTCGACATCTTTGTACGCGAGATGGCTTTGTTTGCGAGCTAGTATATCGATGAGTTCCGATTTCGTCATCGTTCTGCCCTGTTGCACGTTACACCACCATGACAATCCCTGGCTGGTTCGCCGGGTGCCCTCGAGCGCGGAGTCAGAGGCCCGATGGAGCCCTCCCTGGCTCCAGCGTGCTTGGTGCCCTCCCGATTACTTCTTGTCTGAATCGTTGCCGGCCAGTTGTTCCTTGAGGATATCGCCCAAGGAGGTGGTAGCGACCGAAGAACTGCTGTAGTCCTGCATCATTTCCTGCTCTTCGTCGGTTTCCTTGGCCTTGATGGACAGGCTCACGGTGCGGTTCTTGCGATCCACGCCAACGAACTTGGCGTCGATCTGGTCACCCACATTGAGCATGGTCCGGGCATCCTCGACGCGATCCCGCGAGAGTTCAGAGGCACGCAGCACACCGTCCACGCCGTCACCCAGATCAATGATGGCCGCCTTGGCGTCCACTTCCTTGATCACGCCCTTCACGATACTACCCTTGCTGTGTTCAGCCACAAAGTTGGAGAAGGGATCCTTGTCCAGCTGCTTCAGGCCCAGGGAGATGCGCTCGCGCTCGGGATCCACGGACAGGACCACGGCGTCGATCTCCTCGCCCTTGCGGAAATTACGCACAGCCTCTTCGCCGGGCATGTTCCAGGACAGGTCGGACAGGTGAACCAGACCGTCGATGCCACCATCCAGGCCCACGAAGATACCGAAGTCCGTAATGGACTTGATCACGCCGGTGACCTTCTCGCCCTTGTTGTGCATGGCGGCGAATTCGTCCCAGGGATTGGGCTGGCACTGCTTCATGCCCAGGGAGATCCGGCGACGTTCCTCGTCGATGTCGAGGATCATCACCTCCACTTCCTCGCCCACGGTCACCACCTTGGCGGGGTTGACGTTCTTGTTGGTCCAGTCCATCTCGGAGACGTGCACCAGACCCTCGACGCCGTCTTCCACTTCCACGAAGCAGCCGTAATCGGTGATGTTGGTGATCTTGCCGAACAGGCGGGTGCCCACAGGGTAACGGCGGGTGATGTTCTCCCACGGATCCTCACCCAGTTGCTTGAGGCCCAGGGACACACGGTTGCGCTCGCGATCGAACTTGAGCACCTTGACGTTGATTTCGTCACCAATGTTGACCACTTCGGAGGGGTGCTTGACCCGCTTCCAGGCCATGTCGGTGATGTGCAGCAGGCCGTCGATACCACCCAGATCCAGGAACGCACCGTAGTCGGTGAGGTTCTTGACGATACCGGTGAGCATCATGCCTTCCTGCAGGTTCTGCAGCAGGGCCTCGCGCTCGGCGCTGTATTCCTTCTCCACCACGGCACGGCGGGATACCACGACGTTGTTGCGGCGACGGTCCAGCTTGATGAGCTTGAATTCCAGTTCCTTGCCTTCCAGGTAGGCGGTGTCGCGCACGGGGCGAACGTCCACCAGCGAGCCGGGAAGGAATGCACGGATATCGCCCAGTTCGACAGTAAAGCCGCCCTTGACCTTGCCGCTGATCATGCCGGAGATGGTCTCGTCCTTCTCCATGGCTTCTTCCAGGCGTTCCCAGGCCTTGGCACGCTTGGCCTTCTCGCGGGACATGCGGGTCTCGCCGAAGCCGTCTTCGGGCGTTTCCAGGGCGACTTCCACTTCGTCACCCACCTGGATTTCGACTTCTCCCTTGTCGTTGTAGAACTGCTCGATCGGAATCACACCTTCGGATTTCAGACCGGCGTTCACCACAACCATGTCGTTGCGGATATCGATGACGGTGCCGTGGAGGATGGAGCCGGGCCGCATCTGGGTGCTGGCCATGCTCTCCTCGAGCATTTGCGCGAAACTTTCTGTCATGGGTTAGTTGAACCTGCAATGATTAAGGTCTGCAATCAGTCCCTTTGCAAACCGGTTGTTTTTAAAAGATCCCTGGCCTACCTGCCGGGGACGGTACTTAAGCCGCGCTTGGCCGCCAATGAGAGTATCTCATCGAGCACCGCGTCGATGCTCATGTGGGTGGAATCCACCTCGACAGCATCTTCCGCCGGTTTGAGCGGAGCCACAACCCGCTCTGTATCACGCCGGTCACGCTCGGCAAGCTCGTCTAAAAGGGACTGAAGGTTAGCACTAAGTCCTTGTTCCATCAACTGCTTGTAACGTCTCTGGGCACGCTCTTCACGACTGGCTGTAAGAAAGACCTTTAACTGCGCGTCGGGAAAGACAACCGTTCCCATGTCGCGGCCATCAGCCACCAACCCGGGCGCCACGCGAAAGTCCCGCTGACGGGCCAGCAGGGCCTCGCGCACCGGTGGCAGCGCCGCCACCTGGGAGGCAGCATCACCACAGGCCTCGGTGCGCAATTCCGAGGACACGCGCTGCCCGTCCAGGAAGACTCCCGGGCCCTCCGCCCCCCCGGCATCGAAATGCACATCCAGGTTGCGGGCCAGATCGAACAGGGCATCGGCATCATCCAGGGGCAAGGCACGACGCAGCGCAGCCAGGGCGACCAGGCGATACAAGGCGCCGCTATCAAGAAAACCCCAGCCCAGCCTGTTGGCTACCTGGCGACTGATGGTGCCCTTGCCCGAACCGCTCGGCCCGTCCACGGCGATGACAGGCACACTCATGCCCCACCCTCCTGCTGTTGAATATCCTGCTGTTGAATATGAAGCCCCATGCGCGCCGCCAGGTCCACGAACCCAGGGAATGAAGTGTTCACGTTGGCACAGTGAAGTATCCGGATGGGCGCCTGAGCCCGCAGGCCCGCCATCGCAAAGGACATGGCCACCCGGTGATCACCGTGACTGTTCACGGTGCCGCCGGTGAACGACCCGCCCTCAATGACGATACCATCGGGCGTGGGCCGGGCCTGGATACCCAGGGTGTTCAGACCTTCGGCCATCACCTGAATCCGGTCGCTTTCCTTGACCCGCAATTCCTCGGCATCGGTCAGCACGGTTTCGCCCTGGGCGCAGGCCGCGGCCACGAACAGGGCCGGGAATTCATCAATGGCCAGGGGCACGAGCTCGGGAGGGATTCGCACGCCGCGCAGCGGGGCCGACTGCACCCGCAGATCGGCCACCGGCTCGCCCCCCACCTCGCGGGGGTTCTCCACCTGGATATGGGCCCCCATGAGCCTGAGGATATCGATGATGCCGGTGCGCGTGGGATTCATGCCCACGTGCTCCAGCCGCAACTGGCAATCCGCAGCGATACTGGCCCCTACCAGGAAAAAGGCAGCCGAGGAGATATCTGCCGGCACATCAATCGCCCCGCCCTGGAGACGCCCTTCGCCGCGCAGGCACACGCAACCATCGTGGCGCTGCACCCGGTAGCCAAAACCGGACAGCATGCGTTCGGTATGGTCGCGGGTGGGGGCCGGCTCGGTCACGCAGGTCTGCCCCTGGGCATACAGTCCTGCCAGCAACAGGCTGGACTTCACCTGGGCACTGGCGATCGGCATGCGGTAGTCCACACCCTGAAGTGATGCCCTCCCCTGGATGTGCAGCGGCGGCGTACCCTCATCACTGGTACGGATGCGGGCGCCCATGCGGGCCAGGGGCTCGGTCACCCGGCGCATGGGGCGGCGCGTCAACGAGGCATCACCGGTCAGGATGGAGTCAAAGGCCTGCCCGGAGAGCAGGCCGGCCATCAGGCGCATGGAGGTTCCGGAATTCCCCACGTCCAGGGGCCTCTGGGGGGCCTTGAGGCCATGAAGACCGACACCGCTCACATGGACCTCCCCGTGTTCGGGGCCCTTGATCTCCACCCCCATGGCACGGAAGGCCTTCAACGTCGCCAGGCAGTCTTCACCCTCGAGGAATCCGGTGATGCGGGTGTCTCCCTCGGCAAGGGCCCCGAGCATGATGGCACGATGGGAGATGGACTTGTCCCCCGGCACCCGGCAACAGCCCTGCAACCGGCCGCCCGGCTCCACCCGCAGTGTCACATCCTGTGGGTCAGTCATGCTTGTTCTCCTCCGCGGCGGCTCACCCCGGTCATGTCGGGCATATCAGGTCGCCCTCGGTCGTGAAAACTGAATGGATCATGGATCCTGCCATTATGGGCAGAAACGGTCACGGGCACCCTTGGCACGGTGAAAGATCTCCAGCAAGACATCACCATCGCCCGCTTCGATGGCCCGGGTAATCATGCCCAGATCATCCTGGTAGCGCCCCATCACCTTGAGGATGGCCTCGCGATTGGCCAGGCAGATGTCCCGCCACATGATCGGGTCGCTGGAAGCAATCCGGGTGAAATCCCGAAAACCGCCGGCGGCATAACGGAAGATCTCCTCCCGTTCGCCCATGCGTGCCAGGCTGTCCACCAGACCAAAGGCCAGCAGATGAGGTAGATGGCTGGTGGCGGCCAGGACCTCGTCGTGGTGCTCCACGGACATGGTCTCCACCACTGCACCCGCCTCTTCCCACATGGTTCGTACCCGGGCCAGGGCGCCCAGATCGGTGGTCTCCAGGGGGGTGAGGATCACTCGTCGCTCATGGAACAGGGTGGGAAAGGCCGCCGACACGCCGCTTTTCTCGGTACCCGCGATGGGATGCCCGGGGACGAACCCCAGGGGCATTTCGCCGAACCCCTCGCGCACCGCTTCAACGACACTGGCCTTGGCGCTGCCCACATCCGTGAGGGAAGCATCCGGGGCCAGATGACCGCGGATGGCCTCGCAAACGCCGCGCATGGCCCCAAGTGGTACGGCCAGCACCACCATGTCCGCACCCTTCACGGCCTCGACCGGGTCCAGGGTGTAGCGATCGATGACACCGAGTTCCTTGGCCTCCCGCAGATGATTTTCCGAACGGGAGCAACCCACCACTTCCTGGCAGGTGCCCGCAGCTCGAAGCGCCAGGGACAGTGAGCCTCCGATGAGGCCCACCCCGAATATGGTCAGACGACGAATCACCGGTTCAGTACCTGGTCCAGGGCGTCAATGAAACGCCGGTTCTCATGGGCGCGCCCCACGGTGACGCGCAGATGCTGAGGCAAGCCGTAGCCGCCCACGGGCCGGACGATCACCCCCTGGTGAAGCAACGCCTGGTAGACGGGCTCAGCGTCGCTCCCCACATCCACACAGATGAAATTACCGACGGAAGGGATGTAACCCAGGCCACGCTCATTGAAGGCCTGAGTGAGTTGCGCCAGCCCCTCACGGTTCACCTGCACGGACTGATGCACATGGGCCTCGTCATCCAGGGCTTCCAGGGCGGCGGCCTGGGCCAGACTGTTGGTGTTGAAGGGCTGGCGCACCCGGTTGAGGATATCCGCCACCTGCGGATGAGATACAGCATAGCCCATGCGCAGTCCGGCAAGACCGTGAATCTTGGAAAAGGTCCGGGTCACGATCAGATTGGGGAATTCGCTCAGCCATCGCGTGGTATCCGGATAGTCCTGCTCCTCCACATACTCGCAATAGGCTTCGTCGACCACCACCAGGGTATCGGCTGGCTGGGCGGCAATGAAATCATGCAGACTCTCACCATCGACCCAGGTCCCCGTGGGATTATTGGGGTTGGCCACGAAAATCACGCGGGTGGACTCGGTCACCTGATCCGCCATGGCGGAGAGATCATGCCCCCAGGGCATGGCATGGTCCGGTGCATTCGCGGCCGCCACGCGGGCCTCCGCGCCCACGGCCTGCACGGCCAGGGGGTACACGGCAAAGGCGTGAGCGGAGAATACCGCGCTGCGACCCGGTGCCAGATAGGCGCGAGCAATGAGCTCCAGCACGTCATTGGAGCCATTGCCCAGGGTGATGCATTCCGCCTCCACGCTCAGCTTTTCCGCCAGGCGGCTACGCAGGGCAAAGCCATTGCCATCCGGGTATTGCGCCAACTGATCCAGCAGACTTCCCAGGGCCTGCACAGCGCGAGGACTGGGGCCCAGGGGATTCTCATTGGAGGCCAGCTTGATGCTCTCGGAGATGCCCAACTCCCGCTCAAGCTCTTCCACCGGCTTGCCGGGCTGATAGGGCATCAGCTTTTGCACCCCGGCGTTAGCCAGGGCCTGAAAATCACAACTCATACTCTCTCCTGATGATGTCGATGAGAACCCCTTCCCCTGGGAGCGATCTGGCTACCGATGGCCAGAACTAAAGCACTGCCTTGGGATAGGAGCCCAGCACCTTCACCAACTCCGCCGCCTCCCGCAGTTCGTCCAGCGCCTTGGATACCGGCGCCTCGGCTGTATGTCCGACGATGTCGATGAAGAAGACATACTCCCAGTTCACGCATTGGGACGGACGGGATTCAATGCGTGTCAGACTGACGTCGTTATTGGCAAAGGGTGACAAAAGCGCAAACAGGGAGCCCGGACGATTGCGCGCGGACAGCAGCAGCGTGGTCTTGTCATGACCTGATGGCCCGCTTGAACGTGGACCGATCACCAAAAAACGCGTGGTATTGTCGGGGGAGTCCTCGATATTGGCAGAGAGCACACCCAGGCCATACAACTCCGCCGCCGCCTCGCTGGCAATGGCCGCGGTACCCGGTTCGCGAGCCGAACGCCGCGCGGCCTCGGCATTGCTGCTCACGGCAACGCGCTCGGCGTGGCCCAGGCGCGCGTCCAGCCATTCCCGGCACTGAGCCAGTGACTGCTGATGGGAGTACACCCGCTCCACTTGAGCCAGGTCCCTCTCAGCAGACAGCAGGTGGTGATGAATCCGCAGTTCCACTTCACCGCAGATACTCAAGGGAGACTGCATGAAGCGATCCAGGGTGTGCGTGACCACGCCTTCGGTGGAGTTCTCTATCGGCACCACACCATAGTGTGCGGTGCCGGATTCCACCTCCCGGAAGACCTCGTCGATGGCACTCATGGCCACGGTCCTGACGGAATGGCCAAAATGCTTCAGGGCCGCTGCCTGGGTAAAGGTGCCCTCCGGACCCAGGAAGGCTACCGACAACTGCTGTTCCAGGGCCAGGCAGGCAGACATGATTTCCCTGAACAGACGGGTCATCTCCTCGCTGTCCAGAGGGCCAGGATTGGACTGATGAATGCGGCGAAGCACCTGGGCTTCGCGCTCCGGCCGATAGAACTCCGCCTGGGCATCGGCCTCCCGCTTGATACGGGCGACTTCCTGGGCACAGGCGGCACGATCGCTGATCAGCGCCATGATCTGCGCATCCAGCGAATCAATACGCTGACGGATATCAGCGAGCGTTGTCTCGTCCCCGGCACTCATCAATCAACCTGCCCCGCCGTTTCGGCCCTGTTAGAGGACGCGCACACGCAACACGCCATCAATACCCGCGATACCCCGCGCAGCTTCCTCATCAATCTCATCCTCCACATCGATGAGATTGTAGGCAATGCCATTGCGGGATTCATTCATCATGTGAACGATGTTGATATCGCTCTGGCCCAGGACATGGGAGATCTGCCCCACCATATCCGGGCGGTTGCGGTTCATCACGGCCAGGCGTGCCTTGCCCGCGCGCGGCAGCATGATCTCGGGCAGATTCACCGAATTGCGCACGTTGCCGTTCTCCAGGTAATCCCGCAACTGCTCTCCCACCATGACGGCACAATTCTCTTCCGCCTCACGGGTGGACGCGCCCAGGTGCGGCAGTGCAATCACCTTGTCCTGCCCCTTCAGACCGTTGCTGGGGAAATCGCATACATAGGCGTGCAACTGTCCCGAGGCCAGCGCTGCCAGCACCGCCTGCTCGTCGACGATGGCATCCCGGGCGAAATTGAGGACCACGGAACCACGCTTCATGTTGTGCAGGCGATCACTATTGATCAGGTGGCGGGTATAGTCGTTGAGGGGCACATGGAAGGTGACCATATCGCAGCGGCTGAGCAGGTCATCCACGCTCACCGCCTGTTCCACCGCAGCGTCCAGCTGCCAGGCACGGTTCACGGTCATGTGGGGATCGTAGCCCACTACCCGCATGCCCAGGGCGCGAGCCGCGTTCGCGACCTGAACGCCGATGGCCCCCAGACCCACCACACCCAGGGTGCGGCTGGGCAACTCGAAGCCGGCATACTGTTTCTTGCCCGCCTCCACCTGTTTGTGCACACCGGCATCGTCCCCTTCCAGGTGCCGGGCATAATCCCAGGCCTGACAGATATTGCGCGCTGCCAGCAGCATCCCTGCCAACACCATTTCCTTGACGGCATTGGCATTGGCACCCGGCGCATTGAATACCGCCACGCCACATTCGCTCATGGCATCAATGGGTATGTTGTTCACGCCGGCACCAGCGCGTCCCACCGCCTTGAGGCTGGCCGGGATCTCCATGTCGTGCATGTTGGCCGAGCGCACCATGATGGCATCGGGCTGCGACATCTCCGAGGCCACTTCATAGTGCTCGTGACCGAACTGGTCCAGGCCCTTGGGGGAAATATTATTGAGCGTGAGAATCTTGTACATGTCAGGCCTTGCGCTGTTCGAAGTCCACCATGAATTCCACCAGGGCATCCACGCCCGCCTCCGGCATGGCGTTGTAGATGCTGGCGCGCATGCCGCCCACGGAACGGTGCCCCTTGAGGGTGGTGAGCCCCGCCTGCTCGGCCTCCTTGAGGAACAGACCATCCAGTTCGGCATCCGCCAGGGTAAAGGGCACATTCATCAGTGAGCGGGCCGACACCTCCACCGGGTTGTGATAGAAGGCAGAGTTATCGATGGCGGTATAGAGCTTCTCCGCCTTGCGGCGATTGATCTGTTCCATGGCCTCCAGACCACCCAACTCCTTGAGCCACTGGAAGACCAGACCCGCCAGGTACCAGCCATAGGTGGGCGGGGTATTGGACATGGAATCCGCATCCGCCTGGATCTTGTAATCCAGGATGCTGGGCAGGCCCGGCATGGGATCACCCATCAGGTCATCCCGAACGATGACCAGAGTCAGACCGGCAGGACCGATATTCTTCTGGGCACCAGCGTAAATCACGCCATATTTCGAGACATCGATGGGGCGGGAGAGGATATTCGAGGACATGTCCGCCACCAGCGGCACATCACCCGTCTCGGGCACCCAATGGAACTCCACTCCACCAATGGTCTCATTGGGGGTGTAATGCAGGTAGGCTGCCTCAGGGTTGCATTGCCAGGTCTCGAAGGCGGGGATATGCGTGAAGTTGTCCCCTTCACTGGTGGCCACCACACTCACATCCGCATATTTCTTGGCTTCGGAGATGGCCTTCTTGGACCAGGAACCGGTGTTCACGTAATCCACCTGCTTCTTGCCTCGCAGCAGGTTCATGGGGACAGCAGCAAACTGACCCGACGCACCGCCCTGGAGGAACAGGACCTTGTAGTTGTCCGGCACCTTGAGCAGGTCACGCACATCCTGTTCCGCCTGGGCGGCAATGGACACGAAGGCCTTGCCGCGGTGACTCATTTCCATCACCGACATGCCGGTGCCATTCCAGTCGAGCATTTCCGCGCGGGCGCGCTCCAGCACCGGTTCGGGGAGCACGGCGGGGCCGGCGCTGAAGTTATAAACACGTGTCATGTTTCACTCCTGGTTTGGATCACGGACAGATTGATTTCGCGGGAATCAGGTCAGGAGGCGTCATCCGGGGATGATTCGCCGTCTTCGGCATCGTCGCTGCTGTCATCGCCGCTTTCGTTATCGTCGCCATTGAGGCCCTCGACCCGCGCCAGTTCTACCAGCTTTTCATCATCGGCAAGGCGTATCAGGCGCACGCCCTGGGTATTGCGCCCCAGGACCGGGATATCGCCGATCGGCGTGCGTACGAGGGTGCCACCATTGGTAATGAGCATGACCTGATCGTCGTCTCCCACCAGCGTGGCCCCCACCACCGCACCGTTGCGGCCTCCCGTCTGAATGGCGATCACGCCCTGGCCGCCTCGACCATGGAGGGGGAATTCCTCCGGCGAGGTGCGCTTGCCATAGCCATTCTCGGTCGCGATCAGGATGTTGCCCTGGTCAACAATGATCAAGGAGATCACCTGCTGATCCGAGCCCAGGCGCACGCCACGCACACCGCTGGCCGTCCGCCCCATGGCCCGCACGGTGTCCTCGCTGAACCGCACCGCCTTGCCGGCAGAACTGAGCAGCATGACATCCTGGTGCCCGTCGGTGACCTTCACATCCACCAGCCAGTCGTCCTCGCGCAGACCCACGGCGATGATGCCGTTGGAGCGCGGACGGGAAAAGTCCACCAGAGGCGTCTTCTTGACGATGCCGCTGCTGGTGGCCATGAACACATACATGTCCTCCCGATACTCCCGCACCGGCAGGATGGCGTTGATGCGCTCCCCCTCTTCCAGGGGCAGCAGGTTCACCATGGGCCGTCCACGAGCGGCACGACTCCCCATGGGCAGTTCATATACCTTGAGCCAGTAGGCCTTGCCACGGCTGGAGAAGCACAGGATGGTATCGTGGGTATTGGCCACCACCAGACGATCGATGAAGTCCTCGTCACGGAAGGTGGTGGCGGTCTTGCCCCGCCCACCGCGCTTTTGCGCCCGGTAGGCTGTCAGGGGCTGGTACTTGGCGTAACCGGCATGGGAGAGCGTGACCACCACATCTTCCTCGGTGATCAGGTCTTCCAGGGTGAGATCCTGGTGATGACTGAGGATCTCGGTGCGGCGCGTGTCCCCATACTGATCGCGCATGGCGACCAGCTCCTCGCGAATCACCTCCATCAGGCGCCCAGGGCTGGACAGGATCTCCAGCAACTCCTCGATACGCCCCAGCAATTCACGGTATTCGTTGACAATTTTATCCTGTTCAAGACCGGTCAGGCGGTGCAGTCGCAGGTCGAGAATGGCCTGTGCCTGCGCCTCGGAAAGCCGATAGCCGCCTTCCTGCAATCCGAACTCGCTGGCCAGCTCCTCGGGTCGCGATGCCCAGGCACCGGCACGATCCAGCATGTCCTGCACCACACCTGGGGCCCAGAGACGCCCCAACAGTCCTTCCTTGGCCTCCGCCGGACTGCCGGAGGTCTTGATCAGGGCAATGATCTCGTCGATGTTGGCCAGAGCCACAGCCAGACCTTCCAACACATGAGCCCGCTCACGGGCCTTGCGCAGTTCGAAGATGGTTCGGCGGGTGACCACTTCGCGCCGATGGCGCAAAAAGGCCTCCAGAATCTGCTTCAGATCCAGTAAGCGCGGCTGCCCGTCCACTAGGGCCACCATGTTGATGCCGAAAACATTCTGCATCTGGGTGTGCAGATAGAGATTGTTGAGCACCACCTCAGGGACTTCGCCGCGCTTGAGCTCCACCACCATGCGCATGCCATCCTTGTCGGACTCGTCCCGCAGTTCGCTGATGCCCTCCAGCTTCTTGTCCTTCACCAGTTCGGCAATGCGCTCCAGAAGGCGGGCCTTGTTCACCTGATACGGCAGTTCCGTCACCACGATACTGTTGCGCCCGGTGGACTCGTCGGTCTCCACATGGGAGCGGGCCCTCACATGGATACGCCCGCGTCCGGTGCGATACGCCTCGTGGATGCCCCGGTCGCCATTGATGATGCCGGCCGTGGGAAAATCCGGGCCCGGTATGTGCTCCATCAGGCCTTCCACGCCCAGATCCGGGGTGTCAATGAGCGCCACACACGCGTTGACCACCTCGGTGAGGCCGTGCGGCGGAATATTGGTGGCCATGCCCACGGCAATACCGGCCGACCCATTGATCAGCAGATTGGGCAGCTGGGTGGGGAAAACGGAGGGCTCGGTCTCGGAACCGTCGTAGTTATCGACAAAGTCCACCGTCTCCTTGTCGATGTCCGCCAGCAGCTCATGGGCGATCCGCGCCATGCGCACTTCCGTGTATCGCATGGCTGCCGGGGCGTCACCGTCCACCGAGCCGAAGTTGCCCTGTCCATCCACCAGCATGTAGCGCATGGAAAAGGGTTGAGCCATGCGCACGATGGTGTCGTACACGGCCGAGTCCCCATGGGGGTGGTATTTACCGATGACATCACCCACCACACGGGCGGACTTCTTGTACGGCTTATTCCAATCGTTGCCCAGCACGCGCATGGCGTACAACACCCGACGGTGCACCGGTTTAAGCCCGTCGCGCACGTCCGGGAGAGCTCGACCGATGATGACGCTCATGGCGTAGTCCAGATAGGACTGACGCATCTCGTCTTCCAGGTTGACGGGCAGGATTTCTTTGGCGAATTCGACCATTCAGTCTCGGGGCGCTGTGGTTAACATGGAAGGACTGAAACAAACGCCGGATGATACCACATTGGCGAGAGGGGCAGCAGTGAAGAGGGCTGGCATTGCCAGCCCTCGGTTGTGTCATCCTCGGCTCAGTCGGCCGCGAATAGCGCCTTCATCTTCTGTGCATTGGGTTGTTCCACCACCCCACGCTCCGTGACGATCGCATCGATCAACCCTGCCGGGGTTACGTCGAAGGCCGGATTCCAGGCGGCGGCTCCCGGGGCAGCCACACGGCGACCAGCCAGTTCCAGCACTTCCTCCTGGCCGCGCTCCTCAATGGGAATCTCTGCACCACTGGGCGCATTCATGTCGATGGTGGTGGTGGGCGCCACCACCATGAACTTCACCCCATGATGACGGGCCAGCACCGCCAGACCGTACGTGCCGATCTTGTTGGCCGCATCGCCATTGGCGGCAATCCGATCCGATCCAACAATGACCCAACCCACACGACCCTCGCGCATCAGGCTGGCCGCCGCCCCCTCACACATCAGACTCACGGGAATCCCGTCCTGCACCAGCTCCCAGGCAGTCAGGCGTGCGCCCTGCAACCAGGGGCGGGTCTCATCGGCATAGACATGCTTGACCCGCCCCTGGGCGTAGGCACTGCGAATGACCCCCAGGGCCGTGCCATAGCCACCCGTGGCCAGTGAACCGGTATTGCAATGGGTGAGCACATCCCGCCCGTCCTGCAACAGGGCCGCCCCCAGATCCCCCATGTGCCGGTTGCCATCCACGTCCTCCTGGTGAATGCGCTCGGCCTCCACCAGCAGGGCGGGCTCCGGGTCCTGGCCATCGGGCAGCCCTGCCATCACCTGCCCCATGCGTTCCAAGGCCCAAAACAGGTTCACCGCCGTGGGACGGGAGTCCGCCAGGGCCTTGAGATCGGCCGCCATGGCCGCGCGCCAGTCCTGACCATCCTCGGACCAGGCGCGGCGCGCAGCCAGTACCACCGCGTAGGCAGCCGTCACACCGATCGCCGGGGCCCCGCGGACCACCATGTCACGGATGGCATCGGCCGCTGCCGCGGCCCTATCCGTTTCCAGATAGACGCTCTCATGGGGCAGCAGACGCTGATCCAGCAGGCTGAGGTGGGTACCGGTCCACTGGACCGCGCGAATGGAGTCGTGCGTGTGTGTGCTCATGACATGTCGGGTTGGCGGTGGGTAGCCGCGTACTTTGCCAGGATATGCCGCCCCGTGCCACAGCCCGCTCCAGGCTGAATACTTGTCCAACCCTCGTGTAATCGTTATCTTGCGCGGATGCAAAGCGTCGACAAGATCATCACCCCCCGCTGGATCGTGCCAGTAGAACCGGACGATACGGTGCTGGAAGGCTACAGCCTGGTGGTTCACGAAGGTCGCATCCTGGACCTGCTACCCACGGCGGAAGCAGAGTCGCGCTATCACGGCGAGACCCATCGACGCCTGAATCAGCATGCCCTGATCCCCGGCCTGGTGAACGCCCACACCCACTCCCCCATGACCCTGCTGCGCGGGCTGGCCGATGACCTGCCGCTGATGGACTGGCTGCAGGACCATATCTGGCCCGCCGAGGGGCGTTTCGTCGGCGAGGACTTTGTCCATGATGGCACCCTGCTGGCAGCGGCAGAGATGCTGCGCGGTGGCACCACCTGCTTCAACGACATGTATTTCTTCCCGGAGACCACCGCTCAGGTGAGCGGCCAAGTGGGCATCCGCGCTGCCATCGGCCTGATCGTCATCGACTTTCCCAGCGCCTGGGCGTCGCAGGCCTCCGAGTACATCGACAAGGGCCTGGACATCTTCGACCGTCACAAGGGCGAGGGCCTGCTGTCGTTCTGCTTTGCCCCCCACGCCCCCTACACCGTGGCCGATGAACCCCTCAAGCGCCTGGCCACCCTGGCCGCGGAACTGGACATGCCCGTGCACATGCACGTGCACGAGACGGCTCATGAACTGGAGGAATCCAAGGCCCGCTTTGGCGTCCATCCCCTGGAGCGCCTCGCGCAGCTGGGATTGGCCGGCCCCCACCTCATGGCCGTGCACATGACCCAACTGGAAACCGGGGAGATCGCCCATCTGGCCGACGCCGGCACCCATGTGGTGCATTGCCCTGAATCCAACCTGAAGCTGGCCTCCGGGTTCTGCCCTGTGCAGGCCCTGGTGGAGGCGGGTGTGAACGTGGCTCTGGGCACCGACGGCACGGCCAGCAACAACGACCTGGACATGTTTGGCGAGATGCGCACCGCCGCCCTGCTGGCCAAGGGCGTCAGCGGCAACGCCGCCGCCCTGCCCGCCCACACCGCGCTGCGCATGGCCACCCTCAACGGTGCCCGGGCCCTGGGCCTGGCAGATGAAATCGGCTCCCTCGTCCCGGGCAAGAGCGCGGACATGGTCGCCGTCAACCTGGGGGAACTGGAAAGTCAGCCCGTTTACGATCCTGTCTCTCATCTGGTGTATGCCGTGGGTCGTCACCAGGTCAGCGATACGTGGGTGGCAGGCCGCCCGCTGTTGCGGGATCGCCAACTCACCACCATTGATGAGACTCAGCTGCGCCAGCGGATATCCCGTTGGCAAACCCGCATTGCAGAGGCCGACTGAGCCCCGCACCCGACCCGTGATGACCGCCCCAATGTCCGAGATACATACCAACGTCGACGCTGCCGAGATCGCCAAGTTTGATGACATGGCCCACCGCTGGTGGGATCCGGAGGGTGAATGCCGTCCTCTGCATGAAATCAACCCGCTCAGGCTGGACTACATCGAGGAACGCGCCGGCCTGCAGGACAGGAAGGTGCTGGACGTGGGCTGTGGCGGCGGCCTGCTGTCAGAGGCCATGGCCCGTCGGGGTGCCCAGGTCACCGGCATCGATATGGGTGAAAATGCCCTGGGTGTGGCGCGTCTGCACCTATTGGAATCCGGTCTGGAGGTGGACTACCGGCAGAGTTCCGCCGAGGCCCTGGCGGCAGAGATGCCGGGGCAGTTCGACGTGATCACCTGCATGGAGATGCTGGAACATGTCCCCGACCCGGGCTCGGTGCTCGATGCCTGCGCGCGCCTGCTCAAGCCGGGCGGACATCTGTGCGTGGCCACCCTGAACCGCACCCCCAAGTCGTTTGCCATGGCCATCCTGGGGGCCGAATACCTGATGCGCATGCTGCCCCCCGGTACCCATGAGTACGCCCGCTTCATCCGTCCTTCGGAAATGGAGGCATGGATGCGGCAGGCCGGCTTGTCCCTGCGCAACCTCACAGGCATGCACTATGACCTGATCAATCGCAGCTACCGCCTGGGCCCGGGTGTCGATGTGAACTACCTGGCCCACGCTGTGCGGGAAGACTGAGCCTTGCGCACCATTCTGTTCGACCTGGACGGCACCCTGGCCGACACCGCCCCGGACCTGCATCACGCCCTGCACTGCCTGCAGCGGGAGCGGGGCCTGACGCCCCTGCCCTTCGAGCAGGTCCGTGATCAGGTCTCCCATGGCACGTCGGCCCTGGTGACCCTGGGCTTCCCCGAGGCCGCCGGGGCCGTCTTCGATGGACTGCGGGAGCGCTTTATCGAGATTTACATGGCCCACATCCACCGGGAGAGTCGCCTGTTCCCTGGCATGGACGAGGTGCTGGAAGCCATTGAATCCCGAGGCATGAACTGGGGCGTGGTCACCAACAAGCCGGCCTTTCTCACCGATCCCCTACTGCGCGCCATGGGCCTGTACGATCGTGCCGCCACGGTGATCAGTGGCGACACGACCGCAGAGTGCAAACCCCACCCCATGCCCATGCTGCTGGCCTGCGAGCAGTCTGGCAGCTCCCCCGGGCAGTGCCTCTATATCGGTGACGCCCTGCGGGATATCCAGGCAGGACGGGCCGCGGGCATGCGCACGCTGGTGGCCCGCTACGGCTATATCGATGCCGCTCAGTCCCCGGAGACCTGGGGCGCTGACGGCTTCATCCAGCACCCCGGCGAGATCATGGACTGGTTGCCGGCCCAGGCGGGGCTGTAGCCCCTCTCCCGCTGGCAAAGGAAAACCCATCCCATGCACACACGTCATCCCGCTCTGAGGATCATCACCGCCCTGTTTGCCCTCGTAGTCATCATCACGGCCTGGATCCTGGTGATCGACGCCGGGCGGGGGGTCGAGCAACGCCAGATGGAACGGGACGGAGTGCCGGTCACACTGCTCCTGCCAGCCGATGCCAGCCATGCCCCCGGCGTGGTGGTCGCCCATGGATTTGCCGGCTCGGCCCAACTGATGCGCACCTGGGGACTGGCACTCGCCGATGCGGGCTTCGTGGTGGCCCTGCCTGACCTCAGTGGACATGGACGCAACCGCGCGCCGCTGGACTGGTGGAACGATCCCGAACAGTTCCAGCGAGATGTGCGATCGGCCCTGGCGTTACTGGGCGAACAACCGGAGGTGGATGCCGGGCGACTGTCCCTCCTGGGCCACTCCCTGGGTGCCGGTGCCGTGATCGATGCGGCCATGGAAACCACCCAGCCAATCCGGGCCGTGGTGGCCGTGTCCCCCGGGCAGAGCGAAGTCACCCCGGAAAGCCCTCCCAACCTGCTGCTGATGGCCGGGGCCTGGGAAGGACCGTTCCTGGAGGCGGCGCAGACCCTGCTGGAAAAGGCCGGCGGCCCCGGGGGTGATCCGGCCGCAGGCACTGCCCGGGCCCTTGAGGTGATCCCTGGCGTGGAGCATATCGGTGTGCTGTTCAGCCCCCAGTCTCATGCCGCCTCCATTGACTGGCTGGCCCAGGTCTCGGAGATCGCCCCACCACAGGGCAACGGGGTGAGCCCCATGCTCTGGTGGCTGCTGAATCTTGTGGGGGTTCTCGTTCTCTGGCGTGCCCTGGCGCCCTTCTGGGTGGATGGCGATCGACTGCGCCTGGATACGGCCCAGGCAGAAATACAGGGGCGCACCCGACGCCCCCTGGTGCGGGCCGCCATCAGTGGGGTGCTGGCCACCCTGCTGCTCATTGGCATTGGGGAGGTGATCCATCTGGATGGCATCGGCGGGATCCTGGTCAGCCCCCAATTCGCCCTGTGGCTGGCCCTGGCCGGGGGTATCTGGCTGGCGCTGGGCACCCGTCCGCCCCGGCCTGAATGGCCCGACCTGGCCTGGGGTCCGATCATGCTGGGTGTGCTGGTCCTTGGCTTTGGGGTGATGGGGGCGGCCCTGTGGCTGGCCTGGTGGCCGCCGCTGCATCGACTGCCCTATCTACCCATCCTGACCCTGCTGATCCTGCCCTGGGCGGTTGCCTTTGCCACCGCCCTGCAGGGACGCACCGGCTGGCGGGGGCTGGGCGTCGGGTTGGGCGTGGCCCTGATCACCATGGTCACGGTGGGGGTCGCCGCAGCCATCGTCGATGGCATGATGTTCCTGCTGATCATCCTGCCCCTGCTGCCGGTGATGCTGGCCCTGCCCCTGCTGGTCAGCCGGCCGGTACAGCGCCCCTGGGCGGATGGCTTCGCCCTGGCCGCCTTCCTGGGCTGGACCCTGACGGTGATGTTCCCGCTGATCTAGCTCACCCCGTGGGAGCGGCCCTGGCCGCGAAGGGATGCATCGGCGGGCACCGCCATTCGCCGGCAAGGCCGGCTCCCACAGGGGGACAGGTGCAACTCAGGTTTCCACTGACCTCGCAACCATGCCCCCGTGGGAGCGGCCCTGGCCGCGAAGGGATGCATCGGCGGGCACCGCCATTCGCCGGCAAGGCCGGCTCCCACAGGGGGACAGGTGCAACTCAGGTTTCCACTGACCTCGCAACCATGCCCCCGTGGGAGCGGCCCTGGCCGCGAAGGGATCTGCCGGCGGGCACGCCGTTTCGCCGGCAAGGCCGGCTCCCACAGGGGGACAGGTGCAACTCAGGTTTCCACTGATCTCGCAACCATGCCCCCGTGGGAGCGGCCCTGGCCGCGAAGGGATGCATCGGCGGGCACCGCCATTCGCCGGCAAGGCCGGCTCCCACAATCAGGACTCCCACAGAGGAGGACAGGGTTTGGTTCAGCGGTGAGTCAGGGTACCGCGCAGGGCCGACACGTCCCCGGCACCGCTGGCAAACATGGCCACCCGCAGTTCCCTGAGCACCTGCGAGATGAAGCCATCCAGTGCCTCGGGCCCTTGGGCGGCCTTGATCAGAAACGGCCTGGCCATGGCGGCCACATTCGCACCCAGGGCCAGGGCCTTGGCCACATCGAGCCCCGTGCGCAGCCCCCCGCAAGCGATCAGTGGGAGATCGGGGGCCACCCGCCGGACGTTGACAATGCTCTCAGCGGTGGGAATCCCCCACTCACCAAAGACCTGCCCCAGGTGCCTCTCCCCCTCGCCCTCGGTACACAGGGCCTCCACCCTGGCCCAGGAGGTACCGCCGGCACCGGCGCAATCCAGGCCGGCGACGCCGCAGGCAGCCAGTTCGCGGGCCGCCTGCTCACTCAGCCCGAAACAGACCTCTCGGGCAAATACCGGGATGCCGTCGGCGGCCAGATCCTCGCAGAGCCGGGCCAGTCGGCCTGCCAACCCACGAAAATCCAGATCGCCCCCCTGCACCGCCTCCTGCATGGGGTTGAGATGCACGAACAGGGCATCGGCCCCAATCATCGCCACAGCACGACGCGCCTCCTCGGCCCCCCAGCCCTTGACCAGCTGGGCCCCGCCGATATTGGCAAAGAGCACGGCATCCGGGGCCTCGTCCCGCAACTGGAAATAGCGGGCCCGGGTCGAGTCCTCGATGGCCACCCGCTGACTTCCCACCCCCATGGGCAATCCCCAGCGCTGGGCCGCAGCGGCCAGGATACAGTTGAGTTCATGGGTGCGCGCATCACCCCCGGTCATGGGAGCCATCATCAAGGGGGCCCGCAAGGTGCGCCCGGCCAGTGAAACGGAAAGATCAATCTCGTCCAGACGCAGTTCGGGCAAGGCCTGATTGAGCAGATCATAACGCTCAAGGCCCGTGGACTTGCGGTAGCCCACGGGCCCCGAGAGACACACGTCCAGGTGACGGCCCTTGGATTCAGGATCCCGGCAATCATCACCCGAGGGTTCGCGCACCTCAAAGCCCATGAGTCACCGAAGCCGACGCCGGAGATCTGCCAGATGAGCTACCAGTCCGGCAAATAACCAAAGGGCAACCCAGGGCCAGGCGGACCCGGTCAAGGCGGCCCGGAGAGCCAGCAAAAGAAAGCCACCGGCCAGGAGCGTGGTCGCAATCAAATCCACGGGAAACCCGCGCCCCGTGCGGCGATGCCACCAGAAGAGCAAGGCGCCTTCCAGCAGCATCGCCACAAGGATGAGATCAACAATGTGACCGGTGGCGAAGAGTTCCGACATGCGTGCCTTAAGGACGGATCACACCCGGGACAGCCCGAGCAGATGCCCCATATCCTTGAAGAAGATACGCATATGGGCGAGCGGCTTGGCCTTGACCAGTTTCTTGTACATGTAGGCCTGCCAGGTGAGTTCCTGCACGTCCTTGTCCCGACAGATGGCCACAAACCGTTCCCGGCGCTTGTCGCTGCTGTACCAGAAACGCTGCATGATCCCCAGGATCCAGAATATCTGCCCATGGGCCTTCATGAAGCGCTTGCGGGCCTGCTTGAGCATGGCCGGATTGCCGGATTCCAGGAACGCGGCCACCGCCTCACCGGCCAGGCGGCCGCCCAGCATGGCGTAATAGATACCCTCGCCGGAGGCTGGTGCCACCACGCCCGCCGCATCCCCCGCCAGCAGCACATCCTTGCCGTTGTCCCAGCACTTCATGGGATACAGGGGGATCGGCGCGCCTTCGCGACGCAGGGTCTCGCAATCTTCCATGCCCGCCGACTTGCGCAGATCTGCCACAGCGCCCTTGAGGGAAAAACCCTTATGGGCCGAACCCACGCCGACGCTCACCGTATCGCCGTGGGGGAACACCCAGGCGTAGAAGTCCGGAGACAGCTTGCCCTGGTAGTACACATCGCAACGCTCGGGATCAAACTCCGCATCGTTGGCGGTGGGACGGCTGATGATCTCGTGATAGGCAGCCACGTGCGGGATCTTTTCGGCACCAGGCACCTCCTGCCGGGCCACGGTGGAGCGTGCACCATCGGCACCGATCACCGCCCGGGCGCGCACCCCTACCTCTTCACCCGAGTCATCCTTGTAACGGACGATGGCGGTGCCGTCCCCGTCGCGATCAATCCGCTCGTAGGTGCCAGCACGTCGCTCTGCCCCCCCCTCGGCGGCACGCTTGCGCAGCCACTCGTCGAAGGTCTTGCGATCCACCATGCCCACGTAACCCCCCTGGATGGGCATGTCCACCTTGCGATCCTTGGGCGAAAACATGCGGGCGCAGCGGACCTTGGCCACCAGCACCGACTCGGGAAGTTCGAATTCGGTCATGGTCACCGGCGGGATCGCCCCACCGCAGGGCTTGATACGCCCACCGCGGTCCAGCAGCAATACCTTGCGGCCCGCACGGGCCAGGTCGTTGGCCGCGGTCGCGCCCGCCGGGCCACCGCCCACGACAACAACATCAAAGGTCTGTGTTTCAGCCATTACATTCACCTGTTCCGGTTGCCGCGACGCCCAGGGTCACCCAGGGCCGCCGCAGGGAAAAGCGCGCCCCAGGGAGCGCGACGATGGAGACTGTGCTTGAGGGTCCAATCCGCCCGGGAACGCACACGGACCCGTACACCCGCGCGAGAAGGTATCAGGGACAGGATCGGGGAAAGATGACGCGGGACATGCAGGCCAGCCAACCAGCTGACGCACCGGGTACAAACAGACAAACGGTGGTCATTGAAGAGGCGCATCACCCTGGGTGAAGTCCGGTGCGCAGCTTGGGCATGCCAGACAGGGACCAGGAACGGCGCCTGGATCAAGCTCCGTTCACCTGCCCACCGGGTATTCACGACGCCATCAGGTCCATGCTGCTCAGGGCGAAGGCGGTGACCATCATGCCACTGACGTAGAGCGTGATGCCCGTGGCGTTGTACCACGGAGCCAGTTCCTTGGGCCGCTTGAGCAGACGCACCATGAGGCCAACCTGCACCACCAGCAATACAGCCACGGCGGCAGCGTAGATGGGAGCACCCCAGGTCAGCAGCAAGGCAACCACAACCAGTTGCGGGATGGCCATCACCCAGCAGGCCAGCTTGGCGGCGCGATCAACTCCGAGTTTTACCGGCAAGGAACCCAGGCCCATCTGCCGATCACCTTCCACGGACTTGAAGTCGTTGAGGGTCATGATGCCGTGAGCGCCAATACTGTAGAGAAGGGCCACGGCAATGATGCGCCAATCGGGGAAGACACCCGCCATCACCACCACGCCGGTGAACCAGGGCACGCCCTCATAGCAGATGGCCACGGCGGAATTGCCCCACCACCCATTGCGCTTGAGGCGGGTTGGCGGGGCGCTGTAGGCCCAAGCCAGGATCAGACCGAAAACCGCAGCAATAAAACCCCAGATCCCCAGGACCGTGGCCAGTGCCAGGGAGGCCAGCGTCCAGAGAATGGCCAACCAGAGCCCCCATTGACCCGGGATACGACCAGAAGGGATCGGGCGATGAGGCTCATTGATGGCATCCACATGGCGATCAAACCAGTCGTTCACCACCTGACTGGTGCCGCAGATGAGCGGGCCGGCCAGCATGACACCGACAATGATGAGAACCCAGCGTTCTCCCAGCGCCACACCGGCGGAGACCACGCCACACGCGTAGGCCCACATGGGCGGAAACCAGGTGACCGGATGAGTGACTTCAAGAATGGCACGGGGCTGAGGGAGCGACATGGCGGCTAAATTATACGCGCCCCCCCCTTTCGTCAAGCACCATTTACACCCCGCGGAGACACCATAAGTAATGACAAATGGACACCCCACAAAGGGCGTCACGCCACGCCTTGACAGAGGTCAAGCTTCAGAGCTTTTCCTCGTTCTCCTGGGCCAGGTGACCCAAACCATAACGGCGCAACTTCACATAGAAACTCTGCCGGCTCAGCCCCAGCATCTCGGCCGCCGAAGCCCGGTTGTCATTGGTGAGTTCCAGGGCTGCCTCGATGCACAGTCGTTCGATCATGTCCGTGCTCTCGCGCACCAGATCCTTGAGGGGGACCCGGCCCACCAATTCAGTGAGCTGCTCCACGGAGCGGGGACCATCACGACTCACCCGGGTCTCGCGCGCCAGACGTGAACCCACGTTACGAATGGTAAATCCCAGACAGGGCTCCTCCAGGCCGAGCACCGCCACCGCGGAAATCTCCACCTCGGAAGCAGACCCGTACTCACCGCGCAGCGCCGTGGCAAACAGCCTCACCGCACCGTGTTCACGCAGGTTGCCGATCAGCACGCCAAGGTCCACGCCGGGGCGTCCCAGCCAGCGGCCCAGGGATTCCCCACGGGCCTGCTCTTCCGTGGGCAGTTGCGCCATCTCGAGAAAGGCCGGGTTGGCACTGAGAATGCGCCCGCTCATGTCGGTGACCACAAAGCCATCCGGGGCCCGCTCCACCATACTCAAGACGCGGGACGCACTTTGCGGCCCCACGGAGGCCAGAGCCTCGGCACGAGGACAACGCAGACGCACAAGAAAATGGGAGGCGTTGTCCTGACGGAACAACGAAGCAGAAATCATGAATGCCTGTTCGCCACCCAGGGAACAGACCGATATATCCTCGGCCCGACCGGTGGCACGCACGGTGGCCAGCATATCCTGAACCACCTGGGTATTTTCCAGATCGAAACCTTCCGGAAAGACCCTCCCGACCATTTTATGGGACGCATCCCCCAGCAGTTCGCCTGCCGCGGGGTTGGCCTCCACCACCTTATGGGTTGCCGCATCCATGATCAGTACCGCCTCGGAAGACACCTGAAACAGCAGGCGATACCGGGTCTCGGCATGACGCAGACGGGCATACTCCCGCTCCATGGATTGCTGCGCCTCAACGAGGCGTCGCTGCAGTGCCGCCACACCTCGCAGATCCCGCCCCATGGCCACCACACGCCCGCCTTCCCCCACCTGAATGGCGGAGTACATGACCGGCACATCATGGCCACGACTGGAAGGATGATTCACCTGGCGCCAGCGCACATTGCTGGGCGAGGAGGCATCACGAAGCAGGGCCTCAATCTTGCCTCGACTCTCCACCGTGACCGTGTCCACCCATGGCTTCCCCACCCACTGCCCGTACCCTTCCATGGTGAGATCATCACTGCCCAGGGCCAAATCGCGGATGACACCGGTCTCATCGAGCACCAGGGAAACATCGGCCGCCGTCGCCACCAGGGAGGCGACTTCGTCGGGTTCCAGGTCCCCGAGCACCTGCTTTGGGGCTTTGAACGGCTTCACGAGCTCCACGCTTATCGGTTTCAAATCCTGGTTGGAAACATCATATCGGCCCCATATCCCTGGTGAAGCAGCCGGTGCGTCGTGCCAGCATGGCCTCCGCCCTCCGCACTGCCGAGGCGCCGTCCTGGGCCGTGTCATCCGCACCGACCACCGACACCAGTTGAGGGTTTTCGGTAAAGAGCCGCCCCCCGACAATGATTCCTACGGAAGCATTGCGCGACACGCGCCGCACCCCGCGCACAGTGGTGGTGACCTTGTCGAGCAGGGTCTGACAACTGACCGACAAGGCCACTATGTCAAACCATTCCTGGCGCACCAGATGGTTCAGATCCCGCATGGACAGGGAAGGGTCACAGGTGACATCCCAGCCCTCGCGGCGGAAAAATTCGGAAATCATCATCAAACCGAAGGTGTGCTGCTCTCCGGGAATGGGAGACATGAGAATGCGCTTGCCGCTCACCCTGTGCGGATCCACCTCACCCTCAAAGGCGCCGCCCAACTCCCGGAGAACGTGCTGCAGGCGGCACAACCCCACGGTGACTTCGGTGAAATCGGCCTGATCCTCCTCCCACAACTCGCCCAACCGCTTTGCCGTGGGGGCCAGCAGGTGAACGAACACACTTTCCAGCGCGGTTCCCTGAGCCCTCAGGGTGTCTACATAAGCCAGCGCCGCGGCGGCGTCATGCTCGATCACCATCCGCGAGAACTCCTCCACCACCGGCACACCGATGGACACCCCTTCAGGATCCCCCGGGACATCCTTCGCCGCGCTGCCGCGGACCGCCTCTTCCGAGCGATGCGCCATCATCAGGCGCGGAATAATCTCGCCCTCAATGACGTGGGACAACTCCTTTCGCATGGACTCGGGACACATTCGGTGGGTGCCTGGCACCGGCGACCGGCAGGCACCTTCAGCTTGTCCGCCTCGCTGGGTCGCGCCACTCCGCTCGGCTTCACCTCCCGGATTCAGTGAGGACTCCCCACCCTCGCGACCAAGCTGACGTCTCGCAGTGACCATACATCTCCCCCCAGGGCTGAAAGCGGGCCGCCTGGACTGACGCGACCCTCTCACCCGTCCGGAAAACCTGACCACCGGTCCGGGCTTGTCAACGGAGGCAGTTTAGCAGGCCTGCGGGTATTTTCACCTACGAAAATCATGGTTACGACATCCGGGAATGTCAACCAATCCTTACGTCCAGCTTGATTGACAAAGCCAAGGGGCTTGTACAAACTCAGCGCACCACGTTGAGTTGACTGGAGAAATACCCGATGCAGCATGCCGGAGCCGGGGATCGCAAGCCCCGCCCCCTGTACACCCCCGAGCAGCGTCGGCGGCGGGATGAAACCCCGTGGACACTCGTGCAAGGTATCCTGGCACCGCTGCAGTTCCTGGTCTTCATCATCAGTACCTGGCTGGTGGTGCGATACCTGACCACGGGGGAAGGCCTGTGGCTCGCTCACGCCTCCATCGTCGTCAAGACGTTCATCCTTTACACCATCATGGTCACCGGCGCGATCTGGGAGAAGGTTGTCTTCGGCCATTACCTGTTTGCCAAGGCCTTCTTCTGGGAAGACATGGTGAGCATGCTGGTGATTGCCCTGCACACCGTCTACATGGCGTCGCTGTTCTGGAACTTCATGAGCGCGGAACAGCAGATGTATCTGGCACTCGTGGCTTATACCGTCTACGTGGTCAATGCGGCACAGTTCCTGATTAAATTGCGCGCTGCCCGCCTGGGCGAAGCCGAGGCGAAAAAGGCCCGAGCAGCAGCCTCCGGCCAGGAGTCCGCCAAATGACAGGCGCACCGCAACCTTCCGTCAGCGACGGCTCGGAGCAGACCGTGGACTTTTCCATTATCCGTGAACGGGGTCAGCATGAAGTCTTCTGCGGCCTGACCAGCATCATCTGGCTGCATCGCAAGATTCAGGATGCCTTTTTCCTGGTGGTGGGTTCACGTACCTGCGCCCACCTGATGCAATCGGCAGCCGGCGTCATGATCTTTGCCGAACCCCGTTTTGGCACGGCCCTGATCGAGGAGCGCGACCTGGCCGGACTGGCGGATGCCAACGAAGAGCTGGATCGCGTCGTCGCGCGACTGCTGGAGCGGCGCCCGGATATTCGCATGCTCTTCCTGGTGGGGTCCTGTCCCTCCGAGGTCATCAAGCTGGATCTTGCCAAGGCCGCTTCCCGCCTGTCCCAGCAGTACATGCCCCAGGTGCGGGTGCTCAACTATACCGGCAGTGGTATCGAGACCACCTTCACTCAGGGTGAGGATACCTGCCTCGCCGCCCTGGTGCCGGAACTCCCCCGGGAGACCGAGGCCGACCCAGCCTCCCTGCTGGTGGTAGGCTCGCTGGCTGACATCGTCGAGGATCAGTTCACCCGGTTGTTCGCCGAGATGGGCATCCATGAGGTGCGCTATCTGCCAGCCCGACGCTCGGATCAACTGCCGGCCGTCGGTCCCAACACGCGGTATATCCTGGCGCAGCCCTTCCTGAATGAGACCGCGCGCGCCCTGGAGGGCCTGGGCGCCACACGTCTGCCCGCCCCTTTCCCGCTGGGCGTGGAAGGGACCACCGGATGGCTGCGAGCCGCGGCCGATGCCTTTGGAGTGGATGCGGGGCTCTTCGATCGCGTCACCACACCGGGGATTGAGCGGGCGCAACGCGGTCTGTCTCATATCACTGAGGAACTCAAGGGCAAGCGCATCTTCCTGTTTCCGGATTCCCAGCTGGAAATCCCCCTGGCTCGTTTTCTGCACCGTGAGGCGGGCATGGAACTGGTGGAAGTCGGTACGCCCTACCTGCATCGCCAGCATCTGGCGGAAGAGTTGGCCATGCTGCCAAAAGATACCTGCCTGAGCGAAGGACAGCACCTGGACAAGCAACTGGACCGCTGCCGCGAGGCACACCCGGACGTGGTGGTCTGCGGCCTGGGTCTGGCGAACCCGCTGGAGGCGGAAGGCATGACAACCAAGTGGTCGATCGAACTGGTCTTCACCCCGATTCAGGGCTACGATCAGGCGGCCGACCTTGCTGAACTATTTGCCCGACCGCTGATGCGCCGGGCCAAATTGAGGGTCTGATTCGTGCAACTGACGGTATGGACCTATGAAGGGCCACCCCACGTGGGCGCCATGCGCGTGGCCACCGGCATGGAACGGCTGCACTATGTCCTGCATGCTCCCCAGGGGGACACCTATGCGGACCTGCTGTTCACCATGATTGAACGGCGCAATCAGCGGCCTCCGGTGACCTACACCACATTCCAGGCCCGCGACCTGGGCCAGGATACGGCAGAGTTGTTCCGCAACACGGCCATTGAGGCCTATGAGCGGTTCAAACCCCAGGCCCTGCTGGTGGGATCATCCTGCACCGCCGAACTGATCCAGGACGACCCGGGCGGCCTGTCCCAGACACTCGGCCTGCCGGTGCCGGCCATCCCCCTGGAATTGCCTTCCTATTCACGCAAGGAAAACTGGGGGGCCTCGGAAACCTTCTATCAATTGGTGCGTTCCCTGGCCGGCAATGCCGATGCCCGCCCCGCGGACGATGCCGGTTCTCGTCGGCCCCGCTGCAACCTGCTCGGCCCCACGGCCCTGGGCTTTCGCCACCGGGATGACATCCAGGAAATCACCCAATTGCTGGGCAGCCTGGGGATCGATGTCCATGTGACGGCCCCCATGGGGGCCACTCCGGCCGACATCGCCCGCCTGGGCGAGGCCGACTTCAACGTGGTCCTCTATCCGGAGATCGCCCAGACCGCGGCCAAATGGCTCGAGCGGACCTTCAAACAACCCTACACGCGCGTGATCCCCATCGGTGTACGCGCCACCCGGGAATTCATTCAGGAAGTTGCCGAGATCGCCAAGGTGGACCCCGCACCCGACCTGGAGAACGCACAGTCGCGCCTGCCCTGGTATTCCCGTTCGGTGGACTCCAACTACCTGACCGGAAAACGCGTCTTCATCTTCGGCGACGCTACCCACGCGGTGGCCGCTGCCCGTGTGGCCACCGAGGAATTCGGCTTCAAGGTGGTCGGCCTGGGCACTTACAGTCGCGAGTTTGCCCGCGAGGTGCGTGAGGCTGCCAAACTCTATGACGTCACCCCGCTGATCACCGATGACTATCTTGAAGTGGAGACCCAGGTGGCGGAGTTGCAGCCCGAGTTGGTGCTGGGCACCCAGATGGAACGACACATCTCCAAACGCCTGGGCGTGGGCTGCGCCGTCATCTCCGCCCCCGTCCATGTGCAGGACTTCCCGGCCCGCTACGCACCGCAGATGGGGTTTGGCGGCGCCAATGTACTCTTCGATACCTGGGTTCACCCCCTGATGATGGGTCTTGAAGAGCACCTGCTGGGCATGTTCCGGGAAGACTTCGAATTCCACGCTGAAGCCGCCCCCTCACATCTGGGTGGTACCGGCACGACGGAACGCCGTGTGGCGACAAGTTCGGCCGAAGCGCACACCGAGGCTACCCCGGCCGAAACCGCTCCCGAGCCCGTCCAGGACGGCGAACCCGTGTGGACAGCCGATGCCGAGAAGGAGCTTCGCAAGATCCCCTTCTTCGTGCGCGGCAAGGCCCGTCGCAACACTGAACGCTTTGCCAAGGAAAAGGGTCTCCACGAGATCTCCATCGACACGCTGTATGACGCCAAGGCCCACTTCGGGCGCTAATGCGTTAGCCAAGCCAACGGATTCCACTGATGCCAACGCCCTCTTATCAAAAACGCCGAGGTCAGCTCGAGACCTACTTCGACCGCACCGCGGTGGATGCCTGGAAAAAGCTGACCTCCGACACCCCCGTCGGCCGGGTGCGCGCCACTGTGCGTGCCGGGCGCGAAGAGATGCGCAACACCCTGCTGGACTGGCTGCCTGACGACCTCAGTGGCAAATGGTTGCTGGATGCAGGCTGTGGCACCGGCATGCTCTCTGTGGCTGCCGCCCAACGTGGCGCCCAGGTGGTGGCCATCGATCTGGCCGGTAACCTGGTGGACATGGCCCGGGAACGCGCCGAGGCCGAAGATCTGGGCGAAGGTCGAATCGACTTTCGTGTGGGCGACTTTCTCAAACCCGAACTGGGTGAGTTTGATTATGTGGTGGCCATGGATTCGTTCATCCATTACAAGGACCATGACATCGTGGGTGTTCTGGCAGGTCTCACGGTGCGCACCCATGCTGCCATCCTGTTCACCTTCGCCCCACGCACGCCCGCCCTGTCAGTGATGCACGCCGTGGGCAAACTGTTCCCCAAGAGCGACCGTTCCCCCGCGATTGAGCCGGTAGCCGAGAAGAAGCTCCTGCGCCTGATCAGCGAAGAGCCGTCCCTGGACGAATGGAGTGCGGAGCGTACACGGCGGATTTCCCGGGGCTTTTATACCTCACAGGCCCTCGAACTCAAGCGCGGATCTTCCAGCTGATCCGCCCTGTTCCCAGCCTTTGACCGGTGAAGCTGATCCAGATCATGCTCAAGCCAGCTCGCGCCAACACCCCGACGATTTGTCTGGCATTATCCCGAAGTAGCGCTCCAAAGCTCGCTCATGCCCGTGTGGCAGCCCAAGCCCCGGAGCGTTTGGGAAAGCAGGAATTTTCGGGTCAGGGGGGGCCTCTGGACCCGGAAATTGGCGATGTTGTGGTCTAAAATCTAGTCAACTTGATGTTGTTTGTATCACCCAACGCGTTTGGGCCGCCCATGCAAGGCGGGGGCGTCACCCGAAAGCAATCTTGATCGAGGTTCGGTCCAGCCATTTCACGCGGCTAACCCACCCGAAACTTGGAGGAAAAGCAATGCCAACCGGTGCCATTACTGAATATATGGACGTCGCACAGGTCACCCTGTACGTCTTCTGGCTGTTCTTCGCAGGTCTAGTCTGGTATCTACATCGGGAGAACAAGCGGGAAGGTTATCCGCTGGAGTCCGACCGCTCCCCTCACATTACCGTTCAAGGCTACCCGGCCGCCCCGGGGCCCAAGGAATTCCCCACCATGGACGGCGGTTCCTTCATCGTTGCCAACGGCAATCCGGATACCCGCGAGATCCACGCCAAGCCGGCATATCCCTTCCCCGGTGCGCCGCTGGATCCCACCGGCAACCCCATGATCGACGGCGTCGGTCCCTCCTCCTGGGCCAACCGTGCCGATGAGCCCGACGTGACCATGAATGGCGAGCCCCGCATCGTGCCCATGCGCAGCACCAAGCATGGCTTCGGCATCTCCGAAAAGGATCCCGATCCTCGCGGCATGACCGTGTTCGCCGCCGACGACAAGCCCGCTGGCACCGTTCGCGATGTGTGGGTTGACCGTTCCGAGGCCATGCCCCGTTACCTGGAAGTGGAAGTCAAGGGCAGTGCCCGCCGCATCCTGGTGCCGATGTTCCTGTCCAAGGTGGCCCGCGCCAAGTACGCCGATCCCAAGCTGCCCATGGGTCAGCGCCTGAAGGACGGCCGTCCCTATGAGGTCCGCGTGGTTTCCGTGATGTCCCATCACTTCGCCGATGCACCCTCCACCAAGAGCATGGAATCCGTGACGCGTCTGGAAGAAGACCGCATCATGGCCTACTTCGGTGGCGGTCACTTCTATGCATCCCCGGAGCGTAGGGAAGCCCTGCTGTGAGTCACGACGACCACGCCGTTGAACCGATACGTGGTCTGCCTGAGCTCCCCCCTTCGGGGGAGCGCATTTTGTGGCAAGGTGCTCCTCATTGGAGCACCTTTGCCATTCGGGCATTTCACGTCAGAAAGGTCATTTTCTACCTTGCCATTCTGATTGTGTTACGTGCCGCCTTTAGCTATGGCGAAACGCAATCCCTTGTGGCAGCCCTTGCCTCCACCAGTTTCCTGCTGACCCTGTCAGTGACGGCCGTCGGCTTGCTGATGCTGCTGGCCTGGCTTACGGCGAGAGCCACGGTCTACACCATCACCAATCAGCGCATCGTCATGCGTTTCGGCGTTGCCTTGCAGATGAGTGTCAACCTCCCCTACTCCGTCATCGAATCTGCCTCAGCCAAGCTTTACAAGGACGGCACGGGTGATATCCCGTTGGTGCTCATCCCCCCGGAACGCGTCTCCTATATCATTCTCTGGCCCCACGTCAGACCCTGGCGTTGGATGACGCCGCAGCCCATGCTACGCGGCATACCCAACGCACGGCGTGTGGCCGACATCCTGGCGGAAGCCATGGCCGAAGACCAGAATCGTGCCCGGACCCCGGATGCGACTGACGCAGCCGAATCCGAATCTGCACCGCAGACCCACCGAGAAACTGCCGGTGAAACCGCCTGATGACTGACTCCAACGGTTCTTCCCGTTCCCAGCGCCGATTCCTTTTTCCGGGAATTGGCGTTGTTTTACTGGCCCTCGCCTTCGGCATCTATTACCTGGGCAGCAACGCGGTCTCCCCTCCCCCCCCTCCGGCAGAACCCACGGGGTCCGCGGAAGCCGCTGACGACAATCTTGAGGTGGTACAGTCCATAGACTTGAAGCCCCAGGAAAAGCCCGGTGGTTACCTGGAAATCCTCAATGCCGAGACGAACCAGGTGCTCAAGCGTGTTGAACCAGGCGCCGATGGCTTCATGCGCACTGTGCTGCGCATCATTGCCCTGGACCGTCGCCAGCTGGAAGACCACGAGGATCCACCCTTCCGTCTGACCCGGTGGTCGGATGGGGGTCTGACCCTGGAAGATCCCGCCACGGGTGTCCGCTACAAGCTCAATGCGTTCGGTTCCTCGAATGCCGCCGCTTTCGCGGAGCTTCTTGATTCGGCGCAAGATTCCTGAATCTTCTCCTCAGCGGGGGCCTACGGGACTCGCCGCCGAGAACCAAAAGACTGTACAGTTTCGTCCATCGACTCAGGCCGCAGTCGAACCGAGTTCCCCGGGGTTCCGTGTGTGCCGGGAAAATGAGGAGAACGCAGCGATGAACGGCACCGTGGCAACTGCTTTGCCCGCCCCCTTTTTCCATCACAACGCCCGCGAGGGTGTCCATCAGCCGTCCACGGTGAGGGGCCGGTGATTCAATACGGCTTGCCTATACTTTATGTGGTGTTTCTCTGGTGGTTCAGCACCGGAGCCATCATCTATCTGGACGGTCTGCCACGACGGACCTATCGCTGGAGCATGCTGGGGGCCTCGGTACTCGCGGGCATCGCACTCTACACACTCGCCCTGACCGCTCAACAACAAACGCTGTATGGGGCCTACGTGGCCTTCACGGGCGCCATCATTCTCTGGGGCTGGGTGGAAATGAGTTTCCTCATGGGCGTCATCACAGGCTCTCGACGCAGTCGATGTCCTGAGGGGGCTCGTGGCTGGGGACGATTCCTCTACGCGGTTCAGGCAATTCTCTACCATGAATTCGCCCTCATCATCGCCGCCTTGGCCATTGCCCTGGTCACATGGGGCGGCGTCAACAAGGTGGGGCTATACACCTTCCTCATTCTGTGGGTGATGCGTACCAGCACCAAGCTCAATGTGTTCCTGGGCGTTCGCAACCTCAATGAGGAGTGGCTGCCCGAGCACCTGCGTTACCTGGAAAGTTATTTCCGCAAGAAACCCATGAACCTGCTCTTCCCGATCTCCGTCACTGCCTCCACCATCGTGGCAGTCTGGATCGTGCAAATGGCCATGGATCCAATGGCTGCCACGCACCAAGTGGCCGGGGCCACATTCCTGGCGGTACTCATGGTGCTGGCCATTCTGGAGCATTGGTTTCTGGTGCTTCCCCTGCCCTCCCAGGCCCTCTGGAACTGGGCGCTGCGCTCACGCCAGCCCGAGGAAGCCCATTTCAGGCCCATCTACCCAACCACCAAGGCGGCGAACGACCCGGACAAGCGTTCTCCCACACCGGGGCTCACTGTCAGTTCCAGCCGCCTCCGTTACTGATTGCACACTGCGCACACCATGACTGAACAGAATCAAACCACGGCCCGGATCGGGCCGAACTCCATCACCCGCATGGCCCAGGCTCTGCGTCACCAGCACGACGAGCAGGTCACGGCACGCATCTTTGAAGCCGCCGGCCTCACCGGGCATCTGGCACATCCACCCACCGCCATGGTGGACGAGCGTGATGTGACCGCATTGCACCGCGCCTTGCGAGAAGAACTCACCGCAGAACAGGCCAGCGCCGTATCACTGGAGGCAGGCCAGCTGACCGGGGACTACCTCCTGGCCAACCGCATTCCCAAGCCAGTGCAGTCCATACTGAAACCCCTTCCAGCCGGGCTCTCAAGCCGCATTCTGCTCAAGGCCATCGAGCGCAATGCCTGGACCTTTGCCGGCAGCGGCCAATTTCAGGTCAATCACCAACCCAGCCTCACACTGACCATCACCAACAGTCCCCTATGTCGAGAGGCACAGTCCGCGCACCCTGTATGCGATTACTATGCGGGCACCTTCCAGCGCCTGTTCCAGGTATTGGTTCACCCCAGAACCCAGGTGACGGAAACCCAGTGCGCCGCCACGGGTGCCACCCACTGCGTCTTCGAGGTCCGTTGGCAATAAATCTCACTCCGGCCTGACAGGAATCGAACTGATGAATCGCACCCGCCATGCTGTGTTCTTCACCACCCTGGTCATCCTGGCCATCGCCCCCGCCCTCCAGGCCGGGCAGATCACTCAGGTGACCGTCTATCCGGACCGTGCCGGAATCATCATGGAAAAGGAAGTTCGGCTGGAGGCGGGAGAAGGCGTTGTCAGTATTGACGGACTGCCGGCCCGGCTGGACGTGAACACGGTGCGCGTGCGGGCCAGTGGGCCTGAGGGCATGCGGCTGGGGGGCGTGGAAACCCGAACGATCCCGGGACGGGACCTGGCCCACCCCCGTGAACAGGCACTGACAGAGAAACTCCAGGCACTGGAAGATGAGGCGCGGACCATCGATGACCAGATTCGCGCTCATCAGGTGCAAATGCGCCTGATCGAGCAACTGGGCACACACCCGGAGGCCCTGCCGGACAGCAGCGAATGGCCGCAGGCGTGGGAGCGAGTCGGTGAAGGTGCCCTTCGGGTGCTTGACGCGATCCATGAACAGGAGCGGGCGCGGCGCATTCTGGAGGCCGATATCGAACGGATGCGCCGCGAGCTTGGGCAATTGCAAAGTGGCCAGCGCGACAGCCTTCAGGCCCGTATTCACTATCACAGCCCCAAGGTGGCCCATGCCACCGTGACCCTGGAATACACCGTACCCGATGCCCGCTGGACCCCGCTTTATGAGGCCCGCCTGGACACCAACACCCGTCAACTGCACTTGATCCAGCGCGCCGAAGTGCGCCAGAACACAGGACAGGACTGGTCGGACATCCCCTTGTACCTGTCCACGGCCCGGCCTCGACTCGGGGGGCACCTGCCGGAGCCACCTCCTCGCTACCTGGATGTGCCCCAGCCTGTCCCCACCTCAACTCGGCTCTCCAGGTCCATGCCGGAAGTGGCCCTGGCGGCCGAGCCCGACATGGCGCAAAGCGAAGGTACGGCCTTCACCGTCCGTTATCGGGTTCCCGGCCGCGTGAGCATTGCCTCGGATCACCAGGCCCATCGCCACAATCTGGGTGAGGAAGTCATGGAAGCTCGGCTTTCGGTACGTGCCGTACCCCGGATGACACCTCGTGCCTATCTGTTCGCCGAAAGCGAATTCACGGGCGATGTGCCGCTCCTGCCGGGGCCCCTCACCCTCTTCCAGGACGGCACCCTGGTAGGCCAGCATCAACTCCCGCGCCTGCGTCCGAACAGCGCGCTGGAAATGGCCTTTGGCGTGGACGAACGCGTTGGCATCCAGGTCCAGCTGGAGCGTGACGAACAGGGCCAGGAAGGCCGCCTGAGACGCCACAATACGCTTCAGCGCAGCCATTTGATGACCGTTCACAATAGCCACGACCGCGAGTTGGATGTCACCGTTCTGGACCGGTTACCGGTCTCCCGCGACGAGCGCATCACGGTCACCCTGGCCGATGATGTCAGTGAACCCTCGGAACAGGACATGAATGAAGATCGCGGCCTTCTGGCCTGGCATCGCACCGTTGCAGCAGGCGAAGAGATGACCCTGCGGTTCTCTTACACAGTGACGTGGCCCGAAGACATGGAGACCCCCTGGGGCCTGCGTTGACCGTTAAACCCCTCACGGTATGGGCCTTCTTGACGCACTCCTGCTAGAATCGACACCCGCTGGTCGGGAAGACCCGCACACAACGTCGGGCCCCATCGGCCCGTGTCTTTCTGGCCCAGATGCCACTGGTATCCCACAGTGTCCGCATGCGGGGCATTGGCAGTCATTGAATGTCCACCAAGAAACCTCACACCGACCCACAACACCTGCGCGAAAGGGCCCGTCAGATCCTTCGGGATCACAGCTTCGAGCACACCCTGGCCGCGCTGGATGAGGGGGATCTGGATCTGGAATCCCTTCTCGAGCAGCTCCACATCTACCATGCGGAGCTGAAGATCCAGCAGGAGGCACTTCAGGACAGTCAGCAAACCACCGAGGCGACGCTCACCCGTTTTAGCGGCCTGTACCAGGAATTGCCCATCCCTGTTCTGTGCATCGATGAACAAGGGTTCATCCAGGATGGCAACGCCGCCGCCCACCGCCTGCTGGCCCTGAATCACAAGCTATTCTCCCACATGGCCATTCCGGAACACCGCCTGTTCCTGGGCTCCGCGCTGCAGCGGGCTCGCAATGAGGGCATGTCCCAGTGCCACAGCGTCAGGCTGTGCAGCCGTGATGGCTCACCGCTGGTCGCCGACCTGAAGATCATCCACCTGGATCAGCACATCAGCGGGCGAAGCGAATATATCTGCAACGTGGTGGATCAAACCGAACTCATCGAGCAACAGGACAACCTGCTGCAGGCGAACCAGCAACTCCAGAAACTCGCCCTGGTCGTCGAACAGAGCCCCAGCATTGTGGTGATGACCGACCACTCAGGCGTGATCGAATACGTCAATACCCGTTTTTGCACACTCACCGGTTACTCATCCGGCGAGGTACAGGGCCGACCGATTGCCCGGCTCCAGGCCCATGGCCTGGAGCCGGATGAAGACACTCAGGAAGAGGTCTGGCAGACCCTCAAGCAAGGACGCGCATGGGAGGGTGAACTGTGTGTGCGCAAGAAACACGGCCAGCACTATTGGGAGCAGGCCACCATCACGCCGCTGCGGGATACCCAGGGCCGGATCACCCATTTCGTGAAGATGGCCGAGGATATCAGCGACAAGAAGGCCCTGTCGGCTCAGCTCACCTTCCTGGCCCACTATGATCCACTGACGGAGTTGCCCAACCGCGCCCTGATGCGTGAGCGCGTGGATCAGGCCATGGCATCTGCCCATCGCCACGAACACATGATGGCCCTGTTCGCCATTGACGTGGACGGTCTCAAACTGGTGAATGACTCCCTGGGCCACGCGGCAGGGGATCAACTCCTGTGCGGCGTGGCCCAGCGCCTGCGCGGGCTGCTGCGTGAGGAAGACAGCCTGGCTCGCCTGGGAGGAGATAATTTCGTCATCCTCTGCGGGCAAATCAGCAGTCACCAGGATGCGCTGGCGGTGGCCGAGCGCATCCATGGTGTGCTGGAAGAGCCCTTTAGCATTGACGACCACAATCTGGTGGCGACGGCCAGCACCGGGATCGCCCTCTACCCCGAGGATGCCGACAACACGGACGAACTTCTGCGCCGCGCCGATACGGCCCTGCACCGGGCCAAAGCCGATGGCGAAAAGGGTGGATACCGCTTTTACACCACCTCGCTGAACAAGCAACTGGAAGAACGTTTCCGTCTGGAACAGGATCTACGCCAGGGCCTGGAACGCAACGAACTGGTAGTGTTCTACCAGCCTCGGGTCCACATGGGTTCGGGTCGCATCCTGAGCCTGGAGGCCCTGGTGCGATGGAATCATCCCGAGTTTGGCCTGATCCCGCCGGGCCGATTCATCCCCGTTGCCGAGAGCACGGGCCTGATACTGGGCATCGGTCCCGTGGTACTGGAGAAAGTCTGCGAGCAGATCCATCAGTGGCAAAGGGCGGGACTCACCACCGTGCCGGTCGCTATCAACCTTTCCACTCAGGAGTTGTACAAGAAGAACCTGGCACGCAACATCGCCAGCATGGTCCGTGCCGCCGACATACCCCCCAACATGCTGGAATTCGAGATCACGGAAAGCACGGCCATGCGCTCCATGGGCGAGGCCATCACCATCCTCACACAACTATGGGAGGCGGGTTTCTCGCTCTCCATCGACGATTTCGGCACTGGCTATGCCTCCATGAGCTACCTGAGCAATCTGCCAGTCCAAGGGCTCAAGATCGATCGCTCCTTTGTGGCTCAACTCAACCGGGAGTCCGACTCGCGACGGCCGGGCGCAACCATCGTCAAAGCGATGATAGGCCTGGGCCACAACCTGGACCTGGGTGTGATTGCCGAGGGCGTGGAACACCCAGCCCAACAGACATTCCTTCTGGAAAATGGCTGCCACATGGGCCAGGGGTTCCTGTTCAGCCAGCCATTACCCCCCTCGGAAATGGAACCCCTACTCCGGATCGGTGCCATCTGGCCTCAATACCATCCGGCACCCTCAGTGATTGGGACAGGCTAAGCCGTCCACTATTCCCGACCGTACAACGCCATCAGATGACGCAGGTCGGAAGTCAGTTCTCCAGGCACTTCATCCCACTGAAAACGCCATGCCCAATTGTCCGAGGTGGTCCCGGGCACATTCATGCGGTGTGTGCCGTCCAACACCAGGGCATCCTGCATGGGAATCACCGCCAGGCGCGCCACCGAGGCCAGGGCGCTGCGAATCAGCGGCCATGGCATGGGTTCTGACGGGCGTCCCAGATAGTCCAGAACGTGCTGTTGCAAGCTTTCATCACAGGACTCGAACCATCCCAGGGTCGTGTCATTATCATGCGTGCCGGTATAGACCACCGCATTCGCCACGTGCCGATGCGGCAAATAGGGATTACTGGCGCCCCCCTCGAAGGCGAACTGCAGGATCTTCATTCCCGGCAGACCGTTATCGTCCCGCAGGGCCTCCACCTCATCGGTGATCACCCCCAGGTCCTCGGCCACCAGGGGCAAGGTGCCAAAATGCTCCCGCAGCCGCTGAAACAGGGCCTGACCCGGTGCCAAAGTCCAATGCCCGTTGATGGCCGTGTCGTCCTCCACCGGGATGGACCAGTAGGCCTCGAAGCCCCGGAAGTGATCGATGCGGATCAGGTCCACCATCTCCAGGGCGGCACCGATGCGCTCGATCCACCAGGCAAACCCGCTCTCCTGCATGCGCTTCCAATCGTAATGGGGGTTGCCCCAGCGCTGCCCCGTGGTAGAGAAATAATCCGGCGGCACGCCCGCCACATGCATCGGTCGCCCCCGCTCATCCAGATCAAAGAGTTCACGATGCGCCCAGACATCGGCACTGTCATGGGCCACAAAGATGGGCATGTCCCCAAACAGCAGGATACCCCGGTGGTTGGCGTGTTGCTTGACCGCCGCCCACTGCAGATAGAACAGGAACTGCTCGAAACGATACTGCGCCAGCGTGTCTGCCAGGCGTTGGCGGGCCGCCTCCATGGCCTCGGGATCCCGGTCCCGCAGTTCTGATTCCCATTCCCACCACGGAGCCCGATCCTGCTCCCGCTTGAGAGCCAGATACAGGACATAATCCTCCAGCCAGAAGGCATGGCGCGCCTTGAAGTCCTCCAGGGCCTGCTGATCGTCACGATCTGCCGAGGCCATGAACCCCTCATGGGCCTGACGCAGGGCTTGAGAGTCAAAGGGGTCCAACATGCCCTGCTCATCCAGCAGAGCCCCATCAGACAGCCAACCACGCGCCTGCAAATCATCCAGGCAAATCAATTGGGTGCTGCCGGCATGCACCGACATGCACTGGTAGGGTGAACCGCCCCCATGGGGCTGGTTCAAGGGCAATACCTGCCAGACGCTGGCCCCGGCAGAAACCAGGAAATCCACGAAACGGTGGGCTTGTGCCCCCAGCGCACCCTGCTGACCGGGTCCGGGCAGGGAGGTGGGATGAAGCAGGATACCGGCGCGGCGCCGGTCCAGGGTGGATCGTACTTGGGCGCTGTGTTGGGACACAGTTCCTCCGTCCTATGCATGGAATTCCGGGCTCTTTGGCGAGCTTACCCGTCCGATTTTTGTCCCTGCCGCATGACGCCCCCGGCAGCGGGCTCCCCGCTACCCCGACTGAGTACATGCGACAGTTCCTCTGGCGGGGTCTTTCCCAGCAGGCGGTAGAGGTGGACCAGGTGTTGGCGGTACAAGCGTTCAAACAGGCTCACGGTCCCTGAGGGGTTGTAGTCACCAAACCACCAGCACCAGTCCGAGCCTTCGCACACAGCCAGTTGCAACGTGGCCGCTTCGGCCTGCGCCGGCGTCAACTGCCCTTGGGACATCACCTCGTCAAAAATCTGCTTGGCCTGGATGAGCATCTCCCAGCCCCGATTCTTGTCCCGGGAACCCACCCAGGTATCAAAGTTACCGTACACCCAGCTTCCCGCCACGACGTGTTCCAGCGCCCGCTGTGGTCTGGCATTGAGACAATCACTGAATGTGGCAAGTTCGATGTCCGTGTGAGCTGCCAGGCGGCGGTAAAGAGCCGAGAGGAAATAATAACCATTGGCAGGATAATATTCCCAGGCATTCTCACCATCCAGGATCACTGTGACCAGGGCGCCACGCCCGTGGTTGTTTGAATCGCGATGCCAGCGCTGACCGATCTCTTCCAGATGATGGACAAAATCCCCCACCGCATCGTCGCCATGCCAGTCGGTATAACGAAAGCCAATGGAATCGGACAACCCGTCGTCACGGAAGAATAAGGACAGTTCGCGATCCTGGAAACGATACGGCTGATATAACCAGTGGCGATCGTCAGGCAGGTCCTCTTCCCGGCCCTGCTTGAGGGAATGGGTGAGTACACCCTCTCCGGAAGCGGACCAGCGGATACCCGCCTCGTCCAGCAGGGTCAAAGTGGCATCGCTGACACTGCCTTCCGACGGCCAGCAGCCAGCTGGCCGTCGGCCAAAGTGTCTTTCAAAGCTCTCCAGTCCCCGCTGCAGATGCCACTGCACCCGGGCTCGGCCGTCCGGATACTGGCCACTTTGCGGCAATTCTGCCTGTGGCGCCGCCTCGTGGGCCGATTCCATGTCCAGCATCAGCGGCATGATGGGGTGGGCATAAGGGGTGAAGGAGAGCTCCACCCGCCCGGACTCCGCCAAGCGCCGGTAACGCCCCAGCAGGCCATCAAGCAATTCCTCGATCACCTCCAGGAGTTGCCGACGTTGCGCCAAGGTGAAATCCCGGCCCTGCTTCATCAGTGGCTGGATGCGAGGATCGGTGCGGCGCACCGTCTCACCCAGCCAGACCAGGTGATACCAGGTCACGAGATCAAAAAAGAAGTGATCCCCCTGATAGGACACATAATCCGGATGCTGCTTGAGCCAGGTGACCATGTCTGCCAGCAGTCGGTAGGGCCCGAAGGGTTCAATCAGACGCTGACGATTGGCGCGGGTGCAGGCCTCCGCCAGGTTCAGTCGCTGGGAGGCGTCACCGGGTGGCCGTTCGGCCACCAACAGTGCCAGGACCGGGTCATGGATCTGACCCTCTCCCTTGAGAAAGGCACGCACCTGGCGGGCATAGTCCTCGATCTGATCCAGCAGGATGGGAGCAAAGTTCACCACCGCCCGGGCACCCGGTTCTGCTTCCAGGTGCGCCGCCATATCCACGTAGTCCTTGATGGCGTGCAGATACGTCCAGGGCAGTGCATATTCGCCGGTGTGGGCATCCAGGTACTGAGGCTGATGCATGTGCCAGCACAGCACCACCCTCAACGGCGGGTGCGCCGCGTTCGAGGGGTCAAACGCCATGATGAGGCATGTTGCCGAGCATGTCCGGCGTGACCACCGTCACCCCGCCATCGGAGACATAAAAACGCTTGGCATCCTGTTCTCGGTCCCTGCCGATCACCATTCCCTCCGGAATCCGGCAACCCTTGTCGATGACCGCCTTGTGAACCACGCAGTTACGACCGACATCCACATCCGGAAGGATGACCGAATCGGTCACCTGGGCATAGGAGTTCACTGTCACATTGGAGAATAACAGGGAATGGCGTACCAGCGATCCAGAGATGATGCAGCCACCGGATACCATGGAATCCACAGCCATGCCGCGTCGATCATCATCGTCAAACACGAACTTGGCTGGCGGTAGTTGTTCCTGGTAGGTCCAGATGGGCCAGTCCATGTCGTAAAGATTCAGTTCCGGGGTCACCCCAATCAGTTCCAGATTGGACTTCCAATAGGAGTCGATGGTCCCCACGTCACGCCAGTACGCCTGGGTGCCGGTCTGTACATCACGAAAGGGATAGGCCATCACCCGGCAGGACTGGAGCACCTTGGGAATGATGTCCTTGCCAAAATCGTGGCTCGAACCCGGGGTATCGGCATCCGCCACCAGTTGCAGGAAGAGAAAGTCCTTGTTGAACACGTAGATGCCCATGGAGGCCAGGGCCTTGTCCGTCTTGCCTGGTAACGGCTGAGGATGCTCGGGCTTCTCGTCGAAACGTTCCACCCGGCCATCGGCATCCACCCCCATCACGCCAAACCCGCGCGCCATGTCCAGGTCCACCTCCAGGCAGCCCACGGTCATATCGGCGCCGGACTCCACGTGGTAGGCGATCATGTCGCCATAGTCCATCTTGTAGATATGATCCCCCGCCAGGATGAGCACATAGCTGGGGTCGTGGTCACGGATGATGTCCAGATTCTGAAATACCGCATCGGCCGTGCCCTTGTACCAGGAGGTCTCGATACGCTGTTGCGCCGGCCATAGCTCGATGAACTCACCAAATTCGCCGCGCAGGAAGCTCCAGCCCCGCTGCACATGCTGAATCAGGGAATGCGCCTTGTACTGGGTGATCACACCCACCTGGCGAATGCCCGAGTTGATGCAGTTGGAGAGCGGAAAATCGATGATCCGGAACTTCCCCCCAAAGGGCACCGCAGGCTTGGCCCGCCATAGGGTCAACTGCTTGAGGCGGGAGCCACGCCCGCCAGCCAGTATGAGTGCCAGGGTGTCTCGGGTGATGCGGCTGACGAAGCGTTGGGATTGTGGTTTCATACCTGCCTTCTCTGACCCGGGTGTGTGGAGGACTTGGCCCCTGGAGCATGTTAAGGTTTTTTTCGCAGGGTCGCATCCGACCGGCACATCGCGTTCCCTGCCATCATGGTACGCGATCATTTCGATTCTATTACATTTTCCGGCCGCCACATCAAGGCAGGCCCAACCGCCGAACCAGGACGGGAACCCACATGCGTGCAACCAACCGTGACGACATCCAACGCATCCTGGACGCCAGACATCATGATCCGTTCAGCCTGCTGGGCAGCCATGTGGAACAGGAACAACGGGTGGTTCGTGCCTACCTGCCCTACGCTGCCCAGGCCTGGCTCGACGACCTGGACGAGCCCATGGAAAAGGTCCATGACCGAGGCATCTTCGAGTGGCGCGGTCCCCTGGACGCCCTGCCTGAGCATTATCGCCTCCGCTGGGACGACGGCCACGGCCAGGAACACATCGACTACGACCCCTACAGCTTTGGTCCCGTAGTATCGGATTTTGACATCCATCTGTTCAATGAAGGCCGGCACTGGCATGCCTACCGCTTCCTGGGGGCCCATGCCCACGAGGTGAATGGCATTGAGGGCGTGCGCTTTGCCGTGTGGGCCCCTTCTGCCGAACGGGTTTCCGTAGTGGGCGACTTCAATCGCTGGGATGGCCGTTGCCACACCATGCGAGTGCGCGGCGGCAGCGGAGTGTGGGAATTCTTCCTGCCTGGCCTGGAGCCCGGCGCACTGTACAAGTATGAAATCCGTAACCGGGACACCGGGGTCACCCAGGTCAAGACCGACCCCTATGGACAGCGTTTCGAGTTACGACCGCAAACCGCCGCCGTGGTCCATGATCCGGAACCCTTCCCCTGGTCCGACGAGGCCTGGCTGCAACAGCGTGCCGGTGATGCCTGGCTGCACCGCCCCATGTCCATCTACGAGGTTCACCTGGGCTCCTGGCGTCTTGGCAGCGATGGGGAGTTCCTCAACTACCGAGAGCTGGCCCGCTCGCTGGTCCCTTATGTGAAGGAGATGGGCTTCACCCACATCGAACTGCTGCCAATCACCGAACACCCCTTCGACGGCTCCTGGGGCTACCAGACCACTGGCTATTACGCCCCCACCAGCCGTTTTGGCAGCCCCGACGACTTCCGGGATTTTGTCAATCACTGCCATGAACAGGGTATTGGTGTATTGCTGGACTGGGCCCCAGGGCATTTCCCCAAGGACGCGCACGCCCTGGCCCGGTTCGATGGCAGCGCCCTGTACGAGCATGAAGACCCCCGCATGGGCGAACACCGTGACTGGGGCACGCTGATCTTCAACTATGGACGCAACGAGGTGCGTAACTTCCTCGTCTCCAGCGCCATGTACTGGGTGGAGGAATTTCACATCGATGGCCTGCGGGTGGATGCCGTGGCCTCCATGCTCTACCTGAACTATTCCCGTGAAGAGGGCGAATGGGTTCCCAACAAGTTCGGGGGCCAGGAGAACCTGGACGCCATCGAATTCCTGCGGGATCTCAACAGTAGCGTGCAGGGTAATCACCCCGGCGCCCTGATCATGGCCGAGGAATCCACCTCCTGGCCCCAGGTCACGCGCCCCACCTGGCTGGGTGGCCTGGGCTTCTCACTCAAGTGGAACATGGGGTGGATGAACGACACCCTGGAATACATCAAGAAGGACCCCATCCACCGTCACTACCACCACGACCAGCTCACCTTCGGCCTGCTCTACGCCTTCACCGAGAACTTCGTCCTGCCCTTCTCCCACGACGAGGTGGTGCACGGCAAGCGCTCGCTGCTCTACCGCATGCCGGGAGACGAATGGCAACGCTTTGCCAACCTGCGCCTGCTATACACCCTGATGTGGTCCTACCCAGGGAAGAAACTGCTGTTCATGGGCTGCGAATACGGCCAGGGCAATGAGTGGGACGATGCCCGGGAACTGGAGTGGTATCTGCTGCAATTCCCCTTCCACAGTGGCGTGAAGCAACTGGTGGCCGATCTCAATGCCCTCTACGCCCGCGAGGGGGCACTGCATCACTTCGATTTCGAGTGGCAGGGCTTTGAATGGATCGACTGCCACGACGCCGCCCAGTCGGTACTCAGCTTCATCCGCAAGGGCGAAGAGAAAAATGACTTCATCCTCACGGCCCTGAACTTCACCCCCGCGCCCCGGGAGGGTTACCGCATTGGCGTGCCAGCCCCAGGCCGTTACCGGGAGATCTTCAACTCCGACTCCCACTTCTACGGCGGCAGCAACCTGGGCAACCTGGAAGTGGAGGCCGAAGACCTGCCCTGGATGGGACGCCCCTACTCCGTGGTGCTCACGCTGCCTCCGCTGGCGGGCATCCTGCTCAAGCCCATTTCCACCTGAGCGCCGCCCCTGGCAAACAAGGCCTGCGCTGACTTATACTCAGCGCACATGGGGCGGTAGCTCAGTTGGGAGAGCGCAGCAATCGCACTGCTGAGGTCGTGGGTTCGACTCCCATCCGCTCCACCAGAAAAAATAAAAAGCCTTTCTTATTCATAAGCTTATAGAAGGGCTTTTTTCGCTCGACCTCGCACATCTATGTGTGCCTGGGCGACTGGCCACAGGTGATCGACTGGAACGCGCGATCGGCCGAGGTGGCGCGGGAGCACGATGTCGACGGCGCGACCTCGTTCCACTACATCCATGCCATCGACTACCGGGTCTACGGGCATTTGCAGCGCGGCGAGGATTCAGCAGCAGAAAGCATCCGCGAGCCGCATTCGACCAGCATCATCCCCACCAGGGAACGTTTCCCGGCGCCTTCCACGGAGCCAAGGCGGCCCCTGACGGCCGCTTCCAGGTCTACATCCAGGCCGTCCGGCACATCCTCGAGGGCTTGATTGCGCATGCCGAGGGCCACAATGTGGCGCATATCCCGGGCAATGCCCTGGCCGGCGGTTGGCGCAGCGTACTGATCATCGATGATCAGGCAACCGACCACCAGCACAATGCCCTGGTGTCCGCCTTTTAAGGCCAATTGACCTACACGACACTCAGGCGGCTTTTTTCTGCTCGAACCAGTCCTGGGTGCCGCCCTCATAGTCGAGGACATCAGTGAAGCCGGTATTGTCGAGCTTCGCCGCGGCCTTGCGGGAGGCATCGCAGTCGAAGTTGGCGCAATAGACCACGATCTTGCGATCCTTGCCCCCGGCGACGCGATCCACCTGCTCGGCAAAGTCATCGGATCCCACGGGGATGTTGATGGAAGTCCGGATGTGTCGTTTATTGAAGACCTCCCGGGGAAGCACGTTGATGAGGATGAAATCCTCATGATGCTCTTCATTCATTCGCTTGAGTTGTTCACGATCGATGGTTTTCATGTCTGAACTCCTCATGTCGATGCAGGTTCGGTGCATGTCAGTCGAGCGGAATCCCTTCCGCAGGCAGCGGTCCTGCAGGCCGTCGGAGGTTCAAGCGGCGTCCGCAATCCTCTCTGCGGCCCGCTCGGCGGCCGCTTCGTCCCCATGGCGGCGAATATCACCCACGGTGATGATGCCGCTCAGGCGCTTGGATTCCGGGCTGTCCAGGACGACCAGCCGATAGACCTGTTGATCGGCCATGCTTTGCGCGGCGGCATCCAGCTCGTCGTTGGCAAAGCAGTACAGAACCTTCTCACTCATGGCTTCCTGGACCGGGGTATGGGAAGGATCCTTGCCCTCGGCGAGGCAACGAATGACCATGTCCCGGTCGGTCGTGACACCGATCAACCGTTCCTGGTCAGCATCGGTGACTGGCAGAAAACCAGTCCCCATATCCCGCATTTTCCTGGCTGCGTCTGTAATCGATGATCCACCGGTGATGGTGTCGATACTCTTTGTCATCGCGTCGGCGATCTTCATGACTGCCTCCTTTTTCTGATGGCTTACATGGATTGGGACAGCAGTGACCACATGAGTTCCTGGAGCAAGGTAGCGGCCCGTGTTGGGCAGGTGCACATATACCCCCGGGAGCGAATTCCCCGGTTGATCTTATGCCAATGAGCACTAGACTCAGCTAAAAGCCAACCTTGGTTCAACTTGGGGGGCAGAAAGGATGTGGCTCGATCGACAACTCCGGCGGCAGGTACGCGAAGGCTATGGGAGCAAGGTAACCGCATCACCCGCAGCTACGGCAATATTTCCCATCACTACGATCTGGAAGACCCACAGCGGGCCATCTTCCTGGTCAAGAACGAGCCCGTTCCTGCGTTCCGTCACAAGACCCTGCTGCAACTGGTACAGGAAGGGCGGACCGAGGATGTGATCGGCTATCTGGAGTCGATCAGCGCCGGGTTCGTCGGGTGATCCTCGTCGACCTGCCTTCCGGCACCACCTTGTTTCCCGCGCTTACCCCGCAGTGGGCCAGCAGACCTCACCCTTCCTGCCACCCTGCACGATGTGTTCCTACACTGCGACGCTGCGTGATCTGGTCGACCTGCGTCAGTTACACCGCGGGGAACCCTGGGACGAGCTATGGCATGACTGGCGCGAGGATTGGCGGCACCTGAAATTCGATCTACACGTTGAACCTCCAACCTGGGTTCTTGCAGACGTGGTTCGGGCCCGTGGTTGCACAGGCCTCCTCTTCCCGAGCCAGGCACACGAGGGGGGCACGAACCTGGTCGTATACTCGGACCGGCTCACAGATGACAACTCCGTCACCGTGAACGACCCGGACGGGCAGCTACCCCGCGACCAGTCCAGTTGGGCGCGCTGATGAGACCGCTTTGCAATGGACTGCAGCCCCTTCTCGACTACCTACGAAGCCCGCTCAGGGTCGCTAATCGCCAAGACCTGGAAACGCTCTGGGATTGAAAATATCCCTCCGCACTTCAACGAGCTTGATCTGCTTGGTCAACTCATGCCGCGGATTGACAACCATAATTTCACCGAGGCCTGCCGACACAGCGCAGCTCGGGACAATCAAGCCCAGGCCCGTTCCCTCTCTCAGCCACTCATCGCCGAGCCTCTGCGTGGATTCGGGATGAGGAAAGCGGGCCCAATCCTCAGGCCAATGTTCCTGCGCCAGATACTCAATGGGAGTATCGTCAGGAATCTCGTACACTCCAAGGCGATAAGACGGAGGCACCATTCTCGGGGTTACCGTGTAATTCGCCATCTCCAGCATGGCGACCGGCGCCGACAATGCAAAATAAAGCACCGGCGTACCAGGGAGATTCCAGCGAGCCCCGTCTTTGTAGCTGCCACCCAACCCGGTATAGACCTCCAGGTACTTTTCCTTCGTGATGCGGAAAATCCGCATCAGCTGAATTCCCCATACTCGATTTTGTTCAATACCTGCGAAATCCAGCGACGACCCTCGAAGGTGTCGATCAGGTCAAGGGGGCGCTCGTCACCCAGAGCCGGTACCGGACTCTTGAACCACTGCATCGCGAGGTCATACGACTCCCAGACATCTGCTGCCTGGCGGAGCAACCGGACGGCATCCAGCACCTCCTCAGAAGTCTCTTTGGGCAGGGCTTTTCTACGGTAAACGCGACTGAGATTGCCAGAATCGATGTTCAGAATCCCCAGAAATGCTTCTCGCAGCCCCGTGGCCTCCACCACACTTTTAACCCAATCACCAGGAATGCCCTTGCGAGAGACATCGATAAACATCTTGCGACTGGAGAATACCTCTTCCGGAATGTTCCCCAGCTTTTTTCTGACCACATCACGAGTGGCATCCACGGATGGGCGATAGGCCCTGGCCTTCCGGCCAGCGACGCTGACGCGACTTTCTTCTTTCTCCGCCTGACTGATCATAGCCCACCCCGCATCAATATGAGGCGATTGTAGCATCAAAACGATGCCGGCAAGCGCAGATCAACCGTTTCTGGACGTATCTGTCCGGTGGCCCAACCCCTGCTCGGCGCTGGCACGCTCACCGGAAATCTAGGGTCTGTTGACGTTTCACATTGGGAGCCATAAAAAAGGCATCCCGCACTGCGCCAAAAAAGGTGGGAGTAACCTGTACGGTTCGAGCGGGTTTGCGGCCGCTGGCCAGCGCAAACTCAATACCCGGCTCGGGTCAATTCCCGGCATAGGAAGCATCGATCCAGACAACCCGACCACCTCACCGCCTACACCAACCCACCCGCCCGAGCCTCACCCCACCACGCGATCCTTACCCCCGGATTTGGCCTCATACAGTGCCTTGTCCGCCCGCAGGAAAAGAGAATCCGCGGACTCTCCGGTCTGCAGCGTGGCCAGTCCAATGCTGACGGTCTGCCCGATGCTCATCTCCCCCACGAGGTGAGGCTGACTGGCCACTGCCCGACGCAGCCGCTCGGCAATCTCCCTGGCCATGGTCTCGTCTGCACCCGGCATCAGGACCACGAACTCTTCCCCACCATAGCGACAGACCATGTCCCCCCGGCGTACCGAGTCGGCCATGACCTGCCCCATGCGGATCAGCACCTGGTCACCCACCGCATGCCCATGAACGTCATTGACCTGTTTAAAGTTGTCTGCATCAATCACAGCCACCGAAAGCGGTGAACCAAGAGAGTGGGCGCGGGCGACCAATTCCGGCAGGCAACGGTCCAGATGGCGACGGTTGTAGAGGCCGGTGAGATCATCCAGCAAGGTGACCCGCTCCAGTTGGTCCCCCCTACGGGCCAGTGCCTTGCGTTGCGATTGCAATTCACGGATACGATCCGCAAGTGCCAGTGACAGCATCATGGTTTCCAGGGCCGATCCCAACTGAAAGCCATAGTAGGTGATCAGATTATTGGGCAGTATCCCCAGGGCACCCAGGACGAAGAGCAAGGCGCCGATGACCATGGCTGCCCAGGCCAGGAGGAGATACAGCGCTGGCCGGAAGTTGTGAAGACGATAGGCGCGCAGGCTGGCGCCCACCACCAATACGATGACCGCCAACGCCACCAGCGAGAAGAACAGCACGCTGCCGGCCGTACCCAGCCAGACATGCAACAGAATCCCGGCCAGAGGCAGCGGCAGGGCCGCGCGCAACCAGCGGTCCCAATCCGGATCACGGCGGCGCATCAGGAGGAAACGTCGGGAGAACTGCAACGCAAACGTGGACAGCAATGCCACGCACAGAAACATCAGGAGCTGGGTGGTCTGGCTCCCCCATTCGGGGAAAAATTCCAGATGGACACCGCGCTGGAAAAAGAAATAACCCGCGGTGGAAAGAATGAAAGCAATGTACCAGGCATAGCTGGCGTCCCGCAGACTGAAGAGCAGGAACAGGTTGTAGACCGCCAGGGCCAGGATGATGCCATGATATCCCCCTTGCACCAGCCAGAACCGGGTTGCCTGAGCCTGATGCCCCTCAAAGGTCTGGATCTCGGCATGGAAACGCAGGTTCTGGCCTGTCTCCACCCTCAGCAGGTAGCGACGTGCCGGGCTGTCCGCTTCAATGTGGAAAACATGGCGCCAGGCCGGGCGCCGTTGTTGATCCCAGGCCACAGCCTGGTGTCGGGGCACCTCCTGCCACTGCCCGCTTTCCTCCTGCGCAAACAGGATCACGGAATCAAACAGGGGGTTGTCCAGCGAGAGCAGGCGCGGACGGGCATCCAGTTCCTGTAAGGCAAACGCCACCCAGAGCACCCCTGGCGATATGCCTTGGTTGAAGGAGCGTGAATCCAGTTCCACAAAATCGGGCGGATCCTTGTCCAGCAAGGCCTCGGGGGTGGTTCGCCGAGCCGTGTCCATATACACCGCGCTGTAGGGCGCCAGCGGCATCCGCTCCTGACCAGCCACATCAATGACCTCCGGCCAGCCATGGCTGGCCGCCCCCGGTGTGCCAGGCCAGGACCACACGAACATCAACAGGATGCCCAGGATGACAAGAGCCGAGCTACCGGCGAATGCCCACTGACGTCGCTCAAGCATCATGATGAAGCCCACACCACCTCGACATCCCTATTCTGGAAGGAAGGCGCCATTCTATCCCATCGGCAAGCGCAGCCGTCCCCATCCTGGCGAATCAGGGCCGCGATGATCCCGACTGGATCGGCTCCCATGTTTACCGCCAGCTGCCCGGCTACTACGGCAGCCTCAATGCCGGCAATCCTGTCCCCGGGTTCCCGGTCGACATGAGCCGGGAGACGGACCAATACTGGATGGACACCTCCGGCAGCCTGCCCCACGGCATCCCCACCTGCCAGCAATGGTGGGAAGACGCGAGTCATGGCCTGCGACAGCGTCTGCTGGAGGACAACAGCCGCACGCAGCGCGTGGTGACCTGGGTGCAATCCCGGTTCCCGGGCATGACGGTCGAGGAACGCCAGGACACCCTGGCACGCAACATCCTGGAGCAGGCGCCCCATCCCCGGCCTACCCGCCCAGGCCTGGTCAAAAAGTGTCCAATCTGTTCCGTGGCCTTCGCACCGCAAGCCCAGCAGACGTTCTTCCAGGAATTATCCACAACCTTATCCACGGATTCTGTGGACACCCTGACAGCGAACGCGAAAGGGCCCTATCCCAAAGGACTGCGCGCCAGCGCGGCGCTTGACTGGCTCCAGTCTGAAGCCAAAAAGGATTTACGGTGAACTCACGTCTTGCGCTAACATGTCGCACCGCTGTCGTCGGAATCTCCCGAAACGGCCAGCACACGGATCACGTCACGGCATTGCTCAGTATCGTGATCCACCCCGCCCCATACGCTTCACAGCAGCCTGCCGCCGAGTCCGGAGTGACCGGCCTACCGATGCCTGGACCGGTATCCAGCCAATGACGGCCCGGCAGGGGCGGCCTGATGACCTGGAACGTCCCCATTCACCTCTCGATATCAAGACGACACCAGACGATCCATCCATGACACACACCCTGAATCACCTCACCGCCCAGCAAATCTACGAACTGGCAGAGCAAAAGGCGCGCGAAGAATACGAACAGCAGGAAGCCACCCGCCGCGAACAACTCCAGGCCCTGAAGGCCGAACGTCGGGAACTGCTCAGCAGTCACCGGGAGGCCCAGCGACGTCTGCAGGAAGCCCAACGGGCGGAACTGGCCCATCTGGACGGCAAACTCCTCGAGCTTGGCGCACGCCTGCCCAAGGACAGCCCCCTCCAGGGACGATCCACCCAGCGCCCGCAGGCCGAGCAGTGGCTGCAGATTATCGCCCAGGCCCCGGAGATGACCCTGGCGAACATCCGTGAACGGGCGGCCCGGGAAGGCCTACCGACCCACAACCTCCCGCAACGCCTGGCTCAACTCAGGCGCCAGGGTCGCGTTGAACAGGTGCGCCGCGGTGTCTACCGGGTGGTTCAGCAAGATCAGGCAGTGATCAGCGGTCGGGGGCGGGAAACAACCCCCGTTCATCTTGTGTCCTGATAAGTCACACCGAAGGTGGTGTCAGCCAGCCACTTCTTGAAAGACGGATTATCACTGAATTGCTTGAACAACTCAGTGTGATCACTCAGCAAGTCCACGATCACCCGTTGCAAGGCGGCATCATTGAAGTGGACCCCAAGCGGCAGCCCATCCGCGAGGACACGGTTCTCGAAGACCATCAGGAACTCGCCGAGTCTCCTTTCAGACCCTTGAGGTATTGCTGGCCCTTTGCGGTCAGGCAGTACTGCTGCAGGCGACTGTTTGGTGTCTCGGGCAGTGTCATCTCGATGAGTCTCAGTTGCAACGCGGGCACAAGATAATGACGGCGGAAATGGGCACGGTGCCGGAGTTCCAAGTGTTGGCGAAGTTCTCCAGATGACTGCGGACCCTCGCGTAATAATTGAAGCATAGGAAGGAATGCATCGGACTGGGTCACTGACTGAGTCACTGAGGCGTTTTCTGGCGCAACCACCGGTGCAGCCAGCCAGACACTCATCCGAATGCGATTGGCAATTTCTTCAATGTGTGGCTCCGGAAGCCCCTGGGCGGCCGCCTCGGCAAAGATACGCTTGACGCCACTCCCCCACTGTTCAATCAGCCCGAGTTCGCGGAACACGCGGGCGATCACGGGATTGCGGATCATCGAAACGCCCCGTTTCATCTCGTCGATGGTCATGCCGGGCATCAGCAGCCCGGGACTTTCGATCTCGATACGATCATCGAAAAACGCGATCCGAATCGGGCTGCCCTGCTGAGAGTAGTCGCAATGCACCAAGGCATTGACGACTGCCTCACGCAGCATGGTCAGGGGGATGCTCCAAACATCGCGGCGGCGCATGGCCCCGAACTCCGCGCTCTTGAAGGCGTGCTTCTTGAGAAACAACTCGATGCTGTTGGCGGCTTGTGGCAGGGGTTCATGGATATCCGTCTGATCGAAGATGTCGATTTTGTCCGTGCCACGAAATCGACCGCACTGCACCCAGGCATCTGCAAAATGCCACTGCCGCTCACGACCAAACAGCAGGATGCCACCCACACTGGGTACCAAGCGCCCCTGATAAGGCATCAGCAGCCGCAGGGTGCGCAACTTGGCTTCGCCCAGGGGGGCGTCACAGCCAAAGGCCTCCTAGATGGCCGCCTGGTCCAGATCCTCGATCGACAGTTCCTGCTCAGTATCGCCGAGAGCGGATGTTCAGGACGATGCCTCCCACGGATTGATGGTGTTGTCCATACAACACTCAGGTCAGTACATTGCCCACGCGACCGGGCGGGATGCATGGGGTATTGCCATCCCGCCCGGTCGCGTGGGCATCAGACATTTCAAGACAAGGGTTGACTTGTCTTTTTACGCCTGCGCCACCACCTGCTCGGTGGTCTCGACCAGAGAGGCCGTGTGCATCCAGTTAAAGCGCTCGGTGCTCAGCAGGATGAAATGGATCAGAAGAGCCAGCACGGCCAGAAATGCAAACAGGGCAACCAGCGCTCTGCGCGGATCGAACAGCAGCCAAGTACGCCACATATTGAAATCTCCTATATCGGAAAGAAACTGCTTATACTGCTACGCCTGAGGTACTGCTTGGGACTTGATTCGCCGTTCAGGCGAGAAGTCTTACCAAGCCACACCCCAGGGACGCCACATCCAGGCCAGAACGTGGGCCACAGCGGCAACCGCCAGGAAGCCCATCATGCTGGACATGAAGACACCATGAAATTCCATGGCCTCTTCTTCATTGAGCCCCGAGAGCGAACCTTTCGTTTCACCAACCATTTACATACCCTCCAAATGAGCCTTATTGGCAAATACCGCGCTGGCTCAACGCCATCACGCATGTCAGGGTGAACACTACCCTACGACAAGTGCCAGGATAATGATCCAGAACAGGTAAATTCCCAAATCTGGCTGAAGCCATGCCAGAACCGGGGTACTGCCAGAGTCCCAGCCGGCATCCAGTCGGCCCATCAGTTGACCCGGTCGGTAGGCTATTCTGGCATGCCCATGCATACGGGCGGCACGGTGCATGGCTTTTAAGCTTGATTTCAGCTTACGGTGGCACACTGCCTTCACTCCCACATGAAAAGGCCCACACCCATGAATAGCCGATCATTGATCACCCCCCTCCTGTGCCTTGCCCTGATCACCCCCGGCCTGGCTCTATCCGGGGATCGCATGGAACACGACGAGATCCTGCGCCTGCGATCCGCCGGGGAGATCATGCCCATGGAAGAGATCCTCAAACATGCCAGAGAGATCGTGCCTGGGCACTTCGTGGAGGCTGAACTGGAAAGGGAAGACGGTCGCCATGTCTACGAATTGAAGATTCTCGACGCGGACGGCGTGCGCCACAAACTCTACCTGGATGCCGGCGACGGCAGCCTGATCAAACGGAAAGCCGATCGCTGAGCACACGCGGCACGAGGCAACTGAAGACCCGTTGGCTTTCCCGATACCGGCGCGCCCTCTGATCAGAGGGCGCGCCACTTTTTGAGCACGCGGATTGATGAACTCCCTAAAATTCCGACTGAGCCTGCTGGCGGGTTCCTGCCTACTGGCGCTGCTCATTGTCCAGGGCCTGGGGTTGCAGACGCTATCCCGTGTCCTGGTGGACGGCTATCTGGTGGACCGGCTGGACCATGATGCCGACACCCTGTATGTGCATCTACTGGATAGCGAGGAGGGTCCCGCCGCCTTCAATCGTACCCTGGGCATCATCTACAGTACCCCACTCTCAGGACACTACTTTCGGATTGAGTCACCTGGATCGGTGGTGCGCTCCCGCTCCCTCTGGGATGAGGACCTGGAATCCCCCGACGTTCCGGAGGGTGAGCAGTGGATCACCCGCATCCAGGGCCCTGGCGACCAGCCACTGCTGATGCTCAGCCGTGGCTACCGCATCGAGGATGAGGCTGTGGTGATCTCCGTTGCCCAGGAATTGGGACCGATGAAGGCCGCCGTGGACGAACTGGAGGGGCGTTTCATGGCCATCACTCTGCCGGCCCTGGGATTGGCGTTATTGCTGCAATTTCTGGTCATCCAGCGAGCCCTGCGCCCCCTGAATGCCGCGGTGGACGCCTGCCGCCGCCTGGAGACCGGAGAAGCCGTGCCGGTGGAACTGCCCGCCCCCCGGGAGATCGCCCCCATGCTCAAAGCAGTGAACCGGCTTGTCCACCATCACGGCCTGCGCCTGAACCGCAGCCGCCGTGCCCTGGGCAATGTGAGCCATGCCCTGAAGACCCCCCTGGCGGTCCTCTCCCAGTTGGCGGATGACATGTCAGCTCAAGGCGACGACAACGCCGCCAGAACCCTAAGGCAACAGCTGCACGCCATGAACGAGACGGTGGAGCGGGAAATGCGTCGCGCGAGCCTGGCCGGACGGGATCACCCCGGGCCCGGCTTCAATGCCCGAAAGGAACTGACAGACCTGGTGGAGGCCCTGCACCGGATCCACCAGCACCGGGTGACAGTGCATCTGCAGGTGCCCGCCGGCACATGGCCCCTGGATGCGGACGACATGCTGGAGATCTTTGGCAACCTGCTGGATAACGCCTGTCGCTGGGCGGCCTCTCAGGTTCGGGTGGAACTGCGCGTCGCTCATGATCACACCATGAAGGTCATCATTGAAGACGACGGCCCCGGCATCCCCCCGGAAGACATGCCGTTGCTTGGGCGTCAAGGTCGCCCCCTGGACGAACGGGGAGACGGGCATGGCTTGGGGCTGGGCATTGTGCAGGACGTGGTTGACCAGTATGAAGGCCAAATCACCTACGACGCCTCACCTGACCTGGGCGGGCTGCAGGTTACACTCTCCCTGCCCCTGCCTCATCCGGTTTCCCTGCATTCCAGCCCCTCACTCTCCAAGCCGCCCTCGGGAGCCCTCTGATGAGAATCCTGATCGTTGAAGATGACGCAGAACTGGGCACACGCCTGCAACGCCGCCTGCACGGAGAAGGATTGGCGGTGGATCTGGCATTGAACGGCGTGGACGGCCGGCACTTGGGTGAGACTGAGCCCTATGACCTGATCGTCCTCGACCTGGGACTGCCTGACCTGCCTGGCCTGGAGGTGCTGGCCGCCTGGCGCGACAGGGGCATCACCATCCCGGTACTGATCCTCACTGCCCGCAACAGCTGGCGAGAGCGGGTGGAAGGCTTGCAGCAGGGGGCCGATGACTACCTGGGCAAGCCCTTTCACGTGGAAGAACTGCTGGCTCGCATTCTGGCCCTGCTGCGCCGCTCGGCACCGGTCAGGGACACCACATTGCGAGTGGGCCCCTGGCACCTGGATGAACAACGTCAGATGCTGGTGGACGGCCCCACGGAATTGTCACTGACTGCCACCGAATTCAAACTGCTACGGTACTTCCTGCGTCATCCTGGCCAGGTGTTGTCCAAGACACGGCTTGCAGAGCATCTCTACGAGTATGAGAGTGAACGGGATAGCAATGTGCTGGAAGTCTACGTCTCCCGACTGCGGGACAAGCTCGGTGCAGATGTCATCCAGACCCGCCGTGGCCAGGGGTATTTACTGGCCTTGGAGCCCGCTCGACAGCCCTCCCCTCAACGCGTGCGAAACGACATGTGACAGCCCACGCAGGTAGAGGTGAGCTCGTGAAGTGCCCTGAGTGCTTTGGGCATGTCTTCCTCTTGTGCAACCTCGGCGAATTCGGTCGCTGATTCGTGCATCGCGAACGCCATCTGACGCATGCCATCCGGCATGTAGCGCCCAGGGCCACCCAGGCCGCGGGTTGCGGAGCGGTGCTTGCCCATGGTGCTGACGCCCATGGTCTGTTCTGCCATCTCTCCTGCTTCCGAGATCTCGCCACGGGCGAGATAATCCAGGATGCGTTGATAGGCGATCAGATGTTCCTGCATTTCTTCCCGCAGCAATTCACGCTGAAGCTCAGGCATATCCACCCATTGGCGGTAATCGGGCGGAGGTTCCGGGGTCTGGGCCATGGCAGGCAGAGCGCACAGGGTGAGTAGAAAAACAAACGGTAGCCGCATGACAGCACTCTGAGGAGGGATGATAGAACCACCATAGTGCCCCTTTCGCTGCACTGCAAGATGGGAGCTCAACACGGCAATGGTGAATTCGGTGAAATCGCCGCATCACCAGCGCTGGACAAATTAAGCCTGGTTTAAGCTTGCCGCGTCACACTGCCCCCATCTCCACACACATGAGGGCAACGACACCATGAACACATCCCATCAGATCACGGTCTGGGACCCCTTCGTTCGTATCTTTCACTGGGGCCTGGCCGCCGCCTTCCTCATCGCCTATTTCGTCGGTGACGATGCCATGGACGTACACACGCTGGCGGGCTATACGGTCCTTGTGCTGGTCCTGGCCCGCATCCCCTGGGGCTTCATCGGCGGCACCCATGCCCGCTTCCGGGACTTCGTGCGGCCACCCAGTGAGGTCATGGCCCACGTGCGCGGACTGCTGCGGGGACAACCTGAATACCATGAAGGCCATAACCCGCTGGCGGGCTGGATCTATGTGCTGATGTTCATCAGCCTCATCGGCCTCAGCGTCAGCGGCATTGCCACCCTGGGAGCCGAGGAATCCTCAGGCCCGCTGGCCGGGATGATGGCCGGAGTCAGCCATGACGTGGAAGAAGCGGTGGAAGAGGTCCATAAGTTCCTGGCCGACTTCACCCTGGGCCTGGTCTTGATCCATCTGGTCGGCGTACTGCTGGGCAGCCTGACCCAAAAAGAGAACCTGGTACGCGCCATGATCACCGGCCGCAAGCACACCGATGATCGCGAAGATCGGTCGTGATGGCCACAAAATCCTGGGAGTACGGGAAAACACCATCCTGGTTCAGACGGTTATCCCCGGGCCTTGTGTTCCCCATCTGCCTGACCCTGGCGAGTCCGTCGGTCAGTGCCGACACGCTGGGTCAGGTGATCTCCGCAGCTCTGGTGCGTAGTGGCGAACCCGCCCTGAGCAACAGCCTGAGGCAACAGGGAGACGCCCTGCGACGCCAGAGCAGCGGCGTTCTCTCGGCCGACCCTTCCCTGAATCTGAACTACATCTCCGACCAGATCACGGACGATGAAGGTTTCCGCGAGATCGAGGCCACGCTCGAACTGCCCTTGTGGTGGCAGGGTCAGCGCGGTGCACGGCAGGGGGTCGCTCAGGCCCTGGGAGATCAGGCCGAGGTGCTGGACCTGCAGCAGCAATGGGTCATGGCCGGACGGGTTCGGGAACAGGCCTGGGAAGTGGTTCTCGCCGAAGCCACCCTGCATCAGATGCAGCTTGCGTTGCAAACCAGCCGGGATCTGGAGATCCAGGTCACCGGGCTGGTCTCTGCTGGAGAGCTTTCACGGTTCGACCGACTGACCATCCGTCAGGAAGTGGCCGAGCGGGAGGCCGACGTCAGTGATGCTCAATCGGCGCACCGGATTGCATTGGCAGGGTACCGACAACTGACAGGCCAGACCGATTTACCCAAGCCATTGTACGAGCCCCCTGCCCCCATCACCGAGCTTCCAGAGAACCATCCCAGGCTACAGCAAGCACAGCATGCGCTTGCCCTTGCCCGGGCTGAAACCGTCCAGGCCCGGCGTTCCCGGGCGGGGACCCCGGTACTGGGCATCGGGGGGCGAAATACCCGGGAGTTCAGCGGCGCGAGTAGCCACGATGCCGTGCAGCTTTCACTGACCCTGCCTTTTGGGCTGGCCGGTCAGTCCGCACCCGCTATCGCCTCGGCGGTACGGACCCAGACCGAACAGGATGTGGCACTCCAGCAGGCGCAACTGACCACCGAACAGGCATTGTTATCGGCCCGCCTGGACCATCAGGGGGCCAAAGAGGCGCTGAACCTGGCAAAGCAGCGACAAACCCTGGCCCAGGATGCCCTGCACATGGCGCAACGCGCCTTTGATCTGGGTGAAACCGACCTGGTGCAACTCTTGCGAACCCAGGCACTGGCCCGCAACAGCGCACTGGATCTTGAACAGCGCCGTATCGAACTGGGCCGCGCCCAGGCACGTCTCAACCAGGCTCTGGGAGTCATACCCGAATGAAATACACCCTATTTCCCTTGCTCCTGGTCGCCCTTCTCGGCGGCCAGGTCGCCGCGGCGGCTCCTCCACTACCGCTGACAGAGGCCCAGGCGCAATCCCTGGGGGTGGAGTGGGCGAAACCCGCAGCAGCCGATCATTTCATCAGCGGTCGCTATCCCGGCGTGGTGACCATACCCACGGCGCAGCTAAGGGTGATCACCGCCCGCCAGAGCGGTGTCATTGAACGCCTGGTGGTGGCTGAGGGACAACACGTATCCAGTGGCACCCTGCTGGCTGAACTGAGGAGCCCAGAACTGGTGGATACGCAGCGCCAGTACCTGGATGCGTTAAACCGACTGGAGCTGGCACGGCAGGCACTTGAAAGAGATCAGAACCTGTTTCGTGAAGGACTGATTCCGGAGCGTCGGCTACTGGAAACCCAGTCCCGACAACAGGAGTTGAGCAATCACGAGAATCAGTTCAGGCAGCAACTGGCTCTGGCTGGCCTGAGCGAAAATGCTTTAACGCAATTGGCACGAACCCGGCAGCTGAGTGGCACCCTCTCGGTACACGCGCCCATCGCCGGCACCATCATCAAGCAGATGGTGGAAACCGGTCAGTCCGTGGACACGGCGGAGCCCCTCTACCGCCTGGCCCAACTGAACCCCCTATGGCTGGAAGTCCACGTCCCATTGGCGCAACTGGATACAGTCGCCCTGGGCACCTCGGTCCTGCTCCCGGCCCAGGGGCTGCAAGGCCAGGTCATTGCCGTCGGCAGCATGGTGCATGAGAAGGATCAGGGCATCTTGCTCCGGGCACGAATCCCTGATGCCGCTGAGCAGTTGCGGCCCGGGCAGTTTCTGGAGGCCCAGCTGGCCCAGCCGCTGCAACCGGGGCACTGGCGCCTCCCCGCCACGGCACTGGTGCGCCATGGCGGCGAGACCTGGATCCTTGTGGATGCGGACAACGCATTCCTCCCCCAGCCAGTACAGGTGGTGGCACAGGAAGACCAGACCGTTGTGGTGCGCGCACCACTAGAGCCTTCCAACCGGGTCGCAATACGCGGTGTTGCGGCCATGAAGGCCATCTGGCTGGGTGAGTAATTCATATGCTGACACGTTTGATACAGTTTTCCCTCAGCCAGCGCCTGCTCGTGTGCCTGGCGGTGCTGATCCTCATGGGCGCCGGCTGGCGTGCCTTTCAGGACACCCCCATCGATGCCTTTCCCGATGTCTCCACCACCCAGGTGAAGATCATCATCAAGGCGCCGGGCATGACGCCCGAGGAGATCGCCACCCGGATTACCAGCCTTGTTGAAGTGGAAATGCTCGGCATTCCTCGTCAGACCATGATGCGTTCCATTGCCAAGTATGGGCTGACCGACATCACCGTGGATTTTGCAGAGGGAACCGACATCTACTGGGCACGCCAGCAAGTGGCCGAACGCCTGAACACCGCCTGGGACAACCTGCCCGAAGGCATCGAAGGCGGCATTGCGCCCATGACCACCCCACTGGGGGAGATGTTCATGTTCACCGTTGAGGGCGAAGATCTGACGCTGGCACAACGACGGGAACTGCTGGACTGGACCATTCGCCCCGCACTGCGATCCGTTCCTGGCGTGGCCGAGGTCAACTCCCTGGGAGGATTCGTCACCACTTTTGAGGTGGTACCGGATCCGGCCCGCATGACCGCGCATGGCATCGGCCTGAATACGTTACAGGCCGCCATCAGCACCAACAATCGAAACGACGGGGCAGGACGCCTGGATGCGGGCGAGGAAACCCTGCTGGTCCGCAGCGAAGGGGCCATCAAGACCCTGGACGACCTGGCCGCCATCGTCGTCGTACCCGACCCCCACCAGCCGCTGCGGGTGGGCGACGTGGCGGACGTGCGTCTGGCGGCTCTCAGTCGCTATGGTGCCGTCACCCGCAACGGCGAGGGAGAGACGGTGCAGGGACTGGTTCTGGGTCTCAGGGGAGCCAATGCCCAGGCCGTGGTAGAAAGCGTCAAGGCCGAGTTGGCGGCTCTTGAGTCCGTGCTGCCGGAGGGCGTGCGCATCGAGACCTTTTACGATCGGAGCATGCTCGTGAACCGTGCCGTACATACGGTCACCAAGGCGCTCATCGAGGCCACGGTACTGGTCCTGATTCTGCTGGTCCTGTTTCTGGGCAACCTGCGTGCCGCCCTCACCGTGGCCCTGATACTGCCCTTGGCCGCCTTGGGTACGTTCGTGCTGATGCGGCAATTCGGTCTATCCGCCAACCTGATGTCCCTGGGTGGGCTGGCGATTGCCATCGGCATGCTGGTGGATGCCGCCGTGGTCGTGGTCGAAAACGTGGTCACGCGCTTGTCTCAAGGTGCCCGTGGTCGTCTCCCCAGGCTGAATCTGATCTACCGTGCCACCCGGGAAGTGGCCGTACCCATGGTCTCGGGCATCCTGATCATCATCATTGTGTTCCTGCCCCTGCTTACCCTGCAGGGTCTGGAAGGCAAACTGTTCAAGCCTGTTGCCCTGACCATCATTTTTGCACTGGCCTCTTCGCTACTGCTCTCGCTGACGGTCATCCCCGTATTGTCCTCGTTCCTGCTGGGGACAGGCGCCCATCATGAACCCTGGTTATCCCGCCAGCTCAGTCGCCTCTACATGCCCACGCTGGGCTTGGCCATGCGCCACGAAAAGGTGGTGGTGGCCCTTGCCGGATTGCTGCTGGTGGCTGCGGCAGGTGTTTTTGGCCTGGTGGGTAAGACCTTCATGCCCACCATGAATGAGGGGGACCTGATCGTGCAACTGGAAAAGCTGCCCTCTATTACCCTGGATGAATCCCTGGCCCTGGACCAACGAATCCAGTCGGCCTTGCTGGAACAGATCCCGGAGATACGGGGCGTCGTCGCCCGGACCGGCTCCGATGAGCTGGGACTGGACCCCATGGGCCTCAATCAGACGGACAGTTTCCTGGTCCTGGCCCCCCGTTCCGAATGGCGCTTTGAAAACCGTGAGGCCCTGATTGATGGCATCCGTGAGGTACTGGAACAGTTTCCCGGTGTGGGCTACGCCTTTACGCAGCCCATCGAGATGCGTGTGTCGGAAATGCTCACAGGCGTCCGGGGAGATCTGGCGGTGAAGGTTCTGGGGCCCGACCCACAACAACTCAACCGCATCGCCGGGGCCATCGTCAACACAATGCAGAACTTGCCGGGCGCCCGGGACGTCTATACCACCCGCAATGAAGGCGCCCAGTACCTGAATATCACCATTGATCGAATGGAGGCCGGCCGGCTGGGCATTGATGCGGATACACTGTCCACACTGCTCAGGACACAGCTGGAAGGCTGGCCCATCGGCCATGTCTTTGACGAAGGCCGCCGTATCCCGCTGGTGATTCGTGGAAGCGAGGCAATGCGGGAATCACCCGCCCGTTTAGAGGCGCTGCAGGTCACTCTGCCCAATGGCCAATCCGTGCCGCTGACCAAACTGGTCAGCCTTGAAATGACCGAAGGACACGTAGCACTGACCCGGGAAAGAGGTCAGGCCTATGCCGTGGCCATTGCCAACGTCGAAGGACGCGATCTGGTGGGCTTTGTCGAAGAAGCCCAGCAAACCGTGGCGCAGGAGGTGGATCTGCCCAGCGGCTACCGCCTGGAGTGGGGAGGTGAGTTCGAGAATCAGCAACGGGCATCCGCCCGGCTGGCCCTGGTGGTACCCATGGCCCTGGGGTTGATCTTCCTGGTGCTGTTTTCCACCTTCCGCTCGGTGCGCCAGGCCCTGCTGGTGTTGTCCAACGTCCCCTTTGCCATGATCGGCGGGATATTTGCCCTGGCCATCACCGGGGAATACCTCTCGGTACCGGCTTCGGTGGGTTTCATCGCCCTGCTGGGGATCGCCGTACTCAATGGCGTGGTTATGGTGACCTATTTCAACCAACTGCGAGCCCAGGGACAGCCCATGGACGTGGTGGTGGTGGAAGGTGCACGTCGACGCCTGCGGCCCGTCCTGATGACGGCCAGCATCGCGGCACTGGGTCTGGTGCCCCTGCTGTTTGCCACCGGCCCGGGCTCCGAGATCCAGCGCCCTCTGGCCATCGTGGTGATCGGCGGCCTGGCATCGGCCACCCTGTTGACCCTGATCCTGCTGCCCATCCTGTATCGGCGCTTTGGTTTCACACCGGTCAAGACCGAACCTTTGCCTTCCTGAGGATATCCAAGATGACGTATCAGTTGCTCTATCTGGTCATGCCCCCCCAGACCGCCGATCTGGTCACGGAATGGCTGCTGGATCGCCCCGATGTCCCTGGCTTTACCAGTGTGCCCGCGGCCGGACATGGCTCATCGGAACACTCCATGACGGTGGCGGAACAGGTGGCGGGTTACACGGCGAAGACCCTGTTACTCATCCACCTGCCCCCTGAGGCCAGCCAATCGGTACTGGACGATCTTGGCAAGGACTTTTCCGGCAGCGGCATTCATCACTGGCGCGTACCGGTCATGGACCAAGGGCGCCTCTAGGTCCGTTAATCCACCCGCGCAGATCGATCCACACCCCCTTCACGCGTGTGGTGAATGTCTAAAATACCCATCATGCATCCCCACAAGAGGTCCATACACATGAAAGGCAGACACTGGTTGTTCCCCGCCCTTACCGGCTTCATCCTCGTCACACTGTTGTCGGCATGCAGCCTGCAACCCGAGCAGGGTTCACACACCACGCTGGAAGTTGAAACCATCGACTCAACGGATTACGCGTTCGGTCCCGTTCAGGTCATACAGGAAGGAAAAGGCCTGCAAGTGAAAGGTTCCATCACCCATGGAATCGGTGGCCCCAGGGACATCCCCGGGGCCATTCATATCGAGGTGTATTCCCAGGAGGGTCAACTGCTGGCCGAAACCGATACCCACCCGATGCCCATCCATCGTCAGGCAAGGCCGGCACAGTTTGGCCTCTGGGTGCCGGTGCGCATCAATCGCCAGGCCCGAACTGCCCAGTTTGACACCTGGCTACCGGTGGAACCGGGGCTCGGCGATCGGGTCCACGTCAGCCATCGCCTCTAGCCCTATGGGCTCCTGCAACGATGATATGACCCGACGCCAGCTCAACCCACCCAGGACAGGGCCACTCACGCCACAGCACACTAGCCGATCAACTGCCGCTCCCGCAGCAACGCGATGACCGCATCGGCCGCCTCCTCGGTGCTCAGCTTTGCCGCCTGAAGATGTAGCTCCGGGTCCTCCGGGGCCTCGTAGGCAGAGTCGATGCCGGTGAAGTTCTTCAGTTCACCCCGGCGGGCCTTCTTGTAAAGGCCCTTCGGGTCACGCTCCTCGGCCACCTCCAGGGGGGTATCGACAAAGATCTCGATGAACTCACCCTCCTCCATCAGATCCCGCGCCATCCGGCGCTCACTGCGAAACGGCGAGATGAAGGCCGTCAGCACGATCAGGCCGGCGTCCACCATCAGCCGGGCCACCTCCGCCACCCGGCGGATGTTCTCCACCCGGTCGGCATCGGTAAAGCCCAGGTCCCGGTTGAGACCGTGGCGCACGTTGTCACCGTCCAGCAGGTAGGTGTGCTGGCCGGCAGCGTGCAGTTTCTTCTCCACTCGATTGGCAATGGTGGACTTGCCCGCCCCGGAAAGCCCGGTGAACCAGAGTAAGACGGGTTTCTGCCCCTTGGCGATCCCCCGCGCCTGCTTGTCGATGTCCACGTGCTGCATGTGAATGTTCTGGCTGCGGCGCAGGGCAAAGTGCAGCATGCCGGCGCCCACGGTGTTGTTGGTCATCCGGTCGATCAGGATATAACCGCCCGTATCCGCATTCTCCTGATAGGGATCGAAGGCCACCGGCTTGCTCAGACTCAGGGTACACACGCCAATGCCATTGAGATCGAGCTGTCTGGCCGCCGCGTGCTCCAGGGTGTTGACGTTCACCTGATACTTGATCTGGCTCACCGTGGCCGACACCGACTGCGTACCCAGCTTCATCAGATAGGGACGCCCCGGCAGCAGGGGCTGGTCGTGCATCCACACCAGGGTGGTCTCGAACTGATCGGCCGTCTCGGCGGGGGCATCCACACCGGAGATCACATCGCCGCGGGAGATATCGATCTCATCCTCCAGCAGCAAGGTCACCGATTGTCCGGCAATGGCCTGTTCCAGATCGCCATCGTAGGTAAAAATCCGCTTGATGTGGCTGGTCTTGCCCGAGGGCTGCACGCGGATGGCATCACCGGGCTTCACGGTGCCGCTGGCGATCAGCCCGGTGAAGCCGCGAAAATCCAGATGGGGCCGATTCACCCACTGCACCGGCATGCGGAAGGGGGTGTGCTGCAGGCGTTCCTCGTCCACCTCCACCGTTTCCAGATAGCCCATCAGAGTGGGTCCGTGATACCAGGGCATGTGATGACCGTGCTCGATGACATTATCGCCCTTGAGCGCCGACAGGGGGATGAAGGTCATGTCCTCCAGACCCAGTTGTTTGGCGAAGGCGCGGTACTCATCCACAATCTGGTCAAAGCGTGCCTTCGAGTAGTCCACCAGGTCCATCTTGTTGATGGCCACCACGATGTGCCGAATGCCGATCAGCGACATCAGAAAGCTGTGGCGGCGAGTCTGGGTGAGGATGCCGTGGCGGGCGTCCACCATCAGGATGGCGGCATCGGCGGTGGACGCCCCGGTCACCATGTTACGGGTGTACTGCTCATGGCCGGGCGTGTCGGCGACGATGAACTTGCGCTTGTCGGTGGAAAAGAAGCGGTAGGCCACGTCGATGGTGATGCCCTGCTCGCGCTCGGCGGCCAGACCATCCACCAACAGGGCAAAATCCATTTCCTCGCCCTGGGTGCCGTACTTTTTCGAGTCTGCCTCAATGGCAGCCAGTTGATCCTCGAACAGCAGTTTGGATTCGAACAGCAGCCGCCCGATCAAGGTGCTCTTGCCATCATCCACGCTGCCGCAGGTGATGAAACGCAGCAGGCCCTTGTGCTCATGGGCCTTCAGGTAGCCCTCGATATCCCCGGCGATCATGTCGGATGCGTGTGCCATCAGAAGTACCCTTCCTGCTTTTTCTTTTCCATGGAGGCGGCGCTGTCATGGTCGATGACGCGGCCCTGGCGTTCAGACGTCCTGGTGAGGAGCATTTCCTGGATGATCGCCGGCAAGGTGTCGGCCTCGGATTCAATGGCCCCCGTGAGCGGGTAGCAGCCCAGCGTACGGAATCGCACCTTGCGCATCATGGGCACCTCGCCCGGTTCCAGCGGCATGCGGTCATCGTCCACCATGATCAGCGCGCCGTCACGCTCCACCACCGGGCGCTCGGCGGCGTAGTAAAGCGGCACGATGGGAATCTCCTGGAGGTAGATGTACTGCCAGATATCCAGCTCGGTCCAGTTGGAGAGCGGGAACACGCGGATCGACTCCCCCTTGTGCTTGCGGGTGTTGTAGAGCCGCCATAGCTCCGGGCGCTGGTTCTTCGGGTCCCAGCGGTGCTGGGCGGTCCGGAAGGAGAACATCCGCTCCTTGGCGCGGGACTTCTCCTCATCCCGGCGCGCCCCGCCAAAGGCGGCATCAAAGCCATATTCATTCAGTGCCTGCTTGAGACCCTCGGTCTTCATCACATCGGTATGGATGGCGGAGCCGTGGGTGAAGGGGTTGATGTCCTTCTCCACCCCTTCCGGGTTGATGTGCACCAGCAGGTCCATGCCCATCTCCCGGGCCATGTTGTCCCGAAATGCGTACATGGCGCGAAACTTCCAGCGGGTATCCACGTGCAGCAACGGGAAGGGGGGCGGTGCCGGGGCAAAGGCCTTACGCGCCAGGTGCAGCATCACCGCACTGTCCTTGCCCACCGAGTAGAGCATCACGGGGTTCTCGGTCTCGGCGACCACCTCGCGCATGATGTGGATGCTCTCGGCTTCCAGCTTTTGTAGATGGGTGAGTGATGTCATGGCATTGGCCTGTCTGGAAAGGTCGATCTGGCCCCGTGACCGGGGGGGACATTGATCAGATAGAAATCCGGATGTACCTCCAGCCACCGGCGAATATCGGGGCTAGCCTGGAAATATGCGCCTTGGAACACCAGTGCTGTCGGCCTGCCAGGCAGCAGGTCGTGCAACCGCTGGAAGAGCGTCATATAGTCATCTGCCGCCGGTGGTGCCCACAGGCAACGGGTGTGAAGCACCCCCCGCTTGCCGTGCAGATAGAGCTGATAACGGGGCCAAACAGAGTCCGGCGCAGACTGCGACCTGATCACCCTCACGCCCCCCTGCCAGATGCCTCCGCCGGCCTTGCGCACCGCCTCCAGCACCGGCTGTACTTGCTGGCGATACCAACGGCCAGCGCTGCTGCGTTGCCGCACCAGGGCTGTCAGCGCCAGTGGCTCGGGCTTGAGGTCACGGGCCTCCAGCCAGTGCTCGACGGCACGAGCCGAGACCGGACGCCCCGCCTCGCTCAGTGCATCGGCCAGCCCACGACTGCTCCATGCCGGCTCGCCGGAATCGGGGAGCATGGTCAGCTTCGCGCCCAGCACCTGTTGAGCGGCGGCATCGAGTGTGCCCCCCTGCCCCGTCTTGCGCCCCCGCGGGCGCACTGGCACCGCCGTCCAGCCCCCTTCCCGGAAGGCCTTCCAGGCTGCAGACACGGTGGGCGCAGAAAGCCCGGCTCGGGTGGCGGTCTCAGCAACGGTGTGGCCATCCAGGCGTAGCCGCACGGCTTCAAGGCGGCGCTCATTCAGCACTTCGGGCGATAAATGTTTAGTGGACAACAAACAGTTAAACCTTTGTTTTATTTTATTTTAAAAATAAAAACGAGGGATTCTCACCCAGCCCAATCAAGCCACATCATAAAAGTACCGTCAGAATCTCACAAGCCCAGCAAACTGGGGGGGGGGTCAATATGAGAGCGGCATGATCATTCGCTCTCCCGCAGCATCCTGGCCCCCTGAAGAAACAACGACAGGGCCTGCTGCAGGGCCCGTTCGCGCTCGACCTCATCCGGGGGATGACCAAAAAGCAGGCGATAGTAGAATGGGGCGCGGGTCATATCGATGAACTGACAGGCCGCCATGTCACAATCAAGGGAGCGCAGCCGCCCCTTCTCCACCTGCGTGCGCAGGTAGTCCGCCAGCAGTCGCTGGCCACGCCGTGGCCCGGCGTCATGGAAAAACTGCTGGATGCGCTCCCGGTCCTCGCCCCTCTCCGAGACCACCAGGCGAAAGATCTCCACGGCATGCGCCTCCACCAATCGGGACTGAATGTGTCGCCCGTAAGCCAGGAGCGTGGCCTCCAGATCGTCGGTCCACATCCCCTCGACCTCGAAGGGGGCAAAGACCACCTCCGTGCGCTGCGCGATCATTGCCTCGAAGAGACCAAGCTTGTTACCGAAGAGTCGATACAGGGTGCTGAGGGAACCTCCCGCACGGCGTACAATCTCATTGACACTGGCCCCTGCGTAGCCTTGCTCCATGAAGACTTCAGCAGCGACATCCAGCAGTCTTTGACGGCGGGCCTCCCCGCGCTGGGTGCGGCAGGGGGTTGGAGTTTTGAAACATGATGGCATCGACGGCCTCGGTCGATCGGCGTGAAATGAATGCCCCTGTCATAAACGGTACGGGCGCTTGAAAGTGTAGCGTACGCTACGCTATCGTGAGGCTCTTCTCGGTACAAGGATCCGGCCACCTCCTCCTTGCGCCGCCCTGGAACATCCCCCCACCCCAGACCCGAAGGTTCGTGCCTGGGGTGGGTTCTGACATCCCCGAGCCGGCTGGACCGGCCCGTAAGATCGGTGAATCCCATGTCGATGACGATGCGCGCCCTGTTCAGCCCCCTCGGCCTCGCGGCCCTGCTGGCCCTGCCGACCCTCTCGTTCGCCGCACCTGATGGCAGCCCACCGCCGACGGTTCCGATCATCACCGTGCAACCGGCCCCTGCGGCGGTGTACAAGACCTACACAGGCCGCACCGAGGCGCATCGCCACGTGGAAGTGCGCGCCCAGGTCAATGGCATCCTGGAAGAGAGATCGTATGTGGAGGGCGCGCGGGTAGAGTCCGGTGACCCGCTGTTTCGCATCGATGCACGGCCCTATCGGGCAGCGGTCAACCAGGCAGAGGCGGACCTGGTCGCAGCCCGCGCGACCCTCTCGGCAGCCCAACGGGATTGGGAGCGCATCCGTTCTCTCTACGAGCGCAACGTTGCCAGCGAGAAGGCCTGGAATGATGCGCGCTCAGCCCTGGAGAAGGCCCAGGCCGAAGTAGAGGTGGCTCAGGCCAAGCTGGAGGCCGCGCAAATTGATCTGGACTACACCTCTGTCGACGCACCCATCGCGGGTGTCGCGGGTCTGCGGGCTGTCTCGGTGGGCAATCTGGTGGGCAACGGTGACCGGCTGGTCACCATCCAGGAGGTCAATCCCATCCAGGTGGTCCTCTCCATGCCCGTGAATGATCCCTTCGCCGATGCCCCCGCACTGAATCCCTCTCCCAGCCGTCCCATCCCGGCTGAATTGGCCGATGCGATTGATTCGGAGGGAAACCCCCTGACCGGAAAGCTGGACTATCGGGCCGCTGACATCGACCGGCGCACCAATGCCATCCGCCTGCGAGGGATATTCGACAACCCCGGCAACGTACTGCGCCCCAACGAGTATGTTCGGGTGCGCCTGAAGGTGGCCGAACCCCAGGATGCCCTCGTGATCCCGCAGACAGCCATCACCAGCGGCCCTCGGCCCAATTCCACGGCCGTCTTTGTTGTGGACGAAGAAGATCATGCCCGTCTGCAGGTGGTGGAACTGGGACCGGACACCCCTGAAGGCGTGATTGTCCGCTCGGGGCTCGAGGCAGGAGACCGGGTGATCACGGACGGCCTGATCAATGTCCGCCCCGATGCCCAGGTGACGCCGCAGCAACCGAACGGGGAAGACGCGTCGGCGGACTGATCATCCCACCGTCCCGCCTGCCCGAACCCCGATTCTGCCTGCCCTTTCCTGAAGAAAGCGGCCTGGAGCCCAGCGATGTTTTCCAAATTCTTCATCAATCGTCCCATCTTTTCCACGGTGCTGGCGATCGTCATCATGATCGCCGGCGGCGCGGCCTTCACGGCCCTGCCGGTGGAGCAGTACCCGCAGATCGTGCCGCCGGAAGTGGAGGTCCAGGCCACCTATCCAGGCGCCGACGCCGGCACCATTGCCGAGTCAGTGGCCGCGCCCCTCGAGCAGGCCATCAACGGCGTGGACAACATGCTCTACATGCAGTCGGGCAGTTCTGACGCAGGCAGCATGAACCTGACGGTGACCTTCGCCAACGACGCCGACCCAAACCAGGCCACCATCGACGTCAATAACCGGGTGCAACAGGCCGTCGCCCAGCTGCCCCAGGCAGTGCGTGACCAGGGCATCATCGTGAACAAGAAGAGTAGTTCCCTGCTCATGGTGGTCACCCTGCTCTCGGAGAACGAGCAGTTCGACACCAAGTTCCTCAGCAACTATGGCTTGATCAACATCATCGACGCCCTCAAGCGCGTGGAAGGGGTGGGTGACGCCAACCTGTTCGGGGCGCAGGACTACTCCATCCGCGTGTGGTTCGACCCCGCGCGGCTGGCCCATTTCGACCTCACTCCCGACGATGTAGCCCAGGCCATCAGCGAGCAGAACGCCCAGTTCGCCGCCGGGAAATTCAACGCTGCCCCCAATGCCTCGGGTGAGGCCTTCACCTACACCATCTCCCCCGAGGGCCGTTTCAGCCAGGTAGAAGAATTTCAGAACATCATCCTCGGGGCCTCCGAGGATGGGGGCACCCTGCGCCTGAAGGACGTGGCCGAGGTGGAACTGGGAAGCAAGCGCTACGGCTTCAACGCCACCTATAACGGCATGCCCACGGTGCCGATCGGCCTGTACCTGGCCCCCGGTGCCAATGCCCTGGAAACGGTGGACCAGGTACGCGCCACCATGGCGGATCTGGCCCAGCAATTCCCCGGCGACATGGACTACCGCGTCCCACTGGACACCACCGATTTCGTGCGCATTTCCATCAAGGAGGTGCTCAAGACCTTCGCTGAGGCACTGATCCTGGTGGTTCTGGTGATCTTTATCTTCCTGCAAAAGCCTCGTGCCACCCTGGCGCCTCTGGTCGCCATCCCCGTGGCCCTGATTGGTGCCCTGGCAGGGCTGTACCTCACCGGGATGTCCATCAACCTGCTTACCCTCTTTGGCCTCGTCCTGGCCATCGGCATCGTGGTGGACGATGCCATCATCGTCATCGAGAACGTGGAACGCATCATGCGCGAGGAGGGCCTGGGAGCACGGGATGCCTCCATCAAGGCCATGGAACAGGTCACGGGGCCCATTGTCGCCACCACGCTCGTCCTCCTGGCCGTGTTCATCCCGGTGGCCTTCGTGCCGGGATTGGCCGGGGAAATGTACCGCCAGTTCGCCGTGGCCCTGTCGGTATCCGTGGTGCTCTCGGCAGTCGTTGCCCTCACTCTGACGCCATCCATGACAGCCCTGCTCCTGGCCAACCACAAGGAGAAGGAACCGATCCTGCCCTTCCGGCTCTTCAACCGGGGCTTCGACTCCCTGCGCACGGGCTACCTGGGCGCGGTGCGCTTCTTTCTCAGGGCCTGGCCGGTGGGCCTGGCGATCTTCGTGGTCGTGCTGATCGGCACCGTACTCTTTTTCCGCGCCACCCCGTCGGGACTGGTGCCGGACGAGGATCCCGGCTACTTCATTTCCGTGATCAACATGGCCCCCAGCACCAGCCTGGAACGCACCGTGCAGGTGCGTGATGAGTACTCCAGTCTGGTAAGGGAGAACCCGGACGTCCGCATGCAGGTGGCCTTCGCCGGCTTCGACCTGCTGGCGGGCACCCAGCGTTCCTACAAGGGTGTGGCCTTCACGCGGCTCAATGACTGGTCCGAACGCACCGCTCCGGACCAGAGCGTGCAGTCCATCGTGAACCAGTCCATGGGCATGGGCGCGCGCATCGAAGAGGGGCAGATCTTTGCCTTTGTCCCCCCCCCTATCCGCGGCCTGTCCACCACCGGAGGCTTTGAAGTCTATCTGCAACAACGTGGCTCGGCGGATGTGAACAGCCTGTCCCAGGCAGCCCAGGCTCTGGTGGAGGCCGCCAACCAGCGTCCCGAGCTGGCCGAGGTGCGCTCCACCTTCGTGGCCAACACGCCCAAGTACCGGATGCAGGTGGATCGGGACCAAGCCTATGCCCTGGATGTGCCCGTGGCAGCCATCTACCGCACCATGCAGGCCACCTTCGGCACACGCTACATCAACGACTTCACCCTCTTTGGACGCAATTTCCAGGTCAACATGGCGGCCAATGCGGATTACCGGGCCAACCCCGAGGATCTGGAAAACGTCTTCGTGCGCAGCAACGGCGGCGACCTGATTCCGATCAGTTCCGTGGCCAGCCTCACGCGAGTCCCTGGTGCGGACGTCATCGACCGCTTCAACATCTTCCCCTCCGCCAAGATCATGGGCAACGCGGCCCCGGGCTACTCTTCCGGGCAGGCCCTGGCGGCCCTGCAGGAGGTCACCGCCCAGACCCTGGACGGCGGCGAGTACAGCCTGGGCTGGGTCGGGTCCGCTTTCCAGGAACTCTCTTCAGGCTCGGCCGGCAGCATCGCCTTCCTGCTGGGGGTGGTCATGGTCTTCCTGATTCTGGCCGCACAGTACGAACGCTGGTCTCTGCCCCTGGCAGTGATCACCGCCATCCCGTTCGCTGTGCTGGGTGCCTTGCTGGCCATCTGGCTGAGGGGACTGAACATCGACATCTACTTCCAGGTGGGGCTGCTGGTACTCATCGCCATGTCAGCCAAAAACGCCATTCTCATGGTGGAGTTTGCCGCCAAGATGCATCAGGAAGAGGGCCTGCCCATCAAGGAAGCCGCGCTGAGGGCTGCGCGCATCCGCTTCCGCCCGGTGATCATGACCTCCATGGCCTTCATCCTGGGGGTGCTGCCCCTGGCCCTGGCCACAGGAGCCGGTGAAGGTGCGCGCAACGCCTTGGGCACGCCCATCGTGGGCGGCATGATTGTGGCCACCTACGTGGCGATCCTGTTCATTCCCATGTTCTACGAACTGGTGGAAACCGGCACCGAGCGACTGCGGAGCCTGGGGAAGAAAAAGGGTTGAGAACAACGCCAGGCCACTTCATCGACGAAGCATCAGCGAGGTTTTAAACTCGGTCGGACGTCTTGAGGCCTCCAGGGATTTCCCCTGGGGGCGGACGTGACTCTCCTTCAGGTCCTCCAAATAACGGGATAACGACCATGGAAGAACTGACGCCGTTTTACAGTCTGGGCCTGGCTCTCGCCCTGGGGCTCCTCATCGGCCTGGAACGGGGTTGGAAAGAACGCCACCTGGATGAGGGGCGCCGCGTCGCGGGGATCCGCACCTTCGCTCTGATCGGACTGCTGGGAGGTGTTTGGGGTCTATTGGCCCAGGAGGTGGGCCAGGCTGTGCTGGCAGTGGCCTTTGGTGCGCTCGCGCTGGTATTGGTGGCCGCCCATGTCATGGCTCAGGTTCGGGACCAGGACATGGGCATCACCGGCGAGATTGCCAGCTTGCTCACTTTTGCCTTCGGCGCCCTGGCGGCCCTGGGTTATCCGGCACTTGCCGCCGCTGGCGCCGTCGTCACCGCCACGCTGCTGGGCATCAAGCCGGTTCTGCATGCCTGGGTGAATCGACTGGAGGAACGCGAGTTGTTCGCCGCCTTCCAGCTACTGCTGATCTCGGTTGTCATCCTTCCCTTATTACCCAACCAAGGTTATGGCCCCTGGGAGGCACTGAACCCCTACCGGATCTGGTGGATGGTGGTCCTGATCGCTGCCATCTCCTTTGTGGGCTATTTTTCCATGAAGATCATCGGCGAACGGAAGGGCATCCTGCTCACCGGCCTGATGGCGGGACTGGCCTCCTCTACCGCCGTGACAGTGAACTTCGCCCGCATCGCCCGAAAAACCCAAGGTTCCAGTAACGTGTTGGCCGCGGGTATCCTGGTGGCCTGCGCCACCATGTTCCCGCGAATGCTGGTGGTCAGCAGCCTGTTCAGTTGGGACCTGGCGAGACAACTGCTGTTTCCGGTCCTGGCGATGATGACCCTTTCCTATGCCCTCGCGGCCCTGTGCTGGAAGTTGAGCAGCCCAACGGCACACGAGGAAAGCCCGGGACTGACCAACCCTTTCGAGTTGAAACCAGCGTTGATCTTCGCTGCCCTGCTGGCGGGCATCATCCTGCTCTCCCAGGGCCTGTCCGAACATTTTGGAGACGCGGGCATCTACACACTGGCTGCAGTATCGGGGCTGGCCGACGTGGATGCCATCACCCTGTCGCTCGCAGACATGACCGATGGGCGACTGTCCCTTGAGACCGCCACACTGGGTATCCTCATCGCCGCCTTTGTCAACTCCCTGGTCAAGGGGACCCTGGCCATGGGCATCGGCGGGTGGGCCCTGGGTTACCGGGTTGCCGGCACCTTGAGTCTTTCCGTGGGTGCCGGCCTGCTCACTTGGTGGCTGCAGTACTGATCACGGCATGGTGGTCCCCGCTCAGATCACGCGACGACGAATTGACGCAGAGACCTGCTCAAACGCGATCACCACCACCAGGATGACGAGAATGATCATGAAGGCCCGATCGTACTGGAACAGACGCATGGAGGCAGCCAGTTCGACACCGATACCGCCAGCGCCCACCAACCCCAAGGTCACTGCCGAACGGATCGCCTTCTCGACACTATAAAGACTGGTTGCGGTCATCGATGCGAAGGTCTCCGGCAGAATCGCCCCCATGACGACCGATAGCCGCCCTGCGCCCGTCGAAGCAAGCGCCTCTGACGGGCCGGGCTGAACTTCCTCAATACGTTCGGCAAAGAAGCGCGCGGCGAAGCCGATGGTGTCCAGCACGATGGCCAGCACTCCAGCCAGGGGGCCGAGACCCACGGCCACAACGAAGATCAGCGCCCAGATCAGATCAGGTATGGTGCGCAGGGTTGCGATAACCAAGCGCACGGTGGAACGAACCAGCATGTGGGGGGTGGTATTTCGAGCCGCCAGCAATGCGAACGGCACACTCAGAACCACCCCGACACTCACACCGACGATGGCGATGTTGAGGGTTTCGAGCATGGCCCAGGCCACCGCATCCAGCCCGCCGGTATCCGGCGGGAAGGCCCGGGCGAGAAAGTCACCCAGATTGCCAATGCCCCGCAAAAGCCGCTCGGGCGTCAGTTTGATCGCCACCACGCCCTGCACGAAGATCGCCAGAAAAACTGCCCATGTCGCCCACACCGTCCAGCGCGGCGCACGCCAACGCGGCGGGATGGCTGCCTGCGTATTCATGCGCTGTCCTCCAATGAGGTCTGAGCGACGGCATCCTCAAGATACAGCGCCTCCATGCGGTCCCGCGGCACCGCTTCAAACCGGGTGTCGAAATCCACTCGTCCGGCCTTGAGGCCAACGGTTCGATCACCGTATTGCTCAACCAGGCCCAGTTGGTGCAACGAGACAAGCACTGCCATGCCGTCCTCACGAGCGACCGTTACCAGCAAGTCCATAACGGCCCGACCTGCCTCGGGATCAAGGCTCGCGACTGGCTCATCGGCGATCACGACCTCAGCCTCCTGCATCAGGGCTCTTGCGATTGCCACCCGTTGCTGCTGCCCCCCGGACAGCGTGCGCGCCGGATGATCCGCCCGATCCGCCAGCCCGACACGCGCCAGGCAGTACATGGCCTTTTCTCGAAGCCTGCCCGGTGCCAGCGGTGCAAGCACGCCCAGCACCCCAAAGGGTACTCGGCCCATTGCGCCATTGAGCACGTTTTGAAAAACCGAAACATTGCCGATGATGTTGAATTGCTGGAACACCACCGCCACCCGTCGCCGTGAACGCCGCAGATCCGAACCACGCAGGCCATCCGTGCGTTCACCGGCCACCCAGACTTCTCCTGCATCGATTCGCTCCAGGCCAGTCAGGCAGCGAATAAGCGTCGACTTTCCACTGCCGTTTGCCCCCAACAGAATCGTGACCAACCCCCTATCCACGGACAGGTCCACACCCTGCAACACAACCCGTCCATCAAAGCGTTTGTGTACGCTTCTCGCCTCAAGCCCGGGCACGGCGGATGTATCCAGACACTTTGGGCTCACAGATCAATCCCTGCCGCCCGATAGGCCTCCTCGACCAGCGAGTAGTCCAAAGCGGACCGATCAAAGCGCAGGGCCGAATCGCGCTGGACGAACTTTTCATGGTTGCGGTCGGTTGCAACCAGTGCCTCCCAGAGTGCGTCGGCATGCGCTTCGAGCCTGTCGGCGAGTTGGGTTCGGCAGTCGTGTGGCAGGCTGGCACGAACCAGCACCGGATCACCCGGCAGAAGGGGGCTCTCGGCAATCACGCGATACTCGCCATCCGGATCCATCTGACGTAGCAGTTGGAGATCACGATTCCCCCCACCCATGGCCGCGACATCACCGTTGGCCAGTGCCGCAGCACGGCTGTCGCCCGCCATGATGATATCGAGATCCCTCTTTGGATCCAGTCCCGCCTTGCGCAACATCAGTATGGGCAGCAGATGACCACTGGCAGAGCCGACATCCTTGAGCGCAACACGCTTGCCGCGCAGATCTTCCAGAGAGTGAATCTCACTGTCGGCCGGCACGAAGAAACTGCTGCCATAGTGAGGCCGTTCGACGGTGAACAATATGTCTACCCCGGTTTCACGACGGAACAGGAGGTACTCCGAGGGACCGGCAAACACCAGATCAACATCACCATAGATCAGTGCATTCCCCGCCGCAGTGCGGTTAGAGAGAGAGAACAACTGAAGCTCGATCCCGGTAATCGTTTCAAAGCGCTTGGCGAAGGGGCCAAATGCATCGTGGAGGTTCCCCATCCCCTCAATACCTGTATCCGCCATCCTGAGCACGGATGGACAGTTGTCCAGCGGTTCGGACCCCGCGGTACTCTCGATGCTCAACCCGCCGCCTAACGCCAATACCATCAAGCCGTACTTGAGGTGTTTTGCGATCATATCCTGCCCTCGAACCTATCCATTCATTGCAACCGGAAACTGATCGGCACTTGCATGGGCCAGTGGTCCCGATCGATTTCTTTCGGGAAGTTATCAAAGGGTGAAGCTCGACCGACGGCTTCCACTGCTGCCCGGTCGATGGCATCGTTGCCGCTGCCCTGTGCGACCCGGATATTGTTGATCCGACCGCTTCGATGCATGACAAAGCTGACGATCACCGTACCCTCAATACCCCTGTTACGGGCTGCATCAGGATAGTGCCGCTTGCGGGCAATCGCCTCGCGCAGCCTCGCCATGTAGGCTTGTTGCGCCTGGTGTCGGCTGGCTGCTTCGGAACCGCTGGTGGTCTCCTCGCTGGCCCAGCTGTCGTCATCGTCTTCAGGGTTGTCTTGCGTGGAGTCGGCAGCCGCCTTTGCCTGGGGCGTTTCACGAACCTGGGAGACCGGATCGGGTGAAGGGGTTGGTTCTGGTTCTGGTTCTGGTTCTGGTTCTGGTTCTGGCTCCGGCTCCGGCTCCGGCTCCGGCTCCGGCTCCGGCTCCGGCTCCGGCTCCGGCTCCGGCTCCGGCTCCGGCTCCGGCTCCGGCTCCGGCTCAGGTTCTGGCTCAGGTTCCGGCTCAGGTTCCGGCTCAGGCTTGGGTTGGACGGGACTCACGGCGGGTTGAGGCTCTTCGGTGACAAATTCACTGGCTGTCAGATTAACCGGCTTGCCCCCACCGGACGCTTGCAGCATGTCAGGCTCGCTATAGGGCCAGACCACCGCGCCCAGCACACCAGCGTGCAGTATTGTCGAGACAGCCAGCCCGATCCGCGTGGTACGTTGCCGATGCTTCACGCCCCCTCCTGCACGCGGATCGACATCTTTTCGAGCCGGTGGCCCTTGATCAGATCGACCACCTCAACAAAACGTCCAAATGACACGGATTCATCAACACTAAGCACTACCGGGCGCGCCCCCCCCTGCTCGGCAACCGTTCCCAACTCAGCGTCAAGATCCGAAAGTTGGATCGGCTTACCCTGCCAGAACAGGCTCGCCGAGGCATCGATGCCAATGCGCACGGCATCAAGCTCCGGCTCAGGTTCATGACTGTTCTGGGCCACCGGCAAGGTCACGTCGATATCGCCCTGGACCACGAAGGTCGCCGTCATCAACACAATCGCCAGCAGCACCAGCATGATGTCGATAAAAGGAATGACATTGATGGAATCAAACCGCTGCGGCATGGACGCCATCCTCCTTGCGCTGGCCTCTCCACTCCAGAGTGAGCACCTCAACACGCCGCATCAGGGTGTTAAAGAAGACGACGCTGGGGATGGCTACCGCAATCCCACCGGCGGTGGCCTTCAGTGCCAGGGCCAGTCCAAGCATGATGGACTGGGTGTCCATCGTCCCGCTCTGACCGATTTGATAGAAAGTGATCAGGATGCCGAGCACCGTGCCCAGCAGCCCCACATACGGTGCATTTGCCCCCACAGTGGAGAGCACGATCAGATGGCGGGTCAGGTCCACGGTCAACCGTTCCTCGTTATCGAAGCGACCCAGATGAACGTTGCGCAGATAGAGCCAGCGCTCAATGGCAAAACCGAAGGCAAACAGGCTCATCAGGCCCAGGATGGAGAAAACGGTGATATCGAGATAAAGCTGAATATGGTCCAAGCGTGTTTCCTCGTCACAGGATGATCAGAGCGATTCGTGGGATACCCTCTGACAACGCAGTCACCCTACGAATCGAATATGACGGTAGCGTGAAAAGGGCGCGGCAAAACCGCGCCCTCAGGTGTCGGTGCGACTCGATGGCCGCGCCCCGGGCGCTCCTCAGAAACGCCAGTTGGCACCCACCTTGTAGGTCGGGCCAAACTCGTCATACTGCGAGTTGTAACGTTTCTGATCGAAGTAGGCGTAGAACGGCTCATCCGTGATGTTGATGGCCTCGGCATAGACCTGGAAATGTTTGCTCACATCGTAGGCGCCCTTCAGATCAACCTGGTAACGGGAGTCCGCATAACGGTCAGCGGAGGAATCCTCCACATCGTTAACCTCGTCAAGGTACTTGTCACGATAGGTGACCGCTGCACGCAGCGACAAGCCATACTTCTCGTAGCCCAGTGCAAAGTTGGCAGTATTTTCCGAGGATTGCGGCAGAGGGATATCGCCATCGCGCCCTTCCAGACTCGCCTCGGTATCCGTGAACGTGTAGTTCGCGGTCACAAGCATCCCATCGAAGGGGGAAGGCAGGAAGTCTAGATGCTGGTAAGCACTTAGCTCGATACCCATAACAGTTGCATCCCCGCCGTTGACCGCAGTGATATATTCGTTGGCTGTACGGGCACGAGCATTGAAATCCGTACCGGCCACGTCGGCTTCGACCACATAGTCCTGGATATCCTTGTAGAATGCCCCGATGCTGTAAGCTGCCGACGAGCCTCGCGGGTAAAAGGCATACATCACGTCAAGATTGGTGGAACGATACGGATCCAGGTCCGGGTTACCCGCCTCGAACTCCTCTTCACCCCCGTCTATCTTGCGGACGACATATGGTGCAATATCGGAAAAGGTCGGCCTAGCAATCGAGCGGGTGACCGATCCGCGAAGTACGCTGCGCGGTGACAATTCATAGCGTAAATGCACACCCGGCAGAATGTCGACATAGCTGTTGTCGTCCTGCACGCCCGACACAGTAAGCTCACCGGTATCATCATTTTCCGTAAACTCATTGCCGGTCGCGCTATAGTCAGTGTACTCCAAGCGCACGCCGCCAAGCACACGAAGTTTGTCAAAGTCTGCCGACGCCATCAGGTAGGTGGCATAGATGTCTTCTTCTGCAGAATAGTCGGCCGCCTGAGAGTCCTCGATAAAAACATCCTCGTCATAGGTCCAATTGGCGCGATTGTTTGCGACGAAATCCCCCAAACGAGTGGACACCGCTGGTCCGAAACGGTCAAATGGATAATCGAAGTTCGTGCTGGTGTAGTCTGTCATCGACACGACACCAAAATCATCCTCATCGTACTCGTAGACGGTGTAGTCAGCATATTTTTCACGTAGGCGTGCCTTGATGCCAAACTTGATGAATCCGGGGTAGTCTCCAAACGTCGTGTCCTTTTTTATATTCAGGGCCAGTGACCACTCTTCCTCCTCTGTCTCGTTATCCTCAACGACCACTTCAGCCAATTGATAGCTGGCTGGATCATACATGGCATCCGGCCCACTCATGCGGTACTTCTTGCCACCATCGACCGTGCGATAAGCAACGCTATCAAAGGTCTCGTCAAAGCCGTTACCCGTCGCTAGGAACTCGGCATCAACGCGGTCCGGCTCTTTCTCGGTAGCCTTGGCGTAGCCTAGTTGGTAATCAAAGGTCCAGTCGTCAACCCGGTTTTCGCCGCCGCTCATCAGGGAGAAGATGCTTTGCGTCTCTTTGCGTAGCTTGATGTCCCGACCGACCTCGATGTTATCGCCTCTACCACTCGTATCACCAAGCAAGTCAACATCACCATCCTCGAACGCGTCTTCGAAGGTAAACTGATTACGGCGTCGGATCTCGTCATCCTCGAACTCCGTCATCAAGGTGCGAACGTAATACTCACTATTGGCGTCAGGACGGAAGTCGACATTGACCGCTAGGCCCTGACGCTTTCGATCGACAATGTAATCTCGCTGTTCGATCTGCGGCGGCACCCGACCATCTGCCGCAGCGATCCAGGCACCGTCGGTCTCGTTATTATCCGAGCCCAGCTGACGATCCTCGAAGCTTGCGCCCACTGCGATACCGAGGTTGTCCTTGCCCCCGCCAACACTAAAGACATCGGAGACAGTCCCGCCGACCTTTGGGCTCCAAGCATCGCGCAGGTCATTGTAGCCCCCCTCAATGCGGACGTTACCTCCTCGACCATCCCGATCAAAAGCATTGAGGGTTCTGACCTCTATATTTCCACCGATGGCGTCGCCGTCCATATCCGGTGTGATTGCCTTATCCACCTCAATCCCAGCGATCAGATCCGAGGGAATCACATCGAGCGCGACCTGGCGCTCATCAGCTTCAGCCGACGGCACTCGCATGCCATTAATGCTGATACTGTTAAGGTTGGAGTTCAGTCCACGGATGGACACAAAGCGGCCTTCGCCTTGGTCGCGCTGTAGTTGCAGACCCGGTAATCTCTGCAGGGCTTCGCCAAGGTTCTGGTCCGGAAATTGGCCGATCTCCTCAGCGGCTACAATAGTGGTCACGTTGGCGGCAGCCCGCTGACGGTTGATTGCCCGCGCCTGCCCTGCCAGCTGCCCCGTCACCGCAATGGCATCCAGGGTATCCGCACCCAGCGTGAGCTGAGCGGTGATGACGCCCTCTTCCTCAACGGTCACGATTTCGCGGGTCTCCCCCATGCCGATGTAGTCCACCACCAGCGTGTACTCACCCGGAGCGACGTCCCTGAACTGAAACCGACCGTTGGCATTGGTATAGGTCTCGCGGCCGGCTTCCATCAGGCGCACCCGAGCCCCTTCCAGGGTGGTATTGCTTGATGCTGAACGCAACTCGCCGCGTACAATGCCTTCGTCGGCCAGAACATAGGACGGCATGGCGAATGTCGACAAGGCCAGGGCGCAGGCGGCGGCCAAGCGACAGTATCGCAGATGGTTGGGTTTAGGCATGAAATAGGCTCCCGGTTATCGATCGTTGACTGACATGAACTGATCGTTCAAACACGGTCTGCACCCTAATCCGTCACTGTTACGATCACGTCACGACAAAATGACCAGGAGTTGAAGGTTCAATGACGCCCGGCATCGACGGGTATCATCATTAATGCAAAACGCCGCCATGAAGGCGGCGTTGGGTGGGAGTGATATTGATGAGGGCTTGATCATTCACCCAGCGCGTCCAGCACCGCTTCCCAGGAAACAAACTTGAAGTTCTGATTGGATTCCGGCATGAGGTTGCGTCCGTCCTGGACAACCAGAAGCCCACCAGAAAAACCCGGGCCCAGGTTGGCCGATGTCACATCGACACCATCGGTTTCCGAGGCACCATCGAGCCCCCTCTCGGCATTCATCCCGATACGGAAACGTCCCACGAAGTCATGATCTCCTTCGCGCCGATAAACCGCAAAGCTATCGTCACCCTGGCTCGATACGACCAAGTAGCCACCTCCGCTGGCTCCTGTCGCCATTGCCACGCCCTCAATGTCGGCAGTCAGATGTTTGCCGCCATGCTTGCGCGTGTAATCGACCGCATGACGTGACTCGCCGTCACCCGGCTCAGCGCCATAGCGCCAGAGCGCCACATTTTCCTCGCCAATGTACAGGTGGCCGTGATCATCATCGGCGACGCATCCTTCCGTGATCGACCCCACGGACCATTCCCGCACCTGTTGGCCAACAATCCGCCCCTCTTTCGCCTCAATGCGCCACTGACCCACGTTGCCCTCCTTGTCGTTAACAAAGACATAATGGTGGCCATCGTTCCTGCTGCGATAGTTGCATAGGCCGTAGGGGTCATCAAAACCGGTGTCAACCGGCGTTTCCGCTGACAGGCGCGAGACCTCCCCAGTGTCCGGATCAATGCTGTAAAAGGAAATCCCTTTAGTGGTCCGGTTGCTGGCCGCGACCAGGACCACCTCGCGACCCTGGATGGAAAATCCGTCGCGCAGGTCCACATTGTTCACGCGCCCATCCTCAAAGAACTGACGAAGCTTTCCATCCAGACCATAAACGGCCAGCCCTGCCTTTTTGTCGGTGCCCAGTACAAGACTTTTCGAAGGGTCTTCAGGATGGACCCAGATCGCTGGATCGTCGGCGGCGTCCCCTCCGGTTGCCACCGGATCTGTCGCGCCAATGGGCTTGACCACGACAACCGCCTCGGGAACAGGCGCAGCAGCCAGATGAACCCGGCGAGTATGTGCGGCGACCGATGTGGCATCAATCAGCTTGTAGTTGCCTGCCCCATTGGCGTTGTCCTCGTCAGTGACCACCAGCCCACCCTGGGCAAAGGTGTCCTCGAGAGGACTGTCTGACACGGCGGGTACCCAGGCGATCATCTCCGGCGCCTCGACCCCGTCGATACCTGCCTGACTCACCACTTGAAATGCGCCCAGGGGCAGGCCCGTGTCACGGGCATAGAAATGCAAAGAACCACTCCCCTCGTCAGCAACAACGATCTGCTCACGATCCGGATCGATTGCGATATCGGTTGGGTTGTCGAGGCCTCCCCAGGGAGCGACAAGATCAAGCGGACGACGACTGACAGGCCGTTCGGGATGGGCATCCCACTGCCAGATCGCCATGCCCTCCTCGGCCACATACAACTGGGCCACTCGATCGTCGACCTGACACCCCTTGGTCTCCCCCCCGACCGGTAATGAGCGTACTGCACGGGCCTCTACCGATGAATCGCCCCGCGGCATCAGCAACCATTGTTCGGCCATGCCATCGCCATCGAGCAGAAACAGGTAGAGGTTAGCCTCTACACGGTCGTAGAACAGGCACAACGCGTCTGGCATGTACGTCAGTTGATCAAATCCCGTCAACCTGGACTCGACAAACTCCCCCGATTGGGCAGTGAAGATTGCGGGCCGGCCGGCAGGTTCATCGATTGTTGCCACCACCACCGTCTCGCGACCGTGCCATTCCAGGCCGGACCTGGCATCAAGGTCAGTCATTCCTGTCCGTCCGAAGGTTGCCAACCGTTTTCCCTCAAAATTGTGAGCATCAATTCCGTGTTCCTCATCGTTGACCAACAAGGCTCGCCCCCCCTGCCAAAACACCCCCACGGCACTGACCGGAGCATTGCCTAATGTGGGCTGCGTCTCACCGGCCGGCATCAAATGCGATGCACCGTGGACAGTGGCAGTCGATGCACAGAGGAGGGCAAAGGCCAGACCAAGACGAACTGGATTCAGGAGGAACAACGGCATGAAAAGCTCCAGACAATGAATAAAGGCTTATGCGGCAAGCGACGAAGATGAATCCGATCGCCCATGTGAGAGCGATAATGAAACGGCCCCAATGGATTGGGGCCGCCGTCTTCGGGGTCGAGCGAATAGACAGTGTTAGTCCGTCAGTGCAAAGCGATGGCTGAACCGGGGGGCTGCGTCCGCATCATCCCCAGCCCGGTAGGTCTCGATCAGAACCTCGGCGTCGGTCATCACACTGACAACGTGGAAATAAGGGGTATGACGGGTCTTGTCGGGTACCTTGGTGCGCTCCAGCGCCGGGACGTGCACGTGTGTTACTCCGTTGATCTCTCGAAATGGATCGATCCGCTCGATATCCATGTGCAGGTCGCCGGAAAAGACCGCGGCGAGATTCTCATGCGCGAGCACGCTCTCAATGCGGGGATGGTTAATCCCCTTGTCTCCACCTGCGGGAAACACACCCACCGGCGCCCCATGCGTGAACAGGAATACGGGCTTGGGTGCAAGCGCTTCCAGTTGTTCCTCGACCCACGCCAGCCCTTCATCGCTGAAATCGCGCCCATCGCGATCCGGTGTTGCGAAGATGAGCGCGACCTCATCGTGCTCGACCACGTATCGAACTGAATCAATGGTGGGCTGGTCCATGCTCCATTGGTTGGCATACCTGAGGAAGCGACGTTCCGTCGAACCAAACTCCTCGTTTCCCATGATCGGATAGAACGGACGTACCAGCCGCGAAAGAACGGCGGTCACAGCGTCATACTGGATGGTGGTGCCCTTGTGGGGAATGTCCCCCACGCCAGCCACCAGATCAATACGACCCGAGTCAGCCAGTCGGTTGATGTGATCCACCGTCTTCGCCACCCCCGGGAACTCGGCGAGCGGCTTGGGCTCGGCATCACCAATAATGGCAAAGCGCAGCACGACATTTTTTTCGTTTTGATGCAACCTGGCGCTACTCAACGGTGACGGTAAAACCGCCGGGAGGTGCAAAGCAGCCTGCATCACATGGAATACATGGGTGTTCTCCACATAATCGCCATTCCAGTCATAGGGTGCCCCACGCCCCCATAAGCGACCTGCGAATGCATCGTGCCGGGTCAGGGCTTGAAATGCCTCGGCCCCATGGCCTAAAGCCCACAGGGGGACCAGTTCATTGGTATGCTTTCCGGAGGCAAATTGGTAACCCGGCAGATTACCGGCACCGCGGTCCTGAACTGCAAGAAAACGCTCAAAGCGATCTTCAGTGGGATCAAACCGTGCTGCCTCCACCGCAGCCTCGTCCTCCAGCGAGGTAGCAATTGGGCCGCCCTCACCATTCATGAATGTGCCTTCGCCCCAGATCCCTCCGGTCTCGTGATCGGCAGTGACGATCAGTAGTGTCTCCTCCCAGGAACTGTGGGTCTCAACCCAATCGATGACGGCGACGACAGCCTGGTTGAACGCTTCCTGTTCCTCGATGAACCTTGGCATATCATTATCATGTCCCATCCAGTCGACCGCGCCCCCCTCGACCATCAGAAACAGACCATCCTCATTCCGCGACAGCACCTGCAAAGCGCCGGTAGCCATGGTGGCCAGTTCCGGCACGTTGGGAACAAATGCCATACCAGAGGGGTTGTGTGGATCGGCTGACTGGTTCTGGCGCCTGGCCTGAGCGGTGCGATGTGCCTGGAAGATACCCACCAGACGTTCCGGCATCATATCGCCGGTAGCGACGGCCTCGAACGATTCAAGACCATCGATGAAAGCATAGCCGTTGTGGCCTCCCGCCTTGAGCGCTTCCCAGGTCTCGCGACCGCCTACAAAACGGAACAAGTCATCCTCGTCTGCCTGGACACGGCGCCCGTCATTGTCGAATTCCGGATGCCCTGCTCCCATCAAGACATCCAGGCGGCCATCAACCATCTCATTGAAGATCTCGGCATAGTTGTCCCGCGAAAGATTATTCGACCATGCCGATGCTGGAGTGGCGTGCGATGCCATCACGCTGGTGACGATGCCCACGGAACGGCCACTTTCATGGGCGAGTTGCCCGATGGGCATGAATGCCGACTCCCCACGCCAGTCCACGTTGATTCGACCATTGAGGGTCTTCTTGCCACTGTGCAGAGCCGTACCGGCAGCGGCAGAATCGGTGTACGTGGTATAGGAGCGGCCCACCGGCGCGAAGTCGTTCTCGAATGTCGCTTCAAACCGGTGCCAACGGGTGGCGGCATCATAGCCTTGCGGGACGGCAGCGACCGCGCGCTCATGCTTGCCCAGCAATTCACCCGCCCCATCGACCGGATTAAGGGACCACGTGGTCTGGCCAACGAGCAACGGAGCGGTCCCATCAGGACGAGGTACCTGATACGGCCGCTCGCCGGCTTTTCCTGCGTAATAGTCTGCAGCCATCCAGCCATTGAAACCGATACCATCGGCGATCATCAGAATCACGTTCTTCGCCGGTTCGCTCGCTGCCGAGGCGGGCAAGACCGCAAGGAACAGCAAAGCACTGACCAAAAACACTCGGAGACCAGACGAAAAATACATGGCAGACACTCGATAAATGCGAGGCCGCCTATGAAAACATCAACGCATTACGCTGCGATGACGTCAACATGAAACTCGTTTGTCAGAACCCAATCGACCCAAACAGTTGCTGTATCCGCGCCGGATGTACCACAATCCCACACTCATCAACTCAACTAATCCTGACATTAATCAAATATCGCGGAGCGCGGCATGCAAAAAGATTGGAACCAGACCATTAAACACCTGGGCGGACTGATGCAGGAAGTGGGTAGCGGGATCCCTGAAGTCGTCAAGGCCTTTGGTGCCATGGACAAAGCCGTGTCTCAGGACGGTGCGCTGTCCTGCAAGCAGAAAGAATTGATGGCCCTGGCCATCGGCATTGCCATCCGCTGTGAAGGGTGCATCGGCTTCCATACCAGGGCGGCCATCAAGCATGGCGCCACCCGCGAGGAAATCATGGAGACCATCGGCCTGTCCATCTACATGGGCGGTGGCCCTTCCTATGTCTACGGTGCCCAGGCACTGGAAGCCTTTGATCAGTTGAGTGGCTAAGGCGAGGCTGGCATCTCCTCACAGGCCAGCTTTCGGGCTGCCCTGTGATGGAGAGCTTCACCCTGTCAGTGGGGGTGCTGTGCACTGGCCGCCGGCTCGGTTAGGCTATCGCCCAGGTGCGCAGTACTTCCTCGCGGGTTCCAACAGAAGGCTCACTTGAACATGGAAAGACAGGCGGCAACGGAGAAACAGTGGCTGCGGACGCGGCTGGAGGCCCTGATCGACGCGGCTCGGGAAACCGAACAAAAGCTCAACCGTCTCGCCGCCCTGGAACTGCGACTGCTGGAAGCGCATGACTTCTCGGTGGTCCTGGGGATTCTTCTGGAAGATCTCAAGACCGGTTTCGACCTGGACCAAGTGGCCCTGGTGCTCTGCGACGACCAGAACGACCTGCAAACGGCACTGGAAAGTCACAACCTGCCCGAGCACTGGCCGCTGCGACTGATCGCGGACCCTGCTCCACTGCGCCCCCTGCGGGAACCCACCCTGGGCTCACCGGGGGATGACGATCCCGACGTCCTGGATTTTTGCGGCATGACACAACTGGGCAGCCGGGCCCTGCTGCCGCTCAGGCGGGGCACGGACCCCATCGGCCTGCTGGTGCTGGGCAGTTGCCGGGCCGAACGTTACAGCACCGACCAGGATACCTACCTGCTCAAGCGACTGGCGGCGGTGGTATCGGTGTGCCTGGAGAACACCCTTTCCGCGTGGCGGCTACGGGAAATCGGTGTGACGGATCCGCTCACGGGCATGCGCAATCGCCGTTTCTTCGACCAGCGACTGCAGGACGAGATCCTGCGCATGGAACGGGAGGGCCACGCCCTGGCCTGCCTGTTCGTGGATATCGACCACTTCAAGCGGGTCAACGACGATCACGGGCATGCCACCGGGGACCAGGTCATCACTGCCGTGGCACAACGTCTTGCGCACCACCTGCGCAGATTCGATCTGCTGGCCCGCTACGGCGGAGAGGAGTTCGTCGTTCTGCTACCGGCTCTGGAGCCCGCGGAAATACATACCGTGGCCGAACGCATGCGCCATCAGGTGGAAGCCACCCCCGTACCCATGGATCAAGAGGGTGAAATCCACGTGACCGTCTCCATCGGCGCCGCCCGCCTGCCGCCAAGGCTGCTGAAAGGAGAACCTCCCGAGCAACGGGCGCGGGCCCTGCTGAACGCGGCAGATCAGGCCCTGCTTCAAGCCAAGGAGTCAGGCCGCAACCGACTGATCATCTCCCAGGAATTCCGTGATGCAAGGTTGGCGTGACAAGCCAAGGACCGGGATACCCCGCCGACCCGACACTCAGGCCCCGCCATCCCCTTTCAGCGTGCCCCCTGACAGCCAAGCGTACACCTGGGCACCCGCTTCAAGATCGTGACAGCGCAGGATGGCAGCCCGACCAGGCGTGGCGTTATCCGGCTGCACTTGCACCCCGGCTGCGTCAGCAGCCTTCAGGTTGGCCTTGCTTAAATCCGCCTTGCCAAACACGGAGATCACGAAGCCGCCCTCAGGGGCCGATGGCGGGGTGAATGGCGCCCCATCGGCCAGTGCCACCCAGGCCGGCAGAAAATCCGGGCCGTAGAAGTCAAAAAAGCCATTGGACCCCCTAAGATGGGCCTCGATGGGCTGGCCGCCGATCAGTTCGATATTGCACAGGCCGTTGTAACCGGACAGATGACACCCCACCCAGTCATGAATCCAGGGCTCCAGTTCCGGCAGGGAAGCGCCGATCTCCCAGTAAATGGGCCGGGCAGCATCCTTCTCAGCCGAAGCCCGGGTATGGGCGAACCAGCGCACCACACCCTCCTGAACCAGACAGTCGGTACTGGTGTGCAATCCGCTCAAGCGCTGGCACCAGAAACTCCCGGGCTCCGCAGGGACATCACCTGCCCGCATCGACCGGGCGTCCAGCCCCATGCCAGCCAGGTTGATGATGGGCTTGACGAAGACGTCTTCATCCGGGGCCACCCCAAGATCCATGGGCGCCACGCCACAGGGGGCGGCAGTCAGCCCCGCATCCAGGGCCAGCCGCAGCTTGTCATAGATAAGGCGGTAACGCGGATTCAGTCGCCAGGCGGCCGCATCCGACACGGCAACGTCCCGCTGTGGTTCAGGCTGAAACAGATGCTTGCGTTCCGGTAGCACACCGATAAAGGGCATGGCTCAACCTACCCGTGCCACTTGGCACAGCAGCGATTTGAATGCCGGGAAGCCACTGATGGGATCCAGCTTGCAGTCATCGGTCAGTTCATTGACGTTGGCATGATTCCAGCCATGGGCGCAGTGCGCCACGCCGGGTTTGATGCGGTTGGTCACCCGCGCCACAAACCGGACCCGCCCACGCGGTGAACTGACCTCCACCACATCGCCATCATCAATGCCACGATCTGCCGCGTCGCTGGGATGCAGTTCCACCAATGGATCGGGCACCGCCCGGCGCATGCGCTCCAGATACTGATGCTGGGAGTGGGTGGCATGCTTGTGGCGGGCTCCGCTGGTGAGCACCAGCGGGTAATCCCGGGCCAGTTCAGGCGTGGAGAGGGGACTCTCGGCAGGTTCACACCACACAGGCAACCCCTCATGCCCGGCATCGCGCAGTTCCCCGGCATCGAACTCCACCTTGCCGCTCCGGGTTTTGAAACCCCTCAGGCGATACTGGCGATCCCCCTCCAAAAAGCCATGTTCCACCAGCTCATCCAGTACCCCCGCAAACACGGTCACCCCATCCGGGTCGTTGTACACCTGCTCACGAATGCTTTCCGGGATCCCTTCGGCGGCTTCGGCCCAGCAGGCCTCCAGATTGCCATTCCAGAACTGATCCGCCATCCCCAGGCGCACCCCCAGATCCAGGAAGACCTCCGCATCCGGGCGCGCCTCACCACGGGGTTTGACGGCGGCGCGCCGGTAGCGCAGTTCGCCACGGAAGTTGCAGCCCGGATAGGCGATCAAGGCCGTGCGTTCCAGATTGGTGGCGGCAGGCAGGACGATGTCCGCCATGCGCGTGGCGGGATTGTGGAAGAAATCGGATGCGGCGAAAAAGTCCAGCGCCCCCAGCGCCTGCTCCATGCGCTGTGAGTGTGGCCACATCACCGTGTTGATACCCATGGCCAGCAACGCGCGAATGGGTTGAGGCCGCCCCTCCAGAATGGCATCGGGCAACAGCATGCTTTGCGCCGCCGGCCAATGACGGGTCCACACCGGGAAGGTCTCATCGCCGATGCGCGGTGGCAGGTTCTTGAGGCAGTGATCGAACAGATCGATGGGCTTGGGGGTGACTTTGTCATTGAAGAAGCGATTACCGCCCTCGCGGTCGATATTGCCCGTGACGGCGGCCAGCAGGATGACGGCCCGGTGATTCTGGAAGCCGTTACTGTGCTGCACCGTGGACGTGGGTGAAAGCATGATCTGCGCCGGTGAATGGGTGGCATACAACCGGGCTGCACGCTCCAGATCCGCCACCGCAATGCCACAGATGGCCGCCACCCGCTCGGGCGTGAATGCCGCCACATAATCCCGAAAAGCCTCCACGCCGTTACCCCATTCGTCCAGGAAGGCCTGATCCTGCCAGCCATGCGCGAAGATGAGATGGTGCATGCCCAGTGCCAGGGCCCCGTCGGTACCGGGCCGGATCTGCAGGTGAACCTCGGCCTGCTCCGCCAGGGGCGTGACGCGCGGATCCACCACGATCATGGGTCGTCCGGGTTTGGCCTGAGCCAGGGCATGCTGATGAAAGGGCGGAATGGAGCCGCGCGGGTTGGTGGACCACACCAGCAGGCAGCGAGTGGCCTCTGAGGCCACCGTGGAGGATGTCTTGATCTTGGTGCCAAAGGTCACCTCCTCCGCCACTTTGGTGGAGGAGAAGCAGCAACCGCTCTCGGTCATGTAGTTGGGCGATCCGAAGGCGTGGGCCAGGCGCTGCAGCTGCGGGCGGGCCTCCTTGGTGTAGCCTGCGAAAAAGGCCACCGTCTCGGCGCCATGCTGAGCACGCGTGGCGCTCAAGCGCTCGGCAATGGTGTCCAGCGCCTCATCCCAGGAGATGCGCTCGAACTCGCCTCCCCCTCGGGGCCCCACCCGCCGCAGCGGGTGGATCAGTCGATCCGGATGGTTGCGCCGATCCAGCTGCACATAACATCGGGGGCAGTCGGGGCCATCGATCTTCACGGGCTCGCCACCGGGATCGAGGGTCACGTCGATGGCGCAGTTGGCATCACACTCGTAGCAGGTACTTTTGACGGTGGCCATGGGATGGGTCGTCCTCGGGAAACGCGAATGGGGCACTGGGCTGGGAAGTTTCTGAACCAGTGTCGAGAGTATGCGCGAGATACAGCCCGTATTCGAATGACCGCGATGACGTTGCGGCCATCAAGACGCCCCTGCAGCAAGGCTGCGTCCAGTTCAAAAGGACCGCTCAGTGCCTGCCGGAAGCAGCTGGCCAAGAAATCCTTTGACAGCGCCAGTCATGACGTTCATATTTATATAGACTGATCTATATAAATAGGATCCTCGATGCCCGCCTCCAAACGTGACCAACTGCTCGCCACCGCCGAGCGACTCTTCTATGAAGAGGGCTTTCATGCCACGGGAATCGACCGCATCGTGGCAGCCGCCGGGGTGGTGCGCATGACGCTCTATAACCATTTCGCCTCCAAGGAGGCCCTGGTGGCCGCCGTCCTGGCGACGCGCCATGAACGCTTCATGGCCAGCCTCGATACGGCAACGGCCTCCGCGGTGCCGGGCCAGGTCACTCGGGCCCTGGTGGACGCCCATGGCCGCTGGCTGGAAAACCACAGCCAGCATGGCTGCATCATGGTCAAGGCCATGGGGGAGTTCGCCGAACACAGCACCGAGATTCATGCCCTGGCGGTTGCCGCCAAGGCCGACCTGCTGGGGCGCCTTGAGGCCGGCCTGGCCCGCGATGGGCTGGATCACCACGACGGCCTGGCGCGACGGCTTTTCATGGTACTGGAAGGAAGCAACACCGCCGTGGCCCTGCTGGGCACGCAGGCGGCCCTGGCCGACACCCGGGCGGCCGTTGACACCCTGCTGTTGGCAGCGCAAAGCGAGACTCGATGAAACCCTTATCCCCTCTTGGCATGGCGACCCTCGGCGGCGGGGTCATCGCCATTACCTACGGCTTGGCTCGCTTCGTATTCGGACTCTTTCTGCCCGAAATGCGCAACGAACTGACGATCACGCCAACCATGGCCGGGGTCATCGGCGCCCTCCCCTTCCTGAGTTTTGTCTTCGCCATCCTTGTCGCCCCCTGGATGACCCGTCGCCTCGGGGTACGACACGCAGCGCTAACAGCCGCCAGTCTGGCCGGGGTGGGGCTGATCACGATTGCTCAGGCACCCACATCCATGCTGCTGGCCGTTGGTGTGCTGATCTGTGGAATCAGCACCGGATTGTCCTCTCCTGTCATGGCGGAGGCCGTTCACCGGGTGGTGGTGCCCCACCTTCGCGGGAGGGTGAATGCCACCATCAATGCCAGCACCAGCCTGGGCATCGCACTTGCCATGCCGGCCGTGCTGATCTGGGCAGAGGCCTGGCGTAGCGCCTATATGGGGTTCGCCGCCCTGGCTGCCATAGGCGCCCTGGCGACTCTCGTCTATTTGCCTCGGGAGGATCGGCCTGCCACAGCGTCACCATCTCGCCCAGCGCCTCCCCCCGTGAGTCGCATGCAATGGCTTGGCATCGGGCGGCTGAGTTCACTGGCCTTTGCCATGGGGTGCGTCAGCGCGGCCTACTGGGTGTTCGCGCCCGATGCGGTGATCACTTCTGGAGGTCTGGCATCGAGCCAGACCGCCTGGATGTGGCTGGCCGTGGGCATTGGAGGAATCGCGGGGGGCGGTGCGGGTGATCTCATTTCTCGCTTCGGACCGGCCCTTAGCCATGCTGCCGGCCTCACTGTGATGTCGGCTTCTATCGCGCTACTGGCCTGGGATCCAGGCAACTTTGCTCTCGCCCTGTCATCCGCGGCCCTGTTCGGCGTGGGATACATGACTCTCACCGGTTTCTACCTGGTCAGGAGTATCCAGATCATGGAGCAGGCGCCATCCCTTGGCCCGGTCGTGCCCCTGCTCGCCACCTCAATCGGCCAGGTTGCCGGCTCTCCACTGGCCGGCTGGCTTGTCGGCACGGAAGGCCATGTGACCACCTTCATGCTCTTCGCCCTGGTTGGACTCGTGGTCGCTGGGCTGGGGTCATGGCTGCTGAGCGAACGCCCCGTGGTGGACTGGCAAATCTCTTGATGCCCCCGCTCCCGGGGGCGGGGTCCTCGTCAGGCCAGCCGATCCAGCCGCAAACGTTCGCGCTCGTCGAACAGGCGCCGGGCGCCCAGCCAGATGGCCCCCAAAGTGCCAAAGCCCGTGCCGGCGGTGATCAGGAACATGACCAGTATCTGGTATTTCACCGCTTCCATGGGGGGGGTGCCGGCGAGTATCTGACCGGTCATCATGCCCGGCAGGCTGACAATACCGGCAGCGGCCATGGCGTTGATGATGGGCATGAGCCCACTGCGGGCAGCATCCCGGCGGATATCCTGAATGGACTCGGACCAGGTCTGCCCCAGGATCAGACGCCCTTCGATCATGCGCCGCTGCTGCCAGGCCGTGGTGGTGAGCCGGTCCAGGCCCAGGGCAATGCCCGTCATGGTATTGCCCAGCAGCATACCCAGCAGGGGGATAGCGTACTGTGGCTCCCACCACGGGGCGGGGCTGATGATGACCGTGAGGGCCAGAATCGTGGCAGTAAAGGCCGATGTGAACATGGCCAAGGTGCCAATGCCATATCCCCACCAGCCCCGAAAACGCCGTGCCTGGCGTGCCATTACCTCGCGGCCCGCCACCAGCAGCATGATCAGCGCCATCAGAGCCACCCAATGCAAGGCAGCGTGCTCGAACAAGGTGGTCAGCACCAGTCCGATGAGCAGCAACTGGATCACGGTGCGCGTCGCTGCCACCAGCAGGCCCTTGGAGAGGCCCATGCCCACGCGGCTCGTCAACAGCGCCAAAGCCATGACCAGCAGGGCAGCGATGCTCAGATCCCAGGGGGAAAGATGTATCACCTCCATGGTCAGGCCCTCGATTCCAGCGCGGGTTCGGCCAGCCGCCCCAGTTCCATCATCAGCAGACGGCCACCCAGTCGCTGGCGCTGCTCATGATCATGACTGACCCAGATGGCACCGGCCTGTCGTTCAGTCATATATCCCCTGACCAGGGACTCCATGCGCAGAGTATTGTCGGGATCCAGGTTGGCCGTGGCCTCATCCAGGAGCAACACTCGAGGACCATTGCCGAGCATCCGGGCCAGGGCCAGGCGCTGACGCTCGCCACTGGAGAGGCGCTCCACCTCCCATTGGCGCACGTCCGACTGGAACCCCAACTGCTCCAGCCAGTCGTCCTGAACTCCCGTGAAATGCGCATCCACGGTATCCGCCCACCACACGGGCTCTGCCGGCAAATACCCCACCTGGCGGCGCCAAAGGGCGGGGAGAATGGTTTCCCGCAACTGGTTGTCCAGCCATACCTGGCCACGAAGGGGATCCAGATCGGCAATAGCCCTGAGCAGCAGCGACTTGCCGGCTCCGGAGGGGCCGGCGATGAGCAACAGTTCGCCAGGCGCCAGTGACAAATCAACCGGCCCCATGTGATCGGATTGCAATCCAGTCAGTTGAAGCAGGGGGCCATCGGTGACGGCAAATGTAGGCGCATCCATGCGGCCAGTATACCGACAGGTTTTGGAAAATGGGGCACCGGTTTCCACCCGGGACATCCTGCCGAACCAGGCAGACTATCCGTTATACTGCACCCCGCCATTCATCATCGGCTGTCGGGTGCCCGTTTTTACACGGGAGAATCGGGAATGCGGTGGGGTGATCGATCCACGATCACCGAGTCCGCAACGCGCCCAGCGCTGTGAGGGGGACCGCGGAGACATCATGCCACTGCCATGCGCGGGAAGGCGTTTCCACGGGACGAACCCGAGTCAGAAGACCGGCCCGACAGCTTCATTATGCGGCAGCAAGGCCGGGCTGCCGTCCCACCTGCTTGAACAAGGGGAATAACATGCAGGCTGGTGATTCAAACCACGAACCTCACCGTTTCACTCAGGCCGAACGCGAGGCCATCTACCGCAATATGCTCTGCCGGCGGGACGTGCGAGGGCAGTTCCTGCCCGACCCGGTGCCCGATGACATGCTGGCCCGGATCCTGACGGCGGCCCACTTTGCTCCCTCGGTAGGCTACATGCAGCCCTGGAGTTTCGTGGTCGTCAAGGATCCGCAAATCAAGGATCGGGCGCATCAGGCGTTCACCCGTGCCAATGAAGAGGCAGCGGGGATGTTCGAAGGCGAGAAACAGGAAACCTACCGCAGTCTGCGCCTGGAGGGCATTCTGGATGCCCCCATCAATCTGTGCATCACCTGCGACCGGGAGCGTGCCGGCCCGGTGGTGATTGGTCGCACCCACGACCACCGAATGGACCTTTACAGTGTGGTCTGCGCCGTGCAGAACCTGTGGCTGGCCGCCCGCAGCGAGGGGCTGGGCGTGGGCTGGGTGAGCATCTTTCGGCCGGAGGATATCCGCGAGGTACTGAATCTACCTGACGAGATCGTCCCCGTGGCCTATCTGTGTATTGGCCGTGTCAGCCACTTCCACGACAAACCTGAACTGGAAGCCGCAGGCTGGCGCCCTCGATTGCCTTTGGAGCAGTTGATCCATGTGGATGGCTGGGGGCATGCCCCTGCCCCGAATGACAACCTGGTCAAAGCGGTTCAGGCATGCCAGGCCAAGGCAAGCCGCTCTGAAGTCCCCCTTTAACTCCCCTGCATCCAGGGGGGCTTCACCCCCTGGATGCAGGGAGTCAGGGCAATCACAGGGGATCCTGAACAGAAATGTGGTTTACACTGGTGCAATGACATCCATTCAACCCGCTACACACGACCCCGGCCCTCGCATATGGGTGGATGCGGATGCCTGCCCCGTGGTGATCAAGGAGATCCTGTTTCGTGCGGCACAACGCACCCGAATCTCCGTCACCCTGGTAGCGAACCAATTCATCCAGGTACCGCGTTCACCCTTTATCAAAACCCTACAGGTGGGATCCGGCTACGATGTGGCGGATAACGAAATCGTGCGCCGGATCTCCTCGGGGGACCTGGTCATTACCGCCGACATCCCCCTGGCCGCCGAGGTACTGGACAAGGCGGGACAGGCACTCAACCCGCGTGGTGAGTTGTACACCCGGGACACGATCCGCCAACGTTTGCAGATGAGAGACTTCATGGACACCCTACGGGCAAGCGGCGTCGACACCGGCGGCCCGCCAGCCCTCAGCCAGGGTGACCGGCAAGCCTTTGCCAATCAACTGGATCGATGGCTGCAACGAAATGCCGGGGCTTGACCCAACCCCTTACCCTCCCCTCCTTAAGGAGTTCCTATGAGATTCGCCCGTTCCCTACCCCTGATCGCCGCCGCCACCACCTGGCTGATGCTATCAGCCTGCGGTGGAGAGGAGCCCGCCGCGCAAGTCCCCCTGATGGTACTTGCGTCCCAACCCGCCAGCCATGATGGCCAAATGATCACCACTCAGGGTGTGGTGCGCTACGTGGAGGACCCCCTGCACTACTGGATCGAGGACGAGCAACTGCGTCGCGTGGGGGTTGAACCGGACGATATGATCGCCCCTCACCTGGGTGAGACGGTCAAGGTGACAGGCCGTTTTCACTACGCCCCCGAAGAAGGGCGCAGTCTGCAGCTGCATCAAGTGGAACCATTGGAGTGAATGCCACCCCGCTGCCGCCCTTGGGATAACCTCGCTAACGGGGCAACCCAGGGGAGGGGGCGATCAGCTCAGTGGGTCAGATCCTCGATCTGCTCCACGAATACGTCCATGCGAGAGGGGATCACCAAGGGGCCAAACTGGTTGAACACCGGCACATCGGAGGCATCACGACCATACCCCAGACGTACCCGTCCAACCTGCGTTTCCGCCTGAGTGGGGTCGAAGGTAAACCACTGCCCGCCCACATAGGCTTCGAACCAGGCATGGAGATCCATGGGTTCCAACCGATGCAGATAGCCCACCACATAGCGCGCCGGGATACTCAGACTCCGGCACAGTGCAATACCCACCTGGGCAAAATCGCGGCAAACCCCGTTGCCTCGCTCGATGGCCTCCCGCGCCGAGATCGGAGCAGGATCGGAATAGGTGAGATACGTCATGTGGCGATGGGTCCAGCGAGTGATGGCATCCACCTGATCGTACCCCGGAATCTTGCCCCGCACGATCTGTGCGGCCTGCTGACCCAAACGATCCGAGTCGCAATAGCGACTCGGCGTGAGGTACATGAGTGTCTGGTCCGGCAAGTCCTGTACCAGCACAAAAGGCGCACCCGGCGCCCGCTCCAACCGGGTGGGAACCTGCACCTCTGACTGCACCTGCACCTGAAAGTGGCCGGCAGGCGCCGTCAGTCGCTGCCAGAGATTACCGTACATATCCGTATACTCGACGATCGGCATGCCGGGCGACACGGTATAGCGGTCCTGCGCCACCCATTGGTGCGCATCGCTGCGCGGCCGCATGAGCAACAGCATGGGACTTTCCACCTGGAAGTCCATCTCAAGGGTACAACCCACCCGCAACCACATAGCTCGACCTCCCGGGGTCGTTGCCATCAACCCATTTATACAGGGCGCCCGTATACAGGGCGCCCGCCGGATGCGGGGCGCCCTGACAGACCGGGCTCACCACCCGTTCATCAGTGTACTCCTCTGCCGGAGAGGAAATCCCGGGAACATGCGCATTCAGACGCTCGAATGCGGGATGACGGCAGGTCTCGTGCCTTCGTCATCTATGACAGCATATTTCGCAACATGGAACGCACCTCCTCGCGAACGATTTCGCGGATGCGCTCCTCCGAAACAGGTGATTCTGGCGGCGGCAATGCCTCCAGGCGCGCACTGATCATGGATGCCACGATGGCGTCCAGGCTGCCAGCGGAGGCGCGGTCCTCGGAAGGGCTCTCGGGCTGCGATGTACTTTCCGGCTTTGCGGCCATGTCTGCTTCCTCGTCTGAATCCTGCGGTGTCATGGTCGGCTCCGGCTCCTGAGTCGGTTCCGGTTCCGGAGTCGCATCTGGTTCCGGCTCCGGCTCTGGCTCCGGCGCCGCTTCCGGAATCATTCCCGGGTGCAACGGAGTGGGGGTGGATGCCGACTCGCGCTTGGGCTCGGACTCAGCCTCCACCATATCCAGCAAGGCCTCCTCGGGATCCTGAAAGGGCTGGCCATTGTCGACATCGTCATGGTCCTCGGGAGGTTCATCAATGACGAATCGATCCAACTCACCGTTCTCAATCCATTGCGCCCACTGCTCGTACAGAGCCTCCTTATCGTCTACCCCCTCCACATCGCCGGAGATAAAGGAAGATATATCCTTGACGTGGTATTTTCGCTGTACGTAATCCGCCAGCAGCGGGCCCACCTCCTCGCTACCGCGGGTCAGGGCCACCAACCTCATCAAACTCTCGGATTTGGCACTCATCTTCTGTTTCCTTGATCAGTCATGAAAGGCACTCACCTCAGGTTAGCGGCATCAGGGGCTCTAGGTTAAGTCCATTGCTTTTACCCGCCTGCCGGGGCCGTTATACTGCCCTCCTGCGGGTGCATCATGGGAGTAAGGTGCCGGACCTGCAATCACCCCGCCCGGGTGGCGAAATGGGTAGACGCAAGGGATTTAAAATCCCTCGGCCTCAGGCCGTGCCGGTTCGAGTCCGGCTCCGGGCACCATATTCCATCGGATCAATCCAAATGGATACCACGGCGGCAGGCAGCCTCAGCGGATACCGCCGACCGATGCGCTTGAGGTGATGCAAATGAACAACATCGTTGCCTGCATTGACGGATCCCGCGCTTCGCCATCCGTGTGTGATCACGCGGCCTGGGTGAGTCGGTGCATGGACCTTCCCGTGATGCTGCTCCATGTGAGCATTCAGCCGGAAACCTCCGGTACCCGACCGGTCCGCGAGGCGTCACCCCTGGAACGCCAGGAGTCGCCTCACAGCACGCAGGAACGGACGCAACAACAAGGACGTCAGTTGCCTCAAAAACAGGGCCAGGCCCTCCTGAACGAGGCCTCGGATCGACTGATGCGCCAGGGCATCCTGGAACCGGGCAATCTGCTGCGCCAGGGCGATATTGCCCAGGTACTTCAGGAACTGCAGCACGAGGCCCGCATCGTGGTGGTGGGCCGCCAGGGAAATCACTCCAAAGGCGACATGCAGCAAGTGGGCCGCCACCTGGAAACCATCATTCGCACCCTGGGCGCACCCGTGTTGATCGTCCCGGAACATTACACCACCCCGCAGCGTTTCCTGATCGCCTACGATGGCAGTGAAGCAGCCAACAAAGTGGTGGCCCGGGTAGCGCAAAGCCGGCTGCTCAGCGGGCTGTCAGGGCACCTGCTCATGGTCGGCAAGGATAACGCCGACAATCGCGCCATGATCCACGCAGCACAAAGCATTCTGGAACGCAAGGGCTTTGCCATGCGTGCAGAGGTCCGCCCCGGTCCCGTGGAAGAATGCTTGACTGCCTATCAGGAGGATCACGACATCCAACTGCTGGTGATGGGGCCCTTCGGACATTCCAGGGTCCGACAGTTCTTCGTGGGCAGCACGACCACACGCATGCTGAAGAGATCCCGCGCACCGCTACTGATCCTGCGCTGACATCCCATCCGAGACACCCTTGGACTGGGGTGAACCCTCATCCCTGGCAGAAAATTCATGCGATTCGCCAAGAAACACCCCCCCAACGCATCACCCCAGCCGGCGAGACATCCTTGGCTGCGCTCCAGGCAACCCACCTATCGCATTGCCGCCGTGGGCGTGGGGCTGCTGATGTTGGCCGGGCTGGGCGTCTATATCGGCGTGGGCTACCTGGGGGGCATACCCCAGCAACTGGTGCTGCTTTTTTCAGCTCCGGGCATCCCCATGGGGTGGTGGTTCCTGACCATGTCCACATGGAATGCTGGCCCCATCAACAGCCTCATCATCCAGGGCGCCACCGGTGCCTGCCTGATGACCCTGGGCATTCTCATCCTGTTCGGAGCCTATGGGGGGATATTCCTTGTCAGCCTGGGCCTGATGCTATTGGCCTGTTTTCACTTCTACCTGGCCGTGCGCAGCTTCCGACGTCGGCTTTGACCACACCTGAAACCCGCAGACCCCACATCATGCGTATTGCACTCATTCAACAATCCAACACCGACAACACCCAGGCCAACCTGGACAAAAGCCTGCAGGGCATCGGCCAGGCAGCTGAACAAGGAGCCCGGCTAATCATCCTGCAGGAACTGCACACGGGCCCCTATTTTTGCCAGACGGAGGATACCCGGGTGTTTGATCTGGCCGAACCCATCCCCGGCCCGACCACCCAAACTCTGGCGGAACTTGCGGCAGAACTGGGCGTGGTGATTGTCGGCTCGCTGTTCGAGCGACGTGCTGCTGGCCTCTACCACAACACCGCTGTGGTGCTGGACAGCGATGGCCGCTTGGCCGGATGCTACCGCAAGATGCATATCCCGGATGATCCGGGGTATTACGAGAAGTTTTACTTCACCCCCGGGGATCTGGGCTTCCATCCCGTGGATACCTCCGTGGGACGCCTGGGGGTGCTGGTCTGCTGGGATCAGTGGTTCCCCGAGGCCGCTCGACTCATGGCCCTGGCCGGCGCTGAATTACTGATCTATCCCACGGCCATTGGCTGGGACCCGTGCGACAACGCAGAGGAACAGGCTCGCCAACGGGAGGCATGGATGACCGTGCAACGCGCCCATGCGGTGGCCAACGGGGTGCCTGTGGCCGCCTGCAACCGGGTGGGCTTTGAAGCCGACCCATCCGGCGTGGGGGCCGGAAGCCAGTTCTGGGGCAGCAGCTTCGTCTGCGGCCCCCAGGGGGAATACCTGGATCAGGCCTCCACCGATGAAGAGGCCTGCCTGCTGGTGGATGTGGATCTGGCACGCGGCGAGGCCGTGCGGCGTATCTGGCCCTTCCTTCGGGATCGGCGCATCGATGCCTACGACGACCTGCTCAAGCGGTATCGTGACGCCTGAGTGGATCCATAGCGAAATTTCCAGCCCTGGATCCACTCTTATCAACGACACGACGCCCATTTACCGTTAGAGTGAGGGGTTGCTGTAACAACCCAAGGAGGTTTTTAAGATGAATTTTGAAGAAATGAAGAACATGGGTTCCAACGACCGCATGATCCGTGTCGTGGTGGGCCTGGTGCTGCTGGCCCTGGTTTTTGTCGGCCCACAAACCCCTTGGGGCTGGATCGGCCTGATTCCTCTGGCCACCGCCACCATCGGTTGGTGCCCGGCTTATAACTTGCTGGGTATGAATACCGACTCCGACAAAGACGCCTGATTCGCTCACAGGATCAACAGGCGACCCCGATCCCCCACTTACGGGGATCGGGCGCGTAAACAAAAAGGGCACGGTATAATCGGCGGCCTGTTGAAACACACCCCGGCCGCGCGCATACCGAATGCCACAAAACAGCATCTCCAATCCGCTTGACACACTTGAACTCCCCACCGCCGGACACTCCGTCCGGTGGGGAGGCCTTTCCGGCTCTGCCCTGTGGTTGGCCGTTGCGGAAGCTGCCCGCCGGCACCATGGCGTTTCCCTGGTTATCACACCAGACACCCAGACTGCCGAGCGCCTGGAACAGGAACTGGATTTCTTTCTTTCTGGAGAGCAAGTACCGATCCTCTCCCTGCCGGATTGGGAAACCCTGCCCTACGATGTCTTCTCACCCCATGAGGACATTGTTTCCCGCCGACTGGAAACCCTTTACCACCTCCCTGCCCTGAAGCGGGGCGCTCTGATCATTCCCATCACCACCCTCATGCAGCGCCTGCCCCCCCGCGCCTGGCTGCAGTCGGAGTGTCTGATGCTGCAACAGGGCGAACGGATCGACCGGGACAAACTCAGGGAAGGTTTCGAACAGGCGGGCTATCAGCACGTGAGCCAGGTCATGGAGCACGGTGAGTATGCGGTGCGCGGCGCCTTGCTGGATGTCTACCCCATGGGTAGCGATGCCCCCTATCGCATCGATCTACTGGATGATGAGATCGAGACCATCCGCACCTTTGATCCGGAAACCCAGCGCTCCCGTGACACCATCCGCGAGGTGCGCCTGCTCCCTGCCCATGAATTCCCCCTCAATGAGGCCGGCATCAAGGCCTTCCGTCAGAACTATCGCACCGCGATCGAAGGAGACCCCCAGGCCAGCCATGTCTATCGGGAGGTCAGTCAGGGGGCGGCACCGGCGGGCATCGAGTACTATCTGCCCTTGTTTTTCGAACGCATGGAAACCCTCTTCGACTACCTGCCCGACAACACCCTGGCGATCCATGTCGGCGATACGCTCAGTGCCGCGCAGGCGTTTAATGATCAAGTAGCCCATCGTTACGAACAGCGCCGTCACGACCGGGAACGCCCCCTCCTCCCTCCCGATACCCTCTTTCTCAATGTGGAGGAGGTGGCCAATGGTACGCGCGACTGGCCCACACTGGGCCTGACCAGCGAGTCCGTGCAGGACGATACCCCGGGCAATGCCCAGGACGCCGATGCCCGCCCCCATGGCGATCTGCGACTGCAGGTTCGTCAGACCGAACCGGCCAAGGCGCTCAATGACTTTCTCACGGATTTCCCGGGACGGGTGCTGCTCATGGCGGAATCTCCCGGGCGTCGCGAGGTGCTGCTGGACACCCTGCGTCCCTTCGGGATCATCCCGCATCATGTGGATGCCTGGGCCGATTTCCTGGCATCAGACGCCTCACCCGCCATCACCATCGGTCCCTTGCAATCCGGCCTTTGCCTGCCCGGCGGTGGGATCGCGGTACTCACCGAATCCGAACTCTTCGGTGAAAAGGCCCGTCAGGAACGCCGCCGCCGCAAACCCACCCGGGATGCGGACGCGGTGGTTCGCAACCTCACCGACCTGCATGCCGGCGCCCCCGTGGTTCACGAGGACCATGGCGTGGGGCGCTATCTTGGGCTACAGAAAATCACCGCCGGCGGGCAGGAAACGGAATTTCTCACCCTGGAATATGCCGGGGGCGACAAGCTTTATGTGCCAGTGGCCTCGCTGCATCTGGTGAGCCGCTACACCGGGGCAGACCCGGAACATGCCCCGCTGCACAAGCTGGGCACCGAAACCTGGTCCAAGGCCCGGCGCAAGGCCGCGGAAAAAGCCCGGGACGTGGCCGCCGAACTCCTGGACATCTATGCGCGCAGGGCAGCACGTCAGGGCCATGCCTACCAGGCGCGGGGAGAAGAATATGCCGCGTTCGCCGCGGCCTTCCCGTTCGAAGAAACGCCCGACCAGCTCAGCGCCATCGATGCGGTACTCGATGACATGACCTCCGAGCGACCCATGGACCGGGTGGTCTGCGGCGACGTGGGCTTTGGCAAGACCGAAGTTGCCATGCGCGCGGCTTTCGTGGCCATCCAGGGCGGCAAGCAGGTGGCGGTACTGGTACCCACCACCCTGCTGGCCCAACAGCACGACCAGAACTTCCGCGACCGGTTCGCCGATTGGCCCGTTCGCATTGAATCGCTGTCCCGCTTCGGTTCTCAGAAACAGCACCAGGAGGCCATGAAAGGGCTTGAGGATGGGCGTGTGGACATCGTCATCGGCACTCACAAGCTGATTCAGGGCAATCTGCGCTTCAAGAACCTGGGGCTGGTGATCATCGACGAGGAGCAGCGCTTTGGGGTGCGTCATAAAGAGCGCCTCAAGTCCCTGCGGGCAGAAGTGGACATGCTCACCCTCACCGCCACGCCCATTCCCCGCACCCTGAACATGGCACTGTCGGGACTGCGCGATCTGTCCATCATTGCCACGCCGCCGGAGGAGCGCCTGACCATCAAGACCTTTGTCAGCCAATGGAACAGCGCCCTGATCCAGGAGGCCTGTCTGCGAGAGATCCGTCGCGGTGGGCAGGTGTATTACCTGCACAACGAGGTGCAAACCATCGAAAAGGCGGCTCGGGAACTGCAGGAGTTGATCCCCTCGGCCACCATCGGCATCGCCCATGGTCAGATGCGGGAGCGGGAACTGGAACAGGTGATGCTGGACTTCTATCACCGGCGCTACAACGTCCTGGTGTGTACCACCATCATCGAAACCGGTATCGATGTGCCCACTGCCAATACGATCATCATCCACCGAGCGGACAAAATGGGGCTCTCCCAGCTGCACCAGTTGAGAGGACGTGTGGGGCGCAGCCATCATCGGGCCTATGCCTATCTGATCACCCCGCACCCATCAGGCATGACCAAGGATGCCATCAAGCGCCTGGAAGCCATTGAATCCCTTGAGGATCTGGGTGTGGGCTTCACCCTGGCCAGCCATGACCTGGAGATCCGCGGCGCTGGGGAGTTGCTGGGAGATGAACAGAGTGGGCAGATTCAGGAAATCGGCTTCACCCTGTATAACGAGTTGCTGGATCGAGCCGTCAAGGCCCTCAAGGAGGGCAAGGTCCCGGACCTGGACCACACCACATCCGACACCACGGAAGTGGATCTGGGGCTGCCGGCGCTGCTGCCCGATGACTATGTGCCCGATATCCATACTCGCCTGATCCTCTACAAGCGGTTGTCCGCCTGCCAGGACACGGACCAGCTTCGAGAGATGGAGGTGGAGATGGTGGATCGTTTCGGGCTACTGCCCGCCCAAGCCAAGAACCTGGTGGAGACCACGCGCCTGAAGCTGAAGCTGCAGCCTCTGGGTGTGCGCAAACTGGAACTGGGACCCAAGGGTGGCCGGCTGATATTTCATCCCCACCCGCCGGTGGATCCCATGAGCGTGATCCAGTTGGTTCAATCCCAACCCGACACCGTCCGTCTGGATGGTCAGGACACGCTACGATTTACCGCCGAGATGGAGAGCCTGGATCAGCGCGTCGAGGGGATAAGCCGCCTGCTGGCACAGTTGCATATCAAGCAGGAGACAGCGGCCTGACGGCTGGCCCTCACCTCATGCCCGCCCGTAGGTATCCTCAAACCGGACGATATCATCCTCCCCAAGATAACTCCCTGACTGCACCTCAATGAGTTCAAGGGGAATCTTGCCGGGATTCTCAAGCCGATGCGTAACCCCCAGGGGGATGAACGTGGACTGATTCTCGGTCAGCACAAACTGCTCATCCCCCCGGGTGATACGCGCAGTGCCCCTCACCACCACCCAGTGTTCGGCACGGTGATAGTGCATTTGCAGTGACAGTGTCTCACCCGGCTTCACCGTGATCCGCTTTACCTGGAAACGCGAGGCCATGTCGATCTGCTCGTAACTCCCCCAGGGACGTGCCACACAGCGGTGATTCTCCGACTCCTCCCGTCCCTCAGCCTTCAGACGCGCCACCACCTCTTTCACATCCTGGCTGCGATCCTTATGCATCACCAGAACCGCATCGGAAGTCTCCACCACGATCAGATCCTCAACACCCACAGCCGCCACCAGCCGGTGGTTGCTGTGCACGTAGCAGTTGCGGGCCCCCACCGTCATCACATCGCCCACAGCCACATTGCCATCACCATTTTGCTTCCCTACCGACCATAAGGACTCCCAGGAGCCCACATCACTCCACCCGGCCTCCAGAGGAACCATTACTGCCCGGGAGGTTTTTTCCATGACCGCATAATCAATGGACTCGGAGCGACAGGCCGTGAACGCCTCCCTGTCCACTCGCAAGAAATCCAGATCCACCTGCGTGCTTGCCATGGCATGACGACATGCCTCGAGGATGTCCGGCGCATGCTGCTGCAGTTCCTCCAGATACACCGATGCACGGAACACAAACATGCCGCTATTCCAGTAATAATCTCCGGAGGCCAGATAATCTTCGGCAGTGGCCTGATCGGGTTTTTCCACGAAGGCCTTGACCGAGGCCCCCAAGCCTTCCTGTGTCCGCTCGGCCAGGATATACCCATAGCCCGTATGGGGCTCCGTGGGGACCACACCAAACGTGATCAGACCTCCCTGTTCAGCCAGGGACACCGCTTCCTCCAGCGCTTTCTGGAAGGCCTCGACATTGGAAACCAAGTGATCCGCAGGCATTACCAACAGGATGGGGTCGGACCCAGAGGCCGTCTGTTCCAACGCTGCCAGCGCCACGGCTGGCGCGGTGTTTCGGCCCACCGGTTCCAGGATGATCTGCCCCGGCTCGTTTCCCATTTGTCGTAACTGCTCGGCCACCAGAAACCGGTGAGCATCATTACAGATGACTACCGGTGCCCCCATGGCCGATGCGTCAGGCAGCCGCGCCAGGGTCGCCTGGAGCATCGTCAGCGCCTGCCCCGTCAGCGGCAGAAACTGCTTGGGAAAATGCTGCCGGGACATGGGCCACAGCCGGGTACCGGCACCTCCAGAAAGGATCACAGGAATGATGCCCACAGAACTCTCCATATTGGTTGTTTCCAGTTATCGTCGGTATTGAAGTGAAGACATGAACGTCAGCGGTCCGCCCCATGAATCGTGGCCCCGGCTCGCGATTCACGATGATGTGGGCTGCATTGCAGGTTGCGGGGGAGATGAACGCATGGCTCAAACATACACAAAGCGGGGGCGTACTGCACCCACGAAATCCGCAGAATCGCACGGGGCCGCTCCCCTGCATGCCCCCGCACACAACGCACACAACGCACACAACGCACACAACGCACACAACGCACACAACGCACAAGGGACCCTTAGCGGGTCCCTTGTGATACTGCTTCAGATTGTCAGCGGGCCAACAGGCCCCTTTCAATCTTAACTTTCTGCTGCCTCAAGGGCAGCATCATCCTCGACATCACCTGCAGAAATGTCGGGGTCCACCTGAGTCTCGCTCAACTCAGCATCGGCTTTGGATGGCTCCCAGCCCTCACGCCGCTGAACGCGGTTGAGTTCGGGATAATCCGCCAACATCTGAGCACGATCGAGGGGCAGTTGCAGGCCATTATGGCAGGTAGCGCAATTGGCCTTGGGCGCATCACCCAGGGGACCAAGCCGCGAATCCGGATACACCGGCTGCAACGGGTTCAGATAACCCACATTCAACGCCCGTACCATCTCGATGCCGTGCCATGCCGTCACACGCTGCGGCGGGCTGGCCTGCCAGTCCGGGAAGTTGTTCGTGTTATGGCAGGTCGTGCAGTTGGCACCCAGCGCCTTGGAGAAGTGGATCATCAGACCATGGTTCCACTCGGCATCCTTCAGGTTGTAGGGATTATCACCCATGGGCAAGGTGGAACGCGGCGTGATCCGCAGGCCCTGCGGATCCTCAGCCAGGAACCGAGTGAACACGTCATTCGGCAACGAAGCGGAGGCTACGTTCGGACCTGACAGGTTCTGACCCATGCGACTGGCGGCAACGCCACCGGCCTGTTTCGGACCATGATCCTCAAACCAGATCTGATCCGGGACCGGCTGTCCCATGTGACAGGTGTAGCAGGTCACACCCGTTTCACCCACGTGGGCATCCCACTCGGTGTTGATGGTTTTCACCATCTCCAACATGTTGCGAGACACGATCTTGGTGTAGATGTTCTCATCGGCGAAGTTGCCCGGTACATGGCAGTAGTTACAACCCTGTTCCGGCGCCACCCATGCGGTGATCGCGTTCATCAGGCGGTTGAACTCCCCAATGCTGAGATCACCCAACACTTCAACGCTGGTGTAGATATCTCCGGCCTTGGGGCCGGCACTGTTGGCCGGACTTTCGGCCTCAGGGATCACCAGGTCAACTCGCTTTCTGGCTTCCAGATGACGTTTGGTCACCTGTTCCATGCCCAGTCCGCGATAACCCTTCTGATCGGCGTCAATTCCAACTGGCAGCTCACAGCCAGTCACCAGGAGTGCAGCACCCGTCAGTGCTGCCACTGTCACAGTTTTGCGCGTAATGGTATTCATTGAGACATCCCTTGAAGCGTGGCCGGATCTTCGACGGGCGGATAGATGTTCGGATACGACGGTGCGACACCGTGATCAATCGCCCACATGTACCAGTTATCAACCACTGTGCCCGTAAGCAGAATGCCGATACCGCCAGTGATCGGGACCAGAACGGCGAACCACCAGGCCCAGCGGTGAATGGATTCCATGGTGGCGTTGAAGCCCATGGTCCAGCGCCAGAACAGGGCAGCCCGGTCGGAGGCCGTACCGCGGTCGGTGATTTGCTCGATTTCGCGCTCACCACCGTAGCGGCCCACCGCCAGCACCGTTGCACCGTGCATGGCAAACAGCAGGGCCGACCCATACAGGAAGGCAATGCAGAGCATGTGGAACGGGTTGTAGTACAGGTTGCCGTACTTCAAGGAGAAGGCAGTCGTCCAGTCCAGGTGAGGGAAGATGCCGAACGGTACTGCTTCGGACCAGTCACCCATCAACAGCGGACGGAAGAAGCCGAGGGACAGATACAGGAAGATCGCCGCCGCGAACGCCCAGGCCACATGAGTGCCCAGATTCAGCGCCCGTGCCCGACGATAGACACGTACCCACCACAGCAGGATCGAAGCCGTGAGGAAAAACCCTGCCATCAACCACCAGCCGCCTTCTGCCAGGGGCGGAATCCCCAGGCCATATTCAGCTGCGGGCGGTTCCAGACCCAGATAGAACAACTGACGAACAAACTGCGCAGGATCCCAGTTCACCTGGGCCCAAAAGTTGAAACCAATGATCAGAATTGCGATCAAACCAAAGAGGATCGAGAACAGACCCGTATAGCCCAGATAGATGGGGCCAATTTGGGCGTTACCGAACCGACCGGCTAGATGCATCAGCATCGGCTTGCCGATTCGTTCCCGTTCGTTTTCCAGCGGGACGCCGGCCTCAGGCTCCGCCTGGACCTGCACTCGATTGAATATATTTTGATATTCGGCCATTGTGGTCCCCTTACATTAAGCCCAGATCGGAAGGTTAAGCCACCAGTTCCACCATTCCGGCCAGCTACGGGTCCAGAAGGGACCGCTCAGAATGATGCACACGGCGCTCCAGAAAGCAGCGTTCAGGGCCAGGAACAGACCCAAACGGTGGACGCCAAGGGCACCAATGGAGTAGCCGACGGTGTCACGGAAGAAGGTATCTTCGTATTCAGGAGTCTTGACTGGCTCGCCCTTCTTCGGATTGGTCACGGACAGGATCAGGCCGCCATGCAGCGACAGGGCCAGGGCCGTGGTGAAGAAGAAGGTGATGGCCAGCATGTGGGCCGGGTTATAGTGGAAATGCAGGAACTGGTAACCCACGTTGGACACCCAATCCAGGTGACTCATGATGCCGTAGGGGAAACCGTGACCCCAGGCACCCAGCAGAATCGGGCGGAAGACCACCAGCGTGACATAGGCGAAGATCGCAACACCAAAAGCGATCGGCACATGATAACCCATGCCCAATTTGTTACAGATTTCTACCTGGCGAAGTGCCCAGGAGACAAATGCGCCGATAGCGCACATGGTAATGAATTGCCATAGGCCGCCCTCGGTAAGCGGGGCCATGCCCAGACCATAACTCAAGTCAGGTGGGGCAATGCTGATCTGCCAGACATTCCAGGTTGGGCCCATCGCCGCGCCCCAGATGATCAGCAGCGTTCCCAGCACTGCGAAGATGGCCGTCAGCACACCAAAAAAACCGACGTAGAATGGGCCGACCCAGAAGTCAAATAGATCGCCCCCGATCAACGTCCCCCCGCGTACGCGGTATCTCTTCTCAAAGCTCAGCATGGACATTCCTAGAACCTCCGGTCAGAAGGCACCGGCCGGAGGTTCCGGCCGTTGCCCTATACTCTCAACACTCTGGTCAACGTATTGGCCCAGATGCCGGGCGGGATGCATATGGCGTAGCCATCCCGCCCGGGAGCGTGGGCATCAGACGTCTTCAGGCCAGGGTTGACTTGCCTGTCTGAGCCTGCACGGCGACCTGCTCGGTCGTGTCGACCAGAGAGGCGGTGTGCATCCAGTTGAAGCGCTCGGTGCTCAACAGGATGAAGTGGATCAGCAGAGCCAGCACGGCCAGGAATGCAAACAGGGCAACCAGCGCTCTGCGCGGATCGAACAGCAGCCAAACACGCCACATATTGAAATCTCCTATATTGGAAAGAAACTGCTTTTAATGCTTCACTTAAGGTACGGCTCAAGACTCGATTCGCCTTTCAGGCGAAGCGTCTTACCAAGCCACACCCCAGGGACGCCACATCCAAGCCAGAACGTGGGCCACAGCGGCAACCGCCAGGAAGCCCATCATGCTGGTCATGAAGACACCATGAAACTCCATGGCTTCCTCTTCGTTGAGCCCCGAGAGCGAACCTTTCGTTTCATCAACCATTTAAATACCCTCCAAATGAGCCTAATTGGCAAATACCGCGTTGACTCAACGCGATCACATACGTCGCAGTAAACCTTACACTACGACAAGTTCAACGATCGTGATCCAGCACAGGTAAAACCCGAAATCTGGTTGAAGCCATCCGAGAACGGCGGATTCGCCATCTCTGCAGCTTCCACCACGATCGACCCATAACCTCCCGAACGGGAGGCCATGATCGCCTCCGCCGAACGCTTGCTACTGTTCAGGCGGCGACAATCAAGAAAAGCCACGTTCATGCCACACCCCCGGCCGATACACTGGCCGCGCTCTGCGTCACCCGTTCCAGTGTGACGCGCTGCTCGCCTGCCTTGCGGGCCGCACCTTCAATGGTGTCCCGCAGGCGCTTGGCTGCAGAAATTCGCGTGAGCACGGGATACGAATCCACCAATTTGTCCAGTGCTGCCTTGGCATCATCATCCCAAGGCAGTTCTTGATGCATCCGCGTGGGCGTAGCATCCACCCGATCCAGATCCGTACCCAGCGGCAGAATATGGAACAGGGCATCAAACAATGCATTGCACACCTCCTGAACCAGGTAGGTGGCCCCGGCATATCCCATGAACGGCGTGCCCGTATGACGCCGCACAATGGCACCCGGGAAAGAAACCGGGATGTACATGGCCCGACCGCCGATCTCTGATAAGTACATGCGCTCGTTATAACTGCCGAACAACACCAGAGGCGTCTTCTCGTGTACCGCCTTGCGCACCGCCGCGTTGTCCGGCTTCACACCCGCACTACGCGAGAAGGAGAAGTGGCAGGGCATGCCCATTTCGTCCTCCAGGAAGTGCCGAATGCCACGGGCATAAGTATCAGTGGCCACGATGCCGAAACTGGCCGTGCCGAAGAAGTCCTGCGTCACCGACCGCCACAGGTCCCACAGAGGCTTGATGGTGGTGTGCTTTTCCTTTTCGATGAACGGTTGCGGATCCAGCCCCAACAACTCACCCAGCGTGTTCAGGAACTTGGTGGTGCTGTGCAGACCCACGGGCGCCTGCAAATAGGGGCGCTCCAGCGTCTCGCACAGTTGTCGCCCGAACTCCCGATACAGACAAACATTCACTTCGGCATCCGCAAGCCGGGGGACATCTGCCAGATGGCTACCTAGAGGAAACACCATGTTGACCTCGGCGCCAATGCCCTCGATCAAGCGACGAATCTCCGCAAGATCCGACGGCATATTGAAGTTGCCATAGCTCGGGCCAATGATGTTGACCCTGGGCTTTTCGCCCGCCTTACGGGCCTTCAACTCCGGAACCTTTTTCGGGCCATACTGTGTCCAGAGCCAATTCAGGGCACGGTCAGAGCACTGCCACTGGTCCTCATCGATGGTGCGGGGCAGGAAACGCTGGATGTTCGTCCCTTCCGGCGTTACTCCCCCACCAATCATCTCTGCAATCGAACCCGTCACCACCACGGCCGGAAAATCGGGATCCAGCGTCCCGTGGGCCCGCTTCATGGCCTCTTCGGTCCCGCTCTGACCCAGTTCTTCTTCGCCCAGACCGGTCACCACAATCGGCAATTCATGGGGCGGCAGGGCATCGGTGTAATGAAGTACGGATGTCACAGGCAGGTTTTCGCAGCCTACGGGACCATCGATGATGACCTGCAGACCCTTGATGGCACTGAACACATACACAGCACCCCAGTAACCACCTGCCCTATCCAGATCCTGCACCAGCATCAGAGTGCTCCCCCTTTTTTGGAGGCCTTGCGCTGCTTGGCCAGACGATCACGATATTCCGCCTGATCCTGGGGCACGTGGTCCCAGACACCGGCATTGGAACCTTGGCCCACATCCCCAAAGAAGGCTCTCATCTGATCGAAACGCGCCTGATTGCCCAGTGCCGCGTTGATCACCTGGGCCAGTGAACCGGCCCCCGCTGGGCCCATCAAGGGACGCGCGGAAATCAGGTTGGTGAAGTACAGAGCGGGAATGGCCTTCTCTTTGGCGTGTTGCACGACCGGCGTGGTGCCGATGGCCAGATCAGGGCCAAACTCTTCAATGGCCGCGATATCCTGCTCCAGCGTGGCGCGGTACTGGACATGCACCCCCTTCGCTTCCAGCCATTCCCGATCAGGCGCAGACCAAGGAGTTTTCGGGCAGGCAGTGCCCACATAGGGCACGTCCGCGCCGCTTTCGATCAGCAGGCGGGCTACCAGCAACTCGGAGCCTTCGTATCCGGAGACGGTGATGCGGCCCTTGACGGGCGCATGACTCAAGGCACTCTTGATGGCCGGCAAGAAGCGATTCTTGGATGCATCCACAGCGGCTTGCTTCACGCCGCAGGCCTGGCCGATGGCGTCCAGCCAGGCAGCCGTGCCGTCGTACCCCACGGGAGCGGAGCCGACAACCTCGCGGCCCGCCGCATTCAATTCGCGAACGGAGGCGGTGTAGAAAGGGTGAATGGCGGCGCCCACGGCGCAGTCGAGGGCGGCATACAACTCACGCCACTCACGCGTGGGCACCACCGGGCCCGTAGCGAGACCCAGAGGCTCAAGCATGGCACCCACTCCCATGGGGTCGGCCGGGAACATCTCACCCAGCAGAGTCACGGTAGGTTTGTCCTTGCGGCCTTCGCGAGGCGCCTGAACCGGGCCTTGTTCCGCCTCGCCCCGGGCATAGCGCAACATGGTGCCCGCCAGAAGATCCTTGGCCTCGGCATGGGTTCCAACACCAAAACCCGGAACATCCAGACCGATGATACGAACCCCATTGATTTCCTTGGGCAGCAATCTGAGCGGTACACCGGAGGCTGAGGGTACACACAGATTAATGACGACCACCGCATCATTCACCGCAGGATCAGCCAACTGGTGGACAGCCTCACGGATATCTTCGAACAGCTTACCCGTGACCAGGGTTTCGGAGTCGAAGGGGACATAATTGACGGTGCGACGCGCACCGTAGAAATGCGATGTAAAGCTCAGCCCGTAGACGCAGCAGGCGGAGCCAGAAAGGACAGTGGCCGTGCGACGCATGCGCAGGCCCACGCGCAGGGATCCGAACGCCGGGCACATGCTCTGGGGTTGATCATGAGGCCCCTTGGCCGATTTACCCGACTGTGAACCTTGGGCACTTTGCGTGGTCTCTACAGTCACGGGGATTGTTTCAACCGCCGTTTTCGTCGAGGCATTGTAAACCCCGGATGTGGACGCCCCCTCTCCCGCACCGGAGAGGGTTTCGGTGAGGCCGGCATCACCCGGGTGACCGCGATGTCCTTCAGACATCGTCATAAATCACCTCGAGAGACGGCTTCTTGACGATCGTGCCGCCATGCATGTCTTCCTGAGTGGCCGGTTCAAGCACCACGTCACGGCCGACTTCCTCGCTGGTAAACAGCCCCAGAAGCTCATCCTGGCTCAGCGGGTTGGGATGCCTGGGTGGCGCCTCGGCAACCTGGGTCGCCAGTTCAGCGAACAAAGGCCCCCACTCCCCATCGGGGTGGGCCACGATCTGGTAGTTGGCGCTCTTGCGGCGGATATCTTCATTGGCCGGGATGGAGGCCAGGATCGGGATGTCAGCTGCCTTGGCGAAGGCCTGGGCCTCGCCCGTGCCGTCGTCCTTGTTGATCACGATGCCCGCAACCCCCACATTGCCGCCCAGGCGCCGGAAATATTCCACGGCCGAGCAGACGTTATTCACCACATACAGGGACTGCAGGTCATTAGAACCCACCACGATGACCTTCTGACACAGGTCACGGGCAATGGGCAGACCAAAGCCGCCGCAGACCACGTCACCCAGGAAGTCCAGAAGGACATAATCGAACCCCCACTCATGGAAGCCCAGTTTTTCAAGGATTTCGAAGCCATGAATAATGCCGCGACCCCCGCAACCACGCCCCACTTCAGGGCCGCCCAGTTCCATGGCGAACACGCCGCCCCGCTTGAAGCAAACATCACCGATCTCTACCTGCTCGCCTGCCTGCTTCTTCCGGGCCGCAGTATCGATGATGGTCGGGCAGGCGCGCCCACCGAACAACAGGGAGGTGGTATCACTCTTGGGATCACAGCCGATCAGCAGCACGCGCTTGCCTTGCTGCGCCATCATGTAAGAGAGATTGGAGAGGGTGAAGCTCTTGCCAATACCGCCCTTGCCATAGATGGCGATAATCTGAGTTTCTTTGGCGGAAGAGCTCTGCACGCTAACATCCCCTTCAGGCTGGCTGGAGTCCATGCCCGCTCCGGAACGGAGCTGACCACGGAGGCTTTCAAGTGAAACGGAGGATTGGCCGTCTGCCTTCTTCATTGGCCATCCCTCCAGTCGAGGATCATCTTCAGGCATTGAGGGTCACCAAACGCGATGCGATAGGCCTCATTCGCCTGGACAGCCTGATACCGATGGGTAATCAGGCCTTTCAAGGATAACCCACCCGACTCGATCAGCTTCTTGACTTCGATCAGATCCGCTGCGTGCCATTCAGCCGCGCATCGAATCTTTGCCTCACGCATGAAGGCGGGTGGAAACTCGAAACTCAGTGGCTGACTGTAGAACCCGGCCAGGATGACCTCGCCACCACGCGCCAACCGTGTGATCAGCGTATCCAGAATCTTCGAATCACCACTGACATCGACGATGCAGGGATAATCCCGACGTTCGTCCTTATCCGGATGAACCACCGTGTAGCCTTCGGCACCCTCTGCCCGTTGGGCATCCAGTTCCCAAACCATTGGCTGCCCACCCGCCGCGACGACAATCCGGGCCAGCAATCGACCCAGCACGCCGTGACCAATGATCAGCCCAGGCAGAGCCGCCTTGTCCAGGCCCTCCACGGGCTTGCCCTGGAAGATTGCATGATAGGCCGTCGCTGCCAGCGCCAGAAGGACACCCTCCTCACCCAGATCATCCGGCACCGGGACGACCTTGGCACCCGGCACCACCACCCGGGAGGCGGCACCCCCGAACAGTCCACGGACTTCGCCATAACAGGCGGCACCCGGCACAAAGACCTGTTCGCCCACTCGACGACCGGAGTCCGGCCCGGCAGCGGCGACGCGCCCGACCGATTCATAACCGGGCACCAGGGGATAACCCATTCCGGGAAAGCTTGGCATCCGTCCAGTCCACAACAGGCGCTCCGTGCCGGTACTGATGCCACTAAAGGCAATATCCACGACCACGTCAGCATCACCCGGAGCGGAGAGATCCAGTTCACTGATCACAAGATGTTCGGGTTTTTCGATGACGACGGCTGTCGCTTTCATGGCAATTCGACCCGGGGCGATCTTGCCCCTACGAGATATGCGTGTAAGTCTAGCGTGACCCTAGAGGTTGTCAACCCAAACTAACACGGCCCCGATGTCATGGCTGGGCCAACATGACACGAGTCAATAAGGGATTCCTGGTATTCAGCAGGCGCACACGGCTAAACCCTGATTCTCTTAATAAAATTTCGATTTCAGCGGGCGTTCTGGGGCGCCCTCGCCCCATGGCGAACAGATAAACACCAAAATAGGCATCCCCTATGGGCTCGGCACCCCGGGTGCCGGACATCGGCTCCGCCAACAGCAGCGCGCCATCATCGGGCAGGGCTTCGCGCACAGCGCGAAGCAACCCCAGGATGTGGTCGTCATTGTGATCATGGACCACACGCACCAGGGAGATGAGGTCAGCCCCCCCGGGCAATTCATCCGTGAAGAAATCCCCGCCTACGGCAGTGGCTCGATGCCCCAACCCCTGAGCCTGAAAGGTTTCACGAGCCTGCTTGGCCACGGCTGGCAGGTCGTAAAGCACAAGCTCGATGTCAGGTGCACGGCGGGCCACCGCAGACAGGAATGTGGCATTACCGCCGCCAAGATCCATCAGTCGCTTGTATCCGGCGGGGTTGAAGGCATCGAGAATTTCTTCGGCCACCAGTTGCTGTGAAACCGACATGAGCTGGGTGTAGGGGGTGATCCGCTCGCCAGCCAGTGTTGTTGGCGGCGTGTCACCCGCATAGGCCCAATATTCACCCAGCCGGGTTTGCGGATAATGCCCACGCAACAGGCCCACGGGGTCCATGAGATCCTCGTAAAGCATGGCATGGTGATCCACCATGGCGGCAATGCCGGGATTGGCCATCATGGCGGCACCCTGCGCGCCGAGCCCATAACAGCCCCGCCCATAGTATTCCACCAGCTTCAGTGATGCCGCTGCCTTGAGCAACAGCAGGCAGTTTTCCTCGGGCATATCCATGTAACGCGCCAATTCCGGCACGGCTTGCGGCCCCTCCGCGTGCAGATGATCCAGCAGTTTGAGCCTCACGCAGGTATAAAGCACTTGCGAGTAGACGAACCCAGCCACGATATCGAACAGGTGGCGAGCCCGCCGGCGGGCGATGGGCCGCGTCAGAGGGAACGCAGCTGCCCAGCGCTGAAAGGCGGGATTAGAGAGGATGCGATTACGCAGCGACAGAAAACCGCCGCGCCAAAGTGCCTCGGATGGCGCACCTGTCGCCATCCGCTTCCAGTATCTTGTCATGGGAGTTGCCTGGGTTCAGGCGGCCTGCTGGGCCAGTTCCTTGGGCAGGAATTTGGAAGCCTGCTTCATGAGCAGCACCCGCAGTTCTGCCTCGCCCGGGCAAGCGGGAATGGAGTCCATCGCCTCTTCAAGCAGACGCTTCAGGCGTTCGGTGGCACCCTTGACACCCAACTGACGCACTGCATTGGGCCGGTCCAGGGCCTCGTCCTGACCCACCGGTTTACCCAGTTCTTCGGAATTGGACACCGCGTCGCGCAGATCATCCGCCACCTGGAAGGCCTCCCCGAGTTTCTCACCCAGGGCACGCCAGGGAGCCGGGTCCTCACCCGCTGCTGCGGCACCCACCATGGTGGCCGCCGCAAACAAGGCGCCAGTCTTGGCACGCTGGTACTCCGCCAGGTCCACCTTGGGTTCACACTCCCAGGCCTGACCCGCAATGATTCCCGAGGGCACACCCACTCCCTGCCCCACCGTGAGCAACAAGGGAGCAAGGCGCTCCGGTGAATTGGCCGTACCCCGCGCCAGTACCTCCATGGCCAGAACGATCAGGGCATCCCCGCCCAGCACGGCCAGGCGCTCGCCATACGCAGCATGAACAGAGGGCTTGCCGCGACGCATGTCAGCACTATCAAAACAGGGCAGGTCATCATGCACCAGGGAGGCGCAGTGCATCAGTTCAATGGAGGCCAGGGCGGCATCAGTGACTTCCGGGGCATCATCACCGCACGCCTGAGCCACGGCCAGCACCAATTGGGGGCGAATCCGGGCGCCCCCTGGAAACACCGCATAGCGAATCGCTTCAAGCAATAACGGCGGCCCTGCCGGCGACTCGCCATCAGCCAGAGCCTGTTCAAGTGCCTGCTCGATTCGCGTCGTGGCTTCCATGGTGTGCCTCCGCCCCGTAGTGTAAGGTTAGGTTGTCATTTATACGATTCGCTCAGCATAGACACAAGCCAGGGCCGAGTCAAAGGCGTTGGCCGAACGACAAGGAATCACATGGGCACACCCAATATTGCCATCATTGGGGCGGGCATTGCGGGCCTCTCCGCCGCTCTGGAACTGGCGCACGCCGGCATGAATGTCACCGTTCTGGAGCAGGCAGCCCGCCCCGGAGGGAAGATCCGCGAAGTGGGTGTCGGCGACGCTCGAATCGATGCGGGACCCACCGTATTCACCATGCGGTGGGTATTCGAGGAACTGTTCGATTCGGTTGACACATCCCTGACGGACCATCTGCAACTGCAGCCCATGTCGATCCTGGCTCGCCACGCCTGGAGCGAGGATGAGCGCTTTGACCTGCACGCGGACCACAAGGCCTCGGTGGACGCCGTGGGCCGCTTCGCCGGTGCCGCCGAGGCCAAACGGTTCGAGCAGTTCTGCGAGCGCGCACGACGTACCTACCAGACCCTGGAAGGGCCGTTCATTCGCGGCACCCGACCCACGCCACTGAGCCTGGTCGGGCGCGCTGGCATCCGCGGCCTGGGTGGACTCATGCGCATCTCACCCTACGACACCCTCTGGCGCGCCCTGGGCCAGCATTTTCATGATCCCCGGTTGCGGCAGCTGTTCGGGCGCTACTCCACGTACTGTGGATCCTCCCCCTTCCTCGCACCGGCGACGCTGATGCTGGTGGCCCATGTGGAGCAGGAAGGGGTATGGATGGTGGAGGGCGGCATGGCCCGAATCCCTGAAGCCCTGGCGTCCCTGGCCCAGGCGCGCGGTGCCAAGGTACACTACCGGACCCAAGTGGATGCCATCGAAACCCGTGGCGGCCGGGTCACGGGGGTGCGTCTGGCCGACGGCGAGACGCTGACCGCCGATGCGGTGATCTCCAACACGGACATTGCCGCCCTGAGCCATGGCCTGCTGGGTACGCAGGCCTGCCGTGCGGTGGCACCCGTGGCTCGCGAGGGACGCTCCCTGTCCGCCATGACCTGGAACCTGCGGGCACCCACTGACGGATTCCCGCTGCTGCGTCATAATGTGTTCTTCTGCCGTGATTATCCGGCCGAATTCGACCACATCTTCAAGCATGGCCGGGTGCCGACTGAACCCACGGTGTACATCTGTGCCCAGGATCGTGGCGATCGGGACGGCAATGGGGTATCGGGCGCCGAACGTCTGCTGTGCCTGATCAATGCCCCACCCATCGGCGACCACCATGCCTTTGATGAACAGGAGATCGCTCAATGCCAGGAGAATGCTTTCCGGGTGCTGGAACGCTGTGGATTACGGGTGAAACCGGGGACGGAGCACCCCGTGGTCACCACACCCACCCAGTTCGAGGGACTGTTCCCCGGGACGGGCGGGGGGTTGTACGGCCAGGCCACACATGGATGGAGGGCCACGTTCAATCGCCCGGGGGCCCGCAGCCGGATTCCGGGCCTGTACCTGACGGGCGGGAGCGTGCATCCGGGCGCCGGCGTGCCCATGGCGACCCTCTCGGGACGTCTGGCGGCATCGGCCCTGCGCGAGGACCTGACTTCACGGAAACGGTAACTCCAGGGGGTTACCTGTGGTGGTACCTGGATGCCTTGAGCGATGACGGTCGCCACGGGATCACCCTGATCGGCTTCGTGGGTAGCGTCTTCTCCCCTTACTATGCCTGGGCCCGCCGCCGCGGCAATCCGGATCCGAATCACCACTGCGCCATCAATGTGGCCTTGTACGGCGACATGAAGCGGTGGGCCATGACGGAACGGGGGCGAGGCGACCTGGCACGGGACAGCCACCATCTGACCATCGGCCCCAGCAGCCTGTCCTGGGATGGTCAGGCACTGACAGTGACCATTGACGAGACCACCGCGCCCATCCCCTCAAAACTCCGGGGGCAGGTCCGCCTGACACCCCACTGTCTGACCGATTACAGTTTCGCCCTGGACGGCCAGGGCCTGCACCAATGGCGCCCCATCGCGCCCTCGGCACGGGTGGAGGTGGATCTGGAACAACCTGGTCTTCGATGGCAAGGGCCCGGATACCTGGACAGCAACCGCGGCGAGGAGCCGGTGGAAAAAGGCTTCCGCTACTGGGACTGGTCGCGCGCAGTAATGGAGAATCAGGAGACCATGGTGCTCTATGAAGCAGACCGCCGCGATGGTGGTCACAGCCTGCTTGCGCTGCGCTTCGATGCGGACGGAAAGGCACGGGAGGTAGAACCACCACCTGCCCATGCCCTGCCCACGGCGCGCATCTGGCGTGCCCCCAGGGCCACCCGCGCCGACGCGGGTAGCGCCGCGATCCGGCATACCTTCGAGGACACCCCCTTCTATGCGCGCTCGCTGCTGGATGCACGCATCCATGGGGAGAAGGCCGTCGCTTTCCACGAGAGCCTTTCGCTGGATCGCTTCGATAACCCGGTCGTGCGTTTGATGCTGCCTTTTCGGATGCCCCGTCGGGCTCGGGGCTAACCCAGGGCCACGTCCCCGCGATCCCGGTTGCGGGCCAGGGCACTGGTCTTGGCAGCCGGACGCATGGAGCGATCCCGCTCCTCCAGACGGTGGAAAAGATTATGCAGCCACATCAGGCGGTGCTCGACCCGTCCCATGGCCATGGCGGTGGGACGGATGCTGTCCCGACCAAAGGGATGCTCACGCACCGCGTCCACCAGGAAACGATTGGCCTCCAGGGGTTCTTCCACGAGGATCCGATTCATCACGGCCAGTTGTTTGTCGCTGAACCGACGGAACATCTGGGTCAAGGCCCGGATCTTGCGGGATGGCGACACCACAGCGCGTTGATTGATGGAGTCCAGGCCGTTGCGTTCCACTTCCCGGCCGATCTCGGAATACAATGCCATGGCCGCCTGAATCCCGGGCCGGCATGAGGGCGGCAGGGTCTGAACGCCGACAGCACCCCGTTCATAGAGCCTGTCAGCGGCCTCCAGCAGACGCTGGATCACCTGCCCCACTTCTGGAGTGAATTGCGGATCGGCCAGGAAGGCCTCGACGTCGATACCGTGTTCCTCCATCCAGTTCAACGGCAGATAGATGCGGCCATTGCGGGCATCCTCCCCCACATCCCGGGCGATATTGGTCAATTGCATCGCCACGCCCATGTCGCAGGCACGGGCCAGGGCATCGGGAGAACGCACGCCCATGACCAGGGTCATCATGGCCCCCACGGTGCCCGCCACCCGGGCACCGTAGGCCTCCAGTGAAGCCAGGTCCGGATAGGTTCGCCCACCCGTGTCCCACTCAAAGCCCTCCAGCAGGGCCTGCGGAAGAGCCTGCGGGATGGAGAAGCGCTGCACCACCCGGGCAAAGGCCCGGTCCGCGGAAAAGTTGCGGGGATTCCCCTCATAAATCCGATCGAGACGATCCTGCATGCGCTCCAGACCGTCACCACGACCATCGTCCAGATCGATGGCATCATCCGCAAGCCGGCAAAAGGCATACATGGCCGTGGCAGGCTCCCGGATCTGCCGGGGCAGGAACAGGGAGGCCGCATAGAAGGACCGGGAGCCGTCACACAGGAGAGATCGGCAGGCCGTCATGTCCGCGGCCCGCGTGGGTCGCTTGGTGGTGGAGGTCGCTTGCATCATCGGGCACCTTTCGCTTGGGCTGCATCCGGAACCACGCTGTCCAGCACGCGTGCCGAGGAGATCACGCCCGGCAGACCGGCGCCGGGATGCGTCCCGGCGCCCACCAGGTAGAGTCCTTTCACGTCCTCGCTCTTGTTGTGTGGGCGGAATGCCGCACTTTGCAGCATGACCGGCTCCAGCCCAAATGCGGCGCCGCGGAAGGAGTTGAGATCGTCCTGGAAGTACTGGGGAGTGATCATATGGGAACTGATCACCTGCTGCTCCAGATCGGGCAGTATGCTGGAAGACAAGAATTCGGAGATTTTTTGACGGTAGGGCTCAGCCTGCTGCGCCCAGTCCACACCGCTTTGCATGTGCGGCACCGGCGAGAGGACATAGAAGGTGTCGCAACCCTCTGGCGCCAGGGAGGGATCGGTCTTGGTGGGCCGATGGAGATACAGGCTGAAGTCTTCGGCCAGAATCTTGCGCTGAAAAATGTCCTCGATCAGCTCCTTGTAGCGTGGCCCCAGAATGATGGAATGGTGCGGCACGTCCTCATAACGCTTTTTCGTACCGAAATACCATACAAACAGACTCATGGAATAACGGGCCCGCTCAATGCGGCTATTGGTCCAGCGCTGACGGGCCGGTGACGGCACCAGGTTGCGATAGGTGGAGGCGGAGTCGGCATTGGATACCACAATGTCGGCGGATATGGATTCACCCGACTTCATGCGCACCCCGGTGACACGCCCGGACTGCACATTGATGTTGGCCACCTCCTGGCCGCAGCGCACTTCGTTCCCCTGCCCCTGAATGAGATCCACCAGTCCTTCCACCAGTCGGCCCGTGCCACCCATGGCAAAGTGAACGCCGTAGCGACGCTCCAGGTATGAAATCAGACAGTAGACGGATGTGGTGCGGAAGGGATTGCCCCCCACCAGCAACGGATGAAAGCTGAGCACCTCGCGTAGCCGAGGATTCTTGACATATTTGGCTACCAGGCCGTAAACGCTGCGATAGCTCTGCAACTTCACCAGATCGGGGACCACCTTGGCCATATCCAGCATGGAATTGAAGGGGACATGCGCCAGATCCTCGAAGCCCACCTTGTAATTGGCCTGACTGGCCTTCATGTAGGCGTCATAACCCTCCAGGTCCTCCGGCGCAAAGCGTTTGACTTCCTCGCGCACCTTTTCCACATCGGCCCAATAGTTGAAGACCTCGCCGTCGTGAAAACGAATCTGGTAGAAGGGATCCATGGGGCGCAGATCAATGTCATCCTCCATGCGCCGACCGCAGAGTTGCCAGAGTTCCTCAAGCACAAAGGGGGCGGTGACAATGGTTGGACCAGCATCGAAGGTGAAGCCGTCCTGGCGGAACACATAGGCACGCCCACCGGGCGCATCCAGCTTTTCCAGAACCGTCACCCGATAGCCCCGGGCACCAAGCCGGATGGCTGCGGCCAGCCCTCCAAAACCGCTGCCGATCACCACGGCATGCGGACGGGCATCATCAACGGAGGAGGATGAGATGGCAGGCTCGGCAACTGTGGTCACGGGCAACCCTATGAAGTGTAAGTCTTGCTCGGCAGTCTAGCAGGGGTCCCCACCCCTGACCAGACAGGAGAGTGGTGGAAAATCCCAGGTCAATTGACTTCGATTACACAAGGAAGGATCAAGACACCCCCGAGGCGCCGCCCACCCCCTGACGAGCCACTTGCTGGGCCAGCAGGGAGGGCCTCTCCTCATGGGCCAGATGACCCAGCCCCGGCAGGCGCAACAGGCTTGAACCGGGTACCAGCGCCTGCACCCGCAGGGCCTCGGACAGAGGTACCATCCGATCCCGGTCACCGACAATCTGCGCCAGATCCACCGGCAACCTCGCCAGATCCCGCGCCAGGGGCTGCAGATCCCAGTGGTTCATCATCTTCAGCACCCCGGCCACATGCCCCGGATGACGGATCAACCGGCCATAGAACTCCGTACCCCTCGGGTCCACAGTGGAGCCGGTGCCACGCAGCAGATCCTCCACCGCGCGGCGATCCGTGGCGCGCCAGGCCACCATTTGGGGCAGCATGGGCATCATGGATAACAATCGCGCGGTATTGGAAAACAATAAGGTCACCGCCCCAGGGAAGGGCAACATCACGCCATTGAGACTGATCAGGGTGCGGGGGCACACCCAGTCGTCCAGGCACAGGCGCGCACCCACAGCCGCCCCCGCGGAATGCCCGACCACCAGAGCGGGGCGTTCCTTCAGGCCCTCCAGCAACCGGCCCAAGGCACTGGCCATCCCGGGCAGTGTAAAGGGAGCGGGATCCTTATCCAGCGGGCGTGAAAAACCATGACCAGGCAAGTCGACAGCGATCACGGTGTGTTCACGGGCCAGTAGCGGCATCACATCTCGCCAGCTGTGGGTCGCCGCACCGGTACCATGGATGAGGAGTACGCAAGGCCCCTCCCCCATGCGCTGCACATGCCAGCGCACGCCGCCAGCCTCCACAAAACGACTGACATGGCGATTGGGCCAATCCTTCCCTTCCCGCTCCCAGTCCGGCCAGTGGGTCATTTCGGTCACAACGTCAACACGGCATCAACTGCTGGCTGTCTGAACGGCGCTGGACAGGGTGGCGGCATCGGCATGGGGCAGTGGCAGATATTGCGCCTGCATGGCCATGGCCAGTTCCTGACCGCTGCGCTGCGGCCGTGGCGAGGTATCCACCAGAATGATCTTGAGTTGCTCCGCAGCCAGTTCCTTGGCAGCTGCCAGGGCATCCTCCATTGCCTTGGAACGCCCCTGACTGCCATCGCGAGCAATGTTGGCCCGGCCATCGGTGAGGAATACGGCCACGGGGGTTTCGCCACGCCGTTTCACCGACTCGGCCAGCTCGCGCACCGCGTCAATGGCAGAGGCCAATGGCGTCCCTCCGCCCCCCGGCAACCCGGCGAGGCTGCGCTTGGCGCGAACCAGCGAGCGCGTCGGTGGCAGCAGCAGATCGGCCTGCACCCCCCTGAAGGCGATCAAGCCCACACGGTCACGACGGATATAACAGTCAGCCAGCAGCAACTCCACGGCACCCTTTGCCTCGGCGAGGCGATGTAGGGCCGCGGAACCGGAGGCATCCACCGCAAAGATGGTTGTGGTCTCAGTGCGTTGCTTGAAACGGGTGATACGAAAATCATCCCGGCGCACATGGACCCGCAGGCTCTTGGGAGAGCTGCCATCGGCCAGAGCCTGGGCCCGTCGAAGCGGCTGCCAGGGGGCAGCGGCACGCAAGGTCTCGATGACATTCAATCGGGCGCCGGCACGCAGCTCCCCACGACGAGTGCCAATGGGACGCCCACGACGGTTGCCCTGCTGCAGTGCGCCGGCCTTGCCAGCGGCGGAGGAACGGGACCGGGCGCCCAACCCGGCCTGCAACTGCGCCAGCAAACCCGCCGGCAATGAGGCTTTGGCAGCTTCCAGCACGCGGTCTTCCAGGGGCTTGTCCAGCTCCGCAGGATCCTGGTCTTCCTGATCCTCTGGCTTCTGCTCCTCCTCAGGCGGCTCCTCTGGCGGTGGCGGCTCCTGCTCCTCGGGCATCTCTTCCTCGGAGGGTGGCAACATGGTGGCGCGGGGAGCCAGCACCAGGCGGGCGGCCAGGGCTGCATCCTCTTCCGCTACCTGATTCCGACCATCCAGGGCCGCTGCCGCACGCGCCGCGCGCAGGGCCAGGAATGGCACCCGCAAAGAGGCGATGCCCAGCGCCCGGGCCGTGCCACACAGGGCCTCCAGAATCTTGTCGCTCACCTCCACCTCGGGCAGGATTGCCCGAGCGCGGGTGACGTCTTCGCTGGTCCACAGGGGTTCGTCCATATCGCGCACGGCGATGGGGATCAGATCCATGTGGAAGGCCAGCCGATCCATCAGGACATCGGGCACCTGCTCTTCTTCGGACATCCCCTCATCCAGGGCCACCACCCCAAACCGGGTGGGCACGCGCATGCCCAGACCATCCCGCTCCAGGACCACTTCATGGGCATCCATCACGGCCGCAACGCGACCGGCCGTGGAGGAGGTCAGCCGCTCTGCCATGGCCATGACGGCCACCCCACCATCGCATTCTGCCAGGAGGCCGCGTTCGGCAATGGGCTTTCCTGCCTTGAGCGTGGCCGCCAGATCCAGGCCGCCGAGCAGACGGCCATCGGCAATATGCAGTGGCAGACGCCGCATGGGCGCCTTCGCGGGCAACAACTGGCGCAGCTGTTCCAGCCAGCGGTCACGCACCGGGCCGGCATGGGCACGCACCGCCACGCCACCACACCCCTGGGGATCCACGGCAAACAGGCCAGCGGCGATGCTGGCCAATGCCCACGGCGTCAGTTCGGGGGCCATGGTTTCGGTCATGCGCCGAACAGCTCCTCGATGGCACGCCCCACGCGCACGGAGGATCCAGCGTCATCCAGTGGGTTACGACGCAGGCGATGGCGCAGGGCCGGCGGCGCCACGCGCTTGAGGTGCTCATCGGTCACCTCTTTATCACCCTCGAAGGCCGCCAGGCCGCGGGCAGCACGGATCAGTGTGAGTTCACCACGCAGGCCATCAGTGCCCAGGGCCAGGCAAAGCTGGGCTGCCCGCTCCAGGGCCGCATCGGGCACCACCACGTCTGGCAGGAGTTCTCGACCCGCAGTGATTCTCTTGCGCAGTTCCGCATCTTCCTTCTCGAAGCGCTGAGTAAAGCCCTCCGGGTCCTTTTCAAAGGCATCACGGCGACGCACCACTTCGATACGGGTGGGCAGGTCCTCGGGCGTGCTGATCTCCACGGAGAGACCGAAGCGGTCCAGCAACTGCGGACGCAGTTCCCCTTCCTCCGGGTTACCACTACCGATAAGCACGAACTTGGCGGGATGGCGCACACTCAGGCCTTCGCGCTCCACCACGTTCTCACCGGAGGCGGCCACGTCCAGCAGCAGGTCCACCAAGTGGTCCTCCAGCAGGTTGACCTCATCGATATACAGAAAACCGCGATGGGCGCGGGCCAGCAGACCCGGCTCAAAGGCCTTTTCACCCTGGGTCAGGGCCCGCTCCAGATCCAGGGCGCCCACAACCCGGTCTTCGGTGACGCCCAGCGGCATATCCACCACCGGCACCGGCACCTGACGGGTCTTGGGTGCCTCCTTGGCATCGGGCCCATCGCACATCTTGCACAGACCCGCCTTTTTGTCCGGAGCACACCCATAAGGACAGTTCACCACCGCCTCCATGGGCGGCAACAGGGCTGCCAGGGCACGGACCGTGGTGGATTTGCCGGTACCCCGATCCCCGAACACCAGCACCCCGCCAATACTCGGATCAATGGCGGAGATAAGAATGGCGAGCTTCATCTCGTCCTGCGCGACAATCGCCGAAAACGGAAACGTCAAAGCCATAGTCTGTTTGTTCTGCCTTAGGTAGCGGCCGTGCACGGAAATCCATGCCACTGCCGGTTTTGAGGTGCGACGCGGGGCGATCTTACCAGAGCCTCCCGGCGGTGCGTACCGAGAACACCCGCGCAGCAGCGTAAAGCGCGTAATATTCTCCCAAACGAGTCAAAAAAACAAAGGTGAAGGCTGCCATCCCACGGGTAAATGCCTGCCAACTTGACGGGAGTCAGGGGCACCCCTTCCCTACGACGCCTCTTCCAGATCCCTGCGCCGCAAACGCAAGCGCATGATGCCGCCACCGTAGGGATCCGTCACGCCGGACAGCATGCCGTAAGGCAGAAAACCCAGCTCATAGAAAAATAGGGTGGCCGGAACATTGCGTGAAGAAACCCGAACATGCACCTCCCGGCAGCGGTAATGCGCAAAGGCCCTATGGGTCAAATGACGCAGCATTGTCGACCCCACACCCCGGCCCCGATAGTCCGGGTGCACGATCAGGTGACGCAGAAAACCATCCCCTCCCGGCTCCATTTTTCCCAGGCCGCCGAAAGCGATCACCCGGCCCCGGTACACCCCGACGACGGCCTCCGTACAACGACTGACGCAGGACTGCAGGCCCGCCTCATGGAGAGGCCGCGGGACATCGGGGAAGGCCCAAACCACCTCTTCTCCAGTCCGCGACAAGCGTCGCAAGGACGAACTGTGCTCAGCCGATGCGGCCTGAAGGCCAAGAAACGCCGGGTCATACCACATGAAGGTGTTTCATCTCGCGTCAGAGGAATCCATTGAGTGTACCGCCCGTGCCCCCACTCACCGCTCGCGCAGGGGAGTTCACCCGAGACCATGGTAAACTCCACGCCATTTGAACCCTACCCAGTGGGAACAGATGAACGCCGCCAGCCAACCTGTGGACCAGGCTTACCGTGAATGTCTGCGTCAGGCCCATGGTCATTACGAAAACTTCCCGGTGGCCTCGCGCCTGCTGCCTGCCCATTTGCGTCGTCCGGTGGCCGCCATCTACAGTTTTGCCCGTCGGGGAGACGATCTGGCGGATGAAGGTGAGCGCTCCGAGGAGGAACGCCTTCGTGCACTGGATGACCTGGGGCAGCAGCTCGATGCCGCAGCCGCTGGCGAGCCGGATAACGACCCCACCTTCATCGCCCTGAGCCATGCCATCCCGACCTTCAACCTGCCCGTCGGGCTGTTCCATGATCTGCTCACCGCATTTCGTCAGGATGTCACCACGCATCGCTACGCCACGTTTGGCGATGTCATTCAGTATTGCCGGTGTTCCGCCAACCCGGTGGGGCGCCTGCTACTGCACCTGTGCAACCAGGCCGACCCCCGACGCCTGGCGTTGTCCGATGCCGTCTGCTCGAGCTTGCAACTCATCAATTTTTACCAGGACATGGCCCAGGACTACCACGAAATGGGACGCATCTATATCCCGCAGGAGGAGATGCAGGCCTTCGGGGTCACCGAGAACCATTTCCGCCACCAGCTCACCGATGATGCCTTCCGACAACTGATGCGCAAACAGTTCCAACGCGCCGATCAACTGCTACGCAGCGGGGCCCCCCTGGGGGCCATGCTGCCCGGTCGCCTGGGCTTGGAGATTCGCCTGATCATCGTGGCTGGCGCCCGCGTGGTCTGGCATCTTCAGCGCCAGCAGGCGGACCTGTTTTCCCGTCCGCGCCTGGGTAGCCGGGATTATCTGGTCATCCTCAGGGATGGACTGTTACCGGGACGCCTGCCTGTATGACGGTATGATAGTTTACGCATTCACCGCCCAAGCGAACCAGATCCATGACTCCCGATCAGTATTGCCAGGAAAAGGCCGCCGGTAGCGGTTCCAGTTTCTATTACAGCTTCTTGTTCCTGCCACCGGAACGACGCCGGGCCATCACTGCGCTCTACGCCTTCTGTCGGGAGGTGGACGACGTGGTGGACGAATGCCAGGATCCGGCCGTGGCTCGGGCCAAGCTGGACTGGTGGCGGGACCAGGTCTCGGAAACCTTCAGCGGCCAGCCGTCTCATCCCGTGTGTCAGGCCTTGCAACCCTGCATCGAGCGCTTCAATCTCCCCGAGGAACACTTCCGGGAGATCATTGATGGCATGCAGATGGACCTGGAATTCGACGCCTACCCCAGCTTCACCGAATTGTCGCTGTACTGTTACCGGGTAGCCTCGGTGGTGGGACTCATGTCCGCCGAGATATTCGGCTACGAGGATCGCAAGACCGCACGCTACGCCCATGACCTGGGCATGGCCTTCCAGCTCACCAACATCCTGCGCGATGTCCTGGAAGATGCCCGCCGGGGTCGAATCTATATCCCGCTGGACGAACTGGAGCGCTTTGGTGTTCAGCCCGCGGATCTGCAGCGACCACAAACCTCCGAGCGACTGCGGAGCCTCTTCGCCTTCCAGGCCGACCGGGCACGCGACTATTATCGGCGCGCCTTCGAACACCTGCCCGAGACCGACCGCCATGCCCAGCGCAGCGGCATCATCATGGCGGCCATCTACCGCACCCTGCTGGACGAGATTGCCGCCGATGGTTACCGGGTACTGGAGCAGCGCGTCCGACTGACACCCGTGCGTAAGCTGTGGATCGCCTGGCGCACGGCCCGGCACGAAAAACGGCGCCATCGCAAGGCCATCAAGGGATGACGACACACGATATCTGTATCGTGGGTGGTGGCTGGGCCGGCCTGTCCGCAGCCGTACGCCTCACCGAGGCGGGACGCCGGGTCACAGTGCTGGAGGCCACCCGACACCTGGGGGGGCGTGCGCGGCGAGTGGATAGGGACGGCATGCCGCTGGACAACGGCCAGCACCTGCTACTGGGGGCCTACGAGCACACCCTCCGGCTGATGAAGACGCTGGGCATGGAGGAGTCTCGCGCCTTCATGCGCCTGCCCCTGGACCTGAACATGCGGGAAGCCGGCGCCCCGGGAATCAGCCTGGCCAGTTTTTATCTGCCCGCGCCCCTGCATCTTCTGGCCGGCCTGCTCAGCGCCCGTGGCATGCCGGGGCGAGACCGGCTGAGGGCTCTTCCCGGCCTGGCCCGTCTAATGCGTTGGCAGCAGGATGAGGACATCTCCGTTAGCCGCCTGCTGCACGAACATGGACAGCCGGAAGTTCTGGTGCGTGGCCTGTGGGAACCCTTGTGCCTGGCCACTTTGAACACCCCGCTCACGCAGGCCTCAGCCAAACTGTTCTGCGCGGTACTGCGCGGCGCGTTCTCCGGTCACCGCAGTCACGCGGATCTGCTGGTTCCGAGGATGAGCTTGGGAGATCTCCTGCCGAAACCCGCCCACCAATGGCTTGATGCGCGGGGTGTAAGCGTACGCACCCTCACCCACGTATGCAGCGTGATCCCAACGGAGACGGGATTCACCCTGGCCCTGCGTGACGGCGAGACGCTTGATGCGCATCAGGTGGTCCTGGCCACGGCGCACCCCGCCGCCGCGCGCCTGCTCAAGCCGCTGCCAGGCCTGAAAGATGTCACCGAAGGCCTTGAGGCCCTGGAAACCGAGCCCATCTGCACCGTCTATCTGCAGTACCCCGAGTCAGTCCGCTTGCAAACACCTTTCTTTGGCATGCTGGGCACCACCGCCCAATGGACCTTCGATCGCCGCATCACGGGCCAACCCGGGCTCATGGCCGTGGTCATCTCGGCTTCCGGGCCTCACATGCAAATGGACAATCAGGCGCTGGTGGCCCAGGTACGGGCGGAGCTACACATGCTCTTTCCAGACTGGCCCTTCCCACTGAAGAGTTGGGTGATCCGCGAAAAGCAGGCCACATTCCGCGCGGCAGTGGACTGCGACCGACTGCGACCGGGCAACACCCTACCCCAGCCGGGCCTGTGGTTGGCCGGCGACTATACTCTCACCGGCCTGCCAGCAACGCTCGAGGGAGCAGTGATCAGTGGGTTACAATGTGCCCAAGCGATCCTCCAACAGACTCCAGCCACAACGGAAACGCAATGATCCCGCAACAACTTCTCCATTACACTCCCGCGCCCGACCTGTTCAAGGATCGGGTGATCCTGGTCACCGGTGCTACTGGGGGTATCGGTCGAGCCCTGTCCCTGGCGCTGGCCAGACACGGCGCCACCGTGATCCTGCTGGACAAGGTGATCAAGACGCTGGAAAAGGTATATGACGAGATCGAGGCCGAGGGTGGTCCGCAGCCAGCCATCTACCCCATGAATCTGGAAGGCGCCACCGCCAAGGATTACCAGGACCTGGCCGAGAACCTGGGCAACGAGTTCGGGCGGCTGGACGGCGTTGTACACAATGCGGCCTGGGTGGGCGCGCTGACCCCACTGAAACTCTACGATCTGGAAATGTGGGCCCGCGTCATCACGGTCAACCTGCACGCCACTTTCCTGCTCACCCACGCCACCCTCCCACTGCTGGAAAAGGCACCCGACCCGGCCATCGTCTTCTCCACTCAGGACTGCCAACGCGCCTACTGGGGCGCCTTCGGCGTGGCCAAGGCGGGACAGCGCGGGCTACTGGACATCCTGGCGGCCGAATACCAGGGGGCCCGTCGCATCCGGGTGAACGGAGTGGATACCGGCCCGATCCAAAGCCCGCTGCGGGCGGACCACTACCCCGGAGAAGATCCGAGCCAGCACCCTGAGCCCGCGGAGGTGATCGGACCTTACCTCTACCTGCTCGGCCCCGATGCCGGGGAGACCACCGGGCAGAATCTCAAACTGGCCTGACGCGGACACAGGGAGAAGGCACCACGCGATCCTCTCCTTCGGGGGAACAGGGCGCCCGGCGAAGACAGCGACCCGTGCCTATCCTAAACTCCCTGTCAGCGTCTGGCTCTGACGAACGGCATGGGTGGCACCGCGCTTCGAAATGCGTATCGGGACAGGATTCAAGGACAGAGCATGGGCTCGCAGGATGGGCGAGTGCGGTCGCGTGGCATGCCGCGGATGAGAAGCATTGCCCAGTCATTCCTGATTTACCTGCTCCTGTCCTTCCCTGCTCATGTGGCCGCTGGCACGCCTTCCGAGTATCAGCTCAAGGCTGCCTTTCTTTATAACTTTGCGCTATTCACCGAATGGCCTGAAGCAGTCGGCGATACGCTGGATCTGTGTATCTACGGTAGCGACCCGTTCGGCGACGCCCTCCTCCCGCTCAATCACCGACGGGTGGGCCCTCGTCGGATCATCACCCAGTTACCCACCACGCTGGCCGAGCTGCCAGACTGCGAACTGGTATTCATCGCACGCTCCGCCATGGGCCAACTGCCGGAGATCCTCGGGGCGGTGCATGGCTTACCGATATTGACGGTAGCTGACTCACCCGGCGCCATGCGCCGGGGGGTGGCGATCAACATGATCACGCAGCACAACCGTATCGCCTTTGAAGCCAATCTGACAGCCGCCCGCGCACACAGCCTGAACCTCAGTTCAAGATTGCTTCGCCTGGCAGAAGAGGTGGAGAAATGAACATCACCTTGCCCGACAAGGATCCGCCTCTCTCCCTGGCAGACCGGTTACGTCGCATCAATGGCGCGGCACTGGTGATCTCGGTCATCATCATGGCGGTCATCACCATTCTCGGAGGGTTGACCGTCAGCCTGTTCAGCATGGTGGATGCCAACCGGGTCAAGACTAAGGTTCTGGCCGAAAACGCCGCGGCGACCATGCTGTTCGATGACAGGAAGGCTGGCCTGGATTTGCTGGCTTCACTGCGTCATTCACCCGATGTTCAAGCGGCGGTCATCTACGACCGCGAGGGCCAGCCGTTTGCCCGTTATGAATCCGCCTCCGGTCTTCAGACCCACGATATGGAGCAGCTTCAGGAAGAGACGCTCTATGGGCTGACCGCTGTCAGGCTGACCCAACCCATCACCTTGCAAGATGACACGCTGGGGGCGATTCAGACCGTCATCGGCCTGAGATCGCTCTATGTGCAAATGTGTCTGCTCATCCTCATCACAGCGGCGGCCGCCGTCCTGGCGCTGCTCACCAGCCGGATTCTGATGGCGCGTCTGGTTACCCGCGTGCTTCAACCGGTCTCTGCCCTGACCGCATTGATGAAGCGTGTCACGCAGGCAGGGGACCTTGGCGTGCGCGCCAGCAATAGCGACATCCTTGAAATCAGAACCCTCGCAGAGGGCTTCAACAGCATGCTGGAGGAAATTCAGGAGAGGGATCGACGCCTCGGCCTGCAAAACGAGCGCCTGGAGGAAGAGGTGGCAACGCGGACCGCTGAGTTGAAGCACGCCAAAGAGGCTGCCGAGGCCGCCAGCCAAGCCAAAAGCGAGTTTCTGGCCAACATGAGCCATGAGATCAGAACCCCGATGAATGGGGTGCTGGGCATGACCGAAATGCTGCTGAAAAGTCCATTGGATTCCAGACAACGTCATTATGCGGATACTGCCGTTCAGGCCAGTCGACACCTGCTATCCATCATTGACGCCATTCTGGACTTCTCCAAAGCGGATTCGGGCCATATGCACCTGGAGTCGTTGGACTTTGAGTTGGTGACATTGATCCAGGACTGCGTCCAGCTATTCCAGGAAGCGGCCGCCCAAAAGGGCTTGAGCCTATCCACGGAATGTGCCCCCGCGGATCAAGCCTTCTGGTGTCGGGGGGACCCCCTCAGGCTACGACAGGTTTTGACCAATCTGCTGAGCAATGCCGTCAAGTTCACCCATCAAGGCAGCATTCGCGTGTATATCGAGGTCACGGCAACAGCCGATCGGGAGAACTTGATCCATCTCAGGGTCGAGGATACCGGCATCGGGATCGCGCCCGAGGCCAGGGATGTCATATTCGAGCGCTTCGCGCAGGCAGACGGATCAACGACCCGGCGCTATGGCGGGACCGGTCTGGGGCTGGCCATCTGCAGGCGTCTCGTGGAGCTGATGGGCGGGATCATCCAGATGCACAGCACACCCGGGCAAGGCTCGAGCTTGCGTGTGGAACTCAGGTTGCCTCAGGGCGTTTGCCCCGAGCATACTGAAACCACGCGTAGGGAACCCCAACTGCCACAGAATATCCCTGAGACCTGGATTCTGGATGGCAGTGTCCTGTTGGTTGAGGATAACCCTGTCAATCAACTGGTTGCCCGGGCCATGCTGGAGCAAATGGGGCTCCGGGTGAGCATGGCCAATCATGGTAAGGAGGCCTTGTCAATGCTCGAGGAAAACCCGGTGGATTTGATCCTGATGGATTGTCGTATGCCGGTCATGGACGGCCATCAGACGACGATGGCGATCCGCGAAGGATGGGTGCCAGACTGCCGCAAGACCCCCATCATTGCGCTGACCGCCAACGCATCCTCACAGGATCAGGAGCAATGCCTGAAAGTCGGCATGCAGGCTTGTCTGCCCAAGCCTTACACCCTTGAACAACTGCACACCCTGCTGCGCCAATGGCTTCCTGCCGCCGCCTCATCAGCCACCCCTGCCCGGCCATCCTCGACGCACGCACTCCAATCGGATGACCCATCGATGCTGCATCCGCAGGCGCTCCATGAGTTACAAAACCTGAGCCCTGATCAGGGCCTTATGACAAGGGTATTCCAGGCCTTTCTGGACAGTGCCCACCCACTGGTCCAAAAGATTGATGAGGCTTTGACAGCAGGTGATCCCGAAGCCTTGCGCAACGCCAGTCATGCCCTGAAGTCCAGCTCAGGCAACGTTGGCGCCAGGCGTCTGTCCGAGACCTGCCGGCAACTGGAAGCCTGTGCCCGGGAGAACCGCCTGTGTGACACCGACACCCTGTCGAAGGAATTCCGGCATATTTCACGTGCAACCCTCGATGAAATCCGCAAACGGATCAAGGCAGGCGTATGAACGAACGCGTCAGGATTCTGCTGGCTGACGATGACGTGACTGCACTCATGCTGATGACTGCAGCTCTGGAGGCGGCGGACTTCACGGCGATCAATGCTCAGGATGGCGAACGCACACTGGCATTATTTGCTCAGACACCTTGCGAGATGGTGCTGCTGGATGTGGACATGCCCGGCATGGATGGCTTTGAGACCTGCAAACGCCTGCGCCACCTGGCCGGCGATGAACTCCCCATCGTCATGGTCACTGGCCTGGACGATACGGAGTCCATTGCCCGAGCCTTCGAGGCCGGCGCCACTGATTTCATCTCCAAACCCATCCATTGGAATCTCATCGGACACCGAATCAAGTACCTTTGGCGTGCGCACCTCACGCGTCTGGATCTGCACCGTGCCAATGCGCGTAATGCTGCCATTTTGAGTGCGCTGCCGGATACGCTGCTCCGGCTTGCTGATGATGGGACCGTGCTGGATCGGCTGGCAGGACACAACGACCAGGCCCATCCCGGGACCGGATCCCGGCTGCAAGACACACTGCCCGAGGCAATTTCACAGGCCTACATGGATGCCATCACAGAGGCCCGTTCGGCCGGCCAGATCCAGGACATTGAATACTCTCTGCAGCAGGTGGATGGGCCCGTTCGCTATTTTGAAACCCGTCTTGTCATCATCGACCGCCAGGAAACACTCTGCCTCATTCGGGACATCACTCAGCGCAAGGAAGCCGACCAGGAAATACACCGACTGGCCTATTACGACACACTGACAGGGTTGGCCAATCGGCAACATCTCATGGATCGTTTGGAGGGCGAAATCCGCCGGGCCAGAAGCAGTTGCACTCAACTGGGCGTGCTGTTCCTGGACCTGGATGGCTTCAAGCAGATTAATGACACGCTCGGCCATGCCATCGGTGATGTACTGTTACAGCATGCCTCACAACGTCTGCGGCTGGGTGTCCGCCCTACAGACACGGTCTCCCGTCCGATGATTCAGCATCCGGGGATCAGCCTGGCCCGTCTTGGTGGAGATGAATTCACCGTCATCATTCCGGACATGAACCATCCCGAAGATGCCCTGATCGCGGCCCAGCGGATACAGGAACTCATGCGGCAGCCGTTCTTCATCGCAGAACGGGAGATGGTCATCACCGCCAGCATCGGCATCGCCATATTTCCGGATGATGGGGAAGATGCCGACACGCTGCTCAAGCACGCGGACACCGCCATGTACCACGCCAAGTACCTGGGGCGTAACAACACGCAGTTTTATAGTCCCGCCCTCACTCAGGAGGCCATGCGGCGCCTGAACATGGAGAGCAACCTGCGCCGTGCCCTGGACTCGCAAGAGTTCTTCCTCGTCTACCAACCCCAGGTGGACCTGCAAACCGGACATATCCGCTCCGTCGAAGCCCTCATCCGCTGGGTGCACCCCCAACATGGGCTGATACCCCCAGCAGAATTCATCCCCCTGGCTGAAGACAATGGGCTGATTATTTCCATCGGCGATTGGGTATTACGCACCGCCTGCCGGGATGCCGCCCGCTGGCACGCCGCGGGTTTCTCCCTGGAAATGGCGGTGAACCTCTCCCCGGTACAATTCAGAAACGGCACCTTGACGCGAAAAGTCCGAGACATCCTTGAGGAAACAGGTCTGGACGCGCGATTCCTTGAACTCGAGATCACGGAAACCACGCTCATGGACGAGAGTGCCACCACACTGCAAACCCTGTGTGAACTGCAGGAACTGGGAGTAAAGTTCTCCCTCGATGATTTCGGCACCGGCTACTCATCCATGAGCTACCTGAGGCGGTTGCCTCTGCACAACCTCAAAGTGGACCGCAGCTTTGTCAGTGGACTGCCCCATGATGCCGGAAGCCTGGCGATCATCAGGGCCATTGTTTCCCTGAGTGAGAGCATGGGCTTCACGGTGACTGCGGAGGGAGTGGAAAATCTGGAACAGGTAAAGATCTTGATACAACAATCCTGCCATACTCTCCAGGGTTATTACTTCAGTAAACCGGTGCCATCAGACCAGCTCCCAGCCCTGCTGGGCCAGAACTGGGATTTTGATCGGCTTCCATGACACCATGAGCGCGCATAGCATGGACAGGTTCGCCACTGACAGACGCATCCCCGTCATTTCCTGTCTTTTGATCATCCTTGGCGGCGCTGCTCCGTCCGTGCAGGCTTCGGACATTGAACGTTTTCTCGAACTCTCTTTGGAGGATCTTCTCCAGCAGGAGGTGGTCTCCGCCAGCCGACGGGCACAAGCCCTGTCCGACGTTGCCGCTGCCGTGCATGTCATTACAGCCGAGGACATACGGCGTTCAGGCGCCCGGTCGCTGCCGGAAGCCCTGCGCCTGGCTCCGGGGGTGGATGTTGCCCGGATCAGCGCAGATCGCTGGGCCGTATCCATTCGCAGCCACACAGAATATCTCTCCAACAAACTCATGGTGCTGGTGGATGGACGCAGTGCCTACAGCCCCAACTTTTCCGGTGTGGTCTGGAACACACTGCAACTCCCCCTGGAGAACATCGAGCGTATCGAAGTGATCCGGGGTCCGGGCGGAGCCGTCTGGGGGGTGAACGCGGTCAATGGCGTCATCAACATCATTACCCGCTCATCCCACACCACCCATGGCACGCAGGTCAGCGCCGGTTATGGTGACAATGCCGGCCCGTCCGCCCTGGTCAGGCAGGGTGGCGCCTGGGGAGAAGACCGCAGCTACAGCGTTTATCTGCAAAACCGTGGCTACCATGAATCCTTGCAAGAATCCGGGGATGATCACCATGATCAAGCCAGTCACCTGTCGGCCGGGTTTCGTCTGGATGGAGACGAAACGGTGGGCCGTTGGATGGTGAGCGGCAATCTCTATCGAACAGAATCGGATGGGATCGGGGTTCCCAGAGACCCCCTCCAGCCCCCTGTATACCGGCGGGTGGAATACATCACTGACCGTTTTTCCGGTCTTGATCTGCAAACCAGCGTCACCCGGCAGACTTCGGAGCATTCAGAGATCAAACTCAATGCCTCCTGGAGTTATTCCGACCTGGAAGCCGCGATGTTGGCGGATCAACAGCAGCATATCGTCGACCTGGAACTTCAGCAGCGTGTCAATTTTCCGGATCAGCACACACTCACCTGGGGTGCCGGATATCGCTGGTATCAGGATACCCTTTCCGAGGGGCTTACCACGCGCATTGAACAGTCTAGAGAAACCCTGCATCTTGCCAGCCTGTTTGCCCAGGATGAGAGGGAATTGGGCGACGAGGTCAGACTGTCACTGGGCGGACGCCTGGATCACAACGGTTATACCGGTACGGAAATCCAGTCAACCCTCCGCGTGCTGTGGAACATGAGCCCCCAGCACAGCGTATGGAACTCGCTATCCCGCGCCAAACGCATTCCTTCCCGGGGGGAACGTACAGCAGATTACATTCTGACGGTGGCGCCGCCGGGATTGATCTCATTTAACCCACCGCTGGATGCATCCATCGCGACTTTGCCGATACAGGGTGAAGTGCGTGGTAACGAGGGGTATGGATCGGAACGACTGACAGCCTTCGAAGCAGGCTATCGCGGTCAGCCATCATCTGGAGTCTATCTGGATGTGACCGCCTTTGTGCATCGCTACGAGGATCTCAGAACAGCCACGGTCATCACGGATCCCGACAACCTTTTGATCAGTGAAGATAATCAATACCTGATTGCGCCCACTGAGTTCGTCAATACCGGTGAACTGACCGTGACGGGAGTGGAGCTTTCCGGCGACTGGAGGCCCAGTGACAGGCTGCGTTTCCAACTCGCCCACAGTGTGAATGACACCGGTCAATTCACAGGAGGTGATCGCCTTTTCTCCAGCTTCATTCCCAGACACACCACATCGTTGCGCAGCTCATGGAACCTCAGTCACCACACGGATCTGGACATGTGGATCAAGCATGTGGGCGAGCGTGACCGACCCTTTCTGCCCCCGCTGGATGCGTATACCACGATGGATCTGAGGCTGGCCTGGCGACCGGATACCGGCATAGAGCTGGCTCTGGTGGCGCAGAACCTGCTGGATTCGGAGCGGACCGAGTATTTTTCGGTAGCCCCCACATTCCAGCCGGCTCAGACTCGCCGGGGCCTATATGGACAGGTCAGCATCAGCTTCTAACCCGACTCGATACCCTCGGGCCTCAGGAGGAACGCCTTGGCTTGGGGGGAAAGCGATTGAGCCCCTGCCCCGTCGGACATTCCTCCAGCAGCACGCAGGCATTGCAGCGGGGGCGGGGGCGGCAGACTTCCTTGCCATGGATCACAATCACCGCATGCAACTCATTGAGCATCGGCACATCCTCGCCGATCAGCGCCTCCACCGAGGCCCTCAGGCTCTCGTAAGGCTCATCGCCCTGCACCATTCCCAGCCGCGAAAACAGCCGTCGGGTATAGGCATCCACCACGAAAACCGGGCGCTCGAAGGCATACAACAGGATATCGTCGGCGGTCTCTGGGCCCACCCCGTTCACTGACAGCAATCGGGCACGCAACACCCGGGTATCCCAGCCACTCAAGATCTCCTGGCCGCCCTGGTCCAGATACCACTGACAGAAAGACTGCAATCGGCGCGCCTTCACATTGAAATAGCCAGAAGGGCGGATCAACGCCCCAAGATCCTCGGGTGACAACGCCAGGATCCGCTCCGGGGCCAGCGCATTGGCCTGCTTGAGGTGGGTGATCGCCTGCTCCACGTTACTCCAGGCGGTGTTCTGGGTGAGGATGGCCCCCACCATCACCTCGAACCCGCTCTCCCCGGGCCACCAGTTCAGGGGACCGTGGTGCTCGGAGAGACGATCGAAAACCTGTTTCAGTCGCTGTGCATTCACTGCCGTGGGAGACGCCGGGTGCCAGGTGGACGCATGATACGCGTGGGTGTGCGGGGACGCGTCCATTTGAGATCCAGCGCTGAATACAAGCGCTTCATCTCGTCGGGCGCCAGTTCCCGCCAGCGCCCTGAACGCAGCCCCTGATCCAGTTCCACAGGCCCGTAGCGCACCCGGATCAGGCGACTCACCGTCACCCCCTGGGATTCCCACAAGCGACGCACCTCCCGGTTGCGACCCTCACGCAGGGTCACGTGGTACCAGTGATTAGCGCCGGAACCGCCGGCCTCGCGGATTTCGTCAAAACGCGCTTCGCCATCCTCAAGGGCAACCCCTTCCTGAAGGCGCTGGATGACTGCTGGATCCACCTCACCCAACACCCGCACGGCATATTCCCGTTCCATCTGACGGGAGGGGTGCATCATGCGGTTGGCCAGTTCACCATCGGTGGTGAACAACAGCAGACCCGAGGTATTGATATCCAGTCGGCCCACGCTGATCCAGCGGCCCTTGCGCAAGCGGGGCAGATGATCAAAGACGGTGACCCGCCCCTCCGGGTCGGAGCGGGTACTCACTTCTCCCTCGGGCTTGTGATAGGCCAGCACCCGCAGATCCGGTGTCTCCACGGTGACCGGCCGTCCCTGGATGGCGATCTCGTCGTCGGGACCGGCCTGATCTCCCACCTTGGCCACCTTGCCATTCACGGTGATCCAGCCCTGGGCAATCCAGCGCTCCACCTCGCGGCGCGAGCCCAGACCCGCCTGGGCGAGAAGTTTGTGGAGGCGTTCGGTCATGAAAGGTTCCGTGTATAGACAGTACGTGGATAAAAAGTGGGTCAGGTAGACGGTGGCACTGGCCCCCGTGGGATGAGTAGTATGAGGCAACCCGAAGGTCTTTTCGAGACCGGTCATCCCTCAACCCGCCAAGGTGGCCCCATGCCTGATTCCCCTGAGTTCATCCCCCTGAACATCGCCGTACTCACAGTGTCCGACTCCCGCACCCTCAAGGAGGACACCTCGGGGCAGGCCCTGGTGGATGGCCTCACCGCAGCGGGCCACCAGGGCGTGGACCGGCAATTGGTGGCCGATGACATTTACCGCATCCGGGCGGTGGTTTCCACCTGGATCGCGGACCCCCGGGTGAATGTCATCCTGACCACTGGCGGGACGGGGGTCACCGGACGGGACGGCACCCCCGAGGCCATCCTGCCGCTGCTGGACAAACAGATCGAGGGTTTCGGGGAGCTGTTCCGGGCCATCTCCTACGAGGAGATTCAGACCTCGGCCTTGCAGTCCCGGGCCGTGGCCGGCGTGGCCAATGGAACCTATCTGTTCTGCCTGCCAGGCTCGTCCGGCGCCTGCCGCACGGCCTGGGAAAAACTCATCCAGGCGCAGTTGGATCGGCGCACCCGACCGTGCAATCTGGCCATGTTGATGCCCAGGCTTCGGGAGTGAATCGGGTTACGGGGTGGGCCGCTCCTTCAACTCCGCCAATGTAGGCAGTTCATCCAGCGACCTGAGATTGAAATAGTCCAGGAACCCCCGTGTGGTTCCGAACAGCGCCGGTCGCCCGGGTAGCTCCTTATGCCCCACCACCCGAATCCAGTCCCGCTCGGTGAGCGTGCGGATGATGTGGGAACTCACCGCGACCCCACGCACTTCCTCGATCTCGGCCCGGGTGATGGGCTGTCGATAAGCGATCAGCGCCAGGGTTTCCAGCAAGGCACGGCTGTAACGGGGAGGCTTCTCCTCCCACAGCCGAGACACCCAAGGGGCCAGTTCCTCATCCACCTGGAAACGGTAACCGCTAGCCACTTCCTTGAGGTGATACCCGCGATCCTCGCAAGACTCGGCAATGATCCTGAGGGCTTCGCGAATGTCCGTCCGCTCAGGCCGGGCCGCATCCGCCTCGAATAACCGCTCCAGATCTTCAATGGACAGAGGACGCTGCGCTGCCATCAGGGCGCCTTCCAGGATGCGTTTCAGCCGGTCGGGTGTCATGGGTTCGTTGGCTCCATGTCAACGTGATCATCCCAACCCTGGCGGGGTCCCGCCGGGCGCAGATAGATGGGGGCATAGACCTCCGCCTGCACCCACTCCACCAGATGCCCCTTGATCAACTCCAGGATGGCTAGAAAGGTCACCACCACCCCCCGACGTCCCTCCTCCACCGTGAACAGGGAGACAAACTCCACATGCCCCCGCTCGCCCAGGGAGGCCAGCACCCGACTCATGCGCTCGCGCACCGACAGCGGCTCGCGCTGGACCTGATGATGGCTGAACATGTCGGCCCGGCCCAGCACCTCCCGAAAGGCCTGCAGCAACTCATCCAGGCCGACATCCGGCAGAGGTTTCTCATGATGCATGGGCGGTGGCTCGATCGCCGCCATGAAAACATCCCGCTCCAGGCGTGCCAGATCATCCAGATTCGCGGCCGCCTGCTTGAAACGCTCATATTCCTGCAAACGACGCACCAGGGCAGCGCGGGGATCCTCCTCGTCTTCCACCTCGGCGGCGCGGGGCAGCAGCATGCGGGATTTGATTTCCGCCAGCACCGCCGCCATCACCAGATACTCCGCCGCCAGTTCCAGGCGCAGCTCCCGCATGAGTTCAATGTACTTCATGTATTGCCGGGTGATCTCAGCGATGGGGATGTCCAGCACATCCAGGTTCTGGCGCCGGATCAGGTACAACAGGAGATCCAGCGGGCCCTCGAAGGTTTCCAGGAAGACCTCGAGGGCGTCCGGCGGGATATACAGATCCTTGGGCGTGAGGGTCAGCGGCTCCCCGCGAACCCGGGCCGTGACCGCCTCATCCTCGCCCACGCCCTCGGGCACGGACGGCAGGACGGACGGCTCATCACTCATCGGTGAGATTCATCGGTAGGCCAGCCCCATGGCCCGTCGGACCTCTTCCAGGGTATCGCGGGCGATGTCTCGGGCGGCTTCACACCCTTCCGCCACCACGGAGCGCACCAGGTTGGGATCGGACTCATAATCCTTGGCACGGGCCTGCATGGGGCCCAGTTCAGCCAGCACCCCATCCACCACCGGTTGCTTGCACTCCAGGCAACCGATGCCGGCACTGCGGCAACCTTCCTGCACCCAGCTGTGCACATCCTCCGTGGTGTACACCTGATGCAATTGCCACACGGGGCATTTGTCCGGATCCCCCGGATCGCTGCGGCGCACCCGGGCCGGGTCAGTGGGCATGGTGCGGACCTTCTTCTCCACATCCGCCGGCTCGTCGCGCAGGGAAATGGTGTTGCCATAGGACTTGGACATCTTCTGCCCGTCCAGCCCCGGCATCCTGGAGGCCTTGGTCAGCAACGCCTGAGGTTCGGGCAGAATGATGCGACCACCGCCTTCCAGGTAACCGAACAGGCGTTCACGATCACCCAGGGAAATGTTCTGCTGCGTCTCCAACAGGGCGCGGGCTACATCCAACGCCTCGTCTTCGCCCTTTTCCTGGTAACGACGACGCAGGTCCCGGTACATGCGGGCGTTTTTCTTGCCCATCTTGTCCACCGCGGCCTCGGCCTTATCCTCGAAGCCCGGCTCGCAGCCGTACAGGTGATTGAAACGCCGAGCCACCTCCCGGGTGACCTCCAGATGGGAAACCTGGTCCTCCCCCACCGGCACCAGCCCTGACTTGTAAATGAGTACGTCGGCGCTTTGCAGCAAGGGGTAACCCAGGAAACCATAGGTGGCCAGATCCAACTCCTTGAGCTTTTCCTGCTGATCCTTGTAGGTGGGCACCCGCTCCAGCCAGCCCAAGGGGGTGATCATGGAGAGCAACAGGTGCAGTTCCGCATGCTCCGGCACGCGGGACTGGATGAAGATCCGCGAGGACCCTGGGCTGACGCCCGCCGCAAGCCAGTCCACCACCATCTCCCACACGCTCTCGCCGAGAACGCGCGGATCTTCGTAATGGGTGGTCAGGGCATGCCAGTCGGCCACGAAATACAGGCACTCATAGGAATGCTGCAGTTCAACCCAATTTTTGAGCACGCCGTGATAGTGGCCCAGGTGCAGTCGGCCCGTGGGACGCATGCCCGACAGGACGCGCTGATTTTGTGTCGGCAGGGAACTCAAGTGGACTCCTCACACATGCAGTTGAAAAAACGGATCGGTTATCGCCAGGATGGCAGGGCAAACACGGTCTGGAGCAGGTCCACGAAAAAACCGTAAACCGGGAACAGAATCGCCCCCAGGATGCCCGTGAACAGCAGAATCAGGATGATCACCAGCCCATAGGGCTCCAGGCGCTCATAGCGGGCCGCCACACGGGACGGCAGAAAACCGGCCACCACGCGCCCCCCATCCAGCGGCGGCAAGGGCAGCATATTCAGCACCATGAGCAGGATATTGATGGTGACCCCAGCGATGCCCATATAAAACAACGGGATAGCCACCCAGTCCACCCCCCCCTGAAGGAGTATGGAAAGCTTGATCATCAGCGCCCAGAAAATGGCCATGAGCAGGTTGGCGGTGGGCCCTGCCACCGCCACGATGGCCATGTCGCGCTGCGGATTTCCCAGATTATTGATGTTGACCGGCACAGGCTTGGCCCAGCCGAAGACAAACGGCGGCGCCGGGGTCAGTGCGGTGAGCAACAGCAGACCGATGGGCACCAGCACCGTCCCCACCGGATCGACGTGCTTCAAGGGGTTGGCCGTGAGCCGGCCCAGCATCTTGGCCGTGGGGTCGCCCAGTTGCTTGGCCACCAGGCCATGGGAAGCCTCGTGCAGGGTGATGGCAAAGAGCACGGGCAGGGCCCAGATGGCGATGATCTGCAAGATGTCTTCCATGGCCCCTATTCCTCAAGGCCCGGAGGCACTTCACCCCGACCACGCCGCATGAGTCGGGGCACATCCCCCTCCAGATCGATCACCGTGGTGGGTTCCAGGCTGCAGGCGCCGCCGTCAATTACCAGGTCCACCAGCGGCATCATGCGTTCGCGAATCTCGAAGGTATCGGACAGGGGATGCTCGTCCCCCGGCAGTTCCAGGGTGCTGCTCATCAGGGGCTGCCCCACCGCCTCCAGCAATGCCTGGGAGATGGGGTGGTCGGGGATGCGCAGCCCCACCGTCTTGCGCTTGGGATGCTGCAGGCGCCGCGGCACCTCGTGGGTGGCTTTGAGCAGGAAGGCATAGGGGCCGGGCGTGAGCCCCTTGAGCAGCCGATAGGCGCTATTGTCCACCTTGGCATAGATGGAAATCTCCGAGAGATCCCGACACACCAGGGTGAGATGATACTGCTCATCCAGTTGGCGAATGCGGCGGATGCGTTCCATCCCGGCCTTGTTGCCCATGGCACAGCCCAGGGCATAACAGGAATCGGTGGGGTAGACGATGACGCCCCCCTCCAGCACCACGTCCGCCGCCTGCCTGATCAGGCGCGGCTGGGGGTCCAACGGATGGATCTCGATCACGCGACTCATGCTGTATCCCTGAGCAGTCGAAAATGTAATCGGCAAGTTTATCAGACGCAGCGGTCATCGCCCGAATGGATTCACCTGGCTTGAGGCTCATCATACCCCGCCGATCCGATCCTGCACCTTGGCAGAGAATGGCGGTGGCTTCGGATACCTCCTTTCGCGGGCAGGCCCGCTCCCACGGAAGATACTAACAAAGTGAGGGGAGCACCGAATTTGGTTATGCCCCCGTGGGAGCGGCCCTTGGCCGCGAATGATGGACGGGCTTTGCTGGCGTGGCGGGTGCTGTATTCCGTGGGCCGGGTGGGTTACCCTTCCCGACGTTTATCCATCGCCCTCCAGGAGGTGCTTGATGCTCTACGCCATCATCAGTCAGGACGTGGAAGACAGTCTGGAAAAACGCCGCTCGGCCCGCCCCGCTCACCTGGAGCGCCTGCAGGCCCTGCAGGATGCTGGCCGCCTGGTCCTGGCCGGCCCCTATCCGGCCATCGACAGTGCCGATCCGGGTCCCGCCGGCTTCACCGGCAGTCTGGTGGTCGCCGAGTTCGACTCCCTCGACGCGGCCCAGGCCTGGGCCGACACCGATCCCTACGTCGCCGCGGGCGTGTATGCCCAGGTGAACGTCAAGCCCTTCAAGAAGGTCTTTCCCTGAAGGCCACTTCCATCGCTTTTCGAGGACACCCCGCTTCCATGATCCAATTCAAGTCTCTCCCGCTGCTGGCTGCCGTTGCCGTTTCACTGGCGGCCTGTTCCCAGGACGCACAGACCGATCAACCGGCTGACCCGGTTGACCCCGCCAACGCCATGGCCGTGGTCAACGAGGTTCCCATCACCGAACAGGATCTCACCGAGTTTCTCCAACTACGGCAAATGTCCGGACATCAGCAGGGGGACCCTCAGTCCCCCGAGGCTGCCCTGGACGAGATGGTGAACATGGAACTCCTGCGCCAGGAAGCCCTTGAGAAGGGCCTGGATGAGGATCCAGAGGTCCGCCGCCAACTGGAGCGCACCCGCACCAACCTACTGGTAAACACCCTGGTTGAGCGTTATCTGGAGGAACAGGATTTCTCCGAAACGGAATTGCGGGCTGAGTATGACCGTCAGATCGCGGCACTGGATGCCCGTGAATACCGCGCCCGGCATATCCTGGTGGACAGCGAGGAGGAAGCCCGGGTGCTCATCGAGGCCCTGGATCAGGGAGACGCATTCACCGACCTGGCCCGGGAGCATTCCCAGGACACATCGGCCGAGGCCGGTGGCGACCTGGGCTGGTTTCAACTGGACATGATGGTGCCGGAGTTCTCCGAGGCGCTGGCCTCACTGGAGGTCGGTGAGTATTCCCAGACCCCAGTGGAATCCCAGTTCGGTTGGCATGTCATCCTGCATGAGGAAAATCGGGAGATGGAACTGCCCACCTTCGAGTCCACGCGGGACCGCCTGGAACAAATCCTGGCCACGGAAGCCCTGCAGAGCTACGTGGATGAACTGCGGGAGCAGGCGACCATCGAGATTCATGAGGAGCGCTTGCGGTAAGAAAGGGTTTGTGGTGGCAGAAACTCCGCCCGGGCGCTTCTCGAAGCGCCCCTACGAGATGCACCGAGTGCGTTCAACCCGGCGCGTGGAGCGCCGTCGCTTCAGCCCACGGCAGGTATCCGTAGGGGGCGTTCGAGAACGGCCCGGGGCGGCGCCGGCCATCATGCACCAATCAAGCCGCCCAACTCCCGCGTCTTCTCCCGCATCAGCCCGGTATCTCCCCGGGCCTCCACATTCAGGCGGATCACCGGCTCGGTGTTGGATGCCCGCAGGTTGAAGCGCCACTCGGCAAACTCCATGCTCAGGCCATCGGTGTCATCCACGTGTGGGCCCTGGGGGAGATAGAACTGCGTCACCCGCTCCAGCGTGGCGGGCACATCGGCCACCCGATAATTGATCTCGCCGCTGCAGGGATAGGCGCGGATGCGCTCCTCCACCAGGGCGGACAGGCGCTTGCCCGTGAGGCTCATGCGCTCGGCGGTGAGCAGCCAGGGGATCATGCCGCTGTCGCAGTAGCTGAAATCACGGAAGTAGTGGTGAGCGGACATCTCGCCACCGTAGAGGGCGTCTTCGCGGCGCATGCGCTCCTTGATGAAGGCGTGGCCTGTCTTGCTCATCACCGCCACACCGCCGGCGGCCTGCACCATCTGCTGGGTGTTCCAGGTCAGGCGGGGATCATGAACGATGCGCGAACCCGGCTGTTTCTCCAGCATCTGCGCCGCCAGCAGGCCGACGATGTAATAGCCTTCCACGCACTCGCCCCGCTCATCAAAGAGGAAGCAGCGATCAAAATCGCCGTCCCAGGCAATCCCCAGGTCGGCGCCATGGGCCACCACGGCCTCGCCGGTGACGGCGCGGTTCTCTGGCAGCAGCGGGTTGGGGATGCCATTGGGGAAGCGACCATCCGGCACGTGGTGGATGCGGGTCACACGAAACGGCAGTCGCGCCGCCAGGGCATCAAAGGTGGGGCCCGCGGCGCCGTTGCCGGCGTTCACCAGCAGATGCAGCGGGCGCAGATTCGACAGTTCGACAAAACTCAGGACGCGCTCTACATACCCTTCCATCACATCCAGGGTGCGATCCTCGCCCGCCACATCGGCCGCCGGCCCTGAATTCCCTTCCCGAACCCGTTGCTCGATCTCCTTGAGCCCGGTATCTCCACTGATCGGGATGGCCTGCTCGCGCACCAGCTTCATGCCGTTGTAGTCCATGGGGTTATGGCTGGCGGTGACCATGATGCCGCCGCCCATACCTTCAAGGGAGGCGGCATGATAGACCGTCTCTGTGCCGCAAAGGCCCAGGGAACGCGTGTCCACACCCGCGTCATTCAGGCCCCGAATCACCGCCTGAGCCAGCTCAGGACTGCTGAGGCGAATATCCTGCCCCACCGCCACGGCCCCCTTGGGAGCAATCACTCCAGCATAGGCCCGACCGATGCGGTAAGCCAGATCGGGGTTGAGCTCATCGGGGATACGCCCACGGATATCGTAGGCCTTGAAACAGGGCAACGGCGCAGACATGGCGAACCTGACGTCTTGAGTGGGCTTGGGCGTTCAGACCTTGTAAAAATCCCGGTACCAGCGCACGAAGTTCTCGACCCCCTGCTCCACTGGAGTGGCGGGGCGATAACCCACGTCCGCCACCAGGTCTTGCACGTCCGCATAGGTATCCGGCACATCTCCGGGTTGCAGGGGCAGAAGGTTCTTCTCCGCCTTGAGCCCCAGGCAATCCTCCAGCACCTGGATATAGTGAAGCAGTTCCACCGGCTGGTTGTTGCCGATGTTGTACAGGCGATACGGGGCGAAGCTGGTGGCGGAATCCGGCTTGGCGCCGGACCACTCGGGGTTGGGCTCCGCCACCTTGTCGAGGGTGCGCATCACGCCTTCCACGATGTCGTCGATATAGGTGAAATCGCGGCGATGACGGCCATAATTGAAGACATCAATGGGTTTGCCTTCGAGGATGTTGCGGGTAAACATGAACAAGGCCATGTCCGGCCGGCCCCAGGGGCCGTAGACCGTAAAGAACCGCAACCCCGCCGTGGGCAGGCCGTACAGCGAACTGTAGGTATGGGCCATGAGCTCGTTGGCCTTCTTGCTGGCCGCATACAGGCTCATGGGATGGTCCACGTTGTCGTGCACCGTAAAGGGCATGGTGGTGTTGGCCCCATATACGGAACTGGAGGAGGCATACACCAGATGCTCGACACCGTGATGACGGCACCCTTCCAGGATATTGATGAACCCTACCAGGTTGGTTTCCACATAGGCGTGAGGATTCTCCAGTGAATAGCGCACCCCGGCCTGGGCCGCCAGATTGACCACGCGCTGGGGTTTGTGACGCGCGAAGGTCTCCTCCATCAGGGCCCGATCAGCGATATCGGCCCGCACTTCGGTGAACCCGGCGTGGTCCTTGATGCGATCCAGGCGCGCCAGCTTGAGGTTGACGTCGTAGTAGTCGTTGAGGTTGTCGACCCCTATGACCTCATCCCCCCGCTCCAGCAGCCGCATGGCCAGGGCCGAACCGATGAATCCAGCAGTGCCGGTCACGAGAACCTTCATGTCATCTTGCCTTGATTGTCAGTTTGAGCTGTGAGGTCATCAACCACTGTCACTGGAGGGGTTACAGGCTCCAGTAGCGGGTGATCTCCGGGACATCATCGGGATGCAGGGCTGATTTCACATCCAGCAACACACCGCCCCCGGTCAGCCGGGTGCAGAGGGCACCGGCCCCGTCTTCCAGATAGGCGCGATGGGGCACAGCCAGGATCAGGCCATCCAGATCCGTGAAGGCATCCAACTCCGTCAGTTCCAGATCATATTCATGGCGGGCCTCTTCCGGGTCGGCCAGGGGATCATTCACCAGCGGCTCGATCCCGAATTGACGCAGTTCACGGATGATATCCGGCACCCGGGAGTTCCGCAGATCCGGCACGTTCTCCTTGAAAGTGAGCCCCAGCACCCCCACGCGGCCGCGCTTCACCGGGCGATCCTGCTCGATGAGAAGCTTCACCAGGCGCTGGGCGATGTAGGCCCCCATGCCATCATTGATGCGTCTTCCGGCCAGGATCACCTGAGGATAGTAACCGACCGCCTTGGCCTTGGCGGTGAGGTAGTACGGGTCCACACCAATGCAGTGTCCACCCACCAGACCGGGGCTGAAAGGCAGGAAGTTCCACTTGGTGCCCGCTGCCTCCAGCACGTCCTGGGTGCGAATCTCCAGGCGGTCGAAGATCAGTGCCAGTTCGTTCATCAGGGCAATATTCAGATCCCGCTGGGTGTTCTCGATCACTTTGGCGGCCTCGGCCACCTTGATGGTGGGGGCCCGGTGCACACCGGCCTCAACGATGCGTCCGTAGGCTTCGGCCACCCTGTCCAGGGTACGCACATCCTCACCGGAGACCACCTTCACAATACGGGTCAGGGTGTGTTCCTTGTCGCCCGGATTGATGCGCTCCGGCGAATAACCCAGCTTGAAGTCCTCGCCCTGGCGCAAGCCGGACACCCGAGCCAGAATGGGACCGCAGATCTCCTCGGTGACGCCCGGGTAAACGGTGGATTCAAACACCACCACGGCCCCGGGGGTGAGCATCTCCCCCACCGTCTCGCAGGCCTTCATCACGGGTGTGAGGTCCGGCTGGCGGTTGTCGTCGATGGGGGTGGGCACGGTCACCACAAAGAAGGTGCAGCCCTTGAGATCGGCCGGGTCCCGGGTGTACACAAGGTCGTGCTCCGCCAGTTCCTCGGGAGTGACCTCAGCGGTGTAGTCATGCCCCTCCTTGAGGGTTCTGATACGCCGTTCGCTGATATCAAAACCAATGGTGCCGGGATAGTGACGGGCAAACCCCAGGGCCACGGGCAGTCCCACATACCCCAATCCAATCACGCCGATCTTTTCGCTCATGTGAGCATCCTTCCAGGCCGTTTCCTCGAAGCCGGAAAGATACCGCAAATGCCTCGGTCGCGCGACCGTGCAACACGGATCGGCACCCTGCACTTTCAGGCTCCCGGGATCTTGGCTATCCTATGCACTCCTTGCGCCGGCCCCTGGCACGGCGGGCATTCTCTCTCATCATCCAGGTCCAATATGCCCCGGTAGCTCAGCTGGATAGAGCGTCCCCCTCCTAAGGGGAAGGTCGCAGGTTCGAACCCTGCCCGGGGCGCCATTCCTTCAGGCAGCCATCCTGCCCCACCATGGAGTTTCCAATGTCGAACCACAGTCCACGGTCCCGCACCCAACGAACACGACACTTCACCCTGCTTTCCGGCCTGGCCGCCCTGGCACTGATGGTGCTGCCCACGGGCGCGAGCGCCAACGAGCCCACCCGTACCACCCACCAAGACTGGCAGAGTGTCTGCCTGGAAGTGGACGGGTCCGAGCGCTGCCAGATCCAGCAGACCCTGGAAATGGAAGGTGCTGAGGGCCGCGGGCCGGCCATGCAGGTGAATATCCGCGACATGCGCGATGGCACCCGGATCATCGAGGTACTGCTGCCACTGGGATTGGATCTGCGAGGCGGCATCGTCATGCAAGTGGATGATGGCACCGAATACAACGCCCCCTTCCTGACCTGCTTTGAGCAGGGTTGCCTGACGGCGCGCCCACTCGACCCGGAACTGGAAGAAGCCATGCGCTCGGGAACCAACATGCGGGTGGGTTTCCGCCCCTTCAACAATGAGCAGATCATTGTGGCGGACATTTCCCTGATGGGCTTCACGGCCGCGAGCCGTCAGATCAAGTAAACCAAACCGCACGCCCCTTCTCCCCCCACGGGGAGAAGGGGGACGCAAAGGACCTGTCAGGGGTTGGGCTGATCACCCATCATCTGCTGCTCGTACTGCTGCAGACCAATGCGGTTAATCAGCCCCAACTGGGTCTCGATCCAGTCGATGTGCTCTTCCTCATTGGCCAGAATGCCGGCGAACAGGTCACGACTGACGTAATCCCCCACCTCGTTGCAGTAGGCCACCGCCTCCTTGTACACCGCGTGCCCCTCGTGCTCGAGCTTGAGGTCGCACTCCAGGCATTCGCGCGTATTTTCACCAATGTAAAGCCTGCCCAGATCCTGCAGGTTGGGCAACCCCTCCAGAAACAGGATGCGCTCAATGAGTTGATCGGCATGCTTCATTTCGTCGATGGACTCGTGATACTCGTACTCATCCAGCTTCGTCAGCCCCCAGTCCTTGAACATGCGGGCATGCAGAAAATACTGATTGATGGCTGTCAGCTCGCCCTTGAGTGACTTGTTAAGGTATTCAATGACCTTGGGATCCCCTTTCATGGAATGATCTCCCTGGGTTGTTGTTGACGGTTATCTTGGCGGCTTGGACCCCGCGTGGGTTCCTCGCCCTCGATGATCATGCACAGTCCATGCAAAGAGCCTGACCCCCACCCGCCCTGACGCGGCTGGCGCCGATTCCCGCAGGCCAGGGAGGTCATACCGAAGTATGGCACTCGGGGAGACACAGGGGAGCAGCCACCACGGGGGCCGCCATGAGCGTGTCGCGAAGCACACCATTGATGGAAACCGCACACTTCTTGCACTCCGTGCATACTCCCAACTCGGCACGAAGAGCTGCCATGCTGTGCGCTCCCTGCTGCACCGCCTCGCGGACCCTTGTATCCGTCACACCCTTGCATAAGCACACATACATGGCGGCTCGCTCTCCGGTTTATTTCCTACTAATTTAGTCTGAATCTAGGCCCTCGGCGAATGGGTTGTCAACTCGCGCGGCACTCACACAACTTGCACATGCCCCCCGAACCCGCTAGAAAGCACAAACTGCACCAAAATCAGCAAGCTTGCAGCCCCGGGACGATGGATCTGGCATACTTCTTGTTGAATATCACCAAACCGCCCCGCGGATCCCTTGCGCAAGAAATCATGGACGCTGGGTGCTGCGTCGCAATAAAGTGTGCGCTCGGGGGCCGCCCAGTGGGCTGGTCGCGAAACACAGATCAGGGGCCTGGCCCCGAGACCAATCATCTGAACAACGGACGACGAGGACAACCCATGACATCCCGTACCGTCACGGTTATCGATAACGCCACCGGCAAGCAGGTGGAACTGCCCGTGCTCGAAGGCACACAGGGGCCCGGCACTGTGGACATCCGGCCCTTGTCCCAGGAACTGGGCTATTTCACCTATGACCCGGGCTTCATGTCCACGGCCAGTTGCCGCAGCGACATCACCTACATCGACGGTGATCAGGGCATCCTCATGTACCGGGGCTATCCCATCGAACAACTGGCGGAGCACAGTACCTACCTGGAGACCTGCTACCTGCTGCTCTACGGGGAACTGCCCACCGCGACCGAGTTGGAGACCTTCAGCCGCATCATCCAGAAACATTCCATGCCTCACCAGGCAATCCGTCGCTTCTATGATGGCTTCCGGCATGATGCCCACCCGATGGCCATCATGGTCGGTGTGTTCGGTGCCCTGTCGGCCTTCTTCCACGACACCACCGACGTGCATAATCCGCGTCACCGGGAGATCGCTGCCCATCGCATGATCTCCAAGATGCCCACCATCGCTGCCTGGTCCTATAAATATGCCATTGGTCAGCCCTTCCTGTATCCGGACAACGAACTGGGCTATTCGGAAAACTTCCTGCGCATGATGTTTGGCGTGCCCACGGAACGTTACGAACCCAATCCAGTATTTGCCAAAGCGCTGGACCTGATTCTGATCCTGCATGCGGACCACGAGCAGAACGCTTCCACTTCCACGGTTCGCCTGTCCGGCAGTTCCGAGGCCAACCCCTTCGCCGCGGTCTCCGCCGGTATTGCCTCCCTTTGGGGCCCCTTGCATGGCGGTGCCAACGAGAAGGTGGTCCGGATGCTTGAATCCATTGTCGAAAGTGGCCAGTCGGTGGAGTACTTCGTCAACCGCGCCAAGGACAAGGATGACTCCTTCCGCCTCATGGGCTTCGGCCATCGGGTGTACAAGAACTATGACCCCCGCGCCAAGATCATCCGCAAAATGTGTCACGAGCTGCTGCGGGAAATGGGTGCGGAGAACGAACCCCTGTTCGAGGTGGCCATGGAACTGGAGCGTATTGCCATGGAGGACGACTACTTCAAGGAGCGCAAGCTCTACCCCAACGTGGATTTCTATTCGGGCCTGATCCTGCGGGCCATGGGCATCCCGCTGAACATGTTCACCGCCATCTTCGCATTGGCCCGCATCGTGGGCTGGAATGCCCACTGGTGCGAGATGATGCAGGATCCCGAATCCCGCATCGGGCGCCCTCGTCAGTTGTACACTGGCGCTGCCACCCGGGACTATGTGCCCATTGAGAAGCGCTGAGCGTATCACTATATTAGGAGACCCTAAATCAACGGAGAGGGAAACACCATGACGATCGATCGTGCCGTATTTGCATTTGCCGGCAGCATGATTCTGCTGACCCTGCTGCTGTCGCTGCTCAGCCCCCTGTGGCTGTGGCTCACCGCGTTCGTGGGTCTCAACCTGCTGCAGTCGGCCTTCACCGGGTTTTGCCCCCTGGCCATCGTACTCAAGAAGTTCGGTGTCAAACCGGGCCAGGCCTTCAGCTGATCCCATACGGCCCATGCTCCGCCCGCAGCGCCTGATGTCGAGCCTCCGGGTTGAGCATCCCTCTTCACCATTGGGGGTGAACTGACTTGCCTCCCCTCCCCATGACCGGGGAGGGGTATGGTCTGAATCGCCTTCTGGAGGACTTTCATGACCGCATCCCCCACGCACATCATCCATACCCTGCAACTGGGCCCCATGGATAACTTCATCTATCTGGTGGAAGACAAGGCCACCCGCCAGGCAGCCATCGTTGACCCGGCCTGGGAAGTGGATCAGGCCCTGGAACGCGCCCGATCCCTGGGCCTTGAGATCACCCACATCCTGCTCACCCACACCCATCAGGACCACATCAATGGCCTGGATGAGGTGCGTGAACAGACGGGCGCCGAGGTGCACCTGCTCAAGGCGGAGGCCGATTACTGGGGTCAGGCGCCAGCCGACGCCGTCCTGCACAACGAGGGTGACGAGATTCGTTTGGGCAACACACCGATACAGGTGATACACACACCAGGACATACGCCGGGCGGCACCTGTTACCACCTGGGTGATGACCTGATCACCGGCGATACGCTTTTTGTGTACGGTTGCGGTCGATGTGACCTGAAGCAGGGGGATCCCAAGGCCATGCTCCGTTCCCTGAAACGATTACGGGACGAGCTGCCCGGTCAGACCGTCATCCATCCCGGCCATGACTACGGTGTGCAACCCACCTCCACACTGAGCGAACAGGCCCAGGGGAATCCCTTCATGCATTTTGAAGATGAAGCCGCCTTTGTGCATTACCGCATGGAGGAACACGATCGGGTGCGCAGCGGCCCATATGGGCCGGAGAGGCCTCCCGTCAGCCCCTGAACATCGGGGAGGTGGCTTGGAGCGGCTATTCGCGGCCAGGGCCGCTCCCACGGGAGGGCCAAAAAGAGGATGTGCCCCGCGCGCGCATGCTCAGGAAGCCTCCAGGCTCTTGAGCCACTCGCGCTGGCAGGCGCTGCGGCGACGTTTTTCCAGTTGCTGGCGGATGCGCTCCTCCACCTCCGCCAAGGGTACGGTGCGTGCCGGGTGGATGGCCTCACACAGCAGAACATGAAACCCCACCTCGGTCTCGAGGATCTCGCTCACCTGTCCCGCCTCCAGTGCAAAGAGGGCTTCATCCAGGGCCGTAAACAGTGTGCCCCGGGGTGCCTTGCCCACAAGCCCCCCCTTTATGGCGCTGGGACACTCTGAATGACGCGTTGCCTGGGCGGCAAACTGATCCGCGTCTCCGGTCAGTTCCGCTGCCACGGCTTCCAGTCGTTGTCGCGCCTGCTCGCGGGTGTTCTCCGGGTAGTCCGGGTTGATCGTGATCAGGATCTGACGCACGGTGCGGGACTCGGGTGACTTGAACCGCTCCTGGTGCAAGTAATAGAAGAGCTTCACATCAAGATCGCTGACCTGCCCCATGCGATTGGCCACCCGATCCAGAACGGCCTCCAGGCGTAGCTCTCGATGCAGGGCCTGGCGGAAGGTGCCCAGGTCGAACCCATGGACCTCCAGTTCCGCCGCAAAACTGGCCTCATCCGGATAGCGGCCGCGGATCTCCGCCAGGGCATGATCCAGTGTCTCCCGGGGCACATGCACATCCGGAGCCTGGTCCGACGCCAGTGCCCGGGCACCGATCTCGTAGGCTCGGGCCGAGCGTGCCCGAACGGTTTGACGCTCGGCCTCATCCAGTTTACCCAGGGGCTTTTCGAAGCTGTCCAACGCCGTGCGCAGCTCGATGTAAGCCAACTCCGGGCGATGTTCCAGTGTGGGCGTCATACAGCCTCCCGCTCAGAATGCTTGATGAGAATTCATGATGTCCCGCCTTCCCCGGGAGGATCATCCAACGCCGATTCCGGCACCTGAAGAACCCGCCCGGCAAAGTTCACGTGGTACTCCACGCCGTCCGGCAGATCCCGCAGCACTTTGCAGATTTCACCCACCGCACCGGGCTTCACCACTGGTTGTCCCTGGATGCCAAGCGGTACCCGGGGCATCACCTTATCGCGGAACTCGTAACGGGTAGGTACCCAATGGGCATTGGCATCCAGTAATTCCTCCTGGCGACAACCGACAATGCGACCGTGCTCCATGAAGTTGATCGTGTAGATAATCTGATCCTGCAGGAATCGACCCATGTCGATCACCACGCCAACGCTGCCCCGTGGTACCAGCAGACTGCCCCGATCCATGCCCGGATAGCTTCCATCATTCCGGATGGGGCGCACCACGCGCACCCGTTCGCCGTATTCATACAGGGGTTTCATGGGTTGCTCCTCATCCTTGCCAATCCTTTGAGTGGCGGGCTGCTCGCCCGTTGCCAGGTTCATGATTGACGGCCAAAGGCCTCGTCCAGGGAAACATAGGCCACGCCCGGCGGAGGCCGCTGGAAAACCTTGAAGACCTTTTCGGTCTGGGCATCGGAATTCACGAAATCACTGTAGGCCTGACTCAGTAGGCCCCGGTACAGATCATGCGTAGCCCTGGCATCGCTGGGCTCACCCGGTGTCTGGGCGCTCAGGTAGTCGTGAAAGCGCTGCAGGATGTGCAAGCGATTCACCTTCACCACGGCCTCGTTATAGGGGATGTCGAAGTACTCCAGAAAATCCTCGGCGGATTCCAGATCCTGGAGGTCGTCCTGCAAGGTTTCGGAATTCATGGTGTGATCCTTGTAGCGGGTTTCAGGTGAGGACAAGCGGTGCGATTCATGCGGGGATGGCGTCGGTCAGGGCGGTCAGTTCCCGGTGCCAAAGCGCCAGTTCCTGATCGGTGGGTGCCCGCTTGGTACGCGAGGCAGCGCTGCGGATCCTCGCCAGCAGCAGGGTGGCCTCGGCACGTCCCAGGGGGATCCCCAGACGTGCATAGGCCTGGATCACCGCGCTGGTGCCCGAATGCTTGCCCAGCACCAGTCGATGTTCACGGCCCAGTTCTGCCGGGTCGACACCCTGGTAGTTGGCTGGATCCTTGAGCAGGCCGTCCACGTGGATGCCCGCCTCGTGAGTAAAAACGCCTTCCCCCACCAGGCTCTTCTGCCAATGGATGGGGTGGCCGGTGGCGGTTTCCACCAGGTGGGACAAATTTTGAAAACGGCGCAGATCCACCCCCGTCTCGATGCCGTGCAACTGCCGCAAACCCAGCACCACCTCTTCCAGGGCGGCGTTCCCGGCCCGCTCACCGATGCCGTTGACTGTGGTGTTTAAATGAGTCGCCCCTCCCAGTGCCGCTGCCAGGCTGTTGGCAGTAGCCAGACCCAGATCGTCATGGGCATGCATCTCGATCTCCAGGTCCGAATGGGCACGAAGCCGGCGCATGCGCTCCAGCACGGTGAAAGGTTCGAGGATGCCCACGGTGTCGGCAAAACGAAAACGCCGGGCGCCCGCCTGTTGTGCCGTTTCCATCACCTGCACCAGAAAATCCATGTCGGCTCGGGAGGCATCCTCTCCGCCCACGCTGACCTCCAGGTTCAACGCCTGAGCCTCGTCCACATGGCGCCGAATACAGTCCAGCACCCAGTCGCGGCTACGACCCAGCTTGCGGGTGATCTGTTGATCGGATACGGGAATGGACAGGTCCACCATGTCCACGCCCAGATGGGCGCAGGATCTCAGATCATCCGTGCGCATGCGGCTCCAGACCAGCAGGCGGGCGTTGAGTCCCAGGCCCGCCAGCAAACGAATGGAGTCCCGCTCCTCGTCCCCCATGGAAGGGATACCCACTTCCAGTTCCGGCACACCCAGTTCATCCAGCCCGCGAGCGATGGCGATACGCTCGGCATCATTGAAGGCAACGCCGGCGGACTGTTCACCGTCCCGAAGGGTGGTGTCATCGATGACGATGGTAGGGGGGTGGGTCATGGGCAGCTCGCTCAGCACAGGTTCCAGGAATGATTAAGCGAGTTCCATGCCAAATTATAGATGACTGATTACGCGAAATTTTCTGTGTGATCGCCGTGTTTCCGGGTGTCGTTTTGCGACCTCCGGGAGGGAGTTGTGGGATTTGCTACATGGGTCGGGGTTCGGGGTTCGGGGTTCGGGGCTCCGCGCCCCTCATCCCCGGCCCTTCTCCCACCGGGGACACGGCAGACAGTGAGACAGGAGTGAACGCTTCACGCCCGTGAGCCCCTCTCCCCTTTGGGGAGAGGGGTTGGGGTGAGGGGAAAACCATCACGCATAAGCCGGTGCAAACGCCTGCTCGGGATCCTCTACCGGACCGTCCTCACCCCAATAGGGCGACAGCTTGCGCAACCGGGCCACGATGTCGGGCATGACCTGGATCACACGGTCCACCTCCTCCTGCGTATTGAAGCGGGATAAGGAAAACCGTACCGAGCCATGGGCGGCGGTGTAGGGAATCCCCATGGCCCGCATCACATGGGAGGGCTCCAGGGAGCCGGAGGTACAAGCCGATCCACTGGATGCCGCGATACCCTGCTGATTGAGCATGAGCAGGATGGACTCACCCTCGATGTACTCGAAGGCGATATTCAGGGTATTGGGCAGGCGATTGTCCACATCCCCGGTGACGAAGGCGTGGGGGATCTGCTCCAGCAGCCCCGTTTCCAGTCGATCCCGCAAGACCCGCACCCGGCGGCGCTCATCATCCATGTGAGTCAGTGCCAGTTCAGCGGCCCGACCCAGGGCAATGATGCCAGGCACGTTCTCCGTGCCGGCACGCCGGCCCCGCTCCTGGTGCCCACCGCGCAACAAGGGCCGAAACCGCAGACCGCGTCGCACGTACAAGACGCCCACGCCCTTGGGCGCATGCAGCTTGTGACCCGACAGGGAGAGCATGTCGATGCAGGTGTACTTGAGATCAATGGGCAGCTTACCCACGGCCTGAACCGCGTCGGTGTGGAACATCACCCCCTTGGCACGGGCCATTTCGGCCATGCTCTCCACCGGGAACAGGGTGCCCGTCTCATTGTTGGCCCACATGATGGAAGCCACAGCCACCTGGTCGGACAAGACCTCACGGTAATGGGCCAGATCGAGGCGCCCCTGACCATCCACGCCCAGGCGGTGGATGGTGTAGCCCTCCTTTTCCAGCTGCTCGCAGACATTGAGCACCGCCGGGTGCTCCACCTCGGTGGTAATGATCTCCCGACGCTGGGGCTGGGCCCGTACCGCAGACAGGATGGCCGTGGAGTCCGACTCGGTGCCACAGGAGGTGAAGATGACCTCGGAGGCGTGTTCGGCACCGAGCAGGGACTGCACCTGTTCGCGTGCCCGCTTGAGGGCACGACCCACCTGGTCGCCAAAGCGGTGCATCGATGAGGGGTTGCCAAACTGCTCGGTGAGAAACGGCAGCATCGTCTCCACCACCCGGGGGTCCACACAGGTGGTGGCATTGTTGTCCATGTAGATGGGCTTCATGCGCTATTCCCCCATGGCCATGGCACGGATATTCATCGGCGGCAACCCTGCGGACTTGGCGGAAGCCGATGCCTCCGTGGCATGGTTTTCCGGGTCGAAGGCCTCGCCCTTCTCGCTCAGCACCCGGGTGAGCAGTTCCTCGATCCCCTCGTGACAGGTGGAGCAACCGCCCCCCGCCTTGGTGTATCCGGTCACGTCCTGGACGGTGCGCAGGCCGTGGTCACGAATGGTCTGCTCGATCTTCACGGCATCGATGGCAAAGCACTTGCAAATCAAGGCACCTTCCTCGTGATCGTCCTTCCAGACCTCGCCCCGGTAGTTGGCGATGGCGGCCTGCAGGGCCTCATGCCCCATGACGGAGCAATGCATCTTCTCCGGTGGCAGGCCACCCAGGGCATTGGCGATGTCGTCATTATTGATGCGCTCAGCCTCATCCAGGGTGAGACCGATAATCATCTCGGTGAGCACCGAACTGGAGGCGACCGCGGAACCGCAGCCGAAAGTCTGAAAACCGGCCTCCTGAATCACACCGCTCTCCGGATCCACCTTGAGCGTGAGCCGCAAAGCGTCGCCGCAACTGATGGAACCCACCTCGCCGGTGGCATTGGCGTCGCGCACCACACCGACATTGCGGGGGTTGAAGAAGTGCTCTTTGACCTTCTCGGAATAGTCCCACATGATTCTGACCCTCCAGGGTGTGTGCCGTCAGACCGCCAGCGCGGCGGGGGCATGGGTGTGACATTTCTTGGGGCAGACCTGAGAACAGGCCTGACACCCGATACAGTCCATGGCATCGGCAAGCCGCATGACCATGGAGGTATCGTCGGAAAATCCATCATCATCGTCCTCGTCGTCATCCATCTCCCGCTCCACCAGTTCAAAGCAGTTGCGGGTACAGACCTTGAAACACCGACCGCAGCCGATGCAGTTCTCCTCCTTGAGCTCCATGATGAAGGCGGGTGTCCACTGGGTGCCGCCACGGGTGACGCCGGTAATGGGAGTCATGGTCGTATGCCTCTTCTCAATCAGTCTTATGTCATGTTCGTCTTTGGGAGGAATCAACCTTCCTCCTCCCAGGGTTCGCTGGCCATGGCATCAAAACGACGGGCGTCGTCCTGACGACGCTGCACGGCCTTGGCCATCCACGGGGGCGGCGTGTGCTCCCGCAGACAGGTCTGCAATTCGCGCAGCAGGTCCAGAATGCGCGTGCCGTGGGCCACCCGCACCGGCTGAATACCCAGGGCCAGCAGTTGTTTCACTGCCGATGATCCGGCAGCGGCGCAATACACCGCATGGCAACCCTGCAGGCACTCGAACTTGGGCACCAACTTGTCTTCACCGCCATCCTGAGCCTGGTCACCGAACTGAGCAGCCTCCACCAGTTCGGCGCTCTCCTGGGTGAGACGGTAAATGGCCATCCCCCGGGCCGAACCAAAATGCTGGTCCACCCGGGCCATGTCGGTGGTGGCAAAGGCCACGCGAATCAGGGCATCCCCCGCCTCCACGACAGCCAACTCAGTGCCACGTGGCGTGATCACCTGCAGACGACGCTGTAGTGCCATGTGGAGGTTCCTCCCAGGATTGTGCTTCGGGTTCAGCGTAGATGGAGCGGTAAGGGGCCACGCCATGGGACGGGCTCAAGACCTGCAGATTGGCCAGGTCGAACAAGGCCTGGCGGGCACCGGCGTAACCGATCCAGGTGCGCTGAAAGCCCCCCAGCCAGTCATACTGGGGAAAACCTGCCCGCAGCAGCGGAATACCCAGACGTCGGGCGGGTTCCACCCCATGGGTGTTGGCAATCAGATACTGGGCACGCCCCTCGCGGGCAAGATCTTCCAGATCCTGCAGGTCGCCAATCTTCACGGCTTCCGCCGCCACTCTTTCCAGCACCGGCGCGCGGCTGGGGGCCACCGCCGCCACCACTTCGCCACCGATCTCGCGCACCAGGCTGGAAAAGCCATGCAGCAGGTCCGGATCGCCGGCGATGGCTACGCGGGAGAAACCCAGCGTGAAATGGGCATCCAGCATGGCGTCCTGGAGGCGCGCCCGTTCCCGCTGTAAGCGCAAAGGCACCGGATTTCCGCTTAACCGGGACAGGGTGAGCATGAGTTCATCCATGGATTCCATCCCCATGAGGCTATCGAAATGCACATTGGGCACGCCGGTGCGGGCCTGAAGATGTTCCGCCGGGCTGGTCATGGAGGCCCCGATCACCAGGGTGGCCACAGAAGACCCCAGGCGCTGCAGATGACTCAGCGGCGTACCGCCGGTGGTCAGTGGGGATAACCGGGCCTCCGATAGATGCCCATCCAGGGAGCCGGACAGATCCGGCACCATCAAGGGTTCCAGACCGAAGGCCTCCACCATGTCCTTGAGGGCTTCCACATCGCCCGGCGTCAGTGCAGAGCCGGCCAGGATATTCACCTGCTCCGGTGCTCCACCCACCTGACGTGACTCGGGCACCAGATGATCGATCAGGGCCGTGACTGCCAGGGCAAACCCTGTCTCGGCTGAGCCGGCAAAGTCGGGCGTCGACACCGGAACCACGGCCACATCGGCAAATTCCGGGTGCTCCAGGCGAAAATCCCGTACCACGCGCTCCACATCGGCACCCTCTGTTTCCGACAGGCCCGTGGTGAGCACGCCGATGAGATCAGGCCGGGACTTGCTACAGACCGTGGCCAGCCCCTCGATCAGACTCTCATCGGCGCCCATGACGGCGCTGACCTGATCCATGGCGGTGGTCTGCAGCGGAATGGGTTCACGGAAGTGCCTGACCAGAAAGACCTTGGCAAAGGCCGTGCAACCCTGGGCACCATGCAGCATGGGGATGGCCCGCTCCATGCCCAGCATGGCCAGCGCCCCCCCCAGAGGCTGACTGGCCTTCACCGGACTGACGGACAAGGCCTTGTTGCGACGAATGATACGGGCCATGTCAGCAGGCCTCCGTGTGGGAATGGGTTTCAAAGGGCACACCGGCGTTGTCCCAGGGCGCGGGCTCGCGCACCCGGGGCCAAATGGGGCTTTCCAGCGTGAGGGCCAGTTGGCGGGCCAGTTCCAGCATCCCCTGATAACCGGCATAGGCGGATTCGCGCTCCTGGTTGATGTCCAGGAAGGGGATACGTGCCTTGAGGGCGGTGTACATGTTGCGCCCCCCGGCAATCAGCACATCCGCCCGGCATTCCTCGAAGATCCCCAGCAGTGCCTTGGGGTTGCCATCCTCGATCATGCGGGCATCCTCCCCCATGAGTTCGCGGATGCGGGCCTTGTCCTCCTCGGTGGATTTGCGGGTGCCCGTGGCCACCACCTCCATGCCCAGGTCCTGCAGGGCCGAGACCACGGACCAGGACTTGACGCCCCCGGTGTAGAGCAGCACACGCTTGCCCGCCAGCCGCTCCCGCCACGGGGCCAGTTCGGCGCGAATACGCGCCTCCTCGCGGTGGATCAGGTCTTCCGTACGTTGCGTGAGATCCGCATCGTCCAGCAGGCGGGCGAATGCACGCAGGGCATGAGACATGTCATTGATGCCGTAGAAACTGCCTTCGAACCAGGGTGTGCCGTAGGCCTCCTGGAGCTTTCGGGCCACGTTGATCATGGCCTTGGAGCACACCATCATGTTGGCCTCGGCCCGGTGCATGGTCTGCACCTGGTGATAGCGGGCGTCCCCGGACAGGGTGCACAGCACTCTCAGGCCCAGTTCATCCAGCAGCGGCAGCACATGCCAGAACTCGCCGGCAATGTTGTATTCGCCGATCAGGTTGATGTCGTGCACCGTGATGCCGGGGCGCTGAGCAGCCTCGGGCGGTGGGTCCGGTTCACGAGTCCCCACCACCTGCTTGACCATGGACTCGCCGGCGATGCGATTGCCCAGGTTCTTCGAGCCGTAAAAGCCGGCGGCGTCCACAAACACCACCGGCACGCCCCAACGCTCCTGAGCCACCTTGCAGACCGCCTCCACATCGTCACCGATCAGAGCGGGTACGCAGGTGTTGTAGACGAAGATAGCGGGCGGGTTGAAGGACTCCACTGCCTGGCGGATGGAATGCAGCAGGCGCTTCTCGGAGCGCCCCATGATGACATCCTGCTCGGTCAGATCCGTGGTCAGGCCCAGGCGAAACAGATCGGGTCCTGAAGAGCGGGTGCCGCGGTTATCCCAGGAGTTACCCGCGCAGGCGATGGGCCCATGAACGATGTGGGCCACATCCGCCACCGGCAGCAGCGCGATCTGGGCCCCGTCGAAGGCGCACCCCCCGGCTGCGGCCCCGGGCTTGGGGCGGGCACAGCCGGATTTTTCCTTGGTGTTGTGGTCGCATGCCGGCTCGTCCAGCAATGCCTTGATGTCCTGTGCCTTCATTGTCTGCTCCGCTGCGAAATCGGCTTTACAGGGAGTACTGCAAGAGGCGGGCCATCTTTAAGTTATTGTTTATTTTAGTTTTATTGAGTTTTTGATGTGTAGGAAAGGCAACAATGGGAGGAAGTCAGGCAACAAAGCCACGAAGAGCCCCTCTCCCCACTGGGGCGAGGGGAACCCCCCGGCACGATGCGGAGCCTTTCAGCCCTCACCAAACCGAGCCATCGTCCCCGGCTCCCGCCCCATCACCTTCGCCAGCCAGGGCGGCGGCGTACCCTCCAGTACCGCTTGCAGACGCGCGATGACCTCAGAGGCCACGGGACCATCCGGCAACTTGATGGGATGCACGCCAACACGAATCACCTTGGCCGCCGCCGGGCCACCGATGCTTTCCACATACAGCAACTGGCAATCCGCCAATAGCTGGGCCCGAGCCGCATTGCGGTCCTCGGCCTTGTCGGCCTCCTCGGTGAAACGGATCTCCACCAGCCGTGCCGCCTCGTGGGACACCTGGTAGATCAGAAAACGGGCGCAGGACCCAAAGTGACCATCCAACTGATCACCGGTATTGGAAGCCAGGGCGATACGGATGGAACCCGGCATCTCATCTTCACCAAGGGCATCCACAGCGGGCAAATCCGGCTCCACCTCACGTTCTCCAGACAAATAGCGAACCGCCATCTCCAGGCTTTGGCTGTTGCATTCATCCTGTTCGATATCGGGGTGGCGGGTGCGTTTGAGACCCATCCTGAGATCCTTGACTGTCATCGCGGCCAGCGCTTCCACCGTGATGGGTGCACCAATGCGCTCGATGATGATCTCGAGCAATCGGGGTAGTTCAATCCCGGGCAGGACCTTCTTGGCCAGGGCAATGCGCAGGGCGCATTCACGGTCGAGGATATCGGTGGACATGGGGGTACCTCATCGGGGTTTGATTCGCTAGATTGAGTCAGAGACGCTTGGCCCGCAGGGTGATGGGCAACCGCGGGGCCTCGTCCATGGGCTCCAGGAAATAACGGGAGCCATCGGCCAGAGTGATCTCGCCACCCCAGCGCCCCGGCCCTTCGTGCTCCATGGAGACGATGGTCTCTTCCAGGTCCTTTTTGGGGACGTAGAAGGACATCCCCGACTCCGTCTTGTTGATCATGACGCTTGGCATGGTGTGTTCTCGCTTGGAAATATTTGGGAAGGCTTCCTGCCCTCCGTTTCCCCTCATCCCCGGCCCTTCTCCCCCCAGGGGAGAAGGGGGAACTCACCTCCCCCGAGGAGAAGCGAGCCCCTCTCCCCCATGGGGAGAGGGGTTGGGGTGAGGGGCGAGGAGCCAGCAACCCTTACCGCACCAGGTCGTAGTTGTAGTCCGTCACACCCATCTCCTGGGTCTCATCATCCAGCTGCTCCAGCACTGCATTCACCAGGGTGGTGAGGATGTACATGCCACCCTCATAGCCCAGGGTGGTCATGCGATGCAGGTGGTGACGATCAAAGATGGGGAAACCGATCCGCACCAGCGGCACCTTGAACTCCTTGCCCTTGGCCACCGTGTCACGCTCGATGAACTTGCCGTAGGAATTCCCGATCAGGAAGTCCGGCTTGTCGGTGAATACCAGAGAGCGCAGGTGCCACAAGTCCTTGTTGAAATACACTTCGGAGTTCGCGCCGTAAGGGCTTTCGGAGAGCATCTGATCCATGGCCTTCTTCCAGCGCTTGTTGGCGTGGTTGCACAGGATGTGACGCGGCTCGGCGCCCAGTTCCAGCAGGAAGCGGGTCATGCCCATCACGAAGTCCGCATCCCCGTAGAGGGCGTACTTCTTGCCATGCAGCCAGGTATGAGAGTCGGTCATCATGTCCACCAAGCGACCCCGCTCCTTTTCCAGGGAGGCGGCGATGGGCTTGCCAGTGATCTCCGACACCTTCATCAGGAACTCATCCGTGCCCGTCAGCCCCATGGGGATGTTGATCTTCGGGGCCTCGTGCTGCCAGGTGTTCTTGACGAACTTGCGGGTCTTGTCCAACTGCCAGGGCTGCAGCAACAGGGTGTCGTGGGCGTTGGGCGCATCCTTGAGCTCGTCCTGCGTGGTGCCACCGGCGTACATGCGGTATTCGCCATCAGCCGGGGTGTCCAGCACCTCCTCCGGATCGCACAGCAGGCTGTAGTCCACGCCCATCTCATTCATCATGCGCTTCATCACCCGGTAGTTGCCCAGGTAGGTCTCGAACCCCGGCACCAGGTTGATCTTGCCGTTCTTGCCCGGCTCCTTGTCTTCCATGTGGTTGAGGGTGAAGTAACGGATGGTGCCCTCGAACATATTGTCCCAGCCCGTGGTATGGCTGCCCACAAAAGAAGGCGTGTGGGCGTAGGGCGTGGGGAAGTCTTCCTCGATAAATCCTTCCTTGCGGGCATTGCCGATGAAGGCATTCAGATCGTCGCCGATCACCTCAGCCATACAGGTGGTGGACACGGAGATCATGTCCGGCTTGTACAGGGCCTTGGCATTTTGCAGACCATCCATGATGTTCTTCTGGCCACCGAACACCGCGGCGTCCTCGGTCATGGAATCGGACACACAGGCGATGGGCTCGCGAAAATGCCGGTTGAAATAGGTACGGAAGTAGGCCACGCAACCCTGGGAGCCATGCACATAGGGCAAGGTCTTCTCGAAACCCAGGGAGCAGAGCACCGCGCCCAAGGGCTGGCAGGCCTTGGCCGGGTCGACGGTGAGGGCCTCACGCTGGAAGTTCAGCTCCTTGTATTCCTCGGTGGTGGTCCACTCGAAGACCTCGCGGATCTTCTCGGGGCTGTGGGCCTCTTCGCTGGTTTCCCGCTTGCGGGCCAGCACTTGCTGATAGTCATCCTCCTGGAACAAGGGGTAACAGGGCTTGATGTTTTCGGGGTTCTGGCTCATGGTCTTCTCTCCTGCCGCGCCACCAATCTGTGGACTACGGTCTGGGGAACATCATCGGGTGGTCACCGTGGCGCCGTTTGCGGCGGCGCCACGGGCAGGTTCTGCTCAGGCGGCCTTTTTCCACGGGGCCTGCAGCTTGTCCCAGCAGGGGTTGTTCAGGGTCATGTCCATATCCCGCGCAAAGATGGCAAAGCCGTCATAGCCGTGATACGGGCCTGAGTAATCCCAGGAGTGCATCTGGCGGAAGGGGATGCCCATCTTCTGGAAGATGTACTTTTCCTTGATCCCCGAGCCCACCAGGTCCGGACGTACCCGCTTGACGAATTCTTCCAGCTCATAGCCGGTCACGTCGTCGTACAGCAGCGTGGCGTCCCCCATCTCCTTGATGGTGCGGTCGTAGTCATCGTTGTGGGCAAACTCGTAGCCGGCACCGACGATTTCCATGCCCAGGTCCTCGTAGGCCCCGATCACGTGGCGGGGACGCAGGCCACCCACGTAGAGCATGACCTTGCGGCCTTCCAGGCGCGGACGATACTTGGCAATGACCGCGTCCATCTCGCTCTGATATTTCTCGATGACACGCTCAGCGCCTTCCTTGATCTTGTCGTCGAACAGCGAGGCGATCTTGCGCAGGCTCTCGGCGATCTTGGTGGGGCCGAAGAAGTTGTACTCCATCCAGGGCAGTCCGTATTTCTCCTCCATGTGCCGTGCCAGGTAGTTCATGGAACGGTAGCAGTGGAGCAGGTTCACCTTGGCCTTGGGTGCCAGTTCCAGTTCCGACAGCGTGCCGTCCCCGGACCACTGGGCGATCACCCGCAGGCCCATCTCCTCCAGCAAGATGCGCGAGGCCCAGGCGTCACCGCCGATGTTGTAGTCGCCGGTGAGGGCCACATCGTAGGGAGTGGACTCAAAGCTGTGATCATCGTCCCGGCGCGGCAGAACCGAATCCCGGATGGCATCGTTGGCGATGTGGTGGCCCAGGGACTGGGACACACCCCGGAACCCTTCGCAGCGCAGGGCCACCACCGGCTTGTCCGTCTCCTTGGTCTTCTTCTTGGCCACCGATTCGATGTCGTCCCCGATGAGCCCGACGGGGCACTCGGACTGGATGCTGACCCCCTTGCTGAGAGGGAACAGGGTCTCCATCTCGTCAATCATCTTCTCCAGCTTCTTGTCGCCACCGAAGACGATGTCCTTTTCCTGGAAGTCGGAGGTGAAGTTCATGGTGCCGAAGGTGTTCACACCGGTGTGGCCGGTGTAGTAGTTGCGGCGACCGGCACGGGAATACTGACCGCAGCCCACGGGCCCGTGGGAGATATGGATCATGTCCTTGATCGGGCCCCAGACCACACCCTTGGAACCGGCATAGGCACAACCACGGATGGTCATGACGCCGGGCACGGACTTGCGGTTGGACACGAGGCACTTCTTGGCCTGTTCCACATTGGGATCATTGACCGTCAGATGCTTGGCCCGATCCTTCCTGGCCTTCTCCGGATAAACCTCAAGCACTTCCTGGATGAGGGCTTCAGCCTCTTCACGTTTCATAGCGCACATTTCGATGGACTCCTCTGTTCGCCGCCACTCATCCGTGGACATGCGTCAGGTGGAATGGGGTGGGACGGGGATTACCGCCGGGCCGCCCCGTGAGGCCAGCCCGACCGCTGCTTGGGGACTCAGGCCGTGGCCTGGTCTGCCTCGACCGACTTGCCGACGATGCTCTCGTCCTCCACATCCATGATGCCGAACTCCATGAGCAGGTCTTCCAGCTCATCCATACTGCACGGGGTGGGCACAACGAAGTGCTTGTTATCAACCACCTTCTGGGCCAGCGCACGATACTCGTCCGACTGCTTGGACTTGGGGTTGTATTCCACGCAGGTCATGCGACGGATCTCGGCACGCTGCACATCGTTGTCGCGGGGCACAAAGTGAATCATGGTGGTACCCAGCTTCTCCGCCAGCGCCATGATCAATTCATCTTCCCGGTCCGTATTACGGCTGTTGCAGATCAGACCTGCCAGACGCACGCTGCCGGAGCTGGCATACTTCACAATGCCCTTGGCGATATTGTTGGCGGCGAACATGGCCATCATCTCGCCAGAGACGACGATATAGATCTCCTGGGCCTTGTTCTCGCGGATGGGCATGGCGAAGCCACCGCAGACCACGTCACCCAGTACGTCGTAGAACACGAAGTCCAGGTCGTCCTCGTAGGCGCCCTCCTCTTCCAGGAAGTTGATGGCCGTGATCACACCGCGGCCAGCGCAGCCGACGCCCGGCTCAGGGCCGCCGGACTCGACGCACTTGACGTCGCCGAACCCGCTTTTAAGAACATCTTCCAATTCCAGATCTTCAACGCTGCCAGCATCAGCAGCCATCTGCATGATGGTATTCTGCGCCTTGGCGTGCAGGATCAGACGCGTGGAGTCGGCCTTGGGGTCGCAGCCGACGATCATGACCTTCTTACCGGACTCGGCCAGGGCGGCGACCAGATTCTGCGTGGTGGTGGACTTGCCGATACCGCCTTTACCGTAGATTGCACATTGACGTGTGGGCATGGCTTTCTATCTCCTCTGCCTGAGCTGTGGACTGTGTGTGTCTTCATCAGGAGGGATTGCAAGCCACGTGCCAGCAACAAAAAAACACCTCAACCCATTGTTTTAATTTATTTTTAAATTAAACAACCGGACCCACAATACGCGTGGGATACACGACAAAGACCCTCACTCTGTATGGATAACGACACGTCTCCCTCCCCTACCCTGCCCACCCGCGCCCGCCTGCCCATCAACCGCTGCAACCTGCCGGCCGTGATCCTGGGCAGCCTCACCTATCAACGGCATCCAGCACCGCTGATGCTCGATGGCGTGGCTGATCTGCATCGGGACCTGTGGCAACACCTGGACAGCCTCGACACGCCGGAACTCAGAGCCGAGGACTTCAAGGCCTACATGCGCGGTCATTTTTGCCTGGATGACCTGTCAGCCTGCGGGCTGGAGGGGGACGAAGGCCGTGGCAAGGCGGATTACCTGCGCCTGGTGCGGGGCTGGTGGTTCAACCCGGACGGACGCGAGGCGGCGGTGCTCAAGGGCTGGGTGGAGTCCCGCTTCGGGCTGATCACCCGGTTTCACCGGCAGCCGCTGAAGGACAACGAGGGGGAAGACTATGCCCGTTTCATGCACGAGCGGACTTGTGGGCTTTACAACACCAACGCCCTGGAATCGCAACTGGACCTGCTATTCGGCTTTTGCCAGTACGAGCTGGGGCGGCAATACCCGGGACAGACCCATCTCACCCTGTACCGAGGGGTGAACGGTCTGGCAGATCATGAAGTCCTTTGGCGCCAGGGCAAGCGGGCAGTCGTGCTGTTCAACAACGTGAATGCTTTCTCCAGCCACCGGGAGCGGGCCGATGAGTTCGGAGATTACATTCTCACCGTGGAGGTGCCAGTGGCCAAGGTGTGCTGTTTCCAGGAACTATTGCCCGGACTGCTGCGGGGGGAAGGAGAGCATCTGGTGGTCGGTGGGGTGTACGAGGTCAGCTTGAGCACCCTGTAGGTGATCACTTCGGGCGGCGATACCAGAACCAGCTCAACCGCCTTGAACGCAGGGCGAACGGCACCAGCAACACCACCAGGGTCATGAGCAGATGCTGCCATGGGCCGAACCATTCGGTCTTGCGCCCCGAGGTGAGTACCGGGGGGTCGTCCAGGATGTGAAAGACCTGCCCCCGATGCCGACCATCCCGGGCCAGACGCCGGGAAAGGAACACCTCCTCGCCGGCATAGACCTTCTCGGTGAAACCCCCGACCCGCTCGAAGGCATCGCGAGTGCAAAAGAGATAGCACCCGGCCGCCAGCCCCAGTCGGGAGGAAAGCGCATTCCAGGCCATCATGCCCAGACGGTAAGCTGACAGGGAGAGACGGTCAAAACGGATACGCGCCCCGCCCCCACAGACCTGACCGCTCCCCAGCGCCGTCAGCGTGGCCTGAAGCAACGGGCCATCGGGCCAGGTATCGGCGTCCACGAAGATCAGCCATTCGCCACGGGCCGCGGCGGCCCCGGCATTGCGGGCGCGGGCAATGCGCTGTTCCGGCTCGAAGACCACCCGGGCACCGGCAGCCTCGGCGATGGCGGCGGTATCGTCCGTGGAGGCGTTGTCCACCACGATCACCTCCGAGGGCTCCGGCTGCCGTGCCCGGGCGGCGTTCACAGCCTCCAGGGTCCGACCAATCCAGCCGCCCTCATTCCAGGCGGGGATGATGATGGAGACTTGGGGGTGTGCTGTCATTGGGGAAGGGACACTCCTCCGGACACGGTTACTCGTTCAGGGCCAGTGCAGCCGGGCTCAGCCAGGGATAGGTCTCCCTCAGAATCTCCCAGTCCTCCGGCGTATCCAGATCCCGCCGCGACTCCAGTTCATGCCAGGACCACCCCAGGGACTCGAACCGCGACCGGGTCTGCGCCAGTACCTGATCCGTTCCCCATTGGATGCCCTGGAATACTTGCGGTTCCATCCGCCGCATGCCGATCAGCACATACCCCCCGTCATGGGCCGGGCCCAGCACCGCATCACAACCCGACCGCAGGCTGTCTGCCGCCTGACGGATGTCCTGCACCGTCATCTCCGGGCAGTCGGTGCCGATGACAATGGCTCCGCCGAAGCACTCCAGAGCCCGTCCCAGGGCCTCCTGAATTCGATCGCCCCGGTCAACACCCTCCTGGGAGGTGAGCGCGCAACCATAATCCACAGCCAGCTTGCGCAGGAAGGGGTGACTGGAATCCGGGGCGCCGTGGATGATCACCGAGCCGCAATCGGCAGCGCAGGCCACCATCATGGCATGACGCACCATGGCCTTGTGGATGCGGCAGGCATCCTCGGCGCCCACGGCCGGGATCAGTTGGGTCTTGGTACGCCCCGGCACCGGTGCGCGGGTGAAGACCAGAACCGGTATTTCCTCAGCCATTGCAGACATGACAGCGCCTCCTCATCCGACCCACCGCCGGGCATTGCGGAACATGCGCAGCCAGGGACCATCCTCACCCCACTCGGCCGGGGCCCAGGCATGCTGCACGGTACGGAACACCCGCTCCGGGTGCGGCATCATGATGGTGGCACGACCATCACTGCTGGTCAGCCCCGTGATGCCCTCGGGAGAGCCATTGGGGTTGAAGGGATAACGCTCCGTCACCCGGCCGAAGTGGTCCACATAACGCAGCGACACCAGCCCGGCACCCGACACGGTATCCACATCCGCGTTGCCCAGGGCAACGCGGCCCTCACCGTGCGAGACAGCCACCGGCAGACGCGAGCCGGCCATCCCCTGGAGCAGGATGGACGGGCTGTCCGTCACCTCCACCAGGGACAGACGCGCCTCGAACTGCTCGGAGCGGTTGCGCACAAAACGGGGCCAGTGCGTTGCACCAGGGATGAGACCCTTAAGCTGCGAGAGCATCTGACAGCCATTGCACACCCCCAGTGAGAAGGTGTCCGGGCGCTCGAAGAAGGCCTGGAAGGCCTCGCGCAGACGGGCATTGAACAGGATGGAACGGGCCCAGCCCCCTCCGGCACCGAGCACATCCCCGTATGAGAACCCGCCGCAGGCGGCAAGCCCCTGGAAGCTGGCCAGATCCACTCGCCCCTCCATGAGATCGGTCATGTGCACATCCACAGCACAAAAACCCGCCCTGTGGAAGGCCGCCGCCATCTCCAACTGACCATTGACGCCCTGCTCCCGCAGGATGGCCACCCGGGGACGCGCGCCCGTCTGGATGAAGGGCATCGCCGGGTCATCCGCCGGATTGAATGTCAGTCGGGCATTGAGGCCCGGGTCATCATCCGGCACCAGGGCCTCAAACTCCTCTCGAGCACAGTCCGGATCGTCCCGCAGGGCCTGCATGTGGTGACTGGTACGGGCCCAGCACTGCTGCAGGCGGGCCCTGCTATCGGCAAAAACCACCTGTTGACCGCGTCGGAACTCGATCTGACCGGTGTCATTCAAGGTGCCAATCACATGGCTGTGGTGCGCCAGGCCCGCGCCGTGCAGCATGGACAACACCTCTTCCGTGTCGTCATGACGCACCTGGATGACCGCCCCCAGTTCCTCACAGAACAGGGCTGCCAGAGCATCATCACCCAGATCATCCAGGTGCACGGTCATACCCGTGCGCCCGGCAAAGGCCATTTCGCACAGGGTTGTCAGCAACCCACCGTCGGAACGGTCGTGATAGGCCAGCAGATGCCCCTCGCGCCGCAGATCCCGGATGGCGGCGAAGAAACGCTTGAGGGTGTCCGGATCATCCAGGTCCGGTGCGTGATGACCCACCTGGTTGGTGACCTGTGCCAGGGCCGATCCGGCCAGGCGCTGCCGACCCTTGGCCAGATCCACCAGGATCAGATCGGTATCCCCCTGATCGGTGCGCAGGGTCGGGGTGAGCGTCAGCCGGATATCCGTGACCGGCGCGAACGCCGAGATGATCAGCGACAAGGGCGAAGTCATAAGGCGCTGTTCGCCATCCTGCTCCCAGACCGTGCGCATGGAGAGGGAGTCCTTGCCCACCGGGATGGCGATCCCCAGACGCGGGCACAACTCCTCACCCACGGCACGCACCGTATCGAACAGGGCCGCATCCTCACCCGGATGCCCGGTGGCGGCCATCCAGTTGGCGGAGAGGCAGATTTGCGACAGATCATCCACGGCAGCTGCCGCCATGTTGGTGATTGCCTCGCCGATGGCCATGCGGCCCGAGGCCACCGGGTTGACCATGGCGATCGGGGTACGCTCACCCATCGCCATGGCCTCACCGGTATGGCCGTCATAATCACTGGCGGTCACCGCCACATCGGCCACCGGCACCTGCCAGGGGCCCACCATCTGGTCCCGCGCCACCAGGCCGGTCACCGTGCGATCGCCAATGGTGATCAGGAAGGACTTGGAGGCCACCGCGGGCAGTTGCAGCACCCGCTCCACGGCCTCGGCCAGATCCACCACCCCGGTATCCACCTCGGGTTTCTGGAAGGTTTGATGGTGCACATCCCGCAGCATCTTGGGAGGCTTGCCCAGGAGCACCTCCATGGGCATATCCACGGGGGTTTCATTCAACAGGGCATCACCCACCAGCAGGCGTTGTTCGGCAGTGGCGGTGCCCACCACCGCAAATGGCGCCCGCTCTCGCTCGCACAGGGCCACGAAGTCATCCAGGCGGTCGGCCTCGATGGCCAGCACATAGCGCTCCTGGGCCTCGTTGCACCAGATCTCCATGGGAGACAAGCCGTCCTCGTCGGAGGGCACGGTGCGCAATTCGATACTGCCACCGCGACCGGCATCGTTGAGGATTTCAGGAATGGCGTTGGACAGGCCGCCCGCACCCACATCGTGAATGGAAAGCACGGGGTTGGCCTCGCCCAGGGCCGTGCAGCGGTCAATCACCTCCTGGCAACGCCGCTGGATCTCCGGGTTGCCTCGCTGTACGGAGGCGAAATCCAGTTCCTGGGCACTCTCGCCGCTGGCCATGGATGAGGCCGCGCCGCCGCCCAGACCGATCAACATGGCGGGCCCACCCAGCACCACCACGGGGGTGCCCTCGGGCAGGGCCTGCTTCTCGATATGCTCGGCGCGCATGCTGCCCACCCCGCCGGCAATCATGATGGGCTTGTGATATCCCTTGAGCTCAGGGCCCGCAGGCCCGGGCACCTCGGCCTCCAGGGTGCGGAAGTAACCCGCCAGCGCCGGTCGCCCGAACTCATTATTGAAGGCCGCCGCGCCGATGGGGCCTTCCAGCATGATGTTCAGGGCCGACTCGATCCGCTCGGGCTTGCCAAAATCTTCCTCCCAGGGCTGTTCCAGGCCGGGAATGCGCAGATTGGATACGGAGAACCCGCTCAGCCCCGCCTTGGGCTTGGAACCCCGCCCGGTGGCGCCCTCGTCGCGGATCTCGCCGCCGGAGCCGGTGGCGGCCCCCGGAAAAGGTGAGATGGCGGTGGGATGGTTGTGGGTTTCCACCTTCATGATGATGGGCAGATCCATCTCCACAGGCTGGTATTCCCCGGTGCGGGGATCAGGGATCAACCGATGGGCCCGATGGCCTTCCATCACCGAGGCGTTGTCACGGTAGGCCGACAGCACCCCATCAGGCGATTGTGCATGGGTGTTACGGATCATGGCGAACAGGGACTTGTCCTGAGGACGCCCGTCGATCACCCAGTCGGCATTGAAGATCTTGTGCCGACAATGTTCGGAGTTGGCCTGGGCGAACATCATCAGTTCCACGTCCGTGGGATCGCGGCCCAGGGCCTCGTAGGCCTCCACCAGGTAGTCGATTTCGTCCTCGGTGAGCGCCAGGCCCAGTTCCGAGTTCACACGCTGCAGGGCCCCTTTGGGATCAGCACCGCGTTCCACCACGCGCAAGGGCGCCGGAGAGGCCGTGGAGAACAGGCCCTCGGCTTCATCCCGGTCGGTGAGCACGGTCTCGGTCATGCGATCGTGCAGCAACGGCATCACCCGGCGCAGTTCCGCCAGACTCAGCGAGGCATCCGACTCCAGCCAGTAAGCCGTGCCCCGCTCGATGCGCCGCACCACGCCATCCAGCCCGCAATTGCGGGCGATGTCGGTGGCCTTGCTGGACCAGGGCGAGATGGTGCCCAGGCGAGGCACCACGAGCACCAGCTGACTCCCGTCCTCCTGCCCATCATCCATTGCCTCACCGTAGCAAAGCAGTTGCTCCAGCACTTGGTGCTCATCCGCCGAGAGTTCTCGCTCGGTCTGCACAAAATGCTCGAACCGGGCCCACACCCCGCGGATCCCCGGCACCTGACGACGCAGATCCTCCAGCAGGCGTTGACGACGGAAACTGGACAGGGAGGGACTACCCGGAAGACACAGCATTGAAGACCCCGAACTCAGGCTGGAAAAGCCGTCCATGATACTTGAAAAGCGCCTTGAAAGCCCCCGATTGCCCCTACTGGAACCACAGCAGCTCCCCATGGGAGTTGCTCCCGGAAAAGCCCCCACCCCATGCCACTTGCATACCTCCGTGGGAGCGGCCCTGGCCGCGAATCCCCTTCAGAACACGATCAGGAAAGAGCAGCCACCCCTTTTTTCTTCCGGACGCGCTAGTGACAGGGAACTCCCCCCCGGGTACCATGTCTATTGTTACAACACCGGGGGCGACCTGGCTTCGACGTGGGTCGTGAAACCTGAGGTGCATGCCGAGGATACAGCTTACCTCGTAAATCATGCTGTAACGCTATAGTTGCCAACGACGACAACTACGCTCTGGCCGCTTAAAAACCGGTCAGCCTCTGACGGGACCTGCTTGTGGGTTCTACTCAGAGGTCATCGCACACAAGCTCGCGGAGCGGACCTGCCCGGGTCTTAACCGTTAAAACCAAGCGGGCTCGCGCCAACGCATCCTGTTCGTCGGAGGCCGCGGCGTTAACTGAAAAGACGAACTAAGCATGTAGTACCAATGGCGTAGGGCTTGCGGACGCGGGTTCGATTCCCGCCGCCTCCACCAGCAGAAGGTTTCTGGACATTCCAGAATGCACCAGAAACCGCACGAACAGGGGCCTCCGGGCCCCTTTCTTGTTTCAGGGCCGCCCACCCCCACCTGGGAGATGGGAGCCATTGTGACTGCACTCCAAAGCCCTGAAACCCGACGATTCCTCACCGTAGCTGCACTCCCCCTTCAGACCCTCATCCGTTAGCACCGTGGTCTGCCGAGGCATCTAAAACCAGAACGTCGAGCCGCCGACTTCGCAACATGACGGGCCCGTTCCCACCAGGCCCGCAATCAGATCGTTTCCACCTCAAACGCCACGATCTGCCGCTGCTCACTGGAGAACTCCACCCCGATCAGATGGATCGGCTTGCCACTGGCCCGGTGCTTGTCGGCATAGCCCCTGGCCTTGATCTGCTGCAGCGCCCTGCCCTCGGGGAGCTGCTCCACCACCTTGAATTCGAACAGATAGATGTGGCCGCTGAAGTCCACCGCCATGTCCACCTTGCCGTGGTGGCTTGAATCTTCCACCGTGACCTGGAGCCCCAGGGCGGCGAAGTGACTGTAGAACACGCTGGCATAGTGGCCCTCATACTGGGCGATGGGGTTGTTGCGATACCAGTCGTGGGGCAGGCCGGCGTAGAGCGCCTTGAGGTGAGCCTCCAGGCCTGCCAGGTCGTGTCGCTGCAGCGTGTCCATCAGCCTCAACTGGTGGGTCTGGGCCTCGCTGTGGCCAATGCCCAGCACCGGCAGTAGCAGATCGTTGAGGCTGCTCTCCACCTCCAGGTTGGGGAAACCCAGCGTGTAGAGCCGGTAGCCCAGCATGGGCTCGTGCATCTCCTTGATGGTGATATAGCCGGTCTGGAACAGCAGTCCTTCGGTGGTGATGTCATCCACATCGAAACGCCCGAGCAGCTGGGCCCTGGCCTGGAGCCGGTCCAACTGAGGGGTGAAAATGCCACGCCTCCTGAGCAGATCAATGAGGAAGGTGGGCGTGGCGCTCTCGAACCAGTAGGGGCCGAACTCGCGCTTTTGGAGCAGCAGCAGCACATCGAAGGGGTTGTAGACCGATGTGACCTCGGCGCCACCCCAGCGGTAGCCGTTGTACCAGGCGCGGATCGCGTCGCGGTCCATGCCGGGCAGCTCCGGGGCGAATACCGTGTCGATGTCGTCATCGGTATAGCCGCAGATCGTGCTGTAGGGCGCATCCAGGGTGATGTCGTTGAGGTTGTTCAGCCCCGAAAACAGGCTGACCTTGCTGAACTTGGACACTCCGGTGATCAGCACCAGATGCAGGTGTGGGTCGGCGTCCTTGATCACGCTGTAGAGGTTTTTCAGCCCCTCGCGCAGCTCTCGGGCACGCTCCGGTTCCAGAATGTTGTCCAGAATCGGCTTGTCGTACTCGTCAATCAGCAGCACGACCGGCTGACCCGTTTCCCGGTGGGTGAGCTCCAGCAGGTCGGAGAACTCGCCGGGAATATCCGTCTCGGGGGAGGTGGCCTGGGTGAAGCGCCCACGCTCCTTGCGTAGCTGGTGGCGAATGCGCGTGTCCAGCTCCTCGCGATTGCGCATCACGCCGCTGCCGAAGCTGAGGCGAATCACCGGGTGGGTTTGCTGCCAGTCCCATCGGTCGTGGATGTAGAGCCCCTCGAAGAGCTTTTGGCGACCCTCGAACAGGCAGCGCAGGGTATCGAGCAACAGGCTCTTGCCAAAGCGGCGGGGGCGGGAGAGGAAGTAATACTTGTTCTGGTGGACCAGGCGCTCGATGATTGGCGTCTTGTCCACGTAGTAGTAGCCCCCCTCGCGGATCTCGGAGAAGGTTTGAATGCCGATGGGGAGTCTGAGGCGCTGTTGGTCAGCCATGCCTGGCTCTCCAGGGACACTGGAAATGACTCAGTATGAGCGTTTCAAACCTCATCAGTTGCCTGGCCCATCAGGGAGCTGTCTTCAATAAAGTTCGCATTTTCCACGAAAACCACCCTCCCTGGGAACTGGCCTGCCAGCAAATCGCTGCGACAGCAGCGACCTGTCCATCCGTCCCCAGGCCCTACGCCTGCAACGATTCGTGGTATGCCCACAATGGCCCGATGCAACCGGATCGACTGATAAGGAGTGTAGCTGTGATCGAAGCGCAGATCGATGGTGCCGAACTGACCGCCGCCCTGGAGCCGGACTACATTCAGGATGCGGGCGCCAACAACAGCGGCATGCCGCTGATACGCTACGTCAAGGAATTCAACGGGAAGCGCTACAGTGCTGTGTGCAGTGCACGTAAGATGCGCCGGATGCTGGGCCTGGAGACGTTTTACATCGGTAGGAAAAAGCAAGATTGACCTAGCCGCCCCGGGCCTACGTCCGAAACGAATCCGTGGTATGAGCACAGCGGCCCCATGCCCGGCCAAGTCGAATAGGAGTATAAAAAGTGATCGAAGTGCAGATCAATGGAGGCCGAACGGGTCATCTCCGCGCCTGCGGGGAACGGACTCAGGGCCCGTGGCGGAATTCTCCACATGGCGGGTCATCCCCGCGCCTGCGGGGAACGGGTACAGACCAGGATGGGTGCGGCAACCAGTGCCGGGTCATCCCCGCGCCTGCGGGGAACGGGTTCCAGAATGCCCAGCTGCGCGCCGAGGAGACCGGGTCATCCCCGCGCCTGCGGGGAACGGTCCTTCTCGTAGTCGTTCTGGACCTGCATCACCGGGTCATCCCCGCGCCTGCGGGGAACGGGTGGATGCATCAGACGCCTCTGCGTTGAACCCCGGGTCATCCCCGCGCCTGCGGGGAACGGCTCCGCTATGGGAGCGCAGTCCTCAGATGGATCGGGTCATCCCCGCGCCTGCGGGGAACGGGCGTGGTGGGCGATCTTGAGCACATGGCTATGCGGGTCATCCCCGCGCCTGCGGGGAACGGAGCGCCCGAACAAGCGACCCATTATGTCGGACCGGGTCATCCCCGCGCCTGCGGGGAACGGGCCTCCCGTTCTTCCTTGCTCAGGCGGACGGCCGGGTCATCCCCGCGCCTGCGGGGAACGGGCCCCCTCTGACTGTCCACATTTGATTCGATGCGGGTCATCCCCGCGCCTGCGGGGAACGGTCCTCCTCCAGGAACTCATCGAGCCACTGCGGCGGGTCATCCCCGCGCCTGCGGGGAACGGAGCTCATCAGCCGCCACTTTCATCGCTTCTTCCGGGTCATCCCCGCGCCTGCGGGGAACGGCTACCCGGTGACTAACTGATGGCTATCATCAACGGGTCATCCCCGCGCCTGCGGGGAACGGTTCGGGCATGCAAAGTTCAGATCAGAAAACGCCGGGTCATCCCCGCGCCTGCGGGGAACGGACCCGAAGCGATGGGGCGGGCCTTATTACGGGCGGGTCATCCCCGCGCCTGCGGGGAACGGTCCACGTTGGGCGTCTGCACGGCGGTGTAGGCCGGGTCATCCCCGCGCCTGCGGGGAACGGACCACCTGCAGGAGAAGCGTCAGGAATTCGAGCGGGTCATCCCCGCGCCTGCGGGGAACGGTTTGCCAGTCTGTACACCTACAGCAATAGCGACGGGTCATCCCCGCGCCTGCGGGGAACGGGTTGCCGGGCCGGACGAAGGGAACGCGGCCATCGGGTCATCCCCGCGCCTGCGGGGAACGGCCCCTCGTTTCTGATTTCCTCATTTAGGTTCCCGGGTCATCCCCGCGCCTGCGGGGAACGGAGTAATGAGAAGGTTAGGGGCGGCACGTTCACCGGGTCATCCCCGCGCCTGCGGGGAACGGCGGATATCTTGAGCCTGTTCGTCCCCGAAACCCGGGTCATCCCCGCGCCTGCGGGGAACGGAAACAGGAATATTAGGCGGGAACCTCATCTGGCGGGTCATCCCCGCGCCTGCGGGGAACGGAGGGAAGTCAACGCGCCACTGGTCAAGCTGTACGGGTCATCCCCGCGCCTGCGGGGAACGGCCCGAACCACTGGATGCCGTTTCTGATGAACTCGGGTCATCCCCGCGCCTGCGGGGAACGGGAGCGCGCTGTCGATATTGCAAAGCGCGTTGGCGGGTCATCCCCGCGCCTGCGGGGAACGGCTGAGGGCCACTTCTTCATTCACGTCGGCCTGCGGGTCATCCCCGCGCCTGCGGGGAACGGAGCACATCGGTATCGGCGCTGCCCAACGCGAACGGGTCATCCCCGCGCCTGCGGGGAACGGCCGGTGTTTGGCTCACTGTCTGAGGTTGAAGACGGGTCATCCCCGCGCCTGCGGGGAACGGCTCCAGCCGGGGCTACACGGATTCTCGTCTGCCGGGTCATCCCCGCGCCTGCGGGGAACGGGCGTGGCGCTGCGCAATGTCGTCCCGGTGGCCCGGGTCATCCCCGCGCCTGCGGGGAACGGTTTCGCTGGATGATCTGCATAGGGTTATCATCCGGGTCATCCCCGCGCCTGCGGGGAACGGCGCTCCCCTATTTTTTCGATGAGGTCATGGCACGGGTCATCCCCGCGCCTGCGGGGAACGGTTGTCAGATTGTCATGCCCTCACCTCCACAGGCGGGTCATCCCCGCGCCTGCGGGGAACGGTGCGGATGCCTTTGCGGAGCAGTGGGATACGCCGGGTCATCCCCGCGCCTGCGGGGAACGGATCAGTTCCAGTTGTCCAGCTAGTCGGGTCGTCGGGTCATCCCCGCGCCTGCGGGGAACGGTGTGGCGGCTGGTAATTGAGAAGGTCGCCACACGGGTCATCCCCGCGCCTGCGGGGAACGGGTACCTTGAGGGCATCGTGGGTGCGCTACTGTCGGGTCATCCCCGCGCCTGCGGGGAACGGGCACTCTCTGCAAAGCAGAACCAGGTTACTAACGGGTCATCCCCGCGCCTGCGGGGAACGGTCGGATTGAGCCAAGTGAGAGACACAGACCAGCGGGTCATCCCCGCGCCTGCGGGGAACGGATAACCCATGGTGCCCGGATGAAGCAATTGATCGGGTCATCCCCGCGCCTGCGGGGAACGGGATGAGTTCGATGTAGGCCGGGCAGTCATTATCGGGTCATCCCCGCGCCTGCGGGGAACGGCGTCGAAACTCACGCGCATCAGCCCACGCCATCGGGTCATCCCCGCGCCTGCGGGGAACGGTCACGCCAGACCTGATCCGGGCCATCCGTGAGCGGGTCATCCCCGCGCCTGCGGGGAACGGGCCTCCCGTTCTTCCTTGCTCAGGCGGACGGACGGGTCATCCCCGCGCCTGCGGGGAACGGACCAATTGTAGCCACCTGTTTACAAAGAAGAAAATCGCAGGGGGAATTTCCACCAGCAATTTAGCTTACTTTTTAACCAGACCGAATTGTTAAAGATCTAGGCAAATCAATCAGTTGACTGAGGGGGCAGAAATTTCACCAACCTTAGCCCATCATGATCGATCGCCTCACGTCGGTTGGAGCCATAGGTCTGGAACTCGAAACCGGATTCATGGTTGCTGGCCCAAGCCATGGCGACATTGCCATCGTCGGCCAGGGCATCGACCTGCTCCCAGATCATCTCGCGTACGCGCTTGCTCACATCGCCAACATAGACGCCGGCGCGAATCTCCAGCAACCACACGGCCAGCCGGCCGCGCAGGCGCGGCGGCACCGCCTCGGTTACCACAACCAGCATCGCCATATCATTTGCTCCGGTGTCCCTGGTCGCCGATGGACTCCGGCTCGGGAATCGCCGGTGGCATGGCCTCGGGCGCCGGAAGAGGTGGATCAATCTCGCCAGCCGCCAGCACCTCCTCGATCATCGGAATCAGGCGCTGCAACAGTTTTGTCTTCTTGAAGGCGTCACGGCAGGCAATACGCACCTCGCGTTCAGGTGCCACCGGGCTCCTCTTCGCGACCCCAAAGGCAGCGGGAACCACCGTCTCGAATTTTACGATATCCGCGATATCATAGACGAAGCTCTGGGGCTTTCCGGTATGCAGGAAGCCGATTGCCGGCGCATACCCCGCCGCCAGGATCGCCGCCTCGGTGATGCCATACAGGCAAGCCGTTGCAGCAGACAGGCACTGATTGGCCACGTCCGAGGCATCCCACTGATTCGGGTCGTAGCGCCTTCCATGCCATTTGACACCATACTGCTTGGCGAGCAGCTGATAGGTCTTGCGGACCCGAGCGCCTTCCATGCCTCGGAGTTGATCCACGCTACGCCGCAAGGGTGGAGGCTCACCGAAACGCAGCTCGAACATCTTGCGCACGACCTTCAAGCGCAGCTGCTCATCCAGCGCCAACTGCGCCTGATAGAGCAGCCTGTCAGAGCGTGCCCCACCAGGCTGACCGGCGCTGTAGAGACGAACCCCTGCATCGCCGACCCAGATCAGCAGGGTCCCGACGACCGATGCCAGTTTGACGGCGGCATGCGAGATTCGCGTGCCGGGCTCCAGCAACAGGCAGGCCACCGAACCTACCGGAATATGCATGCGCTCGCCGTTCACCTCATCGATGACGACAAAGGCTCCATCACGCACGTCGAGCTGTCCCTTGCGAATGAAGATCATCGACATGCGATCTTTCTCGGGGATGGGTTTGAGCGGAATGTATCCCATCTCGGCCTCCTTACCGGGTGACAATCAGGGACGGCGCAACAGCAGCAACCCGCAGCCGAACGCTTTTGCTCGTCCAATGCCCTGGGCCAGCGTTTCGATCAATCGACCCGGGTCAGAGACCTCCAGCAGGCCTTCATAGTCGACGCTGGAAAAGCGGATGGATCGACCTTTTTCCTTGGGCAAGGCATGCTGACGATAGGCGCCCACTTCGGGTTCTGCCGGCAAGCGGAATCCCCAGGATTCGGCGCGCTCTGCCAGCCACCCACGCGCGGCATGATCCATCGCCTCCGTGCAGGCCTGGCTGGTCCGACCCTTACCGGCCTCAAAGGGGTACTTGGCCGCCATCAAGACATCGGCACGCCGCCCCCGCTCACCTTCCGCCGACTTGGCCACGGTAGGGTTGGCCCGCAGGCGAAAAGCGAGTTGATCACCGACTTCCAGTGCCGGCGTTAACCGCTTGCACTGCGCCTCGAGCAAGCCAGAAACCGGCACCGGCTCGCGATCGGACAGCACATAGAACAACGGCAAGCCTCGCGGTGCTCCGCCGCCCTCGGGGTCTTCCATTTCCTGGCGGAACAGGAACGGCCGTGCGCCTTGGTGATTCGGGAATAACCGCCAGAGCAATTGATGGGCGCCATAGGCCCCGCCCCCCATGATTTCGAACAAGGCCCCCCGAGAGAGGCCGTTGAGATCGACAACTACACGAGAAAGGTACATCAGCGTTCCTCCGTTGCCCGCACCACACGGCGGTACTCCACCCGCGGCCCGAACTGCCAACGGCGGCGATTCAATGGCATATCCCAGGCCTCGCTGGACTCCACGCCCTGACCATTGCCGTCCAGAGCATCGGCGGCTCCTTCCCAGGCATAGAGCGCGCTTTCCGGCAATCTCAGGGTCCTGCTTTCGTCACCCTTATCCTTTCCGCATAGTGGAGGAAAGTCTGCATCGAGAACATCTCGCAGCTGTGCGGATACTTCCCGACGTGGTGCCAGTGGAGCCGCCGGTGGGCACGACTTGCGCCCCAGGTAGAGCGGGAAATGCGGCGCCTTGAGTGCCTGCTCCAGCTGTTCGAGCGTCAGCTCTGCCTGCGGTATCAACCATACGGCAACCGTCCAGAGCCCGTCGCAGCGGTAATCACGGCTGGAGAGAATGGTATTGATGACCTTACGTGGTGCGCTCAATTCTTCCCGCCGGGTGCGGTAGGTCACCTTGGCTTGTGACGCTGGCACCTGCACGGTGTGGTAATCGCGCATCAAGCTGCCGGGGGAGCGCTGCTTGATGGCGATAGCGACACTATCGCGCAGTCGGCGTTGACCCTCATCATCATCCCGACGCACCCCCAACGCCGCGCCGAGTAGCCCGATGATGGCACTTCGCCCCGGATAAGTGGCTGTAGGGCGTGACTCGCCCACCGCCGCCTCGCCCCAGCTTGCGAGCGGCGCATAGAGCCGGAAGACCAGATACTCCGTCATGACGGCTCCTTACTGCTCGATGGAGAGAAAATCGATCAGTTCAGGGAGGTTCCCCATGACCACTTTTCCGGATAGACATGGCTCCCGGTAGTCGGGGTCGGCGGCCACGACGAAGCGTTGCTCGGCGCCTGGCCCATAGGCATCGTCGAAGGCCTGCGCTTGGCGCTCCATACGTGTGATGGCATCCCGCGCCTGGTCCTGTCCCGAGATAGGGCGAAGAAAGGCGGCCGAGAGTGAACGCGGCTGCTGGTCGCCCTTCTCGGCCAGCACGTAGCTGGCGTGAGCACGGGAGCCAAAGCTGTTCTGCTTGCCCTTCGGCGAGGTCTTCACGGCAGCTTCCACCAGGGCCGCAATGGCGCGATCCGCCAGGGCATCATCACCCTTGAGGTTCTCTATCAACTGCCGCCGATCGATACACACATAGCTATAAAACAGGCCGGCACCGAAACCGGCCTCTCCCACGTGAGCTGCGCCTCGATGCTTGTCACCGGTATTCAGGTCGTCCACGGCCGTGAAGTAGTCGTCCTCGACCTCGGCGGCATGCACGGTGATCGCATGGGCGACCTGGCAGGCGGCATCGACGTTGAAGGCTGGAGATGCCGCCAGCATGCGACCAAACAGTGCAATATCCACGGCGGACGGCTTATGGCGGAGCAGGTCGAGATCCTCCTTCTCCGGCGCACGATCCTCGTCGGCCAGCTTTTCGACCAGCGCATCGACTGCGGCCTGCTCCTCGGGGCCAACGTGCACCAGCTGGCTGGTTTCCAGTTCGCCCTTGGCCACATCGCCGAAGACCTTGGCGATGTCCGTTGCCCAGGCGCGGGCGTCCTTTTCCTTGACACCCTTTTCCATCAAGCGCTTTTCCGCCTCGATACCCACGCGCTTGGTGCGCATGCCACGATGCTGCCCTACCGCCTCTTCGAATACCGCCGAGGTGCGCCAGGTGCGCTTCAGACTCTGAGATGACACTCGCAGTCGCTTGGCACCGCCCATGATCGCGGTCTTGGGTCGCCCCAGGTCGTCACGGTTGAGGTTCGCTGGCGGATAGGCGGTCAACAGATGCAGTTGGATGAAGTGGGTCATTACTTGGCTCCCTGTATGATGAACGGATCACTCGTTGTCTTGCCGATAGCCGGCCGTGGCGCCGAAATAGTCATTGGCCCACACAAACCCCAGACGCCGGGTAGGTTGGGGCGATGCTCCGCCCTGATATTCGCGCCACCAGAGCGCGATGTTGTCGGCGAGATGCACAATGCTGACACCGCGCTTGTCGATCAGCGCCAGGGCACGGCGCAGGCGTTGCACCAGCTCCTCCGGCGTGCCAGCGGTCATCAGCTGCTGGAAGCGCAGCTCGCTCATGTACGGCTTTCCGGTTTCGCGCTTCTGCCGACCGAGACCGGCGCCAAGCGGCATCCTGGGCTGTTCCTCGCGAAGCTCAGCCACGACCAGGGCGATACAGGTCCAGACCTGCAAGCGCTGATCACGCTGGTGTTCTGGCTGTTCGTCTTGTGCCGGCAACCAGCGCCACAGGTGGCGGAAAGCCTCTGTGAGCATGGCCGCCTCAATGGTGTCGCAACGTCGCAATGCCGCCCGCATCCCCTTGGGCCAGGGGGGAGCGTCGGTATGGGCCTTCAACGCCTCGGCGGAAAGCGTCAAGCGCTGCCACCAGCGCCGCAAGGCATCGGCTTCTCGACGTTCGATGGCATACAGCCGCTCGGGCACGCGTGGTGGCGCCTCTGCTGGGGGTGCGAGTTCCGTTTCACTCATGACACACTCTCTTCGGTAGTTGCCGGCTTGGCGCTCAAGACGAAGCCACCGGTCTCGGCAAATTGACGAATGGCCTTGCTGCCCTTGCTGCGCCCGGCCAGAAAACTCAGCAACTGACGCCTTGCCGCAGTGGCCCGCTGCAGGTCGACGGCTTCCAGCGCACCACTCAACGCTTGCTCCTCGAATAGGGCCAAGGCTTCATGTTTCAGCGTGAGGTACCATGCCTCAGCCACCCCGGAAGGCAGGCGCGGGGTGTCATCGACCTCCGTCAGTGCCTGCTTGAAGGCGTGCAATGCATGAAAGAAGGCACCCTGGGTGGCGTCATAGAACTGCAGGTCGATATGGCTCATATCGCCCTTGGCATCGGAAGGGCGGGCGAACCAGGCATTCTTGACCTGGGTGCGCACCATCCAGGCCACCTGGCGAGCCAATTCAGTGTACTGTTGCACCCAGCTACGCAGTCTTTCCTGCTGGGCGGGGGGCACGGCCACCAGCGGCATCTCGACGCTGTACCAGCCGCGCGGCTTCATGTTGTCCATGTCGTGGCCGAACGCCCACAAGCGGGCATGCTTGAGCAGGGCGACGATCTCTTCGCCGAAGCGGCGCTCTTCGTCGACGACCGGCACCTTGCCGGCGATGTAATCCTGCACCACCAGAGCCGGTAGCGCGCCGCTGGTATCGGCATCGTGCAATACCAGGTTCGACCAGTGCTGATAACCCAAGCCGCCCGGCTGCCCCTTGGTGGACAGAGGGGGCTCTGAAGGTTTCTTGGGATCACGGCGGTAAGGGGTCAGCGGGTGCAGCCAGGGCCCGTCGTAGTTGGTGCCTTGCTTCTTGGCGCGGATCTGACGTACGGCGCGTGTAGTTTCCCGTCCGCAGATGTCGCAGCGACACGACGCTTCCTCGAAAAGCAGCCGGAAGCGACGGGGCATCGACCAGTAGGGATGGAGCGGATGCATGCCATCGGGCAGCACTTCCGTGCCTTTCTTGTCGCTGACCCGGGTCGGTGCCATCCACAGAAACAAAGTGTTGTCATCGGCGCGTGGCGCCTTCCATGTCTGCCCGGATCGCGTCAGCGCCTTGGGCGTCAGCACGTTCAACCACAGGCGAGACCACAGGCTGGCATCGGGCAATTCGGGCAGCACCAGCGTCGTCAGCGGCCCGCCACCCCTCAAGCCGACGCGAATGCCTGCCCCACCGGCCGGTGCATTGATTTGCATGGTGAACAAGGCCAACGCCGAGCAGTCTTCGCACATCGCATCGACACGCCCGCGCTTGACGAAGAAGTCGGTATTGTTCTTGACACCGTTCGCCCCGGGGGAGTCGATCAACAATCCACTGACCGTGGTCTCGTTGACGTCCTTGAGTGGATCGAGGTCCTGCATGAACCGCGCGCTCTCACCATCCAGCTCGAAGGCCGCTTTGAAAGGCGCAAAGACACTTTCCAACTCAGCGATACTCGGCGGCTGGATCAAACGATCCAGCCAGTCGCCGTGATCCTGCGGTGGCAGTGCGGTCTGCAAAAGGCCGATCAGGAACTGGTGGGCGGCCCCCTGCAAATCCGCCCGGGGCAAAGCGAGATCAATGATCTCCGGGTCGGCCACCGCGCTGGGCGGACGGTAGGTAGTGGTTCCATCACGGGTACGGAAAGGCAGCCAACATGCCGTTAATAGATTCATCGCCGCTCCTTGCATCTCGAAAAACCAGAAGGTTCATATCAAATCTTATTGCAATATCCTTTAAACGCAACAATTAGTAACCCACCTGGAGGATCCTGTCAACCTGAGCGATAATGAATCATGCGTTCACCGCCTTCGCGGTGATGGACCGGTTCAAAGCAACTCTAAGGCTCGTTCCCCGCGCCAGCGGGGATTCCCGTCCTTTGAAAACACCACACCCCACCCACCGTCATAGGTGCAGGCAGTATCGGCTTCGACCAGCCACGGCTGGGTAAAGCGCAGCGCCTTGTAGCGTTCCTGAAGGGCCTCCCACTGGGGCTGCCGGTCGGTGGGCAAGCCCGCCAGCTTCTCAGCCTGGCTCTGGCGCAGCTTGACCTGGCTGAGCATGTCGGCGTGGAACTCCCCCTCCACCCAAAGCGCCAGCTCGCCATCTGCACGATGCTTGAGCAGTACCACGTTGACCGTCGGCTCATCGACCAGGCGCGTCCCGATCTCCTGCTCCTCCTGCCACTGATCAAAACCGGGATGGCGAAGGTAACCCTGCTCCAGCGACAGGACATTGAAGCCCGCCATCGAGACCGCATGGCGCCTCATGCCATGCTGCTCGAAACGCGCATCCAGCAGACCATCCGGCACCCAATCCGCAACCGATCCGTAGACACTCTCGATCAGGGTCCGCGCCTCATCGGGCATACGGATCGCCCCGAGCTCGCGCAACACGCGCTGCGTCAGCCACAGCAGGGACGTATCGCGATAGACCGCCTGAGTGCCCGGCAAGGCACGTTTCAGCCATTGTGAATCCGGCGCTTCGCTCCATTCCGGCGCCAAAATGGCGAGCAGGGGCTGACGACGCGGGCCACGTTTATGGCGCTGAAGACGCCCGGCCCGCTGAATCAGCAGGTCGATCGGTGCGAGATCACTGACCATATAGTCAACATCACAATCCAGTGATTCCTGGAAGACCTGTGTACTGATCAGCACCTGGCCGCGTCGCTGCTCAGGGTTGGATGCCTTGCCCAGCCGCCCGATCACATCCGACTCAATGCGCTGACGGTCTATCATCGCGAAACGGCTGTGGAAGAGCATGCATCGCACTGGGTCAGGATGGCGCGCGCGCAGCTGCTCGAAGGCACGAATGGCATCGTCCACGGTGTTACGGACCCAGGCAACGCACTCCCCTGCCTCGACCGCCGCCATCACCGTTTCGAGCGCCTGCTCCTCGGTTGTCAGCCAGTCGACACCCACCTCACGCGCCACCTCGGGACGTGTGGACAGCGGGACTTCCCGCGCCAAGCCATGGCCGATCTGGGTCAACAGCGGGAACGCCTGTTCCTGCATCAAGACCGGGGCCTGCCCCAATCCCTCGCGCCATGCCACAGCCAGGTCCTCGCGCATGCCGTGTGGCAAGGTGGCCGTGAGCAGGATGGCACTCCCGCCCTGGCGGGCGTGATGGGTCAGCAACTGCTGTAGCAGGGTCTGCATGTAATGGTCATAGGCATGCACCTCATCAACAATCAGTACCTTACGCGCCAGGCCATAGAGGCGGAGCGACTGATGCCGAAAGGGCAACAGTCCCATCAGTGCCTGATCGATGGTGCCGACTCCGACGTCGGCCAATAGGGACTTCTTGCGCGAGTCGGCCAACCAGCGATTGCAATATGTCGTCGCCGTCATGTCATCGGCGGCATAGTTCTGGTCTTCAGGCTGCTCCGAGGCCACGGATTTAACGAATCTGTCGTTCAGGTCGCGGGCGCCATGAGCCAGTACCAAGGAAGGACGAGACGTCGCGACATAGAAACGTTGATGCAGATTCCCCAGTCGCTCGTACATGGCATTGGAGGTCGCCATGGTCGGCAAGGCGAAGTACAACCCCTCGCCATGCCCTGCCGCCAGAAGGCGCTGGTTAAGAATGCAGGCCGCCTCTGTCTTGCCGGAACCTGTCACGTCCTCAAGGATGAAAAGCTGGGGGCCGTCCCCAATAGTCAGGGTTTCGACCTCCCGCTGCAGTGGGGTTGGCGTCACCGACTCGCCGTCGAACCAACTGGCCAGACCGGCATAGGCCACCGGTTTGGGTGGCTCGGCAAACCCGGACTTTTGGAGCGCCTGCTGGGCGCGCTCGAGGGCCAGTGGCCAGTAATCGTCCAGTGGCATTTCATCTTGGCAATACTCGAAATGATCTCGATTGGAGCCCAACCAATCGCTTAGAGTGGCCCAGCCGGCGATCGTCCAACTCAGGGCGAAAAAGGCTTCCCGCCATTCCGGTGAGACAAGATGCTGAACCGGCCAGTCAGGATCGAGCAGCGTGGCCCAGTCCGCGACAAACTGACGCGCAGCCTCACAATCCGATGCGCTGCAGTCATCGCCGAAGAAGTCTGCCGGCTCAAGCCGGCCAGCCTCTACAGGCTGACCATGATGTCCGAACATCGGCGCCAGCACAGCGCGAAGGGTCTCGCTGAGTTGCCGGCGTGCCTTGCGGTCAAGGTCGCAGTCGGGCCAACGCAGGGTGCCATCCTGCAGCCACTCGATCCAGGATGCGTGCCACAATAAGGCCCCCAGGCGATCGTGTCGTTCGGTATAGGCCAGTCCCTCTATTGGAGTCACCAGTTTGCCGCCTTGCAGCCGGGCCACACCTTGAAAAGCACGCGCAAACTTACCTAGATCATGGAGCCCCAAGAGAAATACCAGGAATCGACGTAGTCTTTCAGGCGGCAAATCCAGCCGCGCCGCCAGCAACCGGGTCAGTGGCCGCTCGGGAGCCAACAAAAGCCAGCCCACTGCTGCCACATCCAGACTGTGATAGGGCAGAAGATGGCAGCTATCGCCTCCGTCCGCCGGTATCGCCTTGCCCCAGTAGAGGTAATACGACATTCCTGTCTCTCCGAATGGCATTCACGATCTTCATCCAAGCACTTCTGGGGGGATCGTCACAAGATCCTCGCACAAATTGCAACGCACATTCCGGCATCATACTGAGGTAACGCACCCCCACCCCGCTTCCCAGTGAAACCGAATCCGTAATATCGTGAGCCTATCCCTGTGTTGATTCAGGGCCTGCGCTGGACATTCCCAAAGGGCGAGATGATGGCAAACAACAGACGAAGCAAAGCGGTCACCGAAGGCTTTCAGCGCGCCCCCAATCGGGCCATGTTGCGGGCGGTCGGCTTTGAGGATGGGGATTTCGACAAGCCCATTGTCGGTGTGGGCAATGCCCACAGCACCATTACCCCCTGCAACATCGGTATCGGCGCCCTGGCGCAGCGGGCCGACGAGGCCCTGCGCGCCGCCGGCGCCATGCCGCAGCAGTTTGGCACCATCACCATCTCCGATGGCATCTCCATGGGCACCGAGGGCATGAAGTATTCGCTGGTGTCTCGAGAGGTGATCGCCGACGCCATCGAGACGGTGGTCCAGGGACAGAGCATGGATGGCATCCTCGCCACCGGCGGCTGCGACAAGAACATGCCGGGTGCCATGATCGCCCTGGCCCGCATCAACGTCCCGGGCATTTTCGTCTACGGTGGCACCATCAAGCCAGGCAAGTACAAAGGCCAGGATCTGACCATCGTCAGTGTTTTTGAAGCGGTGGGCCAGTACGCAGCGGGTAACCTGAGCGATGAGGATCTGCAAGGGGTGGAAAAAAATGCGTGCCCCGGGGCGGGCTCCTGTGGCGGCATGTACACTGCCAACACCATGTCCAGTGCCTTCGAGGCCATGGGCATGAGCCTCCTGGGTTCCTCCACCCAGTCCGCAGAGGACAAGGAGAAGGGCGATTCCGCCGCACGTTCTGCCGAGGTGTTGCTCGAAGCCATCAAGGCGGATCGCAGACCCCGACACATCATGACCCGAAAGGCATTCGAGAACGCCTTCGCTGTGACCATGGCCCAGGGCGGTTCCACCAATGCCGTCCTGCATCTGCTGGCCATTGCCAATGCAGCAGAAGTGGACTTCTCCATCGACGACGTCGAAGTGATCCGCCGCAAGGTGCCGGTGCTATGCGACCTCAAGCCCTCGGGTGCATACGTTACCAGCCAGTTCCACGCCGCGGGGGGCACACCCGTGGTCATGAAGATGTTGCTGGAGGCCGGGCTGATTCACGGTGACTGCCTCACCATCACCGGCCAGACCCTAGCCGAAACCCTGGCAAAGGTGCCCGCGACACCGCCGGCTCATCAGGACATCATCCGCCCCATGGATGCGCCGCTATACAGTCAGGGTCATCTGGCCGTGCTCAAGGGCAACCTGGCCGAAGAAGGCGCGGTGGCAAAGATCACGGGATTGAAAAAGACTGCCATCACCGGTCCTGCGCGGGTTTTCAACTCCGAAGAGGAGTCCATGGAGGCCATCGTCAATGACAGGATCCGGCCCGGCGACATCCTGGTCATCCGCTACGAGGGGCCCAAGGGGGGCCCGGGAATGCGCGAGATGCTCTCTCCCACCTCGGCCATCATCGGCGCCGGCCTGGGCGATGAGGTGGGCCTGATCACCGACGGACGCTTTTCCGGTGGAACCTACGGCATGGTGGTGGGCCATGTGGCACCGGAAGCCTATGTGGGGGGCACCATCGGCCTGGTCGAGGAAGGCGACACCATCACCATTGATGCTGAGCAGAACCTGCTGCAACTCAATGTCCCTGACGCTGAGCTGGCCAAGCGGCGGCAACGGTGGCAAAAGCCCGAACCACGTTACCGCCGCGGCGTGCTGGCAAAGTATGCCAAGCTGGTTTCCTCGGCCAGCCAAGGTGCCGTGACCGACCGGGATCTGGAACTCTAAGGCGCCTGATCCACCGTCCAGGTGTTCAACGCGGCGGCCATTCCACCGTCAGGTCGTGTACTTTCCATCCGGGCAGTGAAGGAATTCCGCACGCGAAAACGTGGGGATATCCCAGCCCTTAACCCCGCCAAAAATGCGGTGAAAACATCACTAACACACTCAGCAACTCTAGCCGCCCCAGAAGCATGGCCACCATGAGGACCCATTTCGCCGCATCCGGCAATGGTTGGAAGTTCCCTGCTGGCCCGATGGTATCACCCAGTCCCGGCCCGACATTTGCCAATGCCGTAACTGCGCCGCTCAGGCTCGTCGTCAGATCAAGCCCTAGCAACGCTAAAACGGACGCTACAGCGGCCAGGGTCGCCAGGAATATGAAAGAAAACGCAACGCTGGATGCGACAATTTCATCACTGATAATGCGCCCATTGTAGCGTCTCGCGATGACTGCACTCGGATGCAGCAACCGAAACATCTGCTCCCGCAAAAGTAGCATCGACAACTGGAAGCGGAAGATTTTCATTCCACCGCTTGTGGACCCAGAACACCCACCCACAAATGTCAAGAAAAAGAACAGCACGACTACGAACGGTCCCCACAAAGAATAATCTTGAGAGGCGTACCCTGTTGTGGTAACCACCGATGTCACATTGAACAGTGCATGGACAAAGGCATCCAATGGAAAGGTTCCTTCAGTCACAACCCGGTAAAGCGCGATCACACTCGCTATCAACAGTAGAAATTTAAGGAAGAAATGAACCTGTTGATCTCCCAGTAGTGGCTGAGCCTGACCATCCAGCAGTCTGACAAACAAGAAAAATGGAATGCCGCCCAGCATCATAAAGAAGGCTGATGCAAAAAGAATAGAGGACTGATCGAACTGCCCCATCGAACTGTCGGACGTAGAGTAACCGCCTGTCGACACAGTCGTGAGGGCGTGATTGAAAGCATTAAATAAATCCATTCCCAACAACCAATAAACGGAAATGCAACTTACAGTGAGAATCAGATAACTGAATACAAGACCGCGAGCCAATCGATTAGTGCGTGGTAGCGCTTTTTCCGTCCACTCAGAGGATTCTGTGGCAAACAGCCGCATACCACCAATTCTCAAAAAAGGAAGAATCGCCACAGCCATGCCAATGATTCCGATCCCGCCCATCCATTGCATTATTGAGCGCCACAGTAAAACATCGTGCGGCAAATGGTCGAGTCCACTCATGACAGTGGAACCTGTGGTTGTCACACCCGAAATACTCTCAAAAAATGCGTCGGTAACACTGAGTTCCAAGTCGCTCAGCAATAGTGGCAGGCTTGAAAACAAGGGAATAACAATCCACGCCGATACGGTGAGGATAAACATCTCTCTCTGTTTGAGCGCATGCCTCTCGCGACCGGCACTCAGGAAGCAGAGTAAACCAACGCTAAAACAAATAATCCCAGACTTAACAAAGGCCAGCCAATCTGGAGTGTCGCCAAACATAAGCAGATTCACCGGCAGGGTCATCAGAAAGCTGAGCAGAATCAGCAAGAATCCAAGAATTTGGACAATAGGCCGTACATTGAAAAGAGCCATAATCAGGGTTGCCCAAGCCTCTCACTCGTCGTTTTCATTAATAAATCCTTGAGTCGAAAAAAGGGCGAACAGAAGCCCCATTGAGCACATTCCAAACAAGCAATAAGAACGGTTAGAGCCTGACACGGGGAAAAACCATACCAATGGCCGCGATATCTATCAGTTTGCCATGACCAGAAAATCAAGCACACTTAGACAATCACGATATGTTCGATCATGCCTGATTCAATTGGAATGGTCCCATGGCACGCGGCCCCATCTTGGAGACAGAATCTACTTTAAAACGGTAGGCATCCGCTACCCCCTCCCCAGTATAGCCAGCCCTCATCCAGCACTGCCATCCTCCCCGGAAACCCTGGGCGCCCTGAACAGCTTATGGGATAAACTCCTGGCAGCTTGGTTTCAGGGGGTGACGCCCTACACCCTGACCGTACGGCTTAAATCCCACGTGCGCTACGCCAAGACCGAGTTTCCTCTCGGCTAACGCCGGAGGGCAACCCGTCCAACCTGTCTTTTAACGCTATTTTTACGACTCCCCCCCGGCTTGGTCGTAGAATTTTTGCGCCCCGCCCCAGCACCATAGAGACACACTCACTGAAGGAGTATGAGCGTGTCCACCTTCCTTTTGATCATTTCTTTTGCACTTGGCGCCTACTTGGTAGCTGCTCTGCTCTGGCCCGAAGGGTTTTGACCATGGCACTGATCGGTATAGGCATCATCATTGGGCTTTTCGGCCTATGTTTCCTGTTCATTGATCTGGAGGAGCGACTGTGAACGAGGTCATTATCATCTATGCAGTCACGCTCCTTTTAGCGTGGCCATTAGGCAAGTACATTGCCGGAGTATTCAAAGGTGGTACCGGCACAGGAGGAACGATCTTTCTACCACTAGAAACCGGTCTTTACCGACTATTTGGCGTCGATCCATCTCAACCGATGAGCTGGCAGGGTTACGGCAAGGCCTTACTGAAACTGCACTTGGTTCTGGTGCTGATTGTATTTGGGCTATTAATGGCTCAGGGCGCTCTTTTTCTCAATCCGGATGGCATTGACGGTATGAGCTGGGATCTTGCACTGCACACCGCCGTCTCATTTCTCACCAACACGAACCAACAGCATTATTCCGGACAGGCCCAACTCAGCTATCTGGCCCACACATTTGGCATTGTGACCCTTCAGGTGGTTACACCGGCTGCGGGCATGGCGGCACTGATCTCGATTGTTCGCACCCTCCTGAGTCGCTCCGATAAAAAACCCCAGACCTCATCAGACGGCACGATCTCTGTCGGCAACTTTTACGAAGATATTACGCGCGCCATTGTTCGCGTAATGCTACCTGTTGCAACGGTGATTGCCTTGATACTGGCGTCTCAGGGTGTTCCCAATACCTATGAGGGTGCCCAAACCGCTACCCCACTGGATCAGACCGCTGGAATGGCTGTACAAAACATCCCCATCGGGCCAGTCGCGCCGATGGTTGCCATCAAGCAGGTCGGTACCAATGGCGGTGGCTGGTATGGCCCGAACTCCAGCGTGCCACTGGAAAACCCCACACCTTTGAGTAACTTCGTTGAGACTGTCTCGATTGTCCTGATCCCCGCGGCGCTGGTTTTTGCTCTTGGCTTTCTGACAGGTCGCCGCCGTCTGGCCCTAGTGGTCATGGGCGTGATGGTGTTGATGTCTGTATCTCTCACGTCCGTCGCTATCTGGTCCGAAAACCAGCCAAACGCCGCATTCGCCGGCCTGACTGTAGAGGGAGCAAATCTGGAAGGCAAAGAAGTCCGGTTTGGGGCCACGGCGACCGCGCTCTGGGGCAGCTGGACAACCCAGACATCCAACGGCTCCGTCAATGGCATGCACGACAGCTTCAACCCCATTGGCGGAATGATTCCGATGGTCGACATGTTCATCAACGTCACCTTTGGTGGCATCGGTGTCGGGCTGATTGGCTACCTTTTGTTCCTGCTACTGGCAGCGTTTCTTGGCTCGCTGATGATCGGGCGAGCACCGGAAATTGCCGGAAAGACCCTGGAAGCACGGGAAATGAAGCTTGTGTGTATCGCTCTACTGATCCAACCCCTGCTGATTCTGGGTTTCAGCGCCATCACCGTGGCTTTCCCGGCGCTTACCGGCAACTCCAATCCAGGCTTCCACGGGATCAGCCAGGTCATTTACGAGTACACCTCAGCATTTGCCAACAACGGATCGGGTTTCGAAGGCCTTGGAGATGACACGGTCTGGTGGAACGTCACCTGTGCTGTCAACCTCGCACTTGGCCGTTTCATTCCAATCCTGGCTCCTCTGGCGATTGCGGCGTCACTCGCTGCGAAGCGCTCTGCACCAGAAGGGCGCGGCAGCCTCGGCATCGATACTGCCACCTTTGGCCTGATGACGCTGGCGGTGATTGTGATGTTCACCCTGCTGAGCTTTATGCCGGTGCTGATTCTAGGCCCTATCGCTGAAACCCTGGCGCTGATGTCCTGATTGGAGAAGGATCATGTTTAATCAAACCCCAAAAATGACCGACTCACTGGAAGTCGGCAGCATTGTCCGCCAGTCCTTCAAGCGCTTGTCACCGCAAAGCCTGGCCCGTAACCCAGTCATGATGGTGGTCGGCACTGGAACCCTGGTGACTGCCTTGCTGGGCATTACTCACCTGACTCAGGGCGAGCCTGCGGCACTCGATTTTGCCATCTGCGCCATTCTGCTGTTTACCGTTCTATTCGCCAACGGGGCCGAATCAGTTGCCGAGGCACGAGGAAAAGCACAGGCAGGTGCCCTAAGGGCCACCCGAGAGAGCCTCAAAGCACGAAAAATTGATATTGATGGTGATCGGGTGCGGGAGGTGCCAGCAACAACCCTCCGCAAAGGCGATCGGGTGCTGGTAAAACCCAACGAACTGATACCGGCTGACGGTGAGATCGTCAATGGCGCTGCCACAATAAATGAATCGGCGGTTACCGGCGAATCCGCCCCCGTACTCCGTGAGGCGGGCACTGATAACAGTGGCGTCAGTGCAGGCACCAAGGTGCTCTCGGACGATATCGTCGTCGAGGTTACCGCTGACCCCGGTAACTCACTGCTGGACCGAATGATCGCACTGGTGGAAGGTGCCAAACGTCAGAAGACCCCAAGCGAATTGGCGCTCTCTGTTCTGCTTGCCGCCATGACACTGATCTTCCTGATTGTGGTCGTCACCTTGGTGCCCTTTGCAGGCTTCGTTGGCGCTGATCCTTCCTTCTCTGTGCTGGTCGCGCTGCTAGTGTGCCTAATCCCCACCACCATTGGTGGACTGCTGCCGGCCATTGGCATCGCTGGAATGGACCGTGCCATGCGCGCCAATGTGATTGCTAAATCTGGTAAAGCGGTTGAGGTGGCAGGTTCCATCGATACACTTCTGTTGGATAAAACCGGCACCATTACCTTGGGTGATCGCAAAGCTATCGCTTTTGAAACGGTCCAGGGCGTGGCAGCTGGCACCCTGAGAGATGCTGCTCTGCTTACCTCCTTGGCAGACCCCACCCCCGAAGGCAAGTCCGTCGTCGCTCTGGCCAGAAACCAAGGTTCCGATGTCGAAGCTTCGGAAGGTACCGACTTCATCGAATTTTCCGCCAGTACTCGTATGTCCGGCATTGATATGCCCGATGGTCGAGTTCTCCGTAAAGGCGCGACCGACGCGATCCGCAAGTTTGTAACTGAGAATGGCGGCCACTATCCAGATGAGACGGACCGCCTTGTTGAGAGAGTCGCAAAAAATGGCGCGACGCCCCTGGTGGTAGCCGAGGCCGATCGGGTATTGGGTATCATTGCCCTGTCGGATGTCATCAAAACCGGCATCAAGGAGCGGTTTGCGAAACTGCGGGAAATGGGTGTGAAAACTGTAATGATCACTGGCGACAACCCGTTGACCGCAGCCGCCATTGCAGCGGAGGCCGGTGTCGATGATTTCGTGGCAGAAGCAACGCCGGAACAGAAACTGGATATTATCCGCAAGGAGCAGGCCGAAGGGCGAATGGTTGCCATGATGGGTGACGGAACCAACGATGCACCGGCCCTGGCGCAGGCAGACCTGGGTCTGGCCATGAACTCTGGTACTCAGGCGGCCCGTGAAGCTGGCAACATGGTCGACTTGGACTCTGACCCTGGAAAACTGCTGGAAGTGGTTGAGATCGGCAAGCAACTTCTGATCACGCGTGGCTCACTGACCACCTTCTCACTTGCCAACGATGTGGCCAAGTACTTTGCCATTCTCCCAGCTTTGTTTCTAAGCAGTCTTCCGGCGCTGGGGGTACTCAATATCCTGAACCTTTCAAACCCGATGAATGCAGTGCTAGCAGCAACAATTTTTAACGCGCTGATCATCCCGGCTTTGATTCCATTCGCTTTGAAAGGTGTGCGTTACACCCCAGCCAGTGCGACTCAACTACTACGCCGAAATCTGCTGATATTCGGGCTTGGGGGGCTGTTACTACCCTTCCCTGCCATCAAGGCGCTGGACCTCATGCTTACCGTCGCATTGTAAGGAGATACGAAAATGGCTGCTTTAAATTCTGTCTTTGTCTGTCGTTCAGCGTCGTGGCTTGCCGCGGCGAGAGCCGCAATTGTCTTCATACTGCTGTGCGGTGGGTTATACCCCCTATTGGTAACCACCGTCGGCAGCTTGCTATTCCCGCATCAAGCCACCGGAAGCCTGATTGTGGTTGATGATACCGTGGTGGGATCAGAATTGGTTGGGCAACTTTTCAAAGCCCCGGAATACTTCCACGGACGGCCTTCAGCAGTGGATTATGATCCATTCTCCGTAGGCGGTTCCAACTACGCTGCCAGCAACCCGGCCCTTCGAGACCGGGTAGCGGAGGACTCCCAAACAATCGCACTACGGTATGGCGTTGAATCCAGCTCTATTCCGGTGGATTTATTAGCGGCTTCAGGCTCCGGCATAGATCCACACATATCGCCGGAATCGGCTCAGTTGCAGGCCGAGCGGGTGGCGACGGCGCGGGGGATTACGGTCTCACAGGTTAATGAACTCATTGTGGATTTTACAGAAGGTCCCACCATAGGGGTATTCGGACAGCCTCGGGTCAATGTCTTACGGATCAATCTGGCGCTGGATGGTAAGGAGGCTTCAGATTGAAAAAAGACGATCACAATCGCCCCAACCCTGACGCGCTCTTGAAAACTCATCAGCGCGAATCGGGAGGCGGGCTGAAGGTGTTTCTGGGGGCAGCTCCTGGAGTTGGTAAAACCTACCAAATGCTTCAGGCTGCGCATGAGCTACGGCGGCAAGGGGTTGATATAGTCGTTGGCGTTGCGGAAACCCACGGGCGATCGGAAACCCTCGCTCTATGTGAAGGCCTTGAGCAATTGCCGGCAAAAGAGATCGAATACTCGGGCAAGGGCTTCCGTGAATTTGATCTGGACGCGGCACTCAAACGCAAGCCAGACGTGCTGGTGTTAGATGAATTGGCTCACAGGAACATCCCTGGTACTCGTCATGCACGACGTTATCAGGACATCGAAGAATTGCTGGACCAGGGCATTACCGTCTGGACAGCGATCAACATTCAGCATCTGGAGAGCCTTTCGGATGTGGTTGCGGGTATCACCGGCGTACGTATGCGGGAAACCGTGCCCGATTCGATTTTGGAACGGGCCAGAGATATTGTGCTGGTGGACCTTACCCCCTCAGAACTCTTGGAGCGGCTGAGACAGGGCAAGGTTTACGTGCCTGAACAGGCCCGTGCGGCCATGGATGGCTATTTCTCACCATCGAATCTGTCCGCCCTGAGGGAACTGGCGGTTCAGGCCATCGCCGAGCGTCTGGATGCGGATGTCCGCGAGAACATGCAGTCCCGTGGTATTGAGGGTCCGTGGCACATTCGATCACGAATGCTGGTAGCCGTCGATGGCTCAGGACAGGGAGAAACATTGGTTCGGGCTGGACGGCGAATAGCGGATCGCCGCAAATCGCCCTGGACGGTCGTTACCGTCGACAACGGCCGTGCGGGGGCTGACGAGCGCCAGCGCTTGAAAAAGGCATCCGATCTGGCTTCCAGGTTGGGAGCAGAGGTCAGGACCCTTCGTGGTTACGATGTGGCGGAAGAAATACTGGCGTTTGCAAGGGAGCAGAATGTCACCACACTGATTCTGGGCCGCTCCCATAACCGTTGGTGGCACTTCCGAAAATCCACCAGTCGCCGTCTTATGAAGCAGGCTGAGGCCTTTGAGGTTACTTTCATTCCGGTGCCGCGCAAGCAGCGTCGGCGCTTGATCGAAGTTTCTGGAAAATCCCCAATATGGAGCGATTATGCTTGGGCAGTCGCCAGTGTTGGTGCCGCAACGGCTGTGTCCATGGGGCTTCAGGATATACTGCCTCTCGGAAATCTGTCTCTGGTCTTTCTGACCTCGGTACTTTGGGTGGCCGCGCGAACCGGCATCCGCCCTGCGCTATTGACGGCCCTGCTGAGCTTTCTGACCTACAACTTCTTCTTCACCGAGCCGCGCCTGACCTTCAACATGACGGAGACGGACGAACTTCTGACCGTTGTTTTCTTCCTTATCATGGCAGTGAGTGCCGGTAATCTCGCTGGCAGGCTCAGAGACCAGGTTCAGATGTTACGTGCCTCGAATGACCTGACAGACGCGCAGCTGCGATTCACGCGTCGCCTCGCATCTGCTCCGGATATTAAATCGGTCCAGAATGAAGCCAGCGAAACGCTTTACACCCAACTGAAGATACCACTCGTTATTGTCCACCGAAATCCAGACAATGCTGATCTCGAAGTGGTCGCCAAGGGCGGGCCAATCCAGGCGCTCAATGAAGCAGCCTATTCGGCTATTGACTGGGCAATGCGCAATGGAAAACCCAGCGGTGCTTTCTCAGATACCCTGAGCAGCCTGCCTTGGCGCTTCGAACCTATCGAGGCCGTTGATGAGGTCTATGCAGTCCTCGGGTTATGGGTGGACGATATGGCTCCTGAGTATTATCGGGGGCTGGCCATCGGCGTCTACGTGCATCAGTTGGGACTGGCGTGGTTTCGAACCCAGTTGGCCGCCAATCTCTCCGCCTCACAAATTGCCGAAGAAACCGAACGGCTGCGCTCTGCCTTGCTATCCTCGATATCGCACGACCTCCGTACCCCTCTTGCCTCCATGATTGGGTCGGCGAGCACATTGAAGTCCATGTCAAATCGGCTGTCGGCTGAAGACCGCGAAAGCCTGCTGGATTCAGTTCTTGGCGAGGGTGAGCGGCTGGACCGTTACATCCGCAACCTGCTTGACATGACGAAACTTGGCCACGGCACCCCCAAGATAGAACGAGACTGGATCGCATTGACTGACATCCTGTCATCCGCCCTGAGACGGACCAGGAATTTAATGACGAAAGTCCAGATAGAGCGGGATGTGGCCGACGATTTGCCTTTGCTTTTCGTGCATCCCGCACTGATCGAGCAAGCGCTGGTAAACGTCCTGGAAAATGCAGCGAAATTCTCCCCTGACGGATCCACTCTGAGCATTCGTACCCACAAGGCCGGCGATGAACTCGTCATCGCTATTTCCGATGAAGGACCGGGGATACCCGAAGACCAACGGGAACAGGTGTTCGATATGTTCTTCACCGGTGGTGAGGGGGATCGCGGCCCTCATGGCAGCGGCCTCGGTTTGGCCATCTGTAACGGTATGGTCGGCGCCCATGGTGGCCGTATTCGGGCACTGCCAGGCGCGAATAATCGAGGAACCTCCATCGAAATTGTACTTCCCCTGATAGAATCACCGGAACAAGAGTCCAACGCGGAATCCAGTGAATGACTGTTTCAACAAAAAACCGGGAAAAGCCCTGCATTCTGATCATCGACGATGAGCCGCAAATTCGGCACTTCCTGCGCATCAGCCTGAAAACCGAAGGGTACGAGCTGCTGGAAGCGGAAAATGGCGAAACCGGGTTAGGTTTGTGCGCCAGACACTCGCCTGATCTCGTCATTCTGGATTTGGGTTTGCCAGATATGGATGGCTCTGATGTCCTTGCCGCTCTTCGTGAGTGGTCATCTGCTCCGGTCATCATTCTGTCGGTCCGTGACCGAGAGCTGGAAAAAGTAAAAGCTCTCGACCTGGGCGCCAACGACTACGTAACCAAACCGTTCGGTGTAGATGAACTGCTTGCCCGAGTCAGAACACAGTTACGCAACCTTGATCGCAGTAACAGGCGCTCCACGGATGCTATGGTAATTTTTGATGATGGCACATTGCGTATTGATCTCTCCATGCGAAAAATCACGGTCAATGGCGACCCGATTAAGTTAACACCCAAAGAATTCGCCGTTTTAAAGATTTTGATGCTGGCATCTGGAAAAATTGTCACGCAATCGCAATTATTGAAAGATATCTGGGGACCGACCCACACCAAGGATACTCATTATCTGCGCATCCTGATCGGTAGGCTGAGACAGAAGCTGGGAGACGATCCGACAGAGCAGCAGTACATCCAGACTGAGCAAGGAGTCGGTTACCGCTTTATGGAACTTGATGGGTGAGATTAAGGCAAGTGAATTTTCTTAGCCAACTCAAGCGACAAAAAGGTGCCGTTCAGTCGACCAAGAATCGAGTATGGGGGAGTTAACTCCCCCGTACGGAAACTCACCTAATGCACCAGCCGCTCAGTCAATCAGGTCCATGCGCAGCTTCCCCCGGGCCTCCCACTGCTGCAGACGCCGGATTGCCTGGTCCTCATCAAGCCCCTCATGCGCTGCCAGGATCTCGGCCAGGGCTGCGCGCACGCCCTGCCCCAGGCTCCCCGCATTGCCGCACACATAGATCACCGCGTCACGCTCCAGGGCCCAGACCATCAACTCATCGGCGGCGGCATGCAGCCGGTCCTGTACATAGCCGCCCCCATCTGTATCCCGGGAAAAGGCCGTATCCAGCCGGTTCAGATACCCGGCCTCATGCCAGGCTTCCAGCTGCTGCCCATAGAAGAAATCCCCGGCCCGCTTGCGATTACCGAAGATCAGCCAGGTGGGGCCCGGGCGTCGCAGACAGGCCTGCTCGGCCATGAAGCCCATGAACGGGGCAATCCCGCAGCCGGCGGCCAGCATGATCATGGGCCGCTTGGCATCCTCGGGCGGATTGAAGTCCGGATGGGCGCGCAGGTGCCCCTCCAGCACATCCCCCTCCTTGAGCTGCCGGCACAGCAGTTCTGAGGCCTTGCCCAGACGCTGCGACCCGTCCGCCTGCCGATGGCTCACCAGGGCCACGGTCAGCAGGAGGGACCGGGGATCCTCCTGCGGCGTGCTGCCGATGGAATAGGGCCGCGCCGGCTCACCGGCACCGGGCCGCACCAGCAGCAGGTCCCCCGGCCGGAACGCCAGCGGCTCGGGACTTTCAAACCGCAGGCTCCAGACCTCGTGGGTATCCGGATCGGCGGGATCATTGAGCTGATGCCGCTCCCGCAAGGTCAGCCGGACCGACGGGTCCCCCTGCGGCGCGGCCACGTCCCCCAGCCCGATGTCCAGTTGGGCGGCCACCTGATCCAGCCAGCAGCGCCAGTCCGCCGCGGGATCGCCATCCACCTTCACCATGGGCAGGACCTCCTCCCCCCCGGCGGCCAGCAAGGCTTCACGCAGCTGCTCGCCGCCGCGACAGAAATGGCTATAGCTGCGATCCCCCAGCGCCAGGATGGAAAACCGGCAGCCCGCCAGGTCCGCTCCAGCCAGCGCCTTGAGGAAAGCCCGGGCCTGTTCGGGCACCTGCCCGTCTCCCGCGGTGGAGGTGATCAGGAACACCTGGCGGAATCCCTTCAACTCCGCCATGGACAGCCCCGCCACCGAGGCATGGAGTACCCGACCGCCGCCAGCCTGCAGGGCCTGGCGAGTCAGATCCGCCAGCTTCGCGGCCGTGCCGGTCTGACTGGCATGGGCCACCAGGATATCCGCACCCTCGTCCCCGCTGCGCTGGCGCCCCTGGCGGATGCGACGAGCCCAGGACCACAGCCCCGTGCCCATCAGCCCCACCAGGGCCAGCGAGGCCAGCAGATTGAGCATGCCAGACCAGGCGCCGGCCCAGGTCCCTTCATGCAGGGCCTTCACCAGGCCCGGAAAGTTTTCCTGCCGGATGACCCCATGGGGGCTCACCACGTGGACTGCCTCACCGACCGGATCGACACCCCATACGGCGGCGGCCGAGTTCTTGACCCGGGTCACCTCCCGCACCCCCGACAGGTCGCCCGTCACCATGACCGCTTCAATGGCAGGCGCCATGCCCATGCGGGGATCATCCGGATGCAGGCGGGGCAACTGCGGAGTCCCAATATGCAGGGACATCAAGATCCCGGTCACGGAAACCATCAGCACCAGCGGCAAAACCACCCAACCCCCCAGGGTATGCCATCCCACAAGGGTCCGGCGCAGCCGGGGCCATGCCAGGAAGGGGCCAACGATCATCACCAACACCATGAGATAGGTGGCAATCTCCACCACACTCTCGGCGCCCAGCAGAAGATCCTTGTGCAGGTGCTTGACGATATTAAAGAAATCACCCTGCTCACCGCGTTGTTCCAGCTGTTCTCCAGTGTCCAGGTCAAAGCTCCTGAACTGCGATCGGCCCTGCTCACGAAACTCCAGCATGACCACACCGCCCTCTTCCACCGCCACCGACCGAACCCGATGCCCGGGATCGACCTGATCCAGCAGCCGCACCAGGGTGGCGGCATCTGCCGGCGCCTCAGCCGCCTGTCCCGAGCGCAGGTCATCGAGAATGGGATCAAGAGACAGGATGGCCCCGGTGATGATGATCAGGGCAAAGAGGGGCAGCAGGATCAGGGTGAGCCAGCGATGCAGCCAGCCCAGTATCCGTCTGTAACGAGGGTTCATTGAGTGTGTCCTTGTTGGTTTCGTGTACTGGAGATGCCATGGGTGAGCCACCTTGGAACCCTTCGCGGCCGGGGGCCGCTCCCACGGGACCGCACGGTCACTGCCGGTGAGGAAGTCGGTCTGCCGCCGAAGGTATTCGCTGCATCTGTCTGCCACATACGCATCAGGGGACAATGCGTTGACACAACCAGTCATCTGTCTGCCCAAGGTGGGCTCTATCTGGAAGTCACCACAAGGGAAAGGGATGGATAAGGCCACGGGGCTGGCCTGAAAGGAGCCTAGCTTTTGAGCAGTCGCGTGTCGAAAAGGTAGGGTTCGGCGGCACCGACGGTGATTTTCGCGAAGTCCTCATGCCGCGGGTTGATAATGATGTTCCGCTCTTGCGGTACCACGGCGCTGGGGACGATCAGGATGGCGCTTGAACCGCGCTCAATCCACTCCGCCCCCACTTGCTGTAACTCACGGTCCTCGAAACGACTCCGCCAGTCCTCCGGCAGATCGGCCAGTGAGACCTCATCCATGGGGATAGGCTCGGGGATCTCGGCCCTGATACAGACGAAGTGGCTGCTGAAGTGGTTGGGGTTGATGTGTACCAGCGTCTCAAGCACCGCCGTTGAAAGGTTTTCGGAAGTATAGACCGCCAGCAGACCTTCCGGCACCCACCGGCTGCCCACCTTGCGATTTCCCATGCCCGAGAAGGCGGTTTTGGCGTGCCTGCTGGTCGTCAGCCGCCATACCTGCACTAGCTGTAGACCCCATGCTCGATCCGGGTCAGTACGCGCTCCACCATGTCGGTACCGGCCTCGGTATCGAGCAACATGAGCGGGACATCGCCCAGGGCCCGATTCCCGGACTTCAGCCAGTCCAGCGCCACTTCCTCGTCCTCAAAGACCTCATGGGCGCGCGCATAGACCTTGGCCAGCCGATACAGGCGATCCGACTCCACTGGATCCAGCAGTTTTTTTTCCTTTCGTCGGCGCTGCAGGGTGCGGTCGGAAATACCGATGATCGGCAGCAAGTAGTTCTCGGTGGTCTGCAGGCTCCTGGCCAGGTTCAGAACACTACTCACCGGAAGCCCTTTGCGTATCTCACTAACCGGTTTGTAATCTTTCTTCACACGACCATACAGCGCACGGGCCACCAGATCGGCAGGGTTCCCGCTGACCTCCGGCGTGCTCGGCAGAACACGGTGTACTTGCGTCTCCTCCCCCTGATGATAGGTTCTCACCAGGATGCTGGAGGCCTTGGAGCACTGTGCCACCCCGGCATCTTCTGTGTGCTTGATCTTTGCCGTGCTCATCTGCCACTCCCGTCACCTGTCGCCAATATAGCGACATCTGTCAAGACGCTCAACACCTATCGGTGGCGGGGCTGTGCGCGATCGAGAGCAGCACTTGACCCGAGCCCGTAGGCTCCCGCAACGTTGAGGCTGTCCGCTTGGCTTGTTCCCCATCACGAGGATTCTCGCATGCACTTCCGACAGCTCATTGAACCGGACTCTTCCACTTTTACCTACCTGCTGGCTTGCCCCGATACCGGGGTCACGGCCCTGATCGATCCCGTACTGGAAACCGTGGAAAGGGATCTGGAAGTGCTGCAGTCCATGGGGCTCACCCTGGATTTTGCGGTGGAAACGCATATCCACGCGGATCACATCACCGGGGCGCGGCGGCTCAAGCAGGCCACCGGCTGCCAGATCGCGGGACCGGCCCTGGACGAGATCCCCTGCCGCGATGTGGGACTGCGCGAGGGCGAGCCCTTCAAGCTGGGCAGCATCACCCTGAATCCTTTATTCACACCCGGACACACCGACACCCACCACGCCTACCTGCTGGATCATCACGGACTCAAGCTGCTGTTCTCGGGCGATGCCCTCTTGATCGAAAGCTGCGGACGTACCGACTTCCAGTCCGGCGACGCCCATGTGCTCTATCACAGCATCCAGGACAAGTTCTTCAGCCTGCCTGATGAAACCCTGGTCTACCCTGCTCACGATTATGAAGAACGGCGCATCACCACGGTCGGCCAGGAAAAACTGCGCAACCCCCGTCTGGGGAAAGGCCGCAGCGAGGCCGAGTTCGTGAAAATCATGCACGACATGGACCTGCCCTACCCCCGCAAGATCGACTTTGCGGTACCCGGCAACGAACAATGCGGCGCCTGCCCGGACAACGTGCCCGAAGAAATGCGGGGTCTGTGCGAGGCGAGTCGGCAGGGGTGAGTCGGTCATGGAGTGCAGCAGCCGACGGTCAGGGCGCAGGCATCGGCAGCTGTCCGTCGGCGGTGAATGTATCGATCCCAAAGCGGGTCACGGGCCCCTCCCCCAGTGACTTGAAAAGCACCTCGTGGGCAGTGAGTTCACAGAGCCATGGGGTCATTGCATCGGGCTGCTTTCGGGCAAAGGCCCAAGGCGTGAACAGTCCGATGCACGTGTCTTGGTCTGGGTCCCGCGCCGAACGATACTCAAAGGCCTCCACGCCCGCATCCCTCATGGCCGTCCCCAATGGCTGGGTGTGACTGTAGTCATGGGGATGCGTCAATGTATCGAGATGATCGTCGAAGGGGGGTGCCTGGAGGCGTATGCCCTGTCTCGTCCGATAGCCCACCGAGAACAGGGTATGTTCCGTGCAAATCCGCTCCTTGACTGGAGCGCCTTCCATGGAATGCCAGAAGATGAGGCGATAGTAGGCCGCTTCTGCGAGTGTGACGCTCGGGCCGCTACCGCCGTAGAAGATGCCACGCTCATGCACCCGGCCAAAGCGTGACCCCCAAGGGAGCGGCGGATAGCGAAACGGGGGCCTGAGCAGATAATGATACGCCTGGGCATGGTCCAGGCCAGGAGGCTTGGCTGCCTCCAGCATGGATTCCAGCAGGGCCTGTTCTTCCAGCGTGTCCACGTAGCCCAGGGTCGCCACCTGCTCCTGACTCTCCACCAGCCGGTAAAGGGTGCCGCGGATGGGGCCGACCTGGCGCGATCCTTCGCAGACCTCCCAAAGGTTCATCAGACCTTGCCTCGAATGGCATCAACGAACTGGAGTACGCTCATCAGGCCCTGGATGGTCTCGATCTGTTTGACAGGCATACCGCCGGTGACCTTATTGGGGCTGCGCATGAAGTGTCGCACCCACTCCTCGTCACCACCGGTGAGGGCGAACACGGCCCTGGCAAGACGGATCAGCAGCAGCGCCAACTCGCCCTGTTTGGATTGCGGGTCCAGTGTGGGATTCTGCTTGAGCCGGCTGATGGCGGTTCTGTGCACACCCAGTACCGCCGCCAGTTCGGCCTGATTAAGGCCCAGTTGCCTGGCGGCCTTCAGCACAGCCTTGGCCAGCACGACTTCAGGGCTGGGTGCGGTGCGTGGCAACGCGGTCATGAGATGCCCCTATAAGTGTATATTGCACTTATAGCATAGGATTTGTCGTTTTTTCACTTTATCATGCCCCCCCCCATGACCGCCACCCTCTCCACCTTTACCCAACTCCCGATTCACATGCCTGGATAGTTGGGTCCATCTCCACCCTGGGGTACTACCCAGTCGATATTCTGACCCGGGTCCTTGATGTCGCAGGTCTTGCAGTGCACGCAGTTCTGGGCGTTGATCTGCAGGCGTAATGCGTTGGCATCGCCGGTTTCCACGTATTCATATACACCTGCGGGGCAGTAGCGGGCTTCGGGTCCCTCGTAAACCGGGAGATTCAGCAGAGCAGGTCGCTGCAGATCTCTCAGCTTGAGGTGCACGGGCTGGCCCTCTTCGTGATGCGTATTGGACAGGAAAACCGAGGACAGGCGATCAAAGGTAATGTTCCCATCCGGACGGGGATAATCGATGGGTTGGCAGTCCCTGGCCGGACGGAGGCGCTCGTGGTCAGCCTGATGACGCAAGGTCCAAGGAGCGCGGCCCCGGAATACATAGGTATCCACTGCGGCGTGGGCCAGCCCGGCCCAGAAACCCCAGCGAAAACCGGGACGGATGTTACGGGCCCGGTGGAGTTCCTGGATGACCCAGGTATTGTCGAGGCGTCTACGGAAATCACTGGCCTCGATACCCTCGGCTGCTGACGAGGTCAGAAGATTGAAGACGCTCTCTGCCGCAGTGATGCCACTCTTCATGGCATTGTCACTGCCCTTGATGCGCGGCACATCGAGAAAGCCCGCCGTGTCCCCCACCAGCAGACCGCCGGGGAAGCTGAGTTTCGGCAGGCCCTGCAGGCCCCCCTCCACCAGCGCCCGGGCGCCGTAGGCGATGCGTTTGCCGCCTTCGAACACGGGCCGGATGGCCGGATGGGTCTTGAAGCGCTGCATTTCCTCGAACGGGCTCAGGTAGGGATTTTCGTAGTCCAGCCCCACGATGAAGCCCACCGCTACCCGATTGTCCTCCAGATGGTAAAGAAACCCGCCGCCATAGGTGTGGGTATCCAGGGGCCAGCCCACGGAGTGGATCACCTGACCAGGCCGGTGCCGGGTCGGGTCCACTTCCCAGACTTCCTTGATGCCCAGTCCGTAGGTCTGTGGTCCCACCCCTTCGCGCAGACGGAAGCGGTCGATGAGCGTCTTGGTCAGAGACCCATGGCAGCCCTCGCAGAACAGCGTCTGGCGGGCATGGAGTTCCACGCCGGGCTCGAAGCGCGGGCCCTCGCTGCCATCCGGGTTGCGGCCCATGTCCGCGGTGGCCACGCCCTTGACCGCCCCCTGCTCGTCATGGAGCACCTCGGCTGCCGGAAATCCGGGCAGCACTTCCACGCCCAGAGCCTCGGCCTGTTCCGCCAGCCAGCGACAGAGATTACCCAGGCTGATAATGTAATTGCCCTGGTTGTGCATCTGTGGTGGCGTGGGCAGTCGCAGGGCACGGCCCTGGGTCAGCAGCAGGAATTGGTCCTCGCTGACGGCGGTGTTCAGGGGGGCGCCCCGTTCTCGCCAGTCCGGCAGCAGTTCATCCAGGGCCCGGGGCGCGAACACCGCGCCCGAGAGGATATGGGCACCCACCTCGGAGCCCTTTTCCAGCACACAGACTGACAGATCCTGTCCTGCCTGCTCGGCCTGCTGACGCAGACGGATGGCCGCCGCCAGCCCGGCCGGACCGGCACCAACGATGACCACGTCGAATTCCATGCTCTCACGTTCCACAGGGCACCTCCGGCGTTGGGTTCAGGATTTGAGGGTGCGAAGCCCGTCCCGCAGGGCGGGCAGCACCTCGAACAGGTCACCCACCAGGGCGTAGTCGGCCATCTGGACCATGGGGGCCTCCTCGTCAAGGTTGATGGCCACGACCACCTTGCTGTCCTTCATGCCGGCCCAGTGCTGGATGGCTCCGGAGATTCCAACGGCGATGTACAGCTCGGGCGCAACCACCTTGCCGGTCTGCCCCACCTGGTAGTCGTTGGGCACGAACCCGGCATCCACGGCCGCACGGGAGGCGCCGATGGCAGCATTGAGTTCGTCGGCCAGGGACTCCAGCAGCTGGAAGCCCTCGGCACTGCCAACACCGCGCCCACCGGAAACCACCACCCTGGCGGCGCCCAGTTCGGGGCGTTCCGACTCGGTGAGCGATTCCTCCACAAAGCGTGACAGCCCCGGGTCCTGGGCCGCCGGCACCGTCTCGATCGACGCCGAGCCGCCCTCGCCCACCGGGTCAAAGGCCGTGGGACGTACCGTGATGACCCTGATCGGATCCTCGCAGATCACCCGCGCCATGACATTGCCGGCATAGATGGGCCGCTCGAAGGTGGTCGGCCCCTCGATCCCGGTGATGTCCGACACCTGGGCCACATCCAGACGGGCCGCCACCCGGGGCATGAAGTCCTTGCCCTGGGTGGTGGCCGCGGCCAGTACTGCCGAGTAGTCAGAGGCCAGCGAGATGACCAGCTCAGCCAGGGGTTCGGCCAGCTGGTAAGCATAGGTCGGGTCGTCACAGAGCAGTACACGGCTCACACCCTCCAGTGCCGCCGCCGCTTCACCCACGGCCTGGCAGTCCTGCCCGGCCACCAGGACATCCACGGCATCACCCAGGGCAAGCGCAGCACTCACCGTCCTGCGGGTGACATCGGCCAGATGTCGATGATCATGTTCCGCCACTACCAGCACTGTCATGTCAGATCACCTGTGCTTCGTTCTTGAGCTTGTCCAGCAATTCCCCCACATCGGCGACGCGCACACCCGGCTTGCGCGCGGGCGGCTCGGCGACACTGACCATCCGTATGCCACTGCGGGTATCCACCCCGAGGCTGTCCAGGGGACGACGATCCAGGGGTTTTTTCTTTGCCTTCATGATGTTAGGGAGCTTGATATAGCGAGGCTCGTTGAGCCTCAAATCGGTACTCACCACCGCGGGTAGCTTCAGAGCCACGATGCGGGTGCCTCCATCCACTTCCCGGGTGACGATCACCTCGCCGTCGCCCATCTCCAGGCGACAGGCGAAGGTGCCCTGCCCCCAACCCAGGCGAGCGGCGAGCATCTGCGCCGTCTGGTTACAATCATCATCAATGGCCTGCTTCCCCATCAGCACAAGATCCGGGGATTCCTCTCCCACCACCGCAGCCAGGGCACGACTGATCACCACCGGCGCCAGGCTTTCCTCCGTCTCCAGCAGCAATGCCCGGTCGGCACCAAATGCCAGGGCCGTGCGCAGCGTGTCCTGGGAGGCAGCCGGGCCGATACTGACCGCCACCACCTCGGTGGCCACTCCAGCCTCGCGAAGCCGCACCGCTTCTTCCATGGCAATTTCGTCGAAGGGGTTCATGGACATCTTCAGGTTAGCAATGTCAACATCGCTGCCATCGGAGCGTGGGCGCACCCGAACGGTGTAATCCACCACGCGCTTGACCGGTACGAGTACCTTCATGGGCCACTCCTTAATTGGATTGATATGTCAGACGTTGCCGTTTTCGTCGGGGCGCAGCACCAGCACCGGCGAGCGGGCTGAATGCACCACCTCGCGGGCGAAGCTGCCCATGATCACTCGCTGCAGGCCCGTACGCCCGTGGGTCGTCATGGCGATCACTGCCCCCTGGATCAGTGCCGAATACTCCACCACGGCCCTGGCAACATCCTTGCCGTGGAGCACGTCCCAGTTGGCCTGCACACCGAATTTTTCCGGCATGTGATCTGCCATACGGCGCAGGTAGACCCATTCCCCCGAGTCCGCTCCGGGGCCGCCGTGACCAAAGCTTGGTTTGAGCACCTGGATCAGCCGCACATCCGCTCCAATGGAGCGGGCAAAGGCCACCGCTGGCGGCAACACAGCCTCGGAAAGCGTGGATCCATCCAGGCAAATCAGCACCGTCCGGATTGGCCCCGTCCACTCCTCGGAAAGATCCGGACCGGCCAGCAAGACCGGACGACGCGACTGACGCAGCACATTCCCTGCGACACTGCCCACCACGGCTTCCCCGACGGCCCCGCGCGCATGCGTCGACATGACCAGTGGGCTGTCCGGCTCAGCGCTCATCGCCTGCATCAGCCCGTCGTTCACCGAACCATGGACGACGACTTCCACTTGAGCGTCATTGAGTCCTCGGGCGGCCAAGATACTCTGTAACAAGGCCTTGCGTTCGGTGCTGTTCTCCTCACGGGGCACCACCGAAACCAGGCGGACGCGTGCCCCCAGCTGACCGGCCAGGGACAGACCGGGCTTGAGGGCAGCCTGGGAACGAGCGGAAGAATCCAAAGGGATGGTAACAGTGGCGGACATGGCACACTCCTTGATAACAGCGATCGAGTCCGGCATCAGGCAAGCCAGCGCTTGCGCCGCCGGTAATGTTTGACGTTCAGGTAGTCCACTTTGCCGGACCCACCCAGGTAGAACTCCTGTACGTCGGGGTTCTCCCGCATGACGGCGGCATCGGCACTCATCACGACGTGGCCGTTTTCCAGGAGGTAGGCATAATCCACTACCGCCAGGGCGGCCGCGGCGTTCTGCTCCACCAGCAGCACGCTGACCCCCTGCTCCTTATTGATCTCACGGATAATCTCGAAGATCTCCTGCACCAGCAGCGGCGAGAGACCGAGACTGGGCTCGTCCAGCATGATCAATTCAGGCTCCGTCATCAGGGCGCGGCCGATGGCAAGCATCTGCTGCTCACCGCCCGACAGGTAACCGGCCTTGCTCCGTGCCCGTTCCTTGAGACGGGGAAAATAATTGAATACCTGTTCCTTGATCTCCTGATAGCGCTGTCGACTGCCGCGAGTGGCGTAGGCGGCCAGCAGGTTATCCTCCGGTGAGAGGTGCTCGAAGATGCGTCGTCCTTCAAGCACGTGCACCAGGCCGCTGGCAACCCGCTTGGGCGGCGACAACGGCAGAATGTCCTTGCCCTGGAAAGTGAGCGCGCCGCGGGTGACCAGGCCACGCTCCGGGGCCAGCAGACCACTGATGGACTTCAGAGTGGTGCTCTTGCCGGCTCCATTGCTACCCAAAAGGGCGATCATCTGCCCTCGGTGGATCTTCAGTGAGACACCCTTGATAGCTAGGAAGACCCGGTCATAGATCACTTCCACATTGGCCAGTTCGAGCAGAGGCTGGCCGGTGTCGGCGACCGGCGCGATTTGACTGGCAGTATTCTGCATGGGATTACCCCTTTCCTGTCATGGATACCCTTTGGGCCGCTGGGGCTTTCACCCGCCCCAGCGGCATGTGGGTTCAGCGACCTTCACGGAAGCCAGCAGCGTCCTTCTCGATCTCTTCCCAGACGATGTCCTGGTGGGCTGAGTACCAGTCGGTCAGCGGTTCCCAGGCCTCGCCATTCCAGGCGGAAACGCGGCCGTACCCTCCCCCTTGATGATCATCAGCGGTGATGGTGATGGGCGGCATCATGCCCCTGGCATCGAAGTTCTCGATCATGCGGAAACCGTCACGCAGTTTCTCACCAGTCAGCGGGGCCCCGAACTCCTGCATGGCCAGCCGGGCAGCCTCCACAGCCACTGCCATGGTGGCGACACCGATGTTGTAATAGGTGGTACCCACGTTGCTGGCAGAACCCTGACCGTGGCCCGGTTCGATCACGTGTTCCATGATGTCCTGGATGACTGCGTGATCGGTGCCCGTGCCTACAGCCTCGAAGCGCTTGACGCCTTTCAAGTGGTTACCGCCTACGTTGCGCGCATCGGTTTCCGCCAGCCATACCACCGAAAGGATGTTCTCCTGGCGGATACCGTTGCGGATGGCTTCACGTACTGACACCTGCTGGCCACCACCGGCGCCCCAGATAATCACGTGATCAGGCCGATAACGGCGTACATCGGACCAGGTAGCCGACTGCTCCGTGCCGGGGCTAGGATAGGCAAAGGCGCGCAGGTCAAAACCCTTTTTCTCTGCCAGATCCTTCAGTATCGGCATGGGCTCGCGACCAAAGGGAGAATCGATGTGTACCAGCGCGATCCGCTTGCCTTCCAGTCCCCCCTGGTGCTGATCGATGTAGTCTGCCAGGACCGTGGACTGGGACCAGTAGGTCGCCATCATAGGGAAGATGAAGGGAAACGTTTCCCCCTCACTCGCGTCACCACGACCGTGCAGAGCCGTGATCATGACCACTTCATCATCCAGTACACGATTGACCGCCGCACGGGAAACGGGAGTACTAAAAAAATCAACCAGAACCGCACCTTCACGACGGGCGCGATTATAGGCCTCGAGCCCGCGCTGAGGTTCGTTGGCCGTATCGCGCACGATGGTTTCGATCATGTGGCCCTCAACGCCACCGGTCTCGTTCACGAACCGCAGATAGTCACGCTGGCCCTGGTGATACTCGTTCGTCACAAAGGTGTAGACAGCAGTAAAGTCCTGCAGCAATGCGAACTTGATGGGCTCCTTCTCGGCCTGGGCGGCACCGCCCAGACCCAGGGCCGCGGCTCCGGCCACGCTGGCCAGCCATCGGGTGAATGGTTTCATGACACACACTCCTCCAAGTTTTATATGCCCTCCCCTGCGGGGAGATGTTAGCTTTGGGTATGACGGAATGGCCAAACCACAAAATACTTGCGCAGGTTGTCGTAGATCTTGGCCAGTCCCAGGGGCTCATACAGCAACACACCGATGATCAATGCCCCGTAGACCATCAGCGGAATGTGAGCGATCAGATTGAACGAGATGGGCATCCACTCATAACTGGCCACGAAGGCCAGCACATTGGTCAGCACGATGGGTAGCAGGAGCACGAAACCAGCTCCCAGGTAGGCACCGATGACACTACCCAGCCCCCCCACCAGCACCATGGCCACCAACTGAATGGAGACATTGAAACCGAACTGCTCGGGCGTGACCGCCTGGTAGTAGCAGAAGGCCAGGATGGCGCCGGTGACACCGCCCAGGAAGGAGGCGGCAAAAAAGGCCAACAGCTTGTATTTCACCGGATCCACCCCAATCACCGCAGCGGCGAAGTCCTTGTCCCGCACCGCCACCAGCGCCCGACCAAAGCTGGTGCGCTTGATGTTGAGCAGCAGCAGGGTCACCACCACGGTCCACAGCAGCGCCATGTAGTAGAGTGAGGCATCACTCTGCAGGGGCACGAACAGAAAGGTGACATCGGGGGTGCTCAGGGTGGCCTGGGCGCCCCCGGAGATGGCGGGCACATTGATGATCACCCACTCCACCAGATACTGCATGGCGAGAGTGGCCATCACCAGATAGAGCCCCTTCACCCGTAGCGCCGCGGCCCCGAAGATCACGCCGATGAAGGCCGACATCAGGCCCGCCCCCAGCAGGGCGAACTCGAAGGGGACACCGGCGCGCGTGAGATGGATACTGGTATAGGCGCCGATGGCCAGCACGGCGGCAAAGCCGAAGTGCAGTTGCCCCGCCATACCCATCAACAGGGTCAGCGACAGGGCGGCCGCGGTCCAGATCAGCCATGGCAGCATGTAACTGGTGAGATAGAGATCGGACAGGAAGAACGGTGCCAGCAGTGCCAGGGCCACCAGTACCTGCATGATGCGGCGGTCAGCGGTCACCGGCCACAGGGCCCGCGACGAGGCATAGCGCGTATGTTTGATTCCAGACAGTCGATAGAACATGGCGCTCAGACCCTCTCGATATCTTCACGGCCGAAGATGCCGTGGGGGCGGAAAATGATGGTCAACAGAATGATCAGGGAGGTCACCACGTCACGCGTGCCGCCCCCCACCAGTGGATCCACGAACCCGGGAATGACGCTGCCGAGGATGCCGACGATCAGCCCCGCCACGAACACGCCGTAGATGCTGTCCAGTCCCCCGAGGATGACCACCGCCACCGCCGGGAAGAGCAAGGCGGTCAGGGTCCAGTCCACCCCCTGCACGGACCCCCACATGGCGCCCGCGGCCACGGCCGAGATACCCGCCAACCCCCAGGAGATGGCCACAGCCCGTTCCACCGAGATGCCCACCGACCAACTTGAGATGTGATCGTCGGATACCGCCCGCAGTTTGGTACCGATGCGGGTACGGAAGAACAGCAGGGCACCCGCTACCATGAGACCGCCAATGATGCCGCCCACCAGATATTCACGGTTGATGAACACATCGCCGATGATGATGGGCATCATGTCCAGACCCAGATCCAGGCTCTTGGGTGAGGCCCCCAGCAGGCCCGGACCGAGGCCCCGCAGCAGGCTTTCCAGACCCAGGGTGAGCATGACCACCATGATGGTGGGCTGTCCTACCATCTTGCGCAGGAGCAGACGCTCGGTGACCATGCCGAACAGGAACATACTCACGACGGCCAGAAGGATGGCAAATACGATCGGCACGCCCATAAGGTGGGCAAACATCCAGATGAGGTAGGCGGCGATCATCACCATGGCCCCCTGGGCCAGATTGGGGACTCCGGAAGACTTGTAAATCAGCACGATACCCAGGGCGACCAAGCTGTACATCAAGCCGGTCAGAGCGCCATTGATCATCAATTCGAGCAGAAACTGTATATCCACTGCTTAAGCCTCCTCTGCAACACGAGCCGGGATGACGTCATGGACCGTCAGGTGGCGCTTGAGCATCCCCGATGCGCCGGTTTCGTAACTGATCCGAGCTTCGTATTCGATAGCCCGTCGACCGTCATAAAGGGCATCGATGATCGGTGAGTAGTGTTGGTCGATAACCTTGCGCTTGAGCTTGCGGGTGCGAGTGACCTCGCCGTCATCAGGGTCGAACTCCTTGTGCAGATTGACAAAGCGCCTTATCTGCAGACCTTCCGGTAAAACAGTGTTGACATGAACCACCTCGCCATTGATCAGGTCATACACTTCCGCTTTCTGGGACAAATCGGAAAACGAGGTGTAGGCGACGCCATGCTCCTCGGCCCAGTGCCCCACAGCCTCCATGTCAATGACGATCAAGGCCGCCAGGAATGCCCTTTCTCTACCCAGGATGCAGGCATCCTTGATGTACTGGCTGAACTTGAGGCGATTTTCCACGTAGGTAGGAATGAACCGGTCACCCGCCTCGGTGTAGACCACCTCGGAGACCCGTCCCAGCACCACGAGTTGACCATCTTCCTCCAGATAGCCAGCATCGCCGGTATGCATCCAGCCATCCTGGAGAGTCTCCTGGGTGGCATCGGGGTTGTTGAAGTAGCCGTCGAAGATGTTGTTGGCGCGCACCAGGATCTCGCCATCCTTGTTGATCTTGAGATCCACGCCGGGGAACGGCTTGCCGGCGGTGTGCAGACTGATGGAGTCCGGCGGCTGGGCCACGCACAGGGCGCAGTTCTCCGTCTGGCCGTAGAACTGAAGCAGATTCAGACCCAGAGCACGGAAGAACAGGAACACATCCTCACCAATGGCCTCCCCTGCCGTGTAGGGACGCTCCACTCGGCTCAGGCCCAGGTGATCCTTGATGGGTCCGTAGATGAGTACTTCCCCCACGCCACGCCAGAAGCGCTCCAGGGCACTGGGCACCTTGCCTTCCAGGCGACGCCGCTCCAGTTCCACCGCAAAGGGCATGAAGTGATGGTAAAGACGCCGCTTGAACGGCGAGGACTCATTGATGCCCACCTGGATTCGGGTGAGCATGTTGGACCAAGCCCGAGGAGAGCTGAAGTACAGCGTCGGAGCGATCTCCCGCAGGTCGTGAAGGGCGGTTTCCTGCTTCTCGGGAATATTGACGCAAAAGCGCAGTGCCAGCGCAGCCCCCACGGTGAAAATGAAGTCCCCCACCCAGGCCATGGGCAGATAGGCCATGTGCACTTCACCCTTGCGGAAATACCCCGCTGTCGAAGCGCTGCGCACCCCCGAGAGGATATGCCCATGCTTGAGCGGCACGCCCTTCGGCGCCCCCGTGGTACCTGACGAGTGCAGCAGCACGGCAATGTCATGCACCGACACGCGGCTTTGCAAGTCCGCGTCCAGACCCGGACGTTTTTCCCTCTCCTGCTGACCCTGAGCCATCAGATCCAGGGTACTCACCGCCCCCTTGGGCTCTTCTCCCTTCAGACCTCGCTCGTCATCAAAGACGATCAGTTGCAGACGGTCATAGCCGTTCTCGCGGACGGACAACAGCTTGTCCACCTGCTCTTGGTCCTCCACCAAGGCGCAGCGGATGGCCTCCGCCTCCATCTGACCCTGGAGTTCCGCAGGATTGGTGTCCGGGTAGGCCGGCGAGGGAATGGCCTTGAGGCACACGGCGGCCAGCATGCCGAAGTAGAGGGCGGGTCGGTTATCACCCACCACCAGGATGCGGTCGCCGGCGCGCACGCCACGGGCTTCAAGCCCAGCGGCCAGGCTCATGACATGATCCAGATAGTTCTGCCAGGTGTACTCGTGCCAGATGCCCCGATGACGTTCACGCAGGGCGACCTCGTCACTGTGCTCCCGGGCATTGTGAACCAGTAACTGGATCAGGTGATCATCTTCCCGCCAGTCAGGGTGCAGGGCATCCTCAGGCGGATCTTCGCGATATTGTCTTTCAGGCTGCATCTTGAGTCTTCCCGATGTAGGCCGCGACCACGGCAGGATCATTGATGGCCTCGCGAGTGGGGCCTTCGGCGATCTTCTCCCCGTTATTGAGCACCACAGCCCGGTTGCAAATGGCGGTGACCACGTCCATGTGGTGCTCGATGAGAAGCATGGTGACGCCCATGGCATCGCGGGCATCCAGGATGAAGCGCACCATGTATTCCTTTTCTTCCTGGTTCATCCCAGCCATGGGCTCGTCCAGGACCAGGAAGCGGGGTTCGGCACACAGCGCCCGGGCCAGTTCCACACGCTTTTGCATCCCGAGGGGAATCACATCCACCGGCTGGTCGCGCACACTCTCCAGCTGCAGCAGGTCGATGACCTCCTCCACCTTGACCCGGTGCGAGACCTCCTCCTTCTGCGCCCACCACCAGTAGAACAGTGAAGCCAGGGAGCTGGGACGCATGAAGATGTGCCGTCCCAGCAGGATGTTGTCCAGTACACTCAGCCCCTTGAACAGGGCCACGTTCTGAAATGTGCGGGCAATGCCCTTCTGGGCAATTCGATGAGGCCGCAAACCGTTGATGGGCTCGCCAAGAAAGCGAATCGCACCCTGCTGGGGCGGATAGAAGCCAGTGATGGCATTAACGAGCGTTGTCTTGCCCGAGCCATTCGGCCCCACCAGGCCAAAGATCTCACCCTCCTTCACCGTCAGGGTGATGCCCTTGAGCGCCTGAAGGCCACCGAACCAACGGCACACCTCCTCGCATTCCAGTACGGTCTGCTGGCCGACGATTTCCTGCGTTTTCGTCATGCCTCGTTCCTCCGAGTACCTGCTGTGGTTTTCCCGTGCCGGGCCAACGCACCGTTGTGGCTGTTCCCGTCCCCAAGGTCGGGTCACGCACGCCGGGCGCGCACCCCGCCGTCGCGCACGGCCCGGAGGCGATGCGCGCCCTGTTGTTCTTGTGGTTCCTGAATGCCTTGCCTCGCGCCGGGACCGGCGCCGGCTCAATGCCCCCCGCCAGGATCCCGAAGCCCCAGGTCCGTCAAGCTCTCGTCACGAAGCATGAATTTGAGTGCTCGCCCGGTGCTGCCGGGGAAGGATTCGTAAAACCGCACGTAGCGCGGGATCTTGAAATGGGCGATCTGCTCGCGGCAGTAGTCCTGCAGCATTTGCGCGGTGAGCGTTGCCTCACCGCTCTGGAGTTCCACGCAGGCGCAGACCACCTCACCCAGGCGTTCGTCCGGGACGCCCACCACCACCGCGTCGCGAACCCGCGGATGGCCACGCAGATAATCCTCGATTTCCTGGGGATAGATGTTCTCGCCACCGCGAATGATCACGTCCTTGACGCCACCCACAATCCGGCAATAGCCCGCCTCGTCCAACCGGGCCATATCGCCGGTGTGCAGCCACCGTGCCGCATCCACGACACGAGCGGTCAGATCGGGGTCGCCCCAGTAGCCCCGCATGACGTTGTAGCCGCGCACGCACAACTCGCCCACATCGCCCAGCTGCACGATGCGGCCCTCGCTGTCGATGATCTTGGCTTCCTGATGCGGGCGAATAGTGCCCACGGTGGACAGTCGGTGCTCGACTGCATCGTCCACATCGCTCATAAAGGAGATGGGCGATGATTCGGTCATGCCATAACCGATGGTCACTTCGGTCATGTGCATGCGGTTCATCACCTGGTCCATGGTGTCCGGCGGACACGGGGCCCCCGCCATGATCCCGGTGCGCAGCGTGGACAGATCAAAGCCGGCAAACTCCTCGTGGTCCAGCATGGCCTTGAACATGGCCGGCACACCATACAAGGCGGTACACCCTTCCTTCTGCACCGCTTGCAGGGTGTCCAGTGGCTCAAAGGCTTCCCCGGGATAGATCATGGCACTGCCATGGGTCAGGCAGGCCATGTTGCCCATCACCAGACCAAAGCAGTGAAACAGCGGCACCGGGATGCACACGCGATCCTCTTCGCTCAGGCGAAGCGTTCGACCCACCGTCAGACCATTATTGATGATGTTGTGGTGGGTCAGCGTCGTGCCGGCCGGATCGCCGCCCATGGCATTGCTGAACTGGATATTGGCCGGCGCATCGAAGTCCACCAGAGCGCTCAGGGAGCGCACGCGCTCCAGGGTTTCGGCATTGGGCGCACACAGCAACTCGGAGAAGTTGATCATCCCGGGCGTGGACGCCGATCCCACCCGGATCACCCGCTCAAGACTCGGTACCGCCTCGCAACGAAGCGCCCCTGCCCCCGCGCTGGCCAACTCCGGAAAGAGTTCGCTCACCATCTTCAGGTAATCGCTGCTCTTGAATTGGTCCTGAATGATCAGTGCGCGTGCTTGCACCCGCTGGAGGGAGCGCTGCAATTCCGCCTTGCGAGCACCTGGGTTAACGTTAACGGAAATCATGCCGACCCGGGCCGCGGCAAACATGGCCAGCGCCCACTCGCTCCGGTTCATCATCCAGATGGCCACCCGATCGCCCGGATCCAGACCAAGCTCCAGATAGGCGGCGGCCAGCGCATCCACCTGTTGGTCCAGTTCAGACCATGTCCAGCGCCTTCCTTGCTGGCAGTCCACCAGAGCCAACCCCTCGGGCCATACCGTGGCCAGATGATGGAGTTGCTCACCCACAGTGATGCCCCACAAGGGCTCGGTGCCCGCACCGCACACATAACTAAGTCTCTGACCTGACATCAGGACTGACCTCCTGCCTTTGGTTTGGCGCCGGTTGATCCCGGTCTGATTATGGGATTATCTGTAATAAGGTTATAGGCAATTTAGTTACCGTTTACGTCTACGTCAACCTTTTTTTGCTGTATTCTGTACGGGCTTATTCACCAGGCCGCTGACAACCGCTTCCCAGCGCACCATCCCGGTGCATAACGGGAAACCTCGGGCAGCGGCAGAGAGTGACCGGACTGGTCGATAAAAAAGATCGCTGCAATGCAGCATACAGTGCTTCACCCGCTCCCGGTTTCACGTACAATGGAAGCAACCCGGAAAACCCCGCTTGCCGGATCCACCGAAATGACGTTCACGTTTGCGGCACCCCCCCCCCCCAAGCCCCCTCCCCCGGAGTGGCCAGCAGTAGCCGACGGAGGTTCACACATGACTCAACCCCAGCCCGCCTTCAAGGAAACCGATGCCCATGGCACCACGTTCACGATCGGTGAACTGGCCCGGGAGTTCGGTATCACCACCCGCGCCATTCGTTTCTACGAGGATGAAGGCCTGCTCTCCCCCCTGCGCGTGGGCACCAAGCGCCTGTACCGCCGCCGGGATCGTGCGCGCCTGAAGCTGATCCTGCGGGGCAAACGACTGGGATTCACGCTGGGCGAGATGCGCGAGGCATTCGATCTCTACGACGATGCCCACGGGGAGTCCCGGCAACTGCGCTATTACCTGAAGGTGCTGGACGAAAAGCGCCAGCATCTCCTCCGTCAACGGGAGGACCTGGAAGAGACCCTCAAGGAACTGGAGCACTCCTACGCTCACTGCGAGCAATTACTCTCGGCCCAGGAGAAGGAGAAACAGGACCGCACAGCGGAGACGACCAACCCCGGGCGTCCCGGCGACACCGACAGGCCTGATCGCAGCGAGACCCGACTCAAGACGGGCTCCTGAGGCCATTACGGAGGATGGCCCATTGCCGACATGCGCCTCTCTCCCGGGCATTTAGTGCCGTTTACGTTAACGTAAAACGTTATTGACGTTTACGTGAACTGAATATACGCTTCTGGAAAACCACTTAAAGGACCACGCCATGAGTCACCACCCTACCCTCGACTTCGACCTGGGCGATGAAATCAACATGCTGCGTGATGCGGTCGCGGAGTTTGCCGCCGCCGAAATCGCACCACGAGCGGCTGAAATCGACCAGAACAACGAGTTTCCTCAGGATCTGTGGCCCAAGCTGGGCGAGATGGGGTTGCTGGGGATCACCGTCAGCGAGGAGTACGGCGGCAGTGGCATGGGCTATCTGGCCCACATGGTCGCCATGGAAGAGATCTCCCGCGCCTCCGCGTCGGTGGCTCTCTCCTATGGCGCGCACTCCAACCTCTGCGTCAACCAGATCAAGATCAACGGCAGCGAGGAACAAAAACAGCGCTACCTGCCCAAGCTGATCACCGGAGAGCACGTGGGCGCGCTGGCCATGTCCGAACCGGGCGCGGGCTCCGATGTGGTGGGCATGCGCCTGCGGGCGCGGCGGGAAGGCGATCGCTACATACTCAATGGCAACAAGATGTGGATCACCAACGGCCCCGAGGCCAGCACCTATGTGGTCTATGCCAAGACCGATCCCGACGCCGGCCCCAAGGGCATCACGGCCTTTCTGGTCGAAAAGGGTACCCCCGGATTCTCCACCGCCCAGAAGCTGGACAAACTGGGCATGCGCGGCTCGAACACCTGCGAGCTGATTTTCGATCACTGCGAGGTGCCGGCGGAGAACATCCTGGGCCGTGAGGGTGAAGGCGTGAAGGTCCTCATGTCCGGCCTGGACTATGAGCGCGCGGTGCTGGCTGCTGGCCCGCTGGGCATCATGGCCGCCTGCCTGGACGTGGTCTTGCCCTATGTACATGAACGCAAGCAGTTCAATCAGGCCATCGGGGAATTCCAGTTGATGCAGGGCAAGCTGGCGGACATGTATGTGGGCCTGAATGCCTCCCGGGCCTATGTTTATAGCGTCGGTCGCGCCTGCGACCGGGGGCAGACCACGCGCAAGGATGCTGCCGGGGCCATCCTGTTTACCGCCGAGAAGGCCACTGCCATGGCGCTCGAGGCCATCCAGTGCCTGGGGGGCAACGGCTACATCAATGAATACCCCACCGGTCGACTACTGCGTGATGCCAAGCTCTACGAAATCGGAGCCGGCACCTCCGAGATCCGGCGCATGCTGATCGGTCGGGAACTGTTCAAGGAAACCCGCTGAGGCCGTCCCAGTGCGCCCGGCACCCAATGAGCAAACTGGTGGGCAGGGAAACCGATGAGCGTCATCAAAAGCAAGATCAACACAAGATCCGAGGAGTTCAGCGCCAACCGGTCGGCCATGTCGACCCTGGTGGAGGATCTGCGCCAGCGTGTGGCACAGGTCAGCGCCGGCGGCAGTGAAGGGGCCCGTGAACGCCATCTGTCCCGGGGCAAATTGCTGCCCAGGGAACGCATACGGGTACTGCTGGACCCTGGCTCCCCGTTCCTGGAGATCTCCCAGCTGGCCGCCTGCGGGCTGTACGATGACGAGGTGCCCTCCGCGGGGGTCATCGCCGGCATCGGCCGGGTGTCGGGTCGCGAATGCATGATTGTGGCCAACGATGCAACGGTCAAGGGCGGTACCTACTATCCCATCACCGTCAAGAAACACCTGCGGGCACAGGAAATCGCCCAGCAGAACCGCCTGCCCTGCATCTACCTGGTGGATTCCGGCGGCGCCAACCTACCCAATCAGGACGAGGTGTTCCCGGACCGGGATCACTTTGGGCGCATCTTCTACAATCAGGCGGTCATGTCGTCCCAGGGCATTCCGCAGATCGCGGTGGTCATGGGCTCCTGCACGGCAGGTGGCGCCTATGTGCCGGCCATGGCCGAGGAAAGCATCATCGTCAAGGAACAGGGCACCATCTTCCTGGCCGGACCGCCGCTGGTGAAGGCGGCCACCGGCGAGGTGGTCACCGCCGAGGAACTGGGGGGGGCCGATGTACATGCCAAGGTCTCCGGGGTGGCTGACCATTACGCCCTCAATGATGCCCATGCCCTGGGGCTGGCCCGTCGCTGCGTCAGTCGCCTCAATGGCGACAAGCAGGTGAGTCTGGATCTGCGACCCTCGCGCCCGCCGCGCTACAGCCCGGAGGAAATGGGCGGCATCATCCCCACTGACACCCGCAAGCCCTTCGATGTCCGCGAGGTCATCGCGCGCATCGTCGACGGCTCCGAACTGGATGAATTCAAGGCCTTGTACGGCACCACCCTGGTGTGCGGCTTTGCCCACATTCATGGCTACCCCGTGGGTATCGTGGCCAACAACGGCGTCCTCTTCTCCGAATCCGCCCTCAAGGGGGCCCATTTCATCGAGATGTGCAGCCAGCGAGGCATTCCCATGGTCTTTCTGCAGAACATCACGGGCTTCATGGTGGGTCGCAGGTACGAGTCCGGTGGCATCGCCAAGGATGGGGCCAAAATGGTCACGGCGGTGGCCTGCGCCCGGGTGCCCAAGTTCACCGTCATCATCGGGGGCAGCTTCGGGGCAGGCAATTACGGGATGTGCGGACGCGCCTATTCGCCGCGCTTCCTGTGGATGTGGCCCAATGCCCGCATCTCGGTGATGGGCGGCGAGCAGGCGGCGGGCGTGATGGCGCAGGTGAGGCGAGACACCCTGGAACGCCAGGGCAAGGCCTGGTCCAGCGAGGAAGAGGAAGCCTTCAAGGCCCCCATACGTGCACAGTACGAGCATCAGGGTCACCCCTACTATGCCACAGCACGCCTCTGGGACGACGGCGTCATTGATCCCGCAGACACCCGCATGGTGCTGGCGCTGGGCATCTCCGCCAGCCTCAACGCACCCATCGAGGAGACCCGCTTCGGGCTCTTCCGCATGTGACCTGGAGGAAGATCATGGCGAACAATATGTTGCTGGTCCATGCCGAAGCCGGCGTTGCCACCATCACCCTGAACCGCCCAGATCGTCACAATGCCTTTGACGATGCGCTGATTGGGGAACTGACCCGCACCCTCGTGACGCTGGAGCAGGATCCAGCGGTCAGGGCCGTAGTCCTCACCGGGGCAGGCAAGAGCTTTTCCGCTGGGGCCGACATCCACTGGATGAAGCGCATGGTCGACTACAGCGAAGAGGAAAACCATCGCGATGCCCTGGCCCTGGGCCAACTGATGGACACCCTCTATCGGCTCGACAAGCCCACCGTGGCACGGGTCAACGGTGCCGCCATGGGAGGTGGCGTGGGCCTGGTGGCGGCCTGTGATGTTGCCCTGGCAGCCCCCCGGGCCCGATTCTGCCTGTCGGAGGTTCGTCTGGGCCTCATCCCGGCCACCATTTCCCCCTATGTGATCGCGGCCATGGGCGGGCGTCATGCGCGGCGCTACTTCACCACGGCGGAGTTGTTTGATGCGGAGCGTGCCCGGCAGATCGGCCTAGTGCATGAAGTGGCCTTGGACGAGGCAGACCTGGACACGATGCTGACGCAGCTTTTGGAGCAGCTGACCCAGAACGGCCCCCAAGCCATGACCGCCGCCAAGGCGCTGGTGCGGGACGTGGCAGGCCAATCCATTGATGCCGGGCTGCTTGAGGATACCTCGGCCCAGATTGCCCACATTCGCGTCAGCCGGGAAGGCCAGGAAGGGCTGGGCGCCTTTCTTGAAAAGCGCTCGCCGGTCTGGCCCATGCCCGGTGCGGCTTGAGTGGACCCCTTTCATCGCCTCCGTGTGAGGCACCATGCGATTCACCTGACAGGGACTGGAGCATGTTCGACAAGATACTGATCGCCAACCGGGGGGAAATCGCCTGCCGGGTCGAGCGGACCTGCCGGCGACTGGGGATCCGCACCGTTGCGGTGTACTCCGAGCCGGACAGTCAGGCCATGCACGTGAAGGCCTGTGACGAAGCCTGGCCCATCGGCCCCGCCGCGGCACGGGAAAGCTACCTGAACCAGGCGCGGATCATCGAGGTGACCCGGGAGAGCGGCGCCCAGGCCATTCACCCGGGCTACGGCTTCCTCTCGGAAAACGCCGAATTCGCCCGAGCCTGCCGGGATGCCGGCATCGTGTTCATCGGCCCACCCCCGGAGGCCATTGAGGCCATGGGTTCCAAGAGCGCCGCCAAGGCCATCATGGCGGAGGCCGGCGTTCCCCTGGTACCCGGCTACCATGGCGAGGATCAGTCGCTCCAGCACCTGGCCGCCGTGGCGGAAGAGATCGGTTATCCGGTGCTCATCAAGGCCTCCGCCGGTGGCGGCGGCAAGGGCATGCGCCGTGTGGACCGCCCCGAGGAGCTGGCCGAGGCCCTCAAGGGGGCTCAGCGGGAGGCGGCGGCGGCCTTTGGCGACGCCCGCGTGCTCATCGAGAAATACCTGCTTCAACCCCGCCATGTGGAGGTCCAGGTCTTCGCGGACTGTCACGGTCAGGTCGTGCACCTGTTCGAACGGGATTGCTCTGTGCAACGGCGCCATCAGAAGGTGATCGAGGAGGCGCCGGCGCCGGGCCTGGACGAGGTGCGTCGCCGGCATTTCGGGGAAACCGCAGTGGCTGCTGCCCGGGCCATCGGTTACGTGGGCGCAGGCACCGTGGAATTCATCATGGATGGCCGGGGCGACTTCTATTTCATGGAAATGAACACCCGGCTGCAGGTGGAACACCCGGTCACGGAAATGATCACGGGTCAGGATCTGGTGGCCTGGCAACTGCAGGTGGCCGCCGGCCAGTCCCTGCCCTGCGAACAGTCGCGTCTGAGCTTCAATGGTCATGCCTTCGAGGCACGCATCTATGCCGAGGATGCCGACCGGGGGTTCCTGCCCGCCACTGGCGCGATCCGCCACCTGCGCACGCCCGAGGAATCACCCCACGTGCGCATCGACACGGGTGTTCAGGAGGGGGATGAAATCTCCGTGCACTACGATCCCATGATCGCCAAGCTGGTGGTCTGGGATCAGGACCGTGAAACCGCCCTCAACCGCCTGCAGACCGCCCTGAGTGAGTTCATCGTGGTGGGCACCACCACCAACGTGAATTTCCTCGCCCGTCTGGCGGCTCACCCAGATTTTCGGGCGGCGCGCATCGACACCGGTTTCATCGAGACGCACCGGGGCGCCCTGCTACCGGCACCCCGGGAGATCAGCCCGGCCCTGCTGGCCGCGGCCACGCTGCATGAGTTGCTGCGGGTGGATCGCGAGAACCTGGAGCGGGCGCGCACATCGGCGGATCCTCATTCCCCCTGGCATGGCACCTCCGGCTGGCAGCTCAACGGCGACAGCCACCGCACCCTGCACTTCCTGGACACTGTTCAGGATCTTGACCTCAAAGTGATTGCTCATTACCGGGATGACGGCTTTCTGATTGAATGGGCCGGTCATCGTCACCGTGCCCGCGGACACCTTCATGCCGACGGACGGCTGCGCATGCAACTGGACGGCGTGCACCTAGACGCCTGGGTATTGCGGGACGGACAGCGACTCACCGTGGCCATGAGTTCCGAAACCCGGGAGCTCATGTTGCACGATCCCCTGGCCGCCGGCATGGATGACGAGGTCAAGGAAGGCAGTCTGGTGGCCCCAATGCCGGGTATGGTGGTGGCCGTACATGTGAAGGTGGGCGACCACGTTTCCGAAGGCGACGCCCTCATGGTGCTGGAGGCCATGAAGATGGAATACGTGGTGAGCGCCTTCAATGACGGCGTGGTGGACACAATTCATTTCAACGAGGGCGACCAGGTGAGCGAGGGGGCTCCGCTTCTGGCCATCCGTCCCGGAGATGCACAATGAGCACCTACTACCTGGAAGATCTACAACCGGGGATGCGTTTCAGCACCGGCTCACAGGAGATGACCGAGGCGGACATCATCCGTTTCGGGGAGGAGTTTGACCCCCAGCCCCACCATGTGGATCCGATGGCCGCTCGCAACACTTTTTTTCGCGGCCTCGTGGCCAGTGGCTGGCACACCATCTCAGTCATGACGGCCATGGCCATCCGCTCAGACCTGCGCATGGCCGAAGGCCAGATTGGCATCGCGGTGGAAGGCATCCGCTTCATCAAGGCCGTGCGCCCGGGCGATCGCATCACGCTAGACATGGAGATCCGTGAGGTCAAGGCCTCCGAGTCACGTCCCGGCTGGGGGGTGATCAAGGTCTTGTGGATCGCAATCAATCAAGCCGGTGAACCCGTGCTTGAACTGCAGCCCAGCATCCTGGTGAAAGCACGTGAGCGCCTCGGACAACCCGTAGCCAGTGCCGAGTGAAGGAGAGAGCCATGCCCCTGCCCCATGCCGTCAACATCGTCGAGGTGGGCCCCCGGGACGGATTGCAGAACGAGCCCGGCAACATCGACACGAATGTGAAGTTGGAACTCATTGGCCGCCTGGTGGATGCTGGGCTGCGTCAGGTGGAGGCGACGGCGTTCGTCTCGCCACGCTGGGTGCCCCAGATGGCGGACCACACCCAGGTCATGGCCGGGCTACCCAACCGGCCGGGCGTCCGCTTCCCAGTACTCACACCCAACCTCAAGGGTTTCGAGAATGCCGTAGCCGCCGGCGCCCGTGAGGTGGCAGTCTTCGCAGCGGCCTCGGAAGCCTTCTCACGCAAGAACATCAATTGCAGTATCGCCGAGAGCCTGGAGCGCTTCGAGCCGGTCCTGGCTCAGGCCCAGGAGCAGGGGATTCTGGTGAGAGGTTATCTGTCCTGCACTCTGGGGTGCCCTTACGAGGGCGATATCGCCCCCGAGGCGGTGGCCCGTGTGGCCAGGCGCCTGTACGATATGGGGTGCTGCCAGATCTCACTCGGTGACACTGTAGGCACCGGCACCCCCCTGAAGGCGCAGCGCATGGTGGAAACCGTGGCAGAACAGGTGCCCCTGGCAGATCTGGCGGCTCATTTTCACGATACCTACGGGCAAGCCCTAGCCAATCTATTCGCCGTACTGAAATTAGGCATCAGCACGGTGGACTGTTCCGTAGGAGGTCTGGGGGGCTGCCCCTATGCACGGGGCGCCTCTGGTAACGTGGCCACCGAAGAGGTGGTCTACATGCTCCATGGTATGGGCGTCGAGACGGGCGTGGACCTGCGTGCCCTAGTGGATACGGCCCACTGGATCCATCGGCAACTGGATCGCCCTATGCAATCCCGGGTCGCGCGCGCCATGGGAGAGTGAGGCGCTCCGGTTCAGTCCATTCTCACCCAGGCGCCCATGACCACCCGAATCCTTTCCATCTCCAGATTACGCATCACGTTGCGCCCCATTTCAAGGAATCTCTGACCAAATATCAGCTCTGGGGATAGCGGCGCTGATTCTCCAGGGGTACTGTCCTCGCGCCCCGCTTCGCGCCGGGTGTGCTTGCGCCGCCATTGCAACGCCACTTGACTGACATCTTCCACATGCACAGGGCGCAAACCGGCCGCACTCAAAAGACTCTGGAGTGCATCCAGGGATAACAGGTGACTGTGGGCCGGATCATCTGCCCAAGGCACCGGGAACACGGGAGAAGTGGTGGATGGTCCCTGCACCACCTCATGAAGCCACAACTGCCCACCGGGAACCAGCGCCCGACGTACCTCGCTCAGGGCGGCGGCTGTATCCGGTACATTCAACAGTGTGTGCTGTGACCACACCCCATCGAAGGTGGCTGGGGGAAAAGGCAGGTGCTGAGCATCCGCATGCACGAAACCGGTGCAATCCTTGAGCCCGGTGGCCTCGCTCAACCAATAGGCCACCTCCAGATAGGGGCCGGTGACATCCACACCCACCACCTTGACGCCATACTCCGCCGCCAGCAGGCGACTGGTGCCACCGGTGCCACAACCCAGGTCGAGCACCCGCATTCCCGCCTCGAGCCCGACCCGTGCTGCCAGGGCACGACTCGCAGCACGCCCCCCCACGTGCAACTGGTCAATGGCGGCAATGTCGTCACAGGAGAGGCGGTCTGGATCGAGCCCACGCGTGATCAGCGCCCGGCGAAGATGGTCGAGCAGACCCGCCTCGGCATACCGGCGAGCCAGGGTTTGCATGTGAGAGGACATCGGCAACTCCTTGCAAGCATCGGGACCGGGTCGCCCGCCAACTCTCGGGGGCGACCCGGTCAGTGCTTCAGAAACGGGTTCTGAGATTCAGGCTCACTGCATCCACGCTGTCACGCCCGTCGATCAGGTCTGCGGTATCCGCATAGCCATAGGTGGCCCACAGGCTGGTGGACGGTGTCACGTCGTAGTGCAACTGAATGTCACCGAAAACCACATCCTCGGTCCGATCCGGGGCATCCCCCGTCTGTCCCAGATTGGGGGCCATGCCGTCATAGCGCACCGACCCGGCGGCCAGTTTCAGTTGCCAGTTGTCACGGGGGCTATAGGTGCCGCGCACGGCCAGCAGATGCCGGTCGATGTCCTGATCATCTAGTGCGCTGAATTCCCGTGATACCTCGCCGAGCCCTCGCATGTCCAATGCCTCGACGTACGTCGCGGAGGCATCGTGGCGTGGGCTGCTGTGGATCAGACTGGAGAAGGTATCGAAGCCCGATTCAATCAGGGATCCGCCGATATTGAAGAAATACTGTGCCTCCAGATTGAAGTTGTCGGACAGTTCGAACCCGCCCCGCAGGAAGCCGGCAAAGGTATCGTTGGTGTAGACCGCGTCACCACCGCCCAGATAATGGGCACCTGTAGTCACCTTGACCGGACCCAGTTCGCCCTGCGCCCAAGGGGAGACGAGCGTGCCATCCCGCGGGGCATAGAATCGTCCGCCTTCATAATCTCCGGTATTGTCTTTTTCGTCATCACCCACGTAATGCCCCAGCAGTGCCCCCCATGACCAGTCGTTCGTATTACCCACGAAACCGGCGAACAGCAGATAACCATCATCCTTGCGGTCATCCAGAGTCCCCTTCTGGCGCTGGTCCCCCCCTGCCAGGAAGGTCACGCCCTCGGCCACTGGACCCAGGATCATGATCCGGTCGCGACGGTCATCGGCCACGGTGATACCGAAGTTCCAGTTGGCGATCTGGCGACCGGCGCGCAGGTTCCAGTCCCCCAGAGGGATCTGGACATAACCATAGTCCAGGGTCACCGTGCGATGATCACGTCCCAGAGTGAACGGCTGACTCTGCTGCAGCGCATCCACATCCCCTGAGCGATCCCCGCGCCAGGTGTCGTTGATGAGGTTTACACCCGCGTGAACACTCACGCCATCCTGCAGGCGAATGTCCGACTGCACCCGCAACCGCTGCTCGAAACCGTTTTCATAACTCCCCGCAGCCGGCAGACGGCCGAAGGCCCGTACATCGATGTCTCCGCTGAAGTCATACTCAACAGCCCATGCACTGGGCGCAGCCAACAGGCCTGCCAGCGCCAGATATCCGGATTTGATACCCATCATGCCTCTCCTCCCAATGGTGATTTTCATCGTTATGCCTTTCACTAACCTCAACGCCATTGCGCCAAGACGCAGATAAGGCTAGATTACGTTTACGATAACGTCAATTACTATATTACCCGAACGTAAACGTTATTTTACGTAGCGGTTAGGTAAGCATGGATCAATCTCAATCAGACGGGGAGGCAGGCATGAGCATGCAGGAGGAGATTCTTTGGCAACCGGGACCCCGGGAACTCACCCAAAGCGCCATGGCCCGTTATCGGGACTGGCTCGTACAGGAAGGCCACGGCCCCTTCCACGACTATCAAGACCTGCACAACTGGTCCGTGAGTCATCCCTCGGCGTTCTGGGGCAGCATCTGGCGCTATACCGGGGTGCGCGCCAGTCGCGATCCTGACCAGGTGCTCGACTCGACCACCATGCCCGGAGCCCGCTGGTTCGCAGGTGCCCGGCTGAATTTCGCCGAAAACCTGCTGCGCCATGCCATCCATGGCAACCCCAGTGAAGAGGTGGTACTGGAAACCAGCGAATCCCGGGAAGATAGACGACTGGATCGCGCCACCCTGCTCGCTCGGGTGGCCTCGCTGCAGGCATGGCTGCAAGAACAGGGCGTGACCCCAGGAGATCGTGTGGCAGGCGTCGTGGGCAATACCCACGAAGCCCTGGTAGGTATGCTGGCCACCACCGGGCTGGGTGCCATCTGGAGTTCGGCATCACCGGATTTCGGTGTCTCTGCCATTGTGGACCGTTTCGGGCAGATTGAACCCAAGGTTCTGCTCCTCACCAATGGCTATCGCTATAACGGCAAGGTCTTTGATCGCACAGACCAGAACCGCGAACTTTCACGGCAGATTCCGGGGATTCAACGTGTGCTGAGTCTATCCATGCTGCCAGAACTGGGCCACCCGGACGATTCTCTATTTGTGCCTTGGGAAACTGCGCTGAGCGCCTACCCCAAGGCCACACCGATATTTGAACAACTCCCAGCGGATCACCCCGTTTATATCCTCTACTCCTCCGGCACCACGGGCGTACCCAAGTGCATCGTCCATGGAGCCGGCGGAATGCTGCTCAATCACAGCAAGGAATTGCTGCTGCATGCCGATCTGGGGGCGGGAGACACGTTCTTCTATTTCACCACCACCGGCTGGATGATGTGGAACTGGCTCGCCTCCGGACTGCTCACCGGTGCACGCCTGGTCCTTTTCGACGGGTCACCGGCGCACCCGGACCTGGATTGCCTGTGGTCCCTGATTTCCCGGGAACGTGTCACCCATTTCGGCACCAGCGCCAAATATCTGGGCAACTGTCGCAAGGCCGATCTGGAACCCGGCAATACCCATGACCTGTCGGCCTTGCGCGCCCTCTTTTCCACCGGCTCTCCCCTGCTGCCCGAGGATTTCGACTGGGTGTACCACAGCGTGAAGGCGGACCTGATGCTCAGCTCCATCTCCGGCGGGACCGATATCTGCGGTTGCTTCGTGGGTGGCACCCCCCTGCTGCCGGTACGGCGGGGCGAAATCCAGTGTCGCATGCTGGGTGTGGATGCAAGAGCCTACACCCCGGATGGTCGGGACGCTGGACATGATCGGGGTGAACTGGTCTGCGTGACCCCCTTCCCGGCCATGCCGGTGAGATTCTGGAACGATCCGGACGGGGCCCGTTACCGCAAATCCTACTTCGCCACCTACCCCGGCATCTGGGCCCATGGTGACTTCATCCAGTTCACACCACACGGCGGCGCCGTCATCTACGGGCGGTCCGATGCCACGCTCAATCCTGGCGGGGTACGCATCGGCACTGCGGAAATCTACCGGCAGGTGGAAACCATTGCGGAAGTGGCAGACAGCCTGGTGGTGGGGGCTCCCCATGAGGATGGTGATGTGGAGGTGGTGCTGTTCGTGGTCATGGCGCCGGATCAGACCCTCACACCGGAACTGGAGAAGCGCATACGCTCGCGTATCCGTGCCAACGCCAGCCCGCGCCATGTGCCGGCCAGGATCCATGCCGTCAGCCAGATCCCCTATACGCGCAGCGGCAAGAAGGTGGAGCTTGCCGTCGCCCGCATGCTTCAGGGCGAAACGGATGCGGAGAACCTGGGTGCGTTGGCCAACCCGGAATCCCTGCAGGAGATTGCACGATGCCTGGCATTGGCGGGCCAGGACAAAAGCCGCCCGGCACGCCCATGATCAGTCAGGGGCGGGTATTCAGCCCGCCCTTCGTCACAACCCGATGCAACGGTCTCGCATCAGGCATGAGCCATATGGCGAACATGGGAGGGTCAGCGGGCCTTATCATGCCTCCATGACCACCACCCTCACCCTCTTTACCCAACTCCTTCCCCCTGTACATCACCATTGGCCTGGGCTGGCTGGCCGGGCGTTATCTCCAGGCTAGCGGGGGGCATATCGCCGGGATCATGCTCTACATCATCACTGCTCAAGCCCTGTTTGCCTTGGCCTTCATCCCGGTGATGGTGACGTGGTGGATGCCGCAGGGCCCGGGGTAACCCGCCACCATCCAACTAACTCAACCGCCTCGCCTGGCGGAACAGCCCCTTGAGGGGGGCCTCGAGAAAGTACCTTGCCTCACGGGGCGCAATACCCTTGTCACGGCAGAAGCACGCCAGGGCATAGGCGATCTCCGGTCGCCCCAGAGACGCGGACCGATCCATCGCCGGGCCAGCGCATTTGCCGCAGCCGCCCACCCGGGCGATGAAGGCAGTGTTGGCCATGAAGATGCCGAACCCCATCCATACAGCCACCAGTTCCGCCACGTGGGCCTCATTGCCCTGCTGGGCCGGGGCTGGACTGGGGCGCGTAAACACCCACCAGGCCGCCAGATCCCGGGCCAGCTGGGCGACCAGAGCCTGTCGGTTGGCCCACAGGCGAGGATCGTATTCAAGCACCAGTGGTTCCGCCTCACTGGGCCGGGTCGGGAAGTGGGTCCCGGTGCCGGCCGGCACCAGTCGCATCGGCACCCCCTCAAAGCCGGCATGCTGGCGGATGGATTCGAACGTGGCCACGGCGGCGCCGTGGGGATCCTGCACTTCGGCAGGGAAATGCTCGCGGATGGGCATCACCAATTTCGCCTGGTCCAGGGGGCGCAGATCATCCTGTTGCGACAGGGTCCACTCACGGACGTCCTTGATCCAGACACGAGTGGTGTCATCGATGAGGGGTGTGCGGTTCAACCAGGCGGGGACAGCGATATTCAAGATCGAACTCCTTGGTGTGGCGGGTGATTCTGACAGCAACCAGCGAGCTGCAGCAACGGCCCGGCACTGCATCGTGAGCGGATTCTCGTTTATGATCCGGGGATGACAGATCATTCCCCCACCATCACGTCGTTGGACTGGCATTCCATCACCCAGGGCGTGTGTCAGCGGGTGGACCAGGTACTGAACCAGGCCGATCGGTCTGGACGTCTGAAAACCGATGGATCATGGGTCACCGACACGGACATGGCCATTCAGCGTGAGTTGCAGGACTGGCTGGCGGAGCTTCACCCCGAGATCGGGTTTCTCGGCGAGGAGATGACGCCCCAGGCCCAGCAGGAGGCCCTGGCGGGGGATCGCCCCCTGTGGGTGCTGGACCCCCTGGACGGCACCAGCAACTTCCGCGTGGGACTGCCCGCCTATGCCACCAGCATGGCACTGCTGTCTCATGGCCGGGCGGTGTTCGGGCTGGTCTACGACCCCTGCCGCCGGGAGACCTTCACGGCTGTTCATGGCCAGGGGGCATGGCTCAATGGCGAACGCCTCACGATCGATCCAGACAGCACCCTCAACCTGGCGCGGGCGGTGGCCGCAGTGGATTTCAAACGTCTGCCCCCTCCGCTGGCCATGAAACTGGCCAGTGAGCCACCCTACGCCTCGCAACGGTCCATCGGGTCCGTCGCCCTGGAGTGGTGCTGGGTGGCGGCCGGCCGGTTTGCCGTGTACGTGCACGGCAAGCAGAACCTGTGGGACTACGCTGCCGGCCAGCTCATCCTGAGCGAGGCCGGCGGCCACCACACCACCCTGCAGGGCGAGGCGCCCGCGGTGCTGGATCTGCGTCCGCGGTCGGCGGTGTGTGCAATGTCGCGGGAACTGCTGGATGCCTGGGAGCGGGCCCTGCAGGTGTAGCGACTCGCCCCAACCTGAGCTGCCAGCCACATCATTTCCGCCTTTATGATAACGGAAATGATGTGTGTGTACGCCGGATTCCAGGGCCGTCCAAGGCCCGAGCAGACCCTCAGAAGCTCAGGGTGTACCCCGCCACAAACAGATCCTGAGCATCGTTTTCATCGCGCGAGGCATAGGTCAGTGAGATCTCACCCACCTCGACGGCTCGGCTCACACCCACGCCCCAGAAGGTGGTGCCATCATCCTTGTTGGGATCATCGTAGCCCAGTTCGGCATTGAGGTAGGTATCAGGCATGAAGGCATGACTGGCACCAATCACATAGGAGGTGTCGCCTTCCGCATCACGATCATGGGCATGGGTCAGGTAGCCCACCTCAGCGTACATGGAGGCATATTCAACGGCACCGATAATCTCGGCTTCATACCGGTCCTCAAGCTCTGAATAGTAAACGTACTCGTAGGCGACGCCGAAATCGAGTTCACCCGCCGTAAAGCCATACCCCAGGAAGGGCGCCACCTCCTGCCCCTCGCCCGGTCCCAGAGTGGACATGCCCACACCCGTGAAAAGGCCCGATTCGTGAGCATAGACCACCCCACCTTGCACCACGGCGTTATTGTCCGAGCCACTCTCTCCACTATCGATGTAGTCACTGAACACGCCGACATTGAATTCCAACTCGGCCTGAGCAGTCACAGGTGCAAGCAGTCCTGAAACGAGGGTTGTCACAGCGCCAGACAGCACAAGATTCTTCTTCATTGCGTGAATCATCGGTATAGCCCTTACAGAAAGTGAGCAGGGAAAAATTAGAAATAACTATGAGCGGAGCTGCCTTAATAGGGCTGCATGCCCCACCGCGGCGTCACTGTGAGACCCGCTCACTGCCAATCAGGTAACGACATAGCGAATCATAATCGTTCTCATTGGAAATACCAATACCTGAACATGACAAACCTTTGGGGCCGGCGCTTGCGCCCGGTATACTCACGGGATGCGCCGACTCTTCCTGATGTTCCTCATTGGTTTATTCCTGCTGGCCATCCTGCTGACCTCAGCGGTATGGGTGCTGGCCCAGACCCCCATGACCACACTGCAAGAGACCGCCGGGCGTCACCTGCCGTTGCCCGCACCACTGGCCAGGATGGATGTGGAAGGATCTTTGGGTCGCGGGCAGATCAAGCAGGTGAGCCTGCCACGGGTTGCCGGAGTGGATCTGGGCCCCGCGGATTTCCAATGGGAACTGCGCCCCTTGCAGGCCATTACCGGGCGCATGGTGGCAGATGTGGAGGCAAGCGCGGCAGACGGCCAGTTCCAGGCGGTGGCCAGCCGCGGCCTGTCGGGCTGGCGCGTCGCCGACGGCCAGGGTCGCATGTCCGCCGCCACCCTGGGGCGCATGCTGCGGGGCGCGGGTCTGAATGATGCGGAACTGGGCGGAATCCTGTCCCTGGACCTGCACCGGCTCGAACTCACCGACGAGGGAGAGATCCGTTCCGCCAGTGGCCGACTCCACTGGAACAACGCCGTCATCCAGGCGGATCGATCTGTCAGGCTGGGGAATCTGACGGGTGACTTCACCGCCCAAGGTCACGAGTTCAACGGGACATTCACTGACCAGGGGGGGCCCCTCGCCTTGCAAGGGAAGATCACCGGCCATCTCACCCAGGGCCGGATGCATATCGAGGCCACCGCCTCTCCCCGTAACCAAGACGATCCCGCACTGGCCCACGCACTCTCACAAGTGGGCGAACAGCGCGGCAACGCGTACGTGATCCGCCTGCAGAGGCCGTAAGCCCGAACGACTGCCCCAGACTAACCGTTTTATTTCAAGAAGATAAAAAAAGGTTGACAGTGGCACGCGGGTCTGTAGAATACGCACCCATCAGCGACGCGGGAATAGCTCAGTTGGTAGAGCACAACCTTGCCAAGGTTGGGGTCGCGAGTTCGAGTCTCGTTTCCCGCTCCAAAGTTTCTCAAAACCTCGGCGCTGCCGGGGTTTTTTGTTTGATCATCGGGGATACTGAACTTCCCCGGTAGCTCAAAGGCTGGGTGGCAGAGTGGTTATGCAGCGGCCTGCAAAGCCGTGTACGCCGGTTCGATTCCGACCCCAGCCTCCATTATCTTCTCCTGAAAAGGCCCCGAGTCCATCGCGTGACTCGGGGCCTTTTTTTGGTTGAATATCGTTCTTGCGACATCACTCACAGCACAGCTTCGCCAATCATAGTTCAGTGGAAGGCGGCGGGGAATGAGACAGGTCACGCATCCCCCAGGGTGCAAAAAACGTGATCAACGGCTCTGCCTTTTGCCACGAAATAGGCATACAATTCAGCGATTCTGTACCCCATTTCTGAATCGTCGGTAGATGCACCGATCAAGGAGATTAGTTATGACACATCGCAAATTGCTTCCGGCCGTCATCACGGGCATTGTCACTGCCCTGCCCTTCGCCCTGCTGGTGGGCTGCTCCGATCCGGGTCCGGCCGAAGAGGCTGGCGAATCCGTGGACGAAACCATGGAAGAAGCCCAGGAACAGTTCGATGATGCCGTGGAGGCTACCAAGGAAGCAGCCGAAGACGCAGCCGAGAGCGTGAGCGACATGGTCGATGAACCTGGCCCCGCCGAGGAGGCTGGGCGCGAGGTGGATGATGCCGCCGAGGAAGTGGAAGAGACTGCCGAAGAGTTGAAGGAAGACTGATACCGTTCGTCGGCCTTATCGTGGGGGGCACTCCAATGCCCCCCATTCAGAGTGTGTTGCACGTCACACTCTGATTGAGGATCGTTTACACTCCCGAAGTCGTCTCTTCACCTCTCTCGGGAGTTCTCTGTGGTCGAAATCACCAGGGCTTTGGATCTGAACGCAGAGCAGGAAGCCCTGATCGACATGCACAGTTTTCTCAATGTGCTCAACATCCTCGCCTGTGAACTGGATCTGATGGCCTACGGCTTGGGAGATTCCCGGCCCATTCAGGAAGCCTTGGCGCTGGTGCATGAATTTGCCAACGCCCTGCAGACCCCGGAACGGGCAGCCCCGTGGCTGGCCGACCCCCAATCCCTGCAAAACCGCATCCACACCCTGATCACCCAGGGCCTGGAAAACACGACACCCGATGCTGAATTGCGTGCCTCCGTCGATAATATCGAGTCCGTCCTTGCGATTCTTGGAACTCGGGTACGCGAATTGGAGGCCCGCTCGGATAAACCACTTGGCTGGACCTGGCTGGAGGTGGACCCGCTACGCATGGATTTCTGGCACCTGTTGATGGCCATCGAAAAGAACAGCAAGGGTCGGTATCGCATCATCCAGAACATTGCCGAGCAACAGCCAGAGGATTACCTCATCAAGGTGGATATCGACAGCCTGGAAAGTGAGCACCTTTATGTGCCCGCCATTTTCCAGGATGTGATGCGCGACCTGCTGGCCAACGCCCGCAAATATACCCCGCCCGGCGGACGCATCCTGGCCGGGCTGAAAGAGACGGATCACGAGGTTCGTTTTGTGGTGGATGACACCGGCGTGGGCATTCCTCCCCACCAGATTGAAGATATCGTGGAGTTTGGCGTGCGCGGCGAAAATGTCCGTGACAGACCCACTCGAGGCGGCGGCTTCGGCCTCACCAAGGCCTACTGGGTGGTGAGCCATTGCAACGGGCGCATGTGGATCGACTCCGACCTGGGGGTCGGGACCCGCATTGAAATCGCCCTGCCCCGACCCAGCCCTCAGACCACCCCACCTCCACGCTAACCCATCCCCAGGCGAGGCCGCGCTTGATGGGGCCAGGTTAACGGTTTACATCCACAACGGTACGACCGCGCACCTGTCCTGACAGGATTTTCTCTGCTAGCGGAATGACCTCGTCCAAACCCACTTCAGTCGTCATGGACTCCAGCTTGTCCGTATCCAGTTCCGTGGCGATGCAGTCCCAGGCCTCCACGCGCCGCTCCATGGGCACATACACACTGTCCACCCCCAGCAGATTCACTCCACGCAGAATGAACGGTGCCACCGTCGTGGGCAGATCCATACCCTGGGCCAGGCCACAAGCCGCGACACTGCCGCCGTACTGGGTGGTGGAAAGCACGTTGGCCAGGGTCTGACTGCCCACTGTGTCTACCGCTGCGGCCCAACGGGTCTTGCCCAGAGGCTTTCCCGGACCCGAGAGTTCATCCCGGTGGATGACTTCCGACGCACCCAGGGCCTTGAGATGACCCGCCTCCTCGATTCGGCCGGTGGACGCCACCACATTGAACCCACGCCCCGCCAGCAAGGCCACGGCCACGCTGCCTACGCCCCCATTGGCCCCCGTCACCAGCACATCCCCTTTATCCGGCGTAACCCCCTGGCGCACCAGGGCCAGCATGCAGAGCATGGCCGTGTAACCCGCGGTTCCTACTGCCATGGCCCGGCGCGGGGTTAACACGGAAGGCAACGGCACCAGCCATTCGCCCTTCACCCGAGCCTTCTGACTCATGCCACCAGGATGCCCCTCGCCAACACCCCAGCCATTGAGGATGACCGCGTCGCCGGGCTTGAAGTCAGGATGATCGCTGGATTCAACGGTTCCGGAGAAATCGACGCCCGGCACCATGGGATATTGCTTCACTACCGGGGCCTTGCCGGTGATGGCCAGACCATCCTTGTAGTTCAGAGTAGAATAGGCCACCTGTACGGTCACATCCCCCTCGGGCAAATCGGCATCCGTGAGAGACTGGACACTGGCGATGACTCCCTCATCGTTCTTGTTCAACACAATGGCTCGATGCATGACGTTTTTTCTCCGCAGGTACGGGTATACGGGCCGAGGCATTGAACCCGATCCGTCAGCTTGCCAGACTGTGAAAGTGTGAAAAACCCCTGGCCCGTCTTTCCCGCAAGGACCTGGACGAGCCGGTAGAAACCCGCAAGGCCATGACCTTCCGGGTGAAGGAACTGAAGCGTTAATGCCGCCCATCCCCCTGTGAGGTGGATGATGAAGACGCCATGAGGATGGATGCACAGTGACTACCCACGAAATGCCCGCGGATCTGACCCGCCGCATCGACGCCGTACTGGAGCAACTCAACACGGTCATCTATGGCAAGGCCACCCCCGTGCGCCTGTCATTGGCCTGTCTGCTGGCCCGTGGGCACCTTTTGGTGGAAGACTTGCCCGGCGTGGGCAAGACCACCCTGGCCCATGGCCTGGCCCGCACCCTGGGGCTGCAGTTCCAGCGGATCCAGTTCACCAGCGACCTGCTGCCGGCGGACATCCTGGGGGTGTCCATGTTCAGCAGCGAGCGCCAGCGGTTCGAGTTTCACCCAGGACCGGTCTTCTCCCAACTGATCCTGGCAGACGAGATCAACCGGGCCACGCCCAAGTCACAAAGCGCCCTGCTCGAAGCCATGGAAGAGCAGCAAGTCACCGTGGAGGGGGTCACTCGACGCCTGCCTGAGCCCTTTTTCGTCATTGCCACCCAGAACCCCCAGGAGCAGATCGGCACCTTCCCCCTGCCCGAGTCCCAGATGGATCGATTCCTCATGCGGATTCACGTGGGCTATCCCGATGCCCGGTCGGAACGGGCCCTGTTACGGGGGCGGGACCGACGCGAACTGCTGGAAGAGTTGCCGGCCCAACTGCAGGATGACCAACTGGCCCAACTCCAGGAACAGGTGACGCGCATCCATGTCTCCGACGCCCTGCTGGATTACCTGCAGGCCCTGATCGCCTACTCTCGCCAGCCAGGCCTCTACCAGATGGGCTTGTCCCCGCGGGCGGGTCTGGCACTGATGCGGGCCTGCCAGGCCTGGGCCCTGGTGAATCACCGGGATCACGTGATGCCCGAGGACGTACAGGCCATTCTGCCCTCGGTGGCCGGGCACCGGCTACGCCTGGTGGAGTCTCCCACCATGGCACCCGCACAGGTGATCCAGGGTCTGATTGAGGCAGTTCCGGTCCCCTGACATGAAGACCGACACCACCTGGTTTGGTCGAACCCATCAGGCGCTCAGGGAAAGGGCCATCCGCTGGATCCTCCGTCGCCAGCGCCCGGAAGGCCGACAACTCACGCTGAACCGCCGCTGTATCTATATCCTGCCCACCCGCCAGGGGTATACCTTTGCCATGGTGCTGGTGGTGATGCTGCTGGGAGCCATCAACTACAGCAACAGCATGGCCTTCATGCTCACCTTCCTGCTGGCTGCCCTGGGGGCCAATGCCATGTGGCATACGCACCGTAATCTGCTCGGCCTGCGCATCACCCGCCAGCCCGCCACACCGATCTTTGCCGGACAAAGCGCCCAGTTCACCTACACGGTGGACAACCCCAGCCGAGTGTCACGGCGCGGGCTGCTGCTGGAGGCGCCGGGGCAATCCCCCACCGAGTTTGCAGTCAATGCCCGGGAAAGTACCCCGGTCACGCTCAACCTGACGGCACGGCGGCGGGGTGTACTGCGTCCAGGCCGGCTGCGGCTGCATACCCGCTACCCGCTGGGGCTATTCCGCACCTGGTCGTGGCTCAATTTCGACGAGTCGGTGCTGGTGTACCCACAGCCGATCCCGGTGGAACGCCCACTCAGCGGTGAGGGCGAGGATATCGAACCCCAGACCACTCACAACCGGGCGGGCGAGGAGTTCACCGGGGTACGCGCCTACGCCCCCGGCGATTCCCCCCGGCGGCTGGACTGGAAGGCCCTGGCCCGTACCGGCGACATGTACACCAAGGAGTTTCATGAAATGCAGGGCGGTCAGACCTGGCTGGACTGGGAGGGCCTGCCGGCCGCTGACGTGGAGACCCGACTCTCCATGCTCTGCCACCTGGTGCTGGAGGCCCACCGCAAGAAGCTGAGATTTGGCCTGCGCATGCCCGGCGTGGAGATCGAACCGGCCACCGGCGAGCTTCACCGGCAACGGTGCCTGGAGCAGTTGGCCTGCTTCGCGCTGCCCATGGGAGAAACTCCATGAGGCTGTTCACTCCCCGAAACCCCACCAGCACCCAGCCCCGGGAGGAGCGCCTGCCGCAACGTTCCAACGCGCTGCCCTGGCTGATTTTTGCCTTGTGCTTTGCCATGTTGCCGCACCTGTTCAACCAGCCCCCCTGGGTAGTGGCCATGGCGGCGCTGGCTATGGGTTGGCGCGCCCTGGCCCATTGGGGCCGCATGCCCATGCCGGGGCGCTGGCTCCTGGTCATGCTGACCCTGATAGGCACCGGTCTCGTGGTGACCCAGTACGGCACCTTGTTCGGCCGCGATGCCGGCGTGGCCCTGCTGATCCTGATGACGGGCCTGAAGCTGCTGGAGACGCGTGGCTTCCGGGACGCCATGCTGGGGGTTTTCCTGGGGTATTTCGTGGTGATCACTAATTTTTTCTACTCCCAGGAGATCCCGCTGGCCCTGTACATGGTGGCAGCGGTCTTCACCACCACTGCCGCGATGGTAAGGCTCAATGCCGGTGACGGTGCTCAGCCCTGGCGGGAATCCCTCTCTCTGGCTGGCGTGATGCTGGCTCAGGCCCTGCCCCTGATGATCATCCTGTTCCTGCTCTTTCCGCGCCTGCCCGGACCACTGTGGGGCATGCCCCAGGAGGAGTCCGCGGGTGTCACCGGGCTGTCGGACAGCATGTCACCCGGCTCCATCAGCGAACTGTTGCAGTCCGATGCCCCCGCCTTTCGGGTCTCCTTTGCCGGGGAGATCCCGGGTCAGAACCTGCGCTATTGGCGCGGCCCGGTATTCTGGGAGTATGACGGCCGCACCTGGCGCTTCGGTCGTGATCGGGGGGAGGTGCCACCTCAGCCCGTGGCCATCGAGGAGGACCGCACATTCACCTACACGGTGAACCTGGAGCCCCATGATGGACGCTGGCTCCTGGCTCTGGACGTCCCCCTGACCACCCCCCAGGACGCCCGCATGACCGCCGATCACGACCTGGTCTCCAGGCAGCCGGTGCGCAGTCTCATCCAGTACAGTGTCACTTCCCTGCCTGACCTGCCCCTGGAACCGGTATTGAGTGATGGCCGCCGTCGGGCGGCGCTGGCCCTGCCGGACAACACCGCCCCCAGGGCACGGGCACTGGCCCGGGACTGGCGGGAAGCCCATGAAGAGGATGGCGCGGTGGTGGCAGCCGCCCTGCGTCATTTCAACCAGGAGCCTTTCTTCTATACCCTCTCCCCTCCGCGCCTGCCCCGGGACCCGGTAGATCAGTTCCTGTTCGAGTCGCGGGCCGGCTTTTGCGAGCATTACGCCAGCGCCTTCGTGGTACTGATGCGCGCCGCCGGGATCCCGGCCCGGGTGGTCACGGGCTATCAGGGCGGTGAATACAACCGCATGGGGGATTATCTGCTGGTGCGTCAGTCGGATGCCCATGCCTGGGCGGAAGTGTGGCTGGAAAATCGGGGCTGGGTGCGGTTCGACCCCACGGCGGCGGTGGCCCCGGAGCGCATTGAACAAGGGGTTCGAGCCGCTTTATCCGACGATGCCGGCCTGCCGGACTACATGCTGCGCAGCCTGGACTGGGGCGCCATCCGTCTACAGTTGGAACTCTGGCGGGACAGTCTGGATTACTACTGGAGCGGCTGGGTGCTCGCCTTCGGGCCGGAGCGTCAGGCAGAACTGCTGGAGCGGCTCGGCCTGGGTCGCCTGGACTGGCGGGGCATGATCACGCTGATGGTGGTGTTGATCGGTCTGGTGGTACTGGTGTTCGCGGCGATCTTCCTGTGGCGCAACCGCTTGCCCGTGGCTGATCCCTTGTCACTGGTGTATCGCCGGTTCTGTCGCCGCCTGGGCCGCCGGGGAATGACCCGTGCCCCCCATGAGCCACCCATGGCCTTTGCACAACGGGTGAGTCGCGAGCGTCCCGATCTGGCGGAACCCGTAATGGCATTCACACAGGAGTACGTGGCACTGAGGTATGGCAGCCGGCCGGATCCTGAGCGGTTCCGTCGTCTGCGGCGGTTGTTGAGGGAAGTGCGTCCTCGGCGAACACGACAATAGCGCCTCTCGCCTTTGGGGGAGGGGAAGAAATGGCAACGCGGCCACCGTCCCCCTCATCCCCGACCCTTCTCCCCTGAGGGGAGAAGGGAGCTTTCAAACTGGACAGGGAGAGCCCCCTACGCCTACGCCTACGCCTACGCCGGAATCCGCTCCCCCTCCGGCGCCGCGGGTTCACCCACCTCGACGGCTGCCCCCCCCTTGCGGCGGTAATCATCAATGGCCGCCTTGATGGCATCCTCGGCCAGCACCGAACAGTGGATCTTCACCGGTGGCAGCGCCAGTTCCTCGGCGATCTGGGTGTTCTTGATGGAACCCGCCTCATCCAGGGTCTTGCCCTTCACCCATTCAGTGAGCAGGCTGGAGCTGGCAATGGCGGACCCGCAACCGTAGGTCTTGAACTTGGCATCCTCGATCACGCCAGCGTGATTGACCTTGATCTGCAGTTTCATCACATCGCCGCAGGCGGGGGCGCCTACCATACCGGTGCCCACGGAGGCATCCCCCTTGTCCATTGCCCCCACGTTGCGGGGATTTTCATAATGGTCGAGCACTTTGTCGCTATAGGCCATGTTCTATCACCTCTTCGTTCGCGCGTGTGTCAGGCCTCAATGGGCCACCCACTCCACGGATTTCAGATCGATCCCGTCCTGGTGCATTTCCCACAAGGGAGACAGGTCACGCAGTTTCTGCACTGCCGCCTTCACCAGCGAGATCGTATGGTCCACTTCCTCCAGGGTGGTGTAACGCCCCACGGAGAAGCGGATGGAACTGTGGGCCAACTCGTCATCCCGGCCCAGGGCGCGCAGCACATAGGAGGGCTCCAGGCTGGCGCTGGTACAGGCAGAACCGGATGAAACAGCAATATCCTTCAGGGCCATGATCAGGCTTTCACCCTCCACGAAGTTGAAGGACACATTCAGGTTACCGGCCACGCGGTTTTCCAGATCGCCGTTGAGATAGACCTCCTCCATCTCGGACAGGCCCGCCCAGAGTCGATCACGCAGCATCCGCAATCGTTCGTTTTCGGTCCCCATTTCCTCTCGGGCAATACGGAAGGCCTCACCCATGCCGACGATCTGGTGCGTCGCCAGGGTGCCGGAGCGCAGCCCCCGTTCATGCCCCCCACCGTGCATCTGGGCCTCCAGACGCACCCGGGGCTTGCGGGATACGTACAGCGCACCCACACCCTTGGGACCATAGCTCTTGTGAGCGGAAAAACTCATCAGGTCCACGGGCAGCCTGGAGAGGTCCAGCTCCACCTTGCCGGTGGACTGGGCGGCATCCACATGGAAGACAATCCCGCGTGAACGGGTCAGGTTGCCAATGGCCTCCAGGTCCTGGATGACGCCAATCTCGTTATTCACATGCATGATGGACACCAGAATGGTGTCATCCCGAAGCGCGGCCTCGAGCTTATCCAGATCAATCAGGCCGCTGGGGTCCGGTTCCAGATAGGTCACTTCGAAACCTTCACGTTCCAGTTGGCGACAGGAATCCAGTACCGCCTTGTGTTCGGTCTTCAGGGTGACGATATGGCGTCCTTTCTTCTGATAGAAATGGGCAGCCCCCTTGATGGCCAGGTTATCGGCCTCGGTGGCACCACTGGTCCAGATGATCTCCCGGGGGTCGGCGCCTACCAGGGCGGCCACATGTTCGCGGGCCTGTTCCACGGCCTGCTCCGACTCCCAGCCGAAGCTGTGGGAGCGAGAGGCCGGGTTGCCGAAGGTTCCTTCCCGGGTCAGAAAACGGCTCATGGTCTCGGCGACCCGCTCGTCCATGGGCGTGGTGGCGGCGTAGTCCAGATAGATGGGCAGTTGCAAGGCCATGATTCCTCCTCAGGCGGCGGTGCGGCGGAAGATGAAGTGCTGGTGGGCGCGCTGATGCTGGGCATCCTGACGTTGAGCCACCTGCTGCACCTCTGGACGGTTGGAGAATTGGTCCAGCGTGATACCGTCCAGAAAGCTGTACAACTGCTCACTCAGGTCGTCCCACAGCTGGTGGGTGAGGCAGCGCTCGCCATCCTGACAGGTGCCCTTGCCAGCGCAACGGGTCATGGTCACGTTTTCGTCAACGGCGCTGATGATGCGCGCCACGGTGATCTCATCCGACGGCCGCGACAGCCGATAGCCACCGCCCGGGCCACGAACCCCTTCCACCAGACCGTTCTTGCGCAGCTTGGCGAAGAGTTGCTCCAGATAGGACAGGGAGATCCCCTGGGATTGGGAAATGTCTGCCAGGGTGACCGGGCCGATCTTGTCATGGATGGCCAGGTCCAGCATGGCGGTCACTGCATAACGGCTTTTCGTCGAGAGTTTCATGACGGGCCCCTTCCTCGGTTGTCAGGCTGCTTAATTCCTGAGCTAACTAGTCAGGATTTAGACTGGTTTTACGATAACCGAGTAAAGAAGTCAAGAATTGGGGCAAAAAAAACCACCCCCGTATCAGAAACGATGCCCTTGCCGCAGACAGTAACCCAGCCACTTGAAGAGGAAGCGATTGAAACGCCAGCGGCACTGCAGGGCCTGCCAGTCGGGATGGTCCCCCAGACTCACCTCCTCGCCTGTACATCGACTGTGACGGCCCAGCACCTCCACCTGTCGCGCATCGTGATACACCCTCACCCTCAGGTTGGGGCTGCGGCGTGCGGAACGATCCCCATCCGCATCAAAGTGGTAGGTGAGCAGCAGTGTGGTGGTGTAGGGACAGCACTCCAATACCTCCAAGTGCAGATCCATGACGCCGGGTACATGGGACACCCGAGGAGATGCCAGCGACTGGGGCTCGGGGCACAGCTGCCGCAGGCGAATGTAGTTCACCTCATACAGATCCATCAGCGCCGCAAAACTGCGAGGCACCGGATCCAGGTAGGCGGGCTTGGAGGCTTCGAGCAACATGGCGGGATGTTAGCACAGGGACAGGGCGCCCAGTATTTGCTAACTTTATCCCCACAATTCATGCAGGAAGGCCGATGTCCATGAAGATCCGTCGTGTGGAAACCACCCCCTTCTCCGACCAGAAACCCGGCACCTCCGGTCTGCGCAAGAAAGTGAAGGTCTTCCGGCAACCCCACTACCTGGAAAACTTCGTCCAGGCGGTGTTCGACGTGCGCCCGAGCCTCAAGGGAGGCGTACTGGTGCTGGGGGGAGATGGCCGTTACTTCAACCGTGAAGCCATCCAGATCATCCTGCGCATGGCCCTGGCCAATGGGGTGGCTCGGGTCATCGTCGGTCAGGGCGGCATCCTGTCCACACCCGCTGCCTCCTGCCTGATCCGCAAGTACAAGACGCAAGGCGGTCTCATCCTCTCGGCCAGCCACAATCCCGGTGGCCCGGAAGAGGACTTCGGCATCAAGTTCAACACCCCCAACGGCGGCCCGGCCCCCGAAAAGGTGACGGGGGAGATCCATGAGCGCGCCTGCGAGATCACCCACTACCGCATCGCCGACATCCCGGATCTCGACCTGGACACCCCCGGACGCACCACGGTGGGCCCCATGGTGGTGGCGGTGGTGGATTCGGTGAACGATTATGCCGAACTGATGCAGTCCCTGTTCGATTTCGACCGCATGCAGGCCCTGTTCAAGGAAGATCGGTTCTCCATGCGCTTTGATGCCATGCACGCGGTGACCGGCCCCTATGCGCGCCGCATTCTCGAGGACATGCTCGGCGCCCCGGCCGGTACCGTGATGAACGGGCAGCCCCTGGAAGATTTCGGCAAGGGGCATCCCGATCCCAACCTGGTGCACGCCAAGGGGCTGGTGGACACCCTGTTCAGGGACAATGGACCCGACTTCGGCGCGGCTTCCGACGGCGACGGGGACCGCAACATGATCCTGGGACGACACTTCTTCGTCACCCCAAGCGACAGCCTGGCGGTGCTGGCCGCCAATGCCCACCATGTGCCCGGCTATGCCAAGGGCATCCGCGGCATCGCCCGCTCCATGCCCACCAGCCAGGCAGCGGATCGGGTGGCCGAGAAAATGGGCATCGAATGCTTCGAAACCCCTACCGGCTGGAAGTACTTCGGCAACCTGATGGATGCCGGTCGGGTCACCCTGTGCGGCGAGGAAAGCTTTGGCACCTCTTCGGATCATGTACGGGAAAAGGACGGTCTGTGGGCCGTGCTGTTCTGGCTCAACCTGCTGGCCGTGCGGGGTGAGTCGGTGGCGGACATCGTGCGTGATCACTGGCGCCAGTTCGGGCGCGATTTCTACACCCGGCACGACTACGAGGGTGTGGATGCAGCTCAGGCCGAGGCGGCCATGAACCAGGTACGTGGGCAACTGACCGCACTCAAGGGTCGCCGCTTCGGCGACTTCACTGTTGCCCAGGCCGATGATTTTGCCTACACGGACCCGGTGGACGGCTCGGTGGCCGAGGGTCAAGGCCTGCGGGTGCTGTTCGAGGGTGGTGCACGGTTGGTGTTCCGGCTCTCCGGCACCGGGACGGCGGGTGCCACGCTACGACTGTATGTGGAGCGCCATGAAGCGGATCCGGCGCGCCACGGAGAAGACACCCAGGAAGCCCTGGCGCCCCTGATCGGGATTGCTGAGGAGATTGCGGGCATCCAGACTCACACGGGCCGCGAAACGCCCAGCGTCATTACCTGAGCCAGCATTCCCGGCAAACGGCTAAAAGTATATAATTCAAGGGAATTTTACGATCCCGCCTTGCGGTGCGCTGGCAGACCTGCTATCTATAAGCGGATTTGATGCAGCGCGACATTTCGGATGCCCACCTGTGGACCTCTCCTCGGGCGGGCTGCATCCACCCTGTCAGTATCTCCAAGCGAACGCTGTGCCTCCGCCCGCTGTCGGTCATTCCACTCCGGGCGATCAGGCATTCACCGTTAACCGCCCCCTGATCGGGCGCACCCAGGCGGAGCCGTCGATCCATGCCAAACGATAACCGACCGTTATCACCCCACCTGCAGGTGTACAAGCCGCAGCTGACATCGATCCTCTCGATCTTTCACCGGGCTACCGGCGCCATACTCAGCCTGGCCAGCCTCCTCCTGATCTACTGGCTCGTCTCCCTGGCCTCGGGTCCGGAGGCCTTTGCCCGCGCCGAAGCCTTGCTGCATAGCGGATTCGGACTGTTTGTCCTGTTCGGTGTCACCCTCTCCCTGTTCTACCACCTGGGCACGGGCATCCGACATCTGATCTGGGACACCGGGCGTGGCCTGGAGATCAAGCAGGTCTACCTGAGCGGCATCCTTGCACTGGTGGCCACCCTCATTCTCACGGCGATCTTCTGGATCTTCGTGCTTATCTGATCGGGGAAAGCATCATGAGTCTTCGCACACCATTGGGGCAAGCACGCGGACTGGGTTCCGCCAAAGATGGCACCCATCACTGGTTTGCCATGCGCCTGAGTTCCATCGCCATGGTACCGCTGATGCTGTGGCTGATCTTCAGCCTGGGCAGCCTGGCTGGTGCCGGCTTTGCAGCCACCACCGCCTGGGTGGCGGCCCCCCTGAACACCGTATTGCTGATCCTGGCCGTGGGGACGCTGTTCCACCATGCCCACATGGGGCTGCAGGTCATCATAGAGGACTACGTGCACAGCGAAGGCATCAAGTTCGCAAGCCTCATCGCCGTGAAATTCCTCATGTTGCTGCTGGCGGTCACCGGGATCGTCGCCATACTGCGCATTGCTTTCGGGAGCTGATTGATGAAGGGCGACTACAAGATAATCGACCATGCCTACGACGTGGTGGTGGTCGGTGCCGGCGGCGCCGGCCTGCGGGCCACCTTCGGCATGGCGGAAAAGGGCCTCAAGACGGCCTGCGTCACCAAGGTTTTCCCCACCCGCAGCCACACGGTGGCAGCCCAGGGGGGCATTTCCGCGGCCCTGGGCAACATGGGCGAGGACGACTGGCGCTGGCATATGTACGACACCGTCAAGGGCTCTGACTGGCTCGGTGACCAGGACGCCATCGAATACATGTGCCGTGAGGCCGCCCCGGCCATCATCGAACTGGAACACTATGGCGTGCCCTTCTCCCGCACCGAGGACGGCAAGATCTATCAGCGCCCCTTCGGTGGCATGACCACCCGCTTCGGTGAAGGCCGCGCTCAGCGCACCTGTGCTGCCGCCGACCGCACCGGCCACGCCATCCTGCACACCCTGTATCAGCAGGCCCTGGCCCATCAGGCCGAGTTCTACATCGAACACTTTGCCACCGACCTGATCATGGACGGTGACACCTGCCGCGGCGTGTTGTCCCTGGACCTGGTGAACGGCACGCTGCACCGTTTCAACGCCCACTTGGTGGTGCTGGCCACCGGGGGTTACGGGCGCAGCTACTTCTCCTGCACCTCGGCCCACACCTGCACCGGCGACGGCATGGGCATGGCGCTGCGCGCCGGTCTGCCCATGCAGGACATGGAATTCGTGCAGTTCCACCCCACCGGCATCTATGGCGCCGGCTGCCTGATCACAGAGGGCGTGCGCGGCGAAGGCGGCTATCTCACCAACTCCAAGGGCGAGCGCTTCATGGAGCGCTACGCCCCCAACGCCAAGGACCTGGCCTCCCGCGACGTGGTCTCCCGCTCCATGACCGTGGAGATCAACGAGGGCCGCGGCGTGGGCGCCAAGCAGGATCACATCCACCTGCACCTGGAGCACCTGGGACCCGAGGTGATCAACGAACGCCTCCCGGGCATCGCTGAAACCGCGCGAATCTTTGCCGGTGTGGACGTGAGCAAGGAACCCATCCCGGTACTGCCCACGGTGCATTACAACATGGGCGGCATCCCCACCAATTACCGTGGTGAGGTGGTCACCCTCAAGGATGGCAACCCGGATCATGTGGTGCCGGGCCTCATGGCCATTGGCGAAGCCGCCTGCGTCTCGGTGCACGGCGCCAACCGCCTGGGATCCAACTCCCTGCTGGACCTGGTGGTGTTCGGCCGTGCCGCCGCCATTCGCGCCGCCGAGATCGTCGGCGACATCGGCGCCTCCGTGAAATCCCTGCCCGACGGCGCCGCCGACAAGGCCCTGGAACGCCTGGACCGCCTGCGCTACGCCGATGGGGCACGCTCCACCGCCTCCATCCGCGATGACATGCAGCAGTGCATGCAGCGCTACGCTGCCGTGTTCCGCACCGGCGAAACCCTTCAGCAGGGCTGTGATCGCATGGACGAGGTCTTCACCTCCTTCGGCGATGTGCGCGTGACCGATCGTTCCCTGATCTGGAACTCGGACCTGGTGGAAACCCTGGAGCTGGACAATCTGCTGGGCTGTGCCGTGAGCACCATCCGCTCGGCGGTCAATCGCCCCGAGAGCCGTGGCGCCCACGCTCGCGAGGACTGCCCCGACCGGGATGACGACAACTGGATGAAGCACACCCTGTCCTGGGTGGACGACCAGGGCAAGGTCCGGCTCGACTACCGCCCGGTGCATCTGTACACCCTCAGCGACGATGTGGACGTCGTGCCGCCCAAGGCACGGGTCTACTGATCCGCGGACTCAGGAGAACGCAAGACCATGGCTCAGTTCATACTGCCCATCAAATCCCGGGTGCAAAAGGGTAAGACCTTTAAGGCCGAGGGTGCTTCCAGCACGAATATCAAGCGCTTCGTGATCTATCGCTGGAATCCGGATACGGACGACAATCCGCGCCTGGATACCTACGAAGTGGATCTGGACGCCTGTGGTCCGATGGTGCTCGACGCCATTATCAAGATCAAGGACGAGATCGACCCCACCCTGTCCTTCCGTCGTTCCTGCCGCGAGGGGATCTGCGGGTCCTGTGCCATGAACATTGATGGCACCAACACCCTGGCCTGCACCAAGGCCATCGAGGACATCAAGGGGGATGTGCGCATCTACCCGCTACCGCACATGAACGTGGTCAAGGATCTGATCCCGGACATGACCCACTTCTACGCCCAGTACGCCTCCATCAAACCCTGGATCCGCACTCAGACGCCACCGCCCCCGGACAAGGAACGCCTGCAGTCGGTGGAAGACCGGGCCAAACTGGACGGTCTGTACGAATGCATTCTGTGTGCCTGCTGTTCCACCTCCTGCCCCAGCTATTGGTGGAACGGAGATCGCTACCTGGGCCCGGCCATCCTGCTGCAGGCTCAGCGCTGGATCGTCGACAGCCGCGACGAGGCCACCGGCGAGCGCCTGGACGAACTGGAAGACCCCTTCAAGCTCTACCGCTGCCATACCATCATGAATTGCACCCGTACCTGCCCCAAGGGACTGAACCCGGGCCAGGCCATCGCGGAGATCAAGAAAAAGATGGTCTTGCGCAAGTGATGCACGCATGAGCGAGCTTTCCCGACTGCGCTGGCGTTGCCGGCGCGGCACCAAGGAGCTGGACCTGATGCTGGAGGGCTTTGTGCTCACCCAGGGGGAAACCCTGTCCGCCCAGGATCTGGATCGCTTCGAGCAGGTGCTGGATCAACAGGATGATGACCTGCAACGCTGGTTGCTGTATGGCGAGCCGGTGGAGGTGGAAGCGATCCGGGGGATGATTCAGCGGGTTCGGGAGCACTTCCTGAATCGCTGAGGCCCCGGGCTTTCCGGGGCCTGGGCATTCGCGGCCAGGGGCCGCTCCCACGGGGGACTCAGAAGGTATTGACCACCTGGGCCACCCCGGGCACTCGGGCGCGCACCAGGCGCTCCACCACCTGCTTGAGATCCAGCGCGGATCGGGGGCAACCCACACAGGCGCCCTTGAGGCGAACCCGCACGGTGCGATCCTCGATGTCCACCAGCTCAATATCGCCACCATCTTGCATGAGGATGCGCCGAGCCTCCTCCACTGCCAGTGCCACCTGCTCGAACACCACGGGCCCATCAGCGGGCAGGACTTCCCGCTCCCGCGCCGCCAGTGTCTGGGCGCGATCCAGGCGCAAGGCCAACTCCGTGTCCACCTCTTCGATGGCGTCCAATTCTGCCTCGCTGTACACATGACCGGGATCCGGATGCAGTAACGCCTCCAAGGGTTTGGATTCATCGGCCATCAGCACCCTCCCGCCGGGACCACCGGCTTGTCAGTCGAGTCAACATACCCGCTCCCCCGCCTTGGGTCACCGACGCCGCTGCACCCGCAACCCCCGCCCTGAGTCGAACCCTGAGATGCCGGAAATCGTCTGCACCCACGGCATCCGCCATCAGCGGCAAACGATGATACCGGCCGCACTCACAACGCATGGACAGCAGTACCAGTCGGGGAAGCACCACCGTGTCCGGCAGTATGCACACCATGACATGCGCCCCACCAGTCTGCCTTATCCACCATTGTCCATCATCATCACAGCCCAGCGCGTCGATCCGTGCACCATGCCCGACCATCATGGCCAGCAGGCCACCCAGCAGCAATATCACCAATCCTGCTTTGACGGTCATCGGTGCACCACTGATGAGTACCGTTCCTGCCGCGGCCCAATACATGGCCCGCATGACCCGGCCCGCCCACTTCGAGGGGGTCACCATCACGTAAAGCGCTTTATTGTCCCGCTTCCTGTCCATGATCAATCATCCCTGTTGACACCCAAGGCACCCCCCGCGCAATGTCCACATGCGGAGCCTGGGCACCCGACCGACATGGGGCCACCGGCTCCGCCCGGCGTGAACAGCCAGAAGAATGCCCTGGGGGGTGCACCATACCTTATCTTTTTACTGGGCTAACAACCAGTTAAAGTCTGTCAAGGTGCAGCATACGCGGCGATTCTTGTGCATAATGTGCATGCCGGATAGCATCATAAAAACTGCGACTCAGTGGAGCAATCAACGTGCGGTCGTCCAAGGACGCCGCGGGCTAACCGCCGCTGCGGATCCCCGTCTGGGCGCGGGGCCATCGGCGGCCTATCTGCAGGAGATATCTATGTCATCATCAGAGATAGCCGCGAATTTACGCGACTTCATTACACTCGGTGGAAATGTCCTCACCGTGGCCGGTTTCGTCGGCGCTGGTCTACTGGGCTTCTGGTTCGGCCGTCAGCAGGGCGATGCGGGCCGCGTGCTGGAACTGCAGTCCGAGGTGGAAAATCAGCGCCGCAAGCTGGAAAGCTACCGATCACAGGTGAACAGGCACTTCGAGAAGACCGCCACCCTGTTCACGGGAATGGCCCGTTCCTACCGCGACCTCTACGAGCACCTGGTGGATAGCTACGACCGCCTGGGCGAGGGGCCCTCACAACAGTTCCTGCCGCGTCGCGCTTCGGCCCTGCTGGAGTTGTCCCGCGAGGAACAGCGCCGCGCCATCCCGAGCACTGCCCGCCCAGCTCAGCCTGAACCCAAGCCTGAACCCAAGCCGGCCGCAGCCGCTCCGCAGCAGGCCGCCAAACCGCAGCCCCAGGCCAAACCGGCCGCCCCACAGGCTCAGGCCAAACCCCCGCAGAAGCCGGCTGCCACCGCTGCCAAGGCCACTGATCCGCGTGGCGCCACCGCCTTCAAACCGGAACAGCAGGCTGCCAAGCCCGCCGCAACCGCCGCCAAACCGGCAGCTGCCAAGCCTGCGGCGCCCGCCAAGCCCGCCGCAACGGCCAAACAGCCCGCTGCCGCCGCGGCCAGAGCGGCGCAAAAGCCCGGTACCACGGGTAAGCCTGATCCGCGCGGCGCCACGGCGTTCAAGCCCGAGGCCCAAAAGCCGGCGGCCAAGCCGCAACAGAGCCGGCCCGCTGCCGCCAAGCCGGCTCCCAAGCCTGCTGCTGCGCCAAAGCCCGCGGCTGCCCAGGCCAGCCGCCCCGCACAGCGCAGCACCATGACCTTCAGACCCGCAGGTAAGCCCGGCACCATTCCCGGCGCCACCGGCGTCCTGAAGGAGCCTGGCCAGCCCGACCGCATCCGTGTCAAGGGTGGCAAGGGCCGCAGAAAGTAAGCAGATCCAAGCGGTCTGATCGGGCTGTCAAGTCCCGTGGAAGCGAGGCCCCGCACTGTCGGGGCCTCGTCTCGTTCAGGCGTCGTCCTGGTTACGCAGAGGCCGACTGGCGAGAACGCCATTGCATGGTCAGTTCGTCCTTGCCCATATCCGCATGCTCATGCCGTTCCAGCACTTCGAACCCATGATGTCGCAAAAATGCCACGGCACGATCATTATCGGCGAATACCGCCGCCTCCAGGGCCGGTCGACGGTCTTTTACAAAATCCAGTAACCGGCTCCCCAGGCCTACACCCTGGCAACAGGTAGCCACCATCACCTCCAGCCGTGAAGCCTGCAACCAGCAAAATCCCCGCACCTCGCCCCCTTGCTCCAGCACCCAGATCTCTGCCTCCTTTGGTGGCGCATCCGGCATCTGCTCCACCTGCTGTTCCCAGAACTCCCGAGGCAGAAACCAGTGGGCCTGGGCTGCGGACTCCAGGCGGATTTGCCTGATATCGGCAAAGTCGTCTGCGGTTGCTTCACGAATCATGGATGCTCTCCGGCGAGATGGCTCCTCGCGATTCTGAACGATGGCCTGTGTGATTTGGTCGTAACAGTGTATCGAGGAACGCGGCCCCCCTGCCATCCCCGATGCAGCACCAGGTCATCATGGCAACCGGTTGTGGTAGTGGCTTTATCCCGGGGCTCCTTAGTAAGATGACAACCCTGAATTGAACCCTGTCAAAGAGGCATAGACTCCGATGAAACCCGAGTGGAAGGACTTCCTGCTACAGGCGGGTGCCGAGATGGATGAGCAGCGCGTCTCGGATTTTGGCAACCCGGAGCGGGAAATGAGCGTGGCGATCACCGGCGATGTGATCTGTGACCTGTCCCATCACGGGCTGATCGGCGCCTACGGGGAGGAGACCGTTCAGTTCCTGCAAGGCCAACTCAGCAACAATGTGCCGGACGTGGACGAACACACCAGTCGCATGGGTGCCTATTGCAGCCCCAAAGGACGCATGCTGGCCAACTTCCGGCTCTTCAAACGCGGCGAAACCTACTACCTGCGTCTGCCCCGGGAACAGGTTCAATCAACACTCAAGCGTTTGTCCATGTTCATCCTGCGCGCCAAGGTCACGCTGGAGGACGCCGATGATGCCCTGGTGCGGATCGGGGTCTCCGGCCCGCATGCGGTGGAACAACTCCAGGCAGCACTAGGCAAGGCCCCACCGGAAGCAGTGGATCAAGTCACTCAGGAACGGGGGCTCACGGTGGTCCGGGTGCCTGGCCTGCACCCGCGCTTCGAGATCTATGGGGAGCTGGATGCCGTGACCCGGCTGTGGCAGAACCTGAGCGTCCGTTCGGCGCCGGTGGGTGCCAACCGCTGGGGGCTCCTGGACGTGATGTCCGGTGTGCCGCACGTGTACCCGCAGACGGTCGAGGCCTTCCTGCCACAGATGACCAACCTGCAATTGCTGGGAGGCGTCAGCTTCAACAAGGGCTGCTTCCCGGGTCAGGAGGTGGTGGCCCGCACCCAGCACCTGGGCAAGCTCAAACGCCGCATGTACCGCCTGCACCTGCCGGTGAACGATGCACCGCCCCCGGGGGCCACGTTGCATGACGCCTCTGTGGACGCCACACAACCGGTGGGACGTATCGTGGAAGCTTATCCCCACCCCGACGGCGGCGTGGAGGCGCTGGCGGTGTTACAAGTCGCCAGTGCCGAGGCGGGTGAACCTCGCCTGGAATCAACCAGCGGGCCCGCCGCCCAGGTCCAGCCGCTACCCTACTCATTCGATCTGGCTGCGGCCACTTGAGACCGGATCGGAGGACACCGTGAGATTCCTCTTCTTCCTTTTCGTCATCATCCTGCTGCTGTTGTGGGCGGCCTTCTACAGCCGCCCCAACAGTCGCAAGCTCTCCAACACCCTGTATGGCACGGCAGCCTTCCTGGCGGTGTTATTCGTGGCAGGGTACCTGCGATGGGTCTGACGGGCTTTAACGCCCCTTCTTCACGTGGCGCATCATCCGCTTGCGCTTGTGCTGCTGGCGCGGCGTAAGGGTGTTGCGCTTGTCCTTGTAAGGATTGTCGCCCGTGCGAAACTCCATGCGAATGGGCGTGCCCACCAGCTGCAGGTGCTGGCGGAAGTAGTTGGTCAGGTAGCGCTTATAGCTGCCGGGCAGTTGATCCGTCTGGTTCCCGTGAATGACAATCACCGGCGGGTTGCGACCGCCCTGGTGGGCATAGCGCAGCTTGATGCGACGCCCCCGCACCAACGGTGGCTGATGCTCGGTCACAGCCTTCTCCAGCAGGCGGGTGAGCAGCGAAGTGCCCATGTCCGCGCTGGCGGATTCGTGGGCGCGTTGCACCGCCCCGAACAAATCCCCCACCCCACTGCCGTGCAACGCCGAGATGAAACGCTTTTCGGCAAAATCCAGGAACGGCAGCTTCAACGACAACTCCATGCGCACCCGCTCGCGATCATCCTGTGTCAGCCCATCCCATTTATTGATGGCCAGCACCAGGGAACGACCCGCCTCCATCACCATGCCCAGCAGGTGGGCATCCTGCTCGGCAATCCCCTGACGAGCATCCAGCAGAAAAATCACCACATGTGCGGCTTCGATGGCTTGCAGGGTCTTGACGACGGAAAACTTCTCCACGGTCTCATGCACCCGCGCACGACGCCGCACACCGGCGGTGTCGATCAAGGTGTAGATCCGCTCATCACGCTCGAAGGGCACATAGACACTGTCCCGCGTGGTGCCCGGCAGCGCCGTGGCCAGTACCCGCTCTTCCCCCAGGATGCGATTGATCAGGGTGGATTTGCCCGCATTGGGACGCCCGACAAAGGCAATGCGAACACCGGGCCAGCGCTCCTCGTCTTCCTCCCGGGCCTCCGCTTCCGGCAGCAGATCCCGTACCCGCTCCATCAGGCGATTGACCCCCCGGCCATGGGCGGCAGCGATGGGCACCGGCGTGCCCAGACCCAGGGAGAAAAAGTCGGTGGCGGCACTGTTGGCATCAATACCGTCGGTTTTGTTGAGCACCAGCAGCAACTGCTTATTGAAGCCACGCAGTTCCTCGGCAATGGTCTGATCAGCGGCACTCAGCCCTTCCCGGCCATCCACCAGAAACAACACCACATCAGCCTCGCGAATGGCCTGCAAGGTCTGCTGGGCCATGAGGGTATCCAGGGTCTCGGCCTCGCCGCTCAGTCCCCCCGTATCCACCACCATGTAGCCAAATTCACCCACACGACCGATGCCATACTGGCGATCCCGGGTGAGCCCCGGCATATCGGCCACCAGGGCATCCCGGGAGCGGGTGAGTTGGTTGAAGAGGGTGGATTTACCCACGTTGGGACGCCCCACCAGGGCGATGACCGGTTTCATCTCAGTTCTCCGATGGCAGGGTGAAGGCGCTCAGGCGCCCTCCCCGGCCCAGGGTATACATCACCCCGTCGCGCACCTGGGGCACGCCCATGATGCCTTGATGATCTCCCCGGGCACGCCCCACCAGGGCGCCGTCCTCAGGAGAGATCCAGTGTAGATAACCTTCGTAATCGCCCACCACCAGGTGCTCTCCCAGAACCACGGGCAGGGTCACCCGACGCAGGCGCAAACGGTCCTGCTGCCACAGGGTGGCACCATTACGGCGATCCAGGGCCCAGACATGACCCTCGCTATCGGTGAGAAACAGCATTTGACCCGCCACCGAGACCCCTCGATAGGACGACAGATCCCGTTGCCACAAAACTCGCCCATCGGACAAGGCCAGTGCCATGACCCGGCCTTGGTAACCCGCGGCGTACAGCACGCCATCCTCCACCGCCAGCGCGCCATCCACATCGGCCATGCGCTCCAGCTCCGATCGACCACTGGGGGTGGATACCGTCGCTTCCCAGAGTACGTTGCCCCGGCCGAGGCCGAGCATGACCACCCGTCCATTATCAAATCCCGCCGCCACGCGACCGGAAAACATCAGCGGTGCCCCCGTCCCCCGCAGGCTCAGGGCGGGCGTGGTGCGCCCGGCTGTCCAGCCTGTCTCACCGGTGCGCGCATCCAGGGCATGCAAGCGGCCATCGTTGGTACGAAAGACCACAGCCCCCTGGTCCACGCGGGAGATGCCCTGGACTTCGCTGGTGAGAGTGCGTCGCCACAACTCGTCCCCGGTTTCAAGACTCAAGGCGATGGCGTGCCCCTTGCCCGTCCCCACAATGACCCGGTCCCCGCCGCCGCTCACGCCCGCGGTAATGGGTTCATTCAGGTCCACCTGCCACAGACGGTCACCGTCATCCAGCGCATGGGCGCTCACGCGCCCACGCGCATCCACGGCCACCACGGACTCCGGCCCCAGGAAGGGAGACAATTGCAGGTACTGCCCATCCGATCCGGCGCCGGTATTGCGGGACCAGAGTCCCTGCGGCTCAAGCGTCGCCTCGAAGTCCGGCAGGGGCGCCGGTGGCTCGGACGTATCTCGGCTCCACAGACCACACCCGGTGAGCAGGACGGCGGCCAACAGCAGCACCAGGATTCTTTCACAGGCTATCATCCAGACCCTCTCAATCCTCACTGGGCACCCGTTGCATCAGCTTCACTCAGGTCATCCCGTTTCATGCGCAGATAATCTGCCACACCTGCGGAAGCGAGGATGGCTCGATCGTAGGCCGCTCGTGCCTCCGTGGGTTCGTCGAGCCCCCGATGGGCATCACCGCGCAGTTCCTCCACCAGGGCCAGAAAGCCTTCCGGTATCTCACCGTCCAGGGTATCCAGGGCATCCTGATAGCGGCCATCGGCAATGAGCACTCGCGCCAGTCGCGCCCGGGCCAGATGTTTCTGATCATCGTAACGGGTGCGATCCATCACCCAACGCAGGTGCGCCTCAGCGCCTTCCAGATCCTCGGCCTCAGCCGCCATGCGGGCCAGATCCAGGGCCGCCAGTGTCGCATAGGGTGTGCCCTGGAAGTCCTCCTTCAGCATCTGACCCTGCTCGGATGCAGCCTCGGCATCCATGCGGGCCAGACCCTGCATGGAAAGGTAGATCTCGGAAGCCTGGATGGACTGGTTCTCCACGTAGCCGGTCCACATCCTCCAGCCCACGAGGCTGCCAATTCCCAGCAGCAGGCCCAGGATCACCGCCGTGCCATTCTCGCTCCACCATTTCTTGATGGCCTCAATGCGGTCCTCATCGGTGGGTTGTGACATCAATCATTCTCCGTCGGTCTAGTTTCAGCCGTGGCCAGGTCCAGAGCCTGAGCCAGATGGTGTGCCAGCGCTTCCTGGGTCACGGTGTGCTGTTCAGTCTGCCCTTCCCGCAAGGGCTTGACGGTCACCCGGCCTTCGGCCAGTTCAGTCTCACCCAGGATCAGGGCCAGCTGGGCGCCGCTGCGATCTGCCCGGCGCATCTGAGCCTTGAAGCCGCCGCCACCGCAATTCATCTGTAGACGCAGCCCGGGGAATTGGTCACGCAACTGCTCGGACAGTTCCACCCCGGCGGAGCCGGTACCTTCCCCGGCCAGCATGAGGTAGACATGGGGCGATGGGGCCATTGGCAGACCGCCGTCAGCTTCCAGCAGGCTCAACAGGCGTTCGATGCCCATGGCGAACCCGGCTGCCGGCGTGTGACGCCCGCCCAGCTGTTCCACCAGGCCATCGTAGCGGCCACCCGCGCAGACGGTGCCCTGGGCACCCAAGGCGTCGGTGATCCACTCGAACACGGTGCGGCAGTAATAGTCCAGCCCCCGCACCAGCCGCGGATTGATGGTGAACGGCACATCTGCTGCACGCAGCAGGCACTGGAGCTGCTCGAAGTGTTCTCGCGACGATGCATCCAGATGATCCAGCAGGCTCGGGGCCTCCTGAATCATCGCTCGCATCTGAGGATTCTTGCTATCCAGGATACGCAGTGGATTGGTCTCCAGACGCTGCCGCGCATCGTCATCCAGTACCTCCGCATGGGCCTTGAAATAATCCACCAAGTGCTCACGGTAGGCGGCGCGCGCCTCGCTGGAGCCCAGGGTGTTGATTTCCAGGCGTACGTTGCGAAGCCCGAGACGTCGCCACAGGCGAGCAGTCAGGAGAATCAATTCGGCATCAATATCCGGCCCTTCCATGCCGAAGGCCTCCACGCCGATCTGATGAAACTGCCGATAGCGGCCCTTCTGGGGGCGCTCATGGCGGAACATGGGGCCGGCATACCACAAACGCTGCTGCTGGTTGTGCAACAGGCCGTTCTCCACGCCGGCGCGCACGCAGCCGGCCGTGCCCTCGGGACGCAGGGTCAGGCTATCGCCGTTGCGATCCTCGAAGGTATACATCTCCTTTTCGACAATATCCGTGACCTCGCCAATGGACCGGGCAAACAGATCCGTCTGTTCGACGATGGGCATGCGGATTTCCTGATAGCCGTAACTGCTCAGGGTCTCGCGCACCTGTGCCTCAAACCACTGCCAGGCGCCCGTTTGTTCTGGCAGGATGTCGTGCATCCCGCGGATGGATTTGATCTGCCTACTCATTCACTGTCCGAAAACTGGATGGGTCAAGAAAATTGGGGGATGGTTGGAGGATCAAGGGTTGGCCGGCCTTCGCCTTCAAGAGCCACCCACGGTGAAGCGCGCAGTGTTGTCGCTGCGTACCCGGCCTTCCAACTCAACGGGCCGGTGATTGTATTCCAGACGCACGCCCGGCGCGTTACCCAGGAAGACGCGGATGGGGGTGGCCCCCTCAATGCGGCGCTCACTGCCCTGGCGCATGAGGCCCACCAGCAGGCGGCCACCGTCGGCGCCGGAGATTTCCACCCAGGAGTCCTCTTCAAAGCGCAATTCCAGCCGCCCCTGCCCCGGGGGCAGGTCCGGGGGGGCGCGTTCCTGGTCCTGCTCCTGGGCCACCGGTTCCGGAGGCGCCGACGCAGGCTCGGGCTCAACCGATGCCGAAGGGGCCTGGGGCTCCAGTGAGGCGAGTCGCTCCGGGGACTCCGGTTGGGCGTTGGCGGGTGGCTGTGGCGATTCCCTGGGCGAAGGCGACGACAGCAGGGGCTCTGGCTCATCCCCCGGAACACCCCGGACGCTTGAGGGTGCAGACGCCGTCGCATCCGTCTGCTGGGGGGAGGACCCCAGGGTACTCACATACCAGACCACGGCACCGAGCACGCCGGCCAGCAGCAGCCCCACCAGCGCGATCCAGGTCCCACTCACAGAGGCCCGCTGCAGTCCCGGCGGTGTCTTCGGGCGGGATTGAGCGGGACGTTCAGAGGCCACTGGACCGGGTGTCCGGACCATGGATCGGGGGCGCTCGGAGGCTACCTGCCCCGCTCCCTGGACACAGGCCTCATAGGCCTCCACCAGCGGTGCCGGATCGATCTCCAGTACCTTGGCCAGACCGCGTAAATAGCCGCGCACGAAGGGCGGCTCGGGGAGTGCATCGAAGCGATCCTCCTCCAGTGCGGCCATGGTTCTGGGATGCAACTGCAGGCGACTGCCCAGGTCATCCCGGGACATCCCTGCGGCCTCACGGTGACGCCTCAGCAGTTCGCCGGGCGTCACCTGTTGGTGGGATTCTGCCACATTGAAGTCATCCTGCATCTTATCGTCCGCCACGGGCTTCACGTTCCAGCACTCGTTGGGTTTCCTGGGCATCCGGGAAATCGTTCTTCAGGCGCAGGGCACAATCCCCCGAAGCGTCCCGGTTACCCAGGGCCAGTTCAGCACGATAACAGACCCAGAGAATCTCCGGCGTCGGGTTCGCCACCTCCATGAGTCGCTGCACATAGGCTCGCGCCTGCAGGTAACGATCGTTCTCGTCCGCCAGACGCATCATCTCGTAGAGGGCATCGGCATGATTGGGATTGACCTCCAGGGCGCGCCGGAAATACTGTTCCGCCAGTTCCTCGTCAGGATATTTGAGGGCGCAGATCCCGGCATTGGTCCAGGCCACCTCAGGGGTGGAATACAGCGGGTCTTCGGCTGCCTTGGTGAAGGCCGCTTCCGCCTCTTCCAGACGATCCTGCCGGCACAGGAAGGTGCCGTAGTTATTGCGCACCACGGAATGATCAGGATCCAGGTCCAGCGCTCGCCGAAAATGGCGGTCGGCCTTTTCGGGTTCGCGTATGCGCTGCTGCAGCAGCGCATACGCTGCATGCACTTCGGCAGAACCTGGATCCTGCCCCAGGGCGCGTTCCAGATTGGACTTGGCCTGCTGGAGTTGATTCTGACGCATGTAGTGCAGGCCCAACTCCACGTTGACCCTGGCTGCACGGTGCTGCTGGTCTTGCACCTCCGGTGCCGCGGCACACCCGGTCAATACCAGGGTCAACAGCAGGACAGTGGCCGCAACAAGGCGCGAGACACTCATGGGGGTGTCACCCCGGAGGCATTCGGTACCTTCGCATAACGCAGTGTACGCCGGGTGCGGTCTTCCACCCGTCCCACCAGTTGTCCGCAGGCCGCATCGATATCATCTCCGCGCGGGCGGCGTGTGATGGTGGTGTAACCGGCCTGAATGAGAATATCCCGGAAGCGGGCCAGCGCTGTCTCGCTGGAGCGTCGATAGCCAGCATCCGGGAAGGGATTGAAGGGGATCAGGTTGATCTTGCAGGGCACGTCGCGCAACAAACGCACCAGTTCCCGCGCATGCCCCGGGGTATCGTTGACGCCATCAATCATGACGTACTCCATGGTGACCCGACTGTGGTGCCCACCCTTGCCCACGTAGCGGCGACAGGCGTCCATCAACGGCCCCAGGGGGTATTTGCGGTTGATGGGCACCAGTTCGTTGCGCAGGGCATCGTTAGGGGCATGCAGGCTCAGCGCCAGGGCCACGGGCAGGGTTTCGTGCAGGCGGTCCATGGCGGGGATGATGCCCGAGGTACTCACGGTCACCCGGCGTCGGCTGAGGCCATAGGCATTGTCTTCCAGCATGAGTGACACGGCACCCAACACGGGTTCGAAGTTGAGCAACGGCTCTCCCATCCCCATGAGGACCACGTTGCTGATCACCCGGCTCTGTCCGTCTTCCGGCTGCATTCGACCGCGGGCCACTTGCAACTGGCCGATAATCTCGGCAGAGGTCAGGTTACGGTTGAAGCCCTGCCGGGCGGTGGAACAAAAGCTGCAGTCCAGGGCGCAACCCACTTGGGAGGACACGCAAAGGGTGCCACGGCCGTCCTCGGGGATGAAGACGGTCTCGATGCAGTTGCCGTCGTCCAGACGCAGCAGCCATTTATAGGTGCCGTCGGCAGCAGACTGTTCCAGGACGATCTCGGGGGTACGGACTTCGGCCTCGTCGGCCAGCCAGCCACGCACAGCCTTGGAGAGATCGGTCATGGCGGCAAAATCGGTGCAGTCGCGCTGATGAATCCACTTGAGCACCTGCACGGCGCGAAATGGCTTCTCACCCCGCTGGGCAAAGAAGTCTGTCAGTTCCTGCCGGGACATACCCAGCAAATTGATTTTGGCCTTGTCAGTCATGGCTCGATCCACCGGCATCGGGCCGGGGTTGTGGTCGGGGGCCGGGTCCCGCCCCCCGGGCCTGCGGGCGCCGAAGGAGCGCCCGTGGCTTTGACTGCTCGGGTTCCGCGGTCTTCAGCGGATACGCTTGCAGACTTCTTCGGGCTTGAAGAAGTAGGCGATTTCCTGCTTGGCGGTATCGGCGCCGTCAGATCCATGCACGGCGTTTTCATCGATGCTCACGGCAAAGTCGGCGCGAATGGTGCCGGGTGCGGCTTCCTTGGGATTGGTGGCGCCCATCAGTTCGCGGTTCTTGGCGATCGCATCTTCGCCTTCCAGGGCCTGCACCATGACGGGGCCGCTGATCATGAAGCTGACCAGGTCGTTGAAGAAGGGGCGTTCCTTGTGCACGGCGTAGAAGCCTTCGGCCTGTTCCCGGCTGAGCTGCATCATGCGGGCGGCGACGATGGTCAGGCCGGCCTTTTCGAAGCGGCTGTAGATCTCGCCAATCACGTTCTTGGCAACGGCGTCGGGCTTGATGATGGACAGGGTTTGTTCAACGGCCATTCGGCAACTCCAGCGATGATATAGGAAACACGAAGACGGCGGGGGCCGATGGGGGCCCTCGCCGGGAGAGATATAGAGGGGGAATATTACCCTGTGGTGGGGTGTTCAGACAATGCGGATCATGGGAGCTAATCTTCCTCTTCCATCCAGGCCAGTTGCACGGCTTCGAGGATGCGCTCGCCGCAACGGGCGGGGTCGTCATCGAACTCGGGCAGGGCCATGATCCAGTTGCGCAGATCCACAAAGTTGACGTGTTTGGGGTCCACATCCGGGTGGGCATCCTGCAGGGCGATGGCCAGGTCCAGGGTGTCGGTCCATTTCAGCGACATGGCGGCGTTCCTCCCTTAGTGTTGTTCGGACACCTGATTGAGGGTGTATTTGGGGATTTCCACCACCAGATCCTTGTCGGCCACCCGGGCCTGGCAGGACAGGCGAGAGTCGGGTTCCAGGCCCCAGGCCTTGTCCAGCAGGTCTTCCTCGTCCTCGGTGGGATCTTCCAGGGAATCCATCCCCTCGCGCACGTAGACGTGGCAGGTGGTACAGGCGCAGGATTTCTCGCAGGCGTGCTCGATCTCGATGCCGTTGGCCAGGGCCACGTCGCAGATACTGGTGCCCGACTCGGCCTCGATGGAGGCCCCTTCCGGGCAGATCTCTTCATGGGGCAGGAAGATGATGTTTGGCATGTGATGATCGGCTCCGGGGGTTATTCGAATTCTTCGACGCGATGGCCGGACATGGCCTTGCGCACGCTCTGATCCATGCGCCTGGCCACAAAGTCCTCGCTGGCCCTTTCCAGGCCTTTGATGGCAAGGGCAATGGCCTCGTGGTCCTCGCCTTCGCGGGCGGCCGCCAGTTGTTCGCGGGCATCGCGGATGTCCTTGAGTTCGTCCTGGCTGAGCAGTTCACTGTCAGCGCCCAAGGCGGAGTCCAGCGCTTCGAGAACCCGATCGGCCTCCACCTGCTGTTCACGCAGGCGCCGTGCCAGCATGTCTTCCTGGGCATGACTGCGCGAGTCGGTGAGCATGGTCTCGATCTCGTTATCGGTGAGCCCGTAGGAGGGCTTGACCTCGATGCTGGACTGCACGCCACTGACCATCTCCCGGGCGTTGACGCTGAGCAGGCCATCGGCGTCCACCTGGTAGGTGACGCGCACCCGGGCGGCACCGGCCACCATGGAGGGAATGCCGGAGAGGGTAAAGCGGGCCAGGGAGCGATTGTGGTCCACCAGGTCGCGCTCGCCCTGAATCACGTGCAGGGCCATGGCATTCTGGCCGTCCTTGAAGGTGGTGAATTCCTGGGCACGACTGACGGGGATGGTGGTGTTGCGAGGGATGATGTGCTCCACCAGCCCCCCCATGGTCTCGATCCCCAAGGACAGGGGAATCACGTCCAGCAACAGCATCTCGTCACCGGGCTTGTTACCGGCCAGGATGTCCGCCTGCAGGGCGGCGCCCACGGCGACCACCTTGTCGGGATCGATATCCACGCGCGGCGCACGACCGAAGAACTCGCCCACCCGTTCGCGCACGCGGGGCACCCGGGTGGACCCCCCGACCATGACCACGTCCAGGATGTCTTCGGGCTTGACCTTGGCATCGCGCAAGGCACGGCGACAGGCGGCCAGGGTCTTGTTGATCAGAGGATCGATCAGACAGTTCATCTGCTCGCAGGTGATACAGCCGGACCAGTAGTCGGAATCCGACAACGCCACCTTGAGTCTGGCCTCCTCGCGTTCGGAAAGGGCCTCCTTGACGGCACAGGCATCCATCATCAGCTGACGCATGCGATGGTGGCCGGTATCCCCTTCGATGCCCGCTTCCTGCATCATCCAGCCGGCGATGGCTCGGTCGAAATCATCGCCGCCCAGGGCGCTGTCACCCCCGGTGGCCAGCACCTCGAAGACGCCCTTATTGAGGCGCAGAATGGAGATATCGAAGGTGCCTCCGCCCAGATCAAAGACGGCAATCACGCCTTCCTGGCCCTTGTCCAGCCCGTAGGCGATGGCGGCCGCAGTGGGCTCGTTGAGCAGCCGGTAGACGTTCATGCCAGCCAGGCGCGCGGCATCCTTGGTGGCCTGGCGCTGGGCATCATCGAAATAGGCGGGCACGGTGATCACCGCACCTTCCAGCTCGCCGCCCAGGGAGGCCTCGGCCCGGGCACGCAGGGCCTTGAGGATCTCGCCGGAGACCTCCACGGGGGTGACATCGCCCTGGCGAGTGCGGATGCGCGGCACGCCGCCATCACCGGGCACAAAGTCATAAGGAACATGACCCGCCACGGTCTTGAGGTCACTCACACCGCGGCCCATGAGGCGCTTGACGGAAGAAAGGGTGTTCAGCGGATCCAGGGCCGAATAGCCGCGGGCCTCCTGCCCCACTTGGGGCGGCCCCTGATCGGGGTAATGCACCACCGAGGGCATGAGGTGGCGACCCTTTTCGTCGGGCAATGTTTCGGCCACGCCGTTGCGCACGGTGGCCACCAAGGAGTTGGTGGTCCCCAGGTCGATGCCCACCGCCAAGCGATGCAGGTGGGGGTCGGGAGACATGCCCGGTTCGGAAATCTGTAATAGCGCCATGGCGATAGAACCCGTGTTTGAAGTGCGTCGCGACCCGTAACCGACGTGGGCTCAGCCCAGCAGTTGGTCTTCGAGCCGCTCGGAAATGCGCGCGACTTCCTCGCGCAGGCGGTCGAAAAAACGGAGCTTCAGGACTTCCTGTCGGGCGGCCTCCAGGTTGTTGGATTCAAAGGCCACCTCGAAAGCGGCCAGCATCTGCGTGTAGCGCATTTCGATATCCCTGCTCAGGGCATCCAGCGCCGCCAGGGGGTCGGCAGCCTGGTCCACTTCCTCCAGGGCCTCGCGCAGTTCCATCTGATCCAGGAGAAATTGCGGGTCATGGGCGGACTCCTTCTCCTCGTCCACCACCGTCCCCTTGAGGCTGAGCAGGTAGCGGGCCCGGCGACCGTCATCCTTGAGCGTGGCGTAGGCCTCGTTCACGTGAGAGGCTCCCTGCACTGCCAGGCGACGGGCCTGATCGTCCGACTGGGCGAAGCGGTCCGGGTGCAGCTCGGACTGCAACGCCCGGTAGGCGGCCATCAGGGCCGCGTCATCCACGCGGAACTGCTGGGGCAGGCCGAACAGCTCAAAATAGTTACGAGTGAAGTCCAGATCCACCTGCGTGCTCCCGTGACGACTGTCAGACACCAAAACTCTCACCACAACCGCAACGGGAGGCCTCATTGGGGTTGTTGAACTTGAAGCCCTCGTTCAGACCCTCCCGGGTGTAGTCCAATTCCGTGCCGTCCAGATAGACCAGGCTGCGCGGATTGACGATGAGCTTGACGCCCTTGTCTTCAAACACCGTATCGCCCTCTTCCAGCTCATCGGCAAACTCCATGACATAGGCCATGCCGGAGCATCCGGTGGTCTTCACCCCCAGACGCAGGCCAACGCCCTTGCCGCGTTTTTCCATGAAGGTGCGTACCCGCTGGGCGGCGGTATCGGTCAACTGGATGGCCATGCCTGTCCTCCTTCGCTTTTCTGGCAGTTCAAGGATTTACGCGCTTTCTTGCGCGGCATCGGGGGTCTTGCCGCCTTTCTTGCGGAAGTCGTCGATGGCGGCCTTGATGGCATCCTCGGCCAGCACCGAGCAATGGATCTTCACCGGTGGCAGGGCCAGTTCCTCGGCAATCTGGGTGTTCTTGATGGCGCCCGCCTCTTCCAGGGTCTTGCCCTTCACCCACTCGGTGAGCAGGCTGGAACTGGCAATGGCCGAGCCACAGCCGTAGGTCTTGAACTTGGCATCCTCGATCACACCCGCATCGTTCACCTTGATCTGCAGCTTCATCACATCGCCGCAGGCGGGGGCACCCACCATGCCGGTGCCCACGGCGGTATCGTTCTTGTCCATTGCCCCCACATTGCGGGGATTCTCGTAATGATCGAGTACTTTGTCGCTATAGGCCATGCGTGCTTACCTCACTATTCGGATCTGACGGGGGATCAATGGGCCACCCACTCCACGGATTTCAGGTCGATCCCCTCTTGGTACATTTCCCACAGGGGTGACAATTCGCGCAGCTTGTTCACGGCAGCCTTGACCAGTTCCACGGTGTAATCAATCTCCTCGGCGGTGGTGTAGCGACCGATGGAGAAGCGGATGGAACTGTGGGCCAGTTCATCGTCACGCCCCAGAGCGCGCAGCACATAGGAAGGCTCCAGGCTGGAACTGGTGCAGGCGGAACCGGAGGAGACGGCGATATCCTTCAGCGCCATGATCAGGCTCTCGCCCTCCACGAAGTTGAAGGACACGTTCAGATTGCCCGCCACCCGGTGCTCCAGATCACCGTTGAGATACACCTCTTCCATGGCGTCGAGGCCATTCCAGAGACGATCACGCAACTCGAGCACACGCGCTGCTTCCGCATCCATCTCCTCGCCGGCGATGCGGAAGGCCTCGCCCATACCCACGATCTGATGCGTGGCCAGGGTGCCGGAGCGCAGACCCCGCTCATGCCCGCCACCATGCATCTGGGCCTCCAGGCGTACCCGGGGCTTACGAGAGACGTACAGGGCACCCACGCCCTTGGGCCCGTAGATCTTGTGCGCGGAAAAACTGGCCAGGTCCACCGGCAGGGCGGAGAGGTTCAGAGGGATCTTGCCGGCGGACTGGGCCGCATCCACATGGAAGACGATACCCCGGGCCCGGGTCAGGTTGCCGATGGCCTCCAGGTCCTGAATGACACCGATCTCATTGTTCACATGCATGATCGACACCAGGATGGTGTCTTCCCGCAGGGCAGCCTCAAGCTTGTTCAGATCCAACAGACCACTGGGCTCCGGATCCAGATAGGTGACCTCGAAACCCTCACGCTCCAGCTGCCGGCAGGGGTCGAGCACAGCCTTGTGCTCCGTCTTCAGGGTGACGATATGGCGCCCCTTCTTCTGGTAGAAGTGCGCAGCCCCCTTGATGGCCAGGTTGTCGGCCTCGGTGGCGCCACTGGTCCAGATGATCTCTCGGGGGTCAGCACCCACCAGGGACGCCACCTGTTCACGGGCGGTCTCCACAGCCTTTTCGGCCGTCCAGCCAAAGCTGTGGGAACGGGAGGCAGGATTACCGAAGCAGCCGGAACGGGTCATGAAGCCGGCCATCTTCTCGGCCACGCGCTCGTCCACCGGGGTGGTCGCCGAATAATCCAGGTAGATGGGTAATTGGATAGTGCTCACTGCTGTCTCCTCACAAACGGCCCCGCACGCGGCCAGGCCAGAGCTATTCCACCGATTCCGAAGCGGCGCTCACCGGAGCGACCGAAGCGCGGGATATGCTCACAGGCTGACCGCCCATGGCCCTGTCCTGGCGGGCCGCCACTTCCTGCACACCATTGCGCTTCATCACATCACCCAGGGTGATGTTGGCCAGAAAATCGTAGATCTGACGACTCAAGTCCGACCACAGGTCATGGGTGAGACAGCGCTCATTATTCTGGCAGTCGACCGTACCGCCACAGCGGGTGGTATCCACCTTCTCATCCACCGCGGAGATCACATCGGCAATGGCCAACTCGCTGGGGGGGCGGCTCAGGGTATAACCTCCGCCAGGACCCCGCGTACTGAGCACCAGGCCGCGTTTGCGCAGGCGGGCGAACAGTTGTTCCAGATAAGACAGTGAGATACCCTGTCGTCCGGAGATATCCGCAAGGGATATCGGGCCCTGGTCGTTGTGTATCGCCAGGTCCAGCATGGCGGTGACGGCGTAGCGCCCCTTGGTTGTCAGTCTCATTGCCCTCTCTCCCGTATGATCCGTCCGGGTATAGTAGCTATACCCTATCTTTTTAGTCAAGTATTATTCCGGCGATCCACCACCGTCGTGTGGTGCCCCACCTCATCGGTATCCAGCGCCAATCCGCCCAGCTCTCCCGGTTCGATCTCGCGGATATGGGAATCGTCCACGTCGCCACCCAGCTCCCTGAGGGCGTGACTGTTCTCATCCAGACGCTGATCCAGGGTGTGCAAGTGGTCGAGAATGCGATTAATGGCCACGGCCACCGGGTCGGGCATGTCCTCGGTCATGCCATAGGCGTCAAACCCCATCTTCTGGGCCATGACCTCCCGGCGTTTTTCGTCGTCGGAGCGCGGGGTGATAATCCGACCGGGAATGCCCACGACAGTGGCACCGGGTGGAATCTGCTTGAGCACCACGGCGTTGGAGCCGATTCGAGCCCCCTCTCCGATCCGGATGGGCCCGAGGATCTTGGCACCTGCCCCCACCACCACGTTATCTTCCAGTTGCGGATGACGCTTGCCCTTGTCCCAGGTGGTACCGCCCAGGGTGACGCCATGATAGAGGGTGCAATCATCACCGATCTCGGCCGTCTCGCCGATGACCACCCCCATTCCATGGTCGATGAAAAAACGTCGACCAATGGTGGCACCGGGGTGGATCTCGATACCTGTGAGCCAGCGACCGAAATAGGCCAGGAAGCGAGCTGGCCAACACAAACCGTGGCGCCACAAACCGTGACTCATTCGGTGAATCAACAGCGCATGCACACCCGGATAGGTGGTGAGCACCTCAAAGGTGTTGCGCGCCGCCGGGTCGCGTTCGAAGACACAGCGGACATCCTCTCGCAGACGCTGAAGCATAGACTCCCTGGTACCCGAGTTCCTCAGTGTGGAATGGGCATTGTACTACTTCACGAGGACGGGATCGAAACCGGGTGGAACGCCAGGCATCCGGCAGCTTACAACGACGAGTCCTTCCGGCCCTTGGCTGCATGGGCAAGGATGCCGCGCAGGATGTTGACCTCGTTGATGGTCAGGCGCGTGCGACCGAACAAACGGCGCAGGCGACGCATCAGATGCCGGGGATTGTTCGGGTCCAGGAAGTCCAGCAACCGCAAGGTCTCCTCCAGGTGCGCATAGAAGCGCTCCACCTCCTCATGCGCGGCGGGCAACTCGCCGTCCGATTCCACCGGCACCGAGGCAACCTGTCCTTCCAGGGCAGTCATGCGCAGCTCATAGCTGAGCACCTGGGCCGCCGCCGCCAGATTCAGGGAGCTGTACTCGGGATTGGCAGGGATGTTCACCAAGGCATTGCAGCGATCCAGTTCCTCGTTGGTGAGGCCAGTGCGCTCGCGGCCAAACAGCAACGCCACGGAGCCCGAGCGGGCCGCGGTCAGCAGCTCGGCGGCCGCCTGCCGGGGCTCGTACTGGGGCCAGCGCAAGGTGCGTTGGCGGGCGCTGGTGCCGAGCACGAACTGACAGCCCTCCAGTGCCGCATCCAGGCCATCATGCACCCGAGCCCGGGCCAGCAGATCATCCGCGCCGGAGGCCCGGGCGGTGGCCTCGGCACTGGGGTAGCCCTGAGGGTTCACCAGGTGCAGATCACTCAGCCCCATGTTCTTCATGGCCCGGGCCACGCCACCCACATTACCGGGGTGTGTGGTGTTCACCAGAACGATGCGTACCTCGTTCAGGATGTTTGTGTCTTGGTTTGCTTCAATTGTCATCGCAGGTTGTGTATGGTTCGCCATCTTCCCGTACCCTTCGCGGATACGACGTCGTTTCCTTCAAAATCAGTCGGACACCCTCGCCATGCATCCGTTTTTGAACACCGCCATCAAGGCCGCCCGTGCTGCGGGCCATGTCATCGCACGTAGTGCCAATCGGGTGGATACCCTGCAGATCCAGGACAAGCAGCCCAACGATTTTGTCACGGAAGTGGATCGCAATGCCGAGCGTGAGATCATCCGCGTGATCCAGCGGGCCTACCCGGATCACGGCATCATGGCCGAGGAAAGCGGTGAGCAGCACATCGACAGGGAATTCGTCTGGGTGATCGACCCCCTGGACGGTACCACGAATTTCATCCATGGCATCCCCCAGTTTGCCGTTTCCATCGCCCTGAAGCAGCGCGGGCGCCTGGAGCAGGCGGTGGTGTACGACCCCATCAAGGAAGAGCTGTTCGTGGCCACCCGGGGTGCCGGCGCCTTCCTGAATAATCGCCGCATCCGCGTGACTCAGCACAAGGATCTCTCTGGCACCCTGCTGGGCACCGGCATCCCCTTCCGCCAGGATCAGGACCTGGACTACTACCTGCGCACCCTCAAGGCCCTGCTGCCCGGCACTGCCGGCGTACGCCGCCCCGGCTCCGCCGCCCTGGACCTGGCCTATGTGGCCTGCGGGCGTCTGGATGGTTTCTGGGAGATTGGCCTGAATGAATGGGACATGGCCGCGGGTGTGCTGCTGATTCAGGAAGCTGGCGGCCTGGTGGGCGACCTGCGCGGCGGCCCGGACTACCTGACCCATGGGAACGTGGTGGCCGCCGGCCCGAAGGTGTTCAAGGCCATGCTGCAGCGGTTGCATCCGGTGGTGACCCGGGAGGGGTGAAGCCAGTCCGAGCCCCTCTCCCGCTGGCGGGAGAGGGGTTGGGGTGAGGGTGGAGGGCTGCGAGCAGGAAGCCCAAACGGCGCCTTACGGCCGATCGTCCAGCTCCTCTCCCTCCTTCTTCACCGGCAACATCACGGTGCGATCCACACCCAGCACCAGCGCCAGGGCGGCGGCCACGTAGATGGACGAATAAGTCCCCACCAGCACGCCGATGATCAAGGCCAGGGCGAAGTTCTGAATGACCGCCCCGCCCAACAGGAAGAGGCACACAAGGACCAGTAGCGTGGTCAAGCTGGTGATAATGGTCCGCGACAGGATCTGATTCACGGACTTGTTCATCACCTTTTCCACAGCATCCTTACGCAGTCGCCGGAAGTTTTCGCGAATACGGTCATAAGCCACAATGGTGTCGTTCAACGAATAGCCGATGACCGCCAGCATCGCCGCCAGTACCGACAGATCAAACTCAAGCCACAGCAGCGAGAAAATCCCCAGGGTGATGACCACATCGTGGATCAACGCCGCCACCGCGCCGAGGGAAAATCGCCATTCAAAACGCAGAGCCACGTAGATGAGAATGCCGATCAGGGCATAAAGCATGGCCAGACCGCCTTGCTCGCGCAGCTCATCCCCCACCTGCGGGCCCACAAATTCCACCCGGCGCAGATCCACACCCTCGGGTCCCCCACTGCGCAGAACCTGCAGCACCTCTTCCGAGAGCTCGGCACTCTCCTCCCCTTCACGCGGTGCCAGACGGATCAGTACATCCCGGGAAGTACCGAAGTTCTGGACTGTAGCCCGATCAAAACCACCGGCCTCCAGCTGGTCGCGGACCTCCTCCAGTACCACCGCGTCCGGATAGCCCACCTCGATGAGGGTGCCGCCGGTGAAGTCGATCCCGAAATTCAGCCCGCGAAACACCAGCAACAGGATGGACACCACCAGCAAAATGGCTGACAGGGTCAGGGCGATGCGCCGCTGGCCCAGAAAGTTGATATTGGCGTTGGCGAAATTAAGCTTCATCATTTTGCCGCCTTCAGATGGAGAGCGTCTTGAGGCGACGCTGACGACCATAGGTCAGATTGATAATGGCGCGAGTCACCATCAAGGCTGTGAACATGGATACCAGGATGCCGATGGACAGGGTAATGGCGAAACCCTTGATGGGGCCCGTGCCGAACATGAACAGCACCACCGACGCAATCAAGGTTGTGATGTTGGCGTCGGCAATGGTGGACAGCGCCCGCGCATAACCCGCCTGGATGGACGCCTGGGGCGAATTGCCGTTGCGGAGTTCTTCGCGTATTCGTTCAAAGATCAGTACGTTGGCATCTACGGCCATGCCCACGGTCAACACGATACCGGCGATCCCCGGCAGGGTGAGCGTGGCCTGCAGCATGGAGAGTATCGCCACGATGAGGACCAGATTCAGGGCCAGCGCCACGTTGGCCACCAGACCAAAGGCCCGGTAATACAGGGCCATGAAGATCAGCACCAGCACAAAGCCGATCACCACCGAGTTGAAACCGCGCTCGATGTTGTCCTGACCCAGGCTGGGGCCCACCGTGCGCTCCTCAACAATACTCATGGGCGCGGCCAGGGCACCGGCGCGCAGCAACAGGGCCAGGTTGTGAGCCTCACGAGTGCTGTCCAGACCGGTAATCTGAAAGCGTCGACCCAACTGATCCTGGATGCGGGCCACATTGATGACTTCTTCGGAGCGGGAAACCTGGCGAACCATTTCCCCATCCTGCTCCACCAGATCCGTCGTGGTCTCGATGAAGACCACGCCCATGAGGCGACCGATGTTCTCCCCCGTCACCCGACCGAAGATCCGGGCCCCCTGGCCATCCAGATTGATGAACACCGCTGCGCCACCCGTGTCCTGGGCAAGCCCGGAAGTGGCATCGTTGATGAAGTCACCGGTGAGCATCACCCGACGCTGCAGCAGCACCGGGTTGCCGTCACGCTCATGGTAGAGTCGGGAGTTGGCCGGCACGCGACCGGTGCGCTCCGCCTCGTAGGGATCATTGGACTCGTCCACCAGGCGAAACTCCAGGGTGGCCGTGGCACCGAGGATCTCCTTGGCGCGGGCAGTGTCCTGCACGCCCGGCAACTGGACAACGATGCGATTCTCTCCCTGCTGCTGAATCACCGGTTCGGCCACACCCAGTTCATCCACCCGGTTGCGCAGCGTGGTGATGTTCTGCTGCAGGGCCAGACGCCGTTGAGCCTCAAGCTGATCATCACTGATGCTTGCCGTGAGGATATGCACCTCACCCGACTGGCGCGTACTGAAATCCAGGTCCCCGCGATATTCCCGTCTCAGCAGATCACGGGCCTCGTCCCGGCTGGCCGGATCCTCAAAACGCACTTCCACGGCACTGCCGTCCCGCTCCACCGCCAGATAGCGGATGCGTTCATCCCGCAGCACGGTACGGAACTCGCTGGTGTAACGCTCGGCCACATTGTCACCGACAGCATCCATGTCCACTTCCATGAGGAAGTGGACGCCGCCGCGTAGATCCAGCCCCAGGGACATGGGGCGAGCATTGATAGCCCGCAACCAGTCGGGCGTGGCCGGCGCCAGATTCAGCCCCACGGAATGATTGTCCGTCAGCGCATTGCGCAGGATGTCCGCGGCGCGCATCTGGTCATCGGTGGAATCGAACCGCAGCATCATCTGGCTGCCGTCGAACTCCTCGGCCTTGATATCGACGCCCCGCCCTTCCAGGATCGCCCGGATCTGCATCCGGGTATCTTCATCCACCTCGTCGGTGACGGAGTGAGCGATCTGCACCACCGGATCCTCGGGATAAAGGTTGGGCAGCGAGTAGACCAGGCCCACCAGGATCACAACCACGATGAGCAGGTACTTCCAGGAAGGGTAAGCGTTCATGACAAGACCAGCGTTGAGAGATCGGCGTGGAGGATCAGATATCCTTCATCGTGCCTTTCGGCAGAACGGTGGCCACCGACTGGCGCTGGATGTTCACCGTATTGCCTTCGGAGACTTCCACCTTGATGAAATTGTCCGTCACATGGGTCACCTTGCCCACGAGGCCGCCCTGAGTCACGATCTCGTCGCCCTTGTTCAGCCCATCCACCATCGCCTTGTGTTCCTTGGCGCGCTTGCTCTGCGGCCGGATGATCAGGAAGTACATGATCGCAAAGAAAATCACGATCATGATCAGAAACTCGATGAAACCGCCCCCGGCGGGCTGGCCCTGCTGGGCATACGCGTCGGAAATCAGGAAGTTCATGCGTGGGACTCCTTAGCAGTTGACAGATCGACCGGGCCTGAGCCCGTTAAAGGCCGGCATTATGGCATAGACCGTGGGGTTTGCGCGCGCCGCCCATGGAACTCGGCCACCCAGGCGTCCAGCTGCCCCTGCGCAATGGCTTCGCGCATCTCCCGCATCAGGGTCTGGTAGAAATAAAGGTTGTGGAGCGTGGCCAGGCGACTCGCCAGCATCTCGTTACACTTATCCAGATGCTTGAGATAGGCACGGGAGTAGTTTCGGCAGGTGTAGCAGTCGCAGTGAGGGTCGATGGGTCCGATGTCATCCCGGAAACGGGCATTGCGGATGCGCATCACACCCTCGCGGGTATAGAGAAAGCCATTGCGGGCATTGCGGGTGGGGATCACGCAATCGAACATATCCACCCCGCGCTGCACTGCCGCCACGATATCCTCGGGCCGACCCACCCCCATGAGATAACGGGGCCGCTGCACCGGCATGTGCGGCATCAGGCCATCCAGCACCCGATGACGCTCCTCCTCCGTTTCCCCCACGGACAGACCGCCGATGGCGTAGCCGTCGAAGCCGATCTCCACCAGACCATCCAGGGAGCGGCGGCGTAGCCCGTCGTACATGCCGCCCTGGACGATGCCGAACAGGGCCGCCGGGCTGTCGCCATGGGCCTGCCGGGAGCGGGCGGCCCAGCGCAGGGAGAGTTCCATGGACTCCCGCGCCTGATCCTCGGTGGCCGGATGGGGCGTGCACTCATCAAAGATCATGACGATATCCGAGCCCAGGGCGCGCTGCACCTCCATGGACCGCTCCGGGGTGAGCAGGATGGGGGAGCCATCCACCGGGGAACGAAAGCGCACACCCTCCTCGGTGATCTTGCGCAGTTCCGCAAGGGAAAACACCTGAAAACCACCCGAGTCCGTCAGGATCGGCCGCTCCCAGTGCATGAAGTCATGCAGATCCCCATGGGCCTGGATCACCTCCGTGCCGGGCCTGAGCATCAGGTGGAAGGTATTGCCCAGGATGATCTCGGCCCCGAGGCCTTCCAGTTCCTCGGGCGTCATGGCCTTCACGGTGCCGTAGGTACCCACCGGCATGAAAGCTGGAGTCTCCACGGTGCCGCGATCAAAGCGAAGTCGCCCGCGACGCGCGGCACCATCCTGGCCAATCAACTCAAACTGCATTGTGTTGCATCCCGCGCTGGGCTGTCATGAACATGGCATCCCCGTAACTGAAGAATCGATACCCCTGGCTGACCGCATGGGCATAGGCCGCCAGCACTGCCGCCTGGCCACCGAAGGCGCAGACCAGCATCAGCAGGGTGGACTGGGGGAGATGGAAATTGGTGACCATGGCATCCACCGTCCGGTATTCAAAGCCAGGGGTGATGAATAAACGCGTGTCCCCCTCAAAGGGGGCCAGTGCACCGCCCGCCGCTGCGGTCTCCAGGCAACGTACACTGGTGGTCCCCACCGCCACCACGCGGCCGCCCCGGGCTCGGCAGCGGGCCACCTGATCGCAGGTCGCCTGGGTGACCCGCACCCATTCGGCGTGCATGACATGATCCTGGGTATCGGCCACGCGTACCGGCTGGAAGGTACCGGCCCCCACGTGGAGGGTCACTGAGGCGGTTTCCACCCCTCGGGCACGGATGGCCGCCAGCAAGGCATCATCGAAATGCAGACCCGCCGTCGGGGCGGCCACAGCACCGGGTTCCCGGGCAAACACGGTCTGGTAGCGCTGCCGGTCTTCCTCGGTATCTTCCCGGGTAATATAAGGTGGCAAGGGCATATGACCGTGCTGTTCCAGTTGATCCAGCACCGGCGCATCGAAAACGAGCACGAACAGATCCCCGTCCCGACCTTCCACCGTTGCCTCCACCACACCCTCCAGGCACAGCCGGGTTCCGGGTCCGGGGGCCTTGCTCGCCCGCACATGGGCCAGGGCCGCCTGGCGGCCGGTGATGCGCTCCACCAGGACTTCCACCTGCCCGCCAGTCTCCACCTTGCGGCCCTTGAGACGCGCCGGGATGACGCGGGTATCGTTGAACACCAGCAGGTCATCGGGAGACAACAACTCAGGAAGATCACGGATCTGCCGGTCGGCCAATTGCCCCGTTGGCCCATCCAGGCACAGCAGACGGGCCCCGCCGCGATCGGGCAGCGGGGCCTGGGCAATGAGTTCCTGAGGGAGGAAAAAGTCGAAGTCGCTGACTTGCATGGCGCGCGATGGTAGCAGGATTGGGGTCAGGGGGCGACTGAGGCGTCCCCCACCCCGGTCCGTTAACGTGTACGGGCTATTCGGCCGGGGATGGATCGCAACATTTGCAAGGTGGGCTATCTTTTCCCCTACTTCCCGATTAAAATGCTGGATTGGATTCAGCCGGGATGGCGGAACTGGTAGACGCGCCGGACTCAAAATCCGGTTCTGGCAACAGAGTGCGAGTTCGATTCTCGCTCCCGGCACCAAACGAATCCAGCCCAAGCGGCACACCGTGGAACAGGCGGGTCTTCGAGCGGACCTGAGCATAGAACGGTCCACCGCTTCGAGATCCGGGGGCCCAGTGCATGATAAGCACGCGTTCGTGATCAGCGCCCCTCCTTTCTTCCTCTTCCACAGGTCATCACATTGAATCAGGAAAATCTTACCCCAGCCGCATTTGCGGCGCTGGGCTTGCCCGCATCCATCCTCAAATCCCTCGACGAGAGCGGCTACGAAGAGCCGACGCCGATCCAGGCTCAGAGCATCCCGGTGCTGCTCTCCGGCCAGGATCTGCTGGGCCAGGCGCAGACCGGCACCGGCAAGACGGCCGCCTTCGCCCTGCCCTTGCTGGCCAAGCTCAATCCCAACGTGCAGTATCCCCAGATCTTGGTACTGGCCCCCACCCGCGAGTTGGCCATCCAGGTAGCCGAGGCCTTTGAGACCTACGCCCGGCACATGCCTGACTTCCACGTGCTGCCCATCTACGGCGGGCAGTCTTACACCGTGCAACTGCGTCAACTCAAGCGCGGCGCCCAGGTGATCGTGGGTACCCCCGGTCGCGTCATGGACCACATGCGCCGAGGCACACTGCGCCTGGAAAGCCTGACGGCCCTGGTGCTGGACGAGGCCGACGAGATGCTGCGCATGGGCTTTATCGACGATGTGGAATGGGTGCTGGAACAAACCCCGGCCACCTGTCAGCTGGCCCTGTTCTCCGCCACCATGCCCGACGTGATTCGCAAGGTGGCGCGCAAGCACCTGAAATCCCCCCAGGAAGTCCGCATTGCTTCCACCACGACCACGGCATCGACCATCCGTCAGCGCTATTGGCGGGTCAGTGGGCTGCACAAGCTGGACGCGCTCACGCGCCTGCTGGAACACGAAGACTTTGATGCCATGCTGGTCTTCGTGCGCACCAAGACCGAGACGGTGGAGCTGGCCGAAAAGCTGGCGGCCCGCGGACACGCCTGCGAAGCCCTGAACGGCGACATCCCGCAGAACCTGCGTGAGCGCGTGGTCGAACGCCTCAAGCGTGGCCAACTGGACATCGTCGTGGCCACCGACGTGGTGGCCCGGGGCCTGGATGTGGAACGCATCAGCCATGTGGTCAACTACGACATTCCCCACGACACCGAGTCCTACGTACACCGCATCGGCCGTACCGGCCGGGCCGGTCGCCAGGGCGAGGCCATCCTGTTCGTGGCACCTCGCGAACAGCGCATGCTCCAGGCCATCGAACGGGCCACGCGCCAGCCGATCGAGGCCATGCACATGCCCACCACTCGCGATGTGAACGAGCGCCGCATCGAACGGTTCCGTCAGCAGATTGCCGACACCCTGGGTGGTCAGGATCTGGAGTTCTTCCAGAACCTGGTGGCCGAGTACGTGAAGGAAAATGACGAGGATCCCATGAACGTGGCGGCCGCCCTGGCTCACATTGCCCAAGGCGACACCCCGCTGCTGCTGGATGAGAGCCGGGAGATGACCCCGCCCGCACCGGAACGGGGGCCCCGCAAGGGCCGCGAGCGGAGCATGGACGGCGGGCAGCGTCCGCCCAAGCGCAAGGGCGGCGCTCGCCGCCAGGAGCAGGTGGATGAGGGCATGCAACGCTTCTTGGTGGACGTAGGCCATCAGCATGGCCTCAAGCCAGGCAACCTGGTGGGCGCCATCGCCAATGAAGCGGGCCTGGACAATTCCCATATCGGCAAGATCGACATCAGTGAAGATCACGCCACGGTGGACCTGCCCGCCCAGATGCCCCCGGCATTGCTGAATCACCTGAAAAAGGTGTGGGTCTGTGGTCAGAAACTGGGGCTGCGCCCCATCAATGACGCCACCCCCTCCCGGGGTGGACCCCGCCGGTTCAACGGACCTCGCAAGGAAGGCCCCCGCCGTCAGGCCCGGCGGTCCTGATCTACCAGGCCCGATGATCTGAGGTGACATGTCACGCCCCTCCCCCCTGAGGGAGAGGGGCGTGTTTGTGGCTGAACCTGAGTTCTTTGGATTGAAGGGCCGCTCACCGATGGTGAGCGGCCCTTTTTCGTGGGTGCTTCATCCGCTACCCACACATCAATCCTCCTTGGGATAGTCGATAAAAAGAATCGTCTTGCGGATTTCCGGGAAAAGTTTATAAGGCAGGCTCAATCACAATGATCCTGGAGATCCTCCCCCTATGAGCCTGTCCCCTGACATTCTTCCGGGCGATGACGAAGAGCCCGGTTTTGACTGGAAGGATTCGGAATCACCGACACGACTGTCGGCCCGACATTCACTGGAGCTTTACCTGGAGCGCAAGGCCCTGCGCCGCCGACTGGAAGACACCTTCGACGAGGCCCCCCTGAACGATGGGGAATGGGACTGGCACTAATCACCCGGCTCAGCGCCCGTTGCCGATCCCCCCAGCAATTCCATCAACGCCCTCTCATCCAGCACCGGCACACCCAGTTGTTCTGCCTTGTCACGCTTGGAGCCGGCGGCATCCCCGGCAACCACAGCGGTGGTCTTTTTGGATACACTGCCTGATACCTTGGCCCCCAGCGCCCGCAAGCGGGCGCCCGCCTCATCCCGAGTCATGGATGACAGGGTGCCGGTGAGCACGTAGGTGCAGCCCGCCAGAGGTTGATCCTCATCCGATGGCCGAGCGGCGGGTTCATGCTCTTCCCAGCGCACACCGGCCTCTCGCAGGGCCTGGATCACCTCGCGGTTGTGGGGCTGGGCAAAGAAGGCCGATACATGCTCGGCCACCTTGGGCCCCACATCCGGCACCTGCATCAAGGCGTCGGCATCCGCCGCCATCAGGGCATCCAGGCTGCCGAAATGGGCCGCCAGACCGCGGGCCGTGGCCTCTCCCACCTCACGGATGCCCAGCGCAAAGATGAACCGGTCCAGCGTGGTGTGCTTGCTCTTCTCCAGCGCCGCCACCAGGTTGGCCGCCGACTTCTCGCCCATGCGCTCCAGGCCCGCCAGGGTGGCGCTGTCCAGGGCGTAAAGATCATCCACATGCTCCACCAGGCCCCGGTCCACCAATTGCTCCACCAGCTTGTCTCCCAGCCCCTCGACATCCAGGGCCCGGCGCGAGGCGAAATGCTTGATGGCCTCGCGGCGCTGGGCAGCACAGTAAAGTCCACCGGAACATCGGGAGACCGCTTCACCCTCGGGCCGGACCACCGATGAACCGCACACCGGGCAGGTCTCGGGCATGACGATGGCACGGGCATCCTCGGGGCGAAGATCCTTCACCACCCCTGCCACCTCGGGGATCACGTCGCCGGCACGGCGCACGATCACCGTGTCACCGATACGCACGTCCTTGCGCAAAACCTCGTCCATGTTGTGCAAGGTGGCATTGCTCACCGTCACGCCCCCCACGAAGACCGGCTCCAGGCGAGCCACCGGGGTCACCGCTCCAGTACGGCCCACCTGGAACTCCACCTCCTTGAGCACCGTGATCTGCTCCTGAGCCGGGTATTTGTGGGCGATGGCCCAGCGCGGCGCCCGGGAGACGAAACCCAGTTCCTGCTGCAGGCGAAGGGAATTGACCTTGTACACCACTCCGTCGATCTCATAGGGGAGTTCGTCGCGGGCCTGGCAAATGCGCCGATAGTATGCCAGGCACCCCTCGGCGCCGCTGACCACGTCACGCTCCGGGCAGACCCGCAGGCCCCAGCGGGCCAGTTGATCCAGGGTCTCGCCCTGAGTATCGGCCAGATTGCCTGTCTCCACGTATCCCACGCCATAGGCAAAGAAGGACAGGGGACGTTCAGCGGTCACCCGGGGGTCCAACTGCCGCAGACTGCCAGCAGCAGCATTGCGGGGATTCACGAAGACCTTGCCGCCGTCCTCCCGCGCCCGTGCATTCAATGTCTCGAAACGGGCCTTTTCCATATAGACCTCCCCCCGCACCTCCAGCCGGGGCGGGTGATGCGCCCCCTGAAGCCGCAGAGGAATGGCACGGATGGTGCGGATATTGGAGGTGATGTCCTCACCGGTGGTGCCATCCCCCCGGGTGGCGCCACGCACCAGCTGGCCGTTTTCGTAGAGCAGGCTGACCGCCAGGCCATCCAGCTTGGGCTCCACCGCATACGCCAGAGTGTCGTGGGTATCCAGGCGCTCCCGCAGACGTTGGTCGAAGGCCAGCACTTCGGCCTCCTCGAAGGCGTTATCCAGGGAGAGCATGGGCAGGAGGTGACGGGCCTCGGGGAAGCCCTCCAGGGGGCGCCCACCGACCCGTTGCGTGGGTGACTCGGGCGTCACCAGTTCGGGATATTCGGCCTCCAGATCCTGCAACTCACGCAGCAGGCGATCATAGGCAGCATCCGGTATCTCCGGGTCATCCAGGACGTAATAGCGGTAGTCATGGTGATCCAGTTGACTGCGCAGGGCCTCCACTTTCTCCCGAACGGCCTCGGGTGCGGCATCATTCATCGACATCACTCGAGGTTACAGTCCCCTGTGCAGTTTCCACTGGCGGATATCCTCACGCGTGTGCTGATTGCCCTGGGGCGTCACCGCGCTGCGGGAGGCATCCAGCACCTGACCGTTCAGGCGCTCCGCCAGTCGTTCGGCGCAGGTGAGCATGGCATCAAAGCTCTCCAGGGGATCACAGGGCCCGGGCAGGCGCAGAAACAGGCTCACACCGGGGGTGGTGAATGCGTCCATGGTCTCGGGATCGAAGCTGCCCGGCTTGACCATGTTGGCCAGGCTGAACAGGGTGAAGGTGCGCTGACCGTCGGAGACGTTCAGGTGGTAGATGCCCATATCGCCATGCTCAAGGCCCATTTCGGCCAGGGCCGCCTGGAGATTCACGCCCAGGAATCGCTCCTGATTGGGGGCGACCACATGCAGGACGATGATCTTGTCCTCGGCCTCCGGTTGCGCCGAAGCTGCGGCTTCACTCTCGCCAGCCGGCGCCTCGTCCACACTGCTCGAGGTGCCCTTGCCACGGAACAACCGGCCCAGTCCCGGCAATCCGGGCGCCTTGATACCCGGCAGGGAAGGCTTGGGTAGGCTGCTCTTGAGTCGGGCGAGCATGCCCGGTTTGCCCCTCCGGGGGCGCCGGCTTGCACCGCCGTGTCCGCGGGAGCGGGTCGACCGGGGCGGACGCTCGGTGACAGAGGACTCGACCCTTTCCAAACCGGAATCCGAACCAGATAACGGCTCCTGGCCCGGCGTGGGTTCAGCCTCGTCCTCCCGGGGGGTATCCCGGTGAACCACCCGTACCTCGCCCACGCCGACCTCGTCAAACACCGGCTCCTGGCGCCGCGATACGAGAGGATCCTCTCCCATGGGCTGTGCCTCTTCCGCGCGCGAAGACGAGGGCGTAAAGCCCTCGTCGGCACGGATATGCACGTGTTCCAGTTCGTCCGCATCGATCCCGTCGTCGTCCAGATCACGGGGACGACGCGGCTGGCGGATGCGCCCGGCCAGGTAAATCCCGGCCAGGATCATGACCCCCAGTAACAATAGAATCCAACGCAACGTATCCATCTCCCCGGTCCTGTCTCAAGTGTTCGGTTTCAAAGGGCGCCGTGCCGCTCAGCCGATGGCCATCTGCGCCGCCTCTTCCACATCCACCGTGACCAGCCGCGACACCCCCGGCTCCCGCATGGTCACGCCAATGAGTTGATCGGCCATTTCCATGGTGGCCTTGTTGTGGGTGATGAAGATGAACTGCACCCGTTCCGACATCTCCCTCACCAGGTCGCAAAAGCGCCCCACATTGGCCTCATCCAGCGGCGCGTCCACCTCATCCAGCATGCAGAAGGGTGCCGGGTTGAGCTCGAAGATGGCAAACACCAGGGCCACTGCCGTGAGCGCCTTCTCACCTCCGGACATGAGATGGATGGTGGACAGGCGCTTGCCCGGAGGACGCGCCAGCACGGCCACACCCGTGGTGAGCAGGTCATCACCGGTCATCTCCAGGTGGGCCTGACCACCACCGAACAGCCGCGGGAACATCTCCTTGAGCCGCACGTTGACCCGCTCAAAGGTCTCGCGAAAACGGGACCGCGTCTCCCGGTCGATACGCTGAATGGCGCCCTCCAGCGTATCCAGGGCCTCCACCAGGTCCGCGTACTGGTCATCCAGATACTGCTTGCGCTCGCTTTGTTCCCGGTACTCGTCAATGGCCGCCAGGTTGATGGCTCCCAGGCGCTGGATACGCTGGGCCAGATCATCCGCCCGTGACTGCCAGGCCTCCACACTGGCCTCGGTGTCCAGTTGTGCCAGCAGCTCGTCGGCCTCGAACCCGCTCTCCTGCAATTGTTCCAGACTCGTCTGTCTACGAACCTTAATCTCCTGCCAGGCCATGCGCAATTCATCCAGACCCTGGCGCAGGAATTCAGCCTCTCGCTCCCGGGTAACCCGGGCCTGATCGGTTTCCCGCATGCGCGCTTCCAGGGACTGCACCTGATCACGCGCCCGGGCCAGTTCATCCTCCAGGGCCGCACGTTCACTGACCCGGGCCTCCAGGGTGTCCTCCAACTCTGCGATGGGCTCGCCGGAGGCCTCCAGGGATTCACGCAGGGTCTCCAGGCGCAGTGCCAGTTGTGAGGACTGGCTGCGCATCCGGGCAAGGCTCTGCTGCGTGGCATCCCGTGACGCAGTGAGGGACTGCACCTGCAGGGCCAACTGATGCACCGCATCGCGTCGTGTACGCGCCTCGCTACGCACCGTTTCCAGGCGCTGGCGCAGGGTGTCACGCTCCGCATCCAACCCTTCACGCTCCCGGGCCAGGGACTCCATCCGGGTGACGGCTTCATTGCGCTTGCGGGTGGCCTGCTGCAGGGCCTGGGCGTCGCGCTCGCGGGTCTGGCGGATCTCCGCCATTTCATCGGACACGCGCTGGAGGCGGGTTTCCATCTGCTCCAGCCGGGTCTGGCGGTTGCTGAGCTGGGCCTGCCGATCGGATACCGTGCGATGGGCCTGGTTGACCTCCTGCTGCAACTGATCCCGCACACTTTCCAGTTCTCGCCGGGCCTCCCGCTGCTCCTCGATCAGGGTTTGGCGGGTGTCGACCGCCTCCTTGAGGGTCTCGATCTCTTCCTTGAGGCTGCGAATCTCCTTGTCACGGGCCAGCAGCCCGACGTGCTCGTCATGGTCCCGGGCGATCCGAAGCCACCGGGGCCCCAGCCATAGGCCCTCGGGGGTGATGACGGATTCGTGAGGCTGCAACCGCGGTCGCAGGGCCAGGGCGGCATCCAGATCCGGGGCGGTGAAGATGCCCTGCAGCAACTCACCCAGCGGCAGGCGTGAGGACACCCGGTCGGCCAGGGCGTCACCCCCCGTCGCCTCGATGGATGCCTCTCCGGCCTGTTCAAAGACCACCAGCTGACCCTGCTCCAGGCTGCCGGTGACCTGCGCCACCGCCTCCAGGTCTTCCACGCAGACCGCCTCCAGGAAAGGGCCCAGCACGGTCTCGACGGCCTTTTCCCAGCCAGGCGCCACATCCAGGGTCTCGCCCAGTCGCGGTGCCCCGTCCAGGCCCTGGCCTTCCAGCCAGTCCACCAGGGTCCTGGCCTCCTTGCCCAGGGCCGCCTGCTGCAACGCCTCCAGCGAGGCCAGTCGTCCGCCATGCGCCTGCAGGCGGCGACGCCATTCCTCCAGTTCGGCAGCCTGGGAGCGGCTTTCATCCCGGTTGCCCTGAATCCGGTCCGCCGTCTCCTGAAGGTTGTCCTGCAGGGCCCGTTCCTGCTCCCGGGCCCGCTCCACCTCTTCGGCCACGGTGTCGATCTCGGCCTGCAGCCCTTCGGTGGACAAACCCTTGAGTTCATCATCCAGGCGCCCATGGCGGGCGTCCAGCTGACCGATCTGATTTTCCAGTTGCTCCAGGCGGGCACGTTCCACCTGGGCCACCTGACTGGGCTCGGCAGCGCGCCGATTGAAGTCCTCCCAGCGCCCCTGCCAGTCCCCCATGGCCTGTTCAGCCTCCGCAAGGCGGTCGTTGACCTCTTCCAGGGCCTCGCTGCCCACCTCGTGCTCCGGCTCCAGTTCCTCCAGGGAACCGAGCACCTCCACCAGGCGCGCCTCATCGGCCTGGATGTGGCCTGTGGTCTCGGCCAGGGCCTGTTCGGCCTGTTTCAACTCCCGGGACTGGCGTTCCTGCATCTCCTTGTGATGGCGAATGGACTGCTCGGTGCCGGAGATATCAGCGCCAAGCCGGTAGTAGCGCCCCTGCACCTGGTTGAGGGTTTCGTTGGCCTCATGAAGGGCCTCGCGATCTCGTTCCAGGCCGGTTTCCTGCTGACGCTGCGAGGCCACCACCTCTTCCAGGCGCGTCTCCTGGGTGCGCAGGGTCTGTTCCCGTCGCTGAGCCTCCTGGTCCAGGTCTCTCAGGCGCAGGGCCAGCAGTTCGGCCTTGATCCGACGTTCCTCGTCCCGGAGTGTCTTGTATTTCTCGGCGGTCTCGGCCTGGCGTTGCAGGTGCTTGAGCTGTTTTTCCACCTCGTCGCGCACGTCCTGCAAGCGTTCCAGGTTCTCCCGGGTGTGGCGGATGCGGTTTTCGGTCTCCCGCCGACGTTCCTTGTACTTGGAGATCCCGGCGGCCTCTTCCAGGTAGACGCGCAATTCCTCAGGCTTGGCCTCGATGAGGCGGGAGATCATGCCCTGTTCGATGATGGCGTAGCTGCGCGGCCCCAGGCCGGTGCCCAGGAAGATGTCGGTGATGTCCCGGCGACGACAGCGGGTGCCGTTGAGAAAATACTGGGATTGCCCATCGCGACTGACGCGGCGTTTGATGGCAATCTCGTTGTACTGGGCATACTGCCCCCCCAGACCACCGTCACTGTTGTCGAACACCAGTTCGATGGAGGCCTGACCCACGGGTTTGCGGGAGGAGGAGCCGTTGAAGATGACGTCTTCCATGGAATCGCCGCGCAGATACTTGGCGGAGGACTCGCCCATGACCCAGCGCACGGCGTCGATGGTGTTGGACTTGCCGCAGCCATTGGGGCCCACCACGCCCACCCGGTTGCTGGGGAAGGGAATGGTGGTGGGATCCACGAAGGACTTGAATCCGGCGAGCTTGATCTTGCTCAGACGCATGACGGACTGCCGAATCCAGAAGAAAACGCTAAACTATACCGCTTGTAACCCATGAACCCTCGATTCTCGCGGTGGCGCCCGGCGCGCCGCGATCAGACCGGATTGATACTGATGACCACCCAGCCCAGTAAGCAACTGGAAACCTTTGAAAACCCCAACAAAGCCCGTGATTATACCATTCGTATCCAGGTGCCGGAGTTCACTTGCCTGTGTCCCAAGACGGGTCAGCCGGACTTTGCCGAGCTGCGCCTGGAGTATGTGCCCGATGAGCGCTGCGTGGAACTGAAGTCGCTGAAGCTGTATGTGTGGTCCTTCCGGGACGAGGGCGCGTTTCACGAGGCCGTGACCAACCGCATCCTGGAGGATCTGGTGAAGGCGACTGCGCCCCGGTTCATGCGGCTGACGGCAGAGTTCAATGTGCGCGGCGGGGTGTATACCACGGTGGTGGTGGAGCACCGGGATCCGCAGTGGGTGGCGCCCGAGGAGGTGAAACTGCCCTGAGTGCGGGGTCCGCTTGCCGGGGTTTGACTGTGGGGGGCACACTCCCCCGAGCTTGACTTCCGGGGACACAATCACCTGGATTTAACTTCGAGGCAACACTCTCCCGGGTTTAGCTTCGGAGGGTAGCCTCTTCGCGGGCGGCGGGTTCCTTACAGCGGGACGCCGTGAATACATCCCTGTAGGCTTGACCGCCGCTTCCATGCGGCGAACACCCGCTTACAGGAACCCGCCGCCCACGAAGAGGCGTTGAGATCGGGGCTTCCGGTTGCCGGCAAAAGATCCTGAGCCCCTCTCCCCGCCGGGGAGAGGGGTTGGGGTGAGGGGGAAGGGGCCACGACCGAAGCAGGAAACACCCGACAACCAGCCAACGAACATCCGAACATGCCACACTCTTACTGTCATCTCGGCATCGACATAGGCACCTCCGGATGCCGCGGGGCTGCCGTGGCACCAGATGGGGCACGCCTCACCAGCCATGCCATAGCGGTGGAAGCCCCGCTCCGCAACGGCGCGACCGTGGAACAGGACCCGGCCCTGTGGTGGACCGCCCTGCAGCAGGTACTCACCGAGCTCGCTCGCGCCCTGCCCTGCCCGCCGCGCACCCTGGCCATTGACGGCACCTCGGCCACCCTGCTGCTCACGGACGCCGAAGGAGCTCCCCTCGGGTCCGCCCTCATGTACAACGACGCGCGGGCACGCACCCAGGCCGATCGCATCGCGGGCGTGGCGCCGGATGACAGCGGTGCCCATGGGGCCAGTTCCAGCCTGGCCAAGCTCCTGTGGTGGCTGGAACATCACCCAGGCCAGACCGGGCGCGCCGCCCATGCCCTGCACCAGGCCGACTGGCTGGCGGGGTGCCTGACTGGCCGGTTTGGCCTGAGCGATGAGAACAACTGCCTGAAACTGGGCTTCGACCCGGTTGAACGCGCCTGGCCAGCATGGCTGAACGCGCTGGACTTACCGACCCATCTTCTGCCCCAGGTCTCACCGCCCGGCACCCCTCTCGCTCCCATCCGGCCCGACCTGGCCCGGCAACTGGGACTGCCCCGTAACCTTCAGATCATCGCCGGCACCACCGACAGCATCGCCGCCTTCCTGGCCACCGGCGCTGATCGCGCCGGCGAGGCGGTCACGTCCCTGGGCAGCACTCTGGCCATCAAGATGCTGTCCGATCACCCCCTCTTTGCCCCGAAGTACGGGATCTACAGTCATCGTCTGCACGACCGCTGGCTGGTGGGCGGCGCCTCCAACAGCGGCGGGGCAGTGCTGCGTCAGCATTTCAGCGATGGGCAGATGGCCGACATGACTCCTGCGCTCCGACCCGAGGAACCCACCGGTCTCGACTACTACCCGCTGCCTGGTGTGGGAGAGCGCTTTCCCGTTTGCGATCCGGCCATGGCGCCGAGGCTCTCGCCCCGACCGGAAGATGATGTGATTTTCTTTCAGGGACTGCTGGAGGGGATTGCGGCCATTGAGGCACGGGGATATGCGCTCATGCGGGAGTTGGGGGCGCCCTCGCTGGCTTCCATCCGCACCGTGGGGGGTGGCGCGAGGAATCCGGCGTGGACGCGGATGCGGGAGGTCCGGTGTGGTGTGGCTATGGTGGCGGCGAGGGAGACGGAAGCGGCGTACGGGGCGGCGTTACTGGGGGTAGGCTGACACACCCGAGATCGTGCCCGCCGCGCCCCTCACCCCAACCCCTCTCCCCGGAGGGGAGAGGGGTTCATTGTGTAGCTGCGCTACCGCTGCCATGGCCTGGGAGCGGGCACCCCCAAAACCGACCAGTTCCTGAGTCCGGGGGGCGGTTCCCTGTAAGCGGGCGTCTGCCGCAGGGATGCGGCAGTCGAGCCTACCCCTCCCCCCGCTGCTGACGCCGCCACAGTGCCGCATAGGCCCCGTTGGCGCCCAGCAATGCCTCGTGGGTGCCCTGCTCCACCACGCGCCCGTGCTCCAGCACCAGGATGGTGTCTGCATCCTCCACCGTGGACAGACGGTGGGCGATGGCCAGGGTCGTGCGCTCACGGGCGATCTCCCGCAGGGCGCCCAGGATGGCCTGCTCCGAATGGGAATCCAGCGAGGATGTGGCCTCGTCCAGCACCAGGATGGACGGATCCTTGAGGATCACCCGGGCGATGGCGATACGCTGCTTCTCGCCGCCGGACAACTTCAGGCCCCGCTCACCCACCACCGTGTCAAAGCCCTCCGGGAGCCGCTGGATGAACTCTTCCAGATGCGCCAGCCGGGCCGCCCGGTGCACCTCCTCCGGGGGCGCGTCCGGGCGGCCATAGGCGATGTTGTAATAGATGGTATCGTTGAACAGCACAGTATCCTGAGGCACCACCCCAATAGCCGCCCGCAGACTGTCCTGGGTGACCTCCCGAATATCCTGACCATGGATGGTGATGCGCCCCCCATCCACATCGTAAAAACGGAACAACAAACGCGCGATGGTCGACTTGCCCGCGCCACTACTTCCCACCAGCGCCAGCTTATGGCCCGCGGGTACCCGGAAACTCACCTCGTGAAGCACCTGCCGGTCGGCCCCGTAGCCAAAACTCACCCCCTCGAAGGCCACCTCGCCCCCATCCGGCACCAAAGGCCGGGCATCCGGGCGATCCACCACCCGCGGCGGTTGATCCATCAACCGGAATACCCGCTCAATGTTGATCAGGGACTCGCGGATTTCCCGATACACGAAACCCAGGAAATTCAAGGGAATGAACAACTGAATCATGTAGGCATTCACCATCACCAGATCACCGAGGGTCATTTTCCCCTGCGCCACCTGGGTGGACGCCATCACCATCATCACCGTAATGGCACCGGCAATGATGAAGGCCTGCCCCGAATTCAGCGCCGCCAGGGAGAGACGATTGTTCATCCTCGCCGTCTCCCAGGCCTCCAGATCCGTATCGTACCGGCCCGCCTCGTAACCCTCGTTGCCGAAATACTTTACCGTCTCAAAGTTCAGCAGACTGTCCACCGCCCGAGTGTTGGAACGGTTATCCATCTGATTGGCTTGGCGCACAAAGCGGTTGCGCCATTCCGTCACGATCACCGAAAAGGCGATGTAGATGGCCACTGCCAGCACCATGGTCACTGCAAAACCGGGGCTCAGGACCAGAAAGAGGATTACCGCCACCATGCCAATCTCCAGCAGGGTGGGCAGGATATTGAACAGGGTGAAACGCAGCAGGAAGCTGATGCCGGAGGTACCGCGCTCGATGTCGCGGGCCAGCCCGCCCGTGCGGCGGGACAGGTGAAAGCCCAGATCCATCCGATGCAGATGCTCGAACACCTGCAACGACACCCGACGCATGGCCCGTTCTGCCACCCGTGCGAATACCGCGTCCCGCAGTTCCGAGAAGAATACCGTCCCGAAGCGCAACAGGCCGTAGGCCACCAACAGGGCCACCGGCACCACCATGACCGCAGTCTCGGGAGAAGACTCGAAATGATCGACAATGTACTTGAGCGCCACCGGCACCAGGACATTGGCCAGCTTGGCCAGGGTGAGCAGACCCAGGGCCAGGATCACCCGCCCCCTGAACTCCATCAGATAGGGGATCAGACTGAGCAGGATCCGCCAGTTTACCCGCTGATCCGAATAGGCATAATCGGAACGGTATCTCACGGCGTCAACAGCGATGTCAGGCTCATGCAGCACACCTCATGCGGCCCCACGATGGGGCTTTCAGCACTTTTGAATAGATACTTATAAGAAAAAACCGTAAATCGTGACAGGAAGCCAACGGCAGGGCAATAGCAACAGACCTTGATTCCTGGCCGCCCGCATGGCATTTATCAATGAAATATCCAAAATAATCGGAACGGCTGTTGTTTTAACCCACGCATCTTAATAGTCTGTCTCAAACCCCCTCCTTTCCCCACAGGTAGATCTGCATGACCTTCAGCCTGAATCAGCATGGCATCAGCGTGGCGAAAGTGCTGCGCAATCCCTCCCCCGCCGTTCTCTATGAAGAGGCCCTGGCCCACGAACACGGCACCGCCATCTCCTCCACGGGCGCCCTGATCGCCCGCTCCGGCGACAAGACCGGTCGCAGCCCCAAGGACAAGCGCGTGGTCTCCCACGAGCACATCAACGATGATGTCTGGTGGGGTCCGGTCAATGTGGGCCTGGAGGCGGCCAGCTTCGATGCCCTGCGCACCCAGGCAGTCGATCATTTGAACACCTGCTCACGACTGTACGTCATCGACGGCTTCGCCGGCTGGGACCCTCGCTACCGGGTGCGTATCCGCGTGATCTGCGAGCGGGCCTATCATGCCCTGTTCATGCGCAACATGCTCATCCGCCCGACCCCGGAGGAACTGGAGCAGTTCGGCGAACCCGACTACGTCATCTACAATGCCGGTCGCGCCTCGGCAGACACCAGCATCCTGGGCGTGAAGAATCCCACCAGCGTCAGCCTGTGCTTTGCCCGAGGCGAATTCGTCATCCTGGGCACCGAATACGCCGGTGAGATGAAGAAGGGCGTATTCACCATCATGAATTACATCATGCCCAAGCAGGACGTGCTCTCCATGCACTGTTCCGCCAACGAGGGCAAAAAGGGCGATGTCTCCGTCTTCTTCGGGCTTTCCGGGACTGGCAAGACCACCCTCTCCGCTGATCCGGGTCGCTACCTCATCGGTGACGACGAGCACTGCTGGTCTGACCAGGGCGTGTTCAACATTGAGGGCGGTTGCTACGCCAAGGCCATCAATCTGGATCCCAAGGCCGAACCGGAAATCTACAACGCCATCCGCTTCGGTGCCGTATTGGAGAACGTGGTCTACGACCCGGATACGCGGGAAGTACAGTACGAGGACAGCTCCATCACGGAGAACACCCGCTGCTCCTATCCGGTGGAATTCATCCCCAATACCAAGATCCCTTGCACCGGCGGGCATCCGCGCAACCTGGTGTTTCTCACCTGCGATGCCTTCAGCGTACTGCCACCGGTGAGCCGTCTCACCCCTGCCCAGGCCATGTACCATTTCATCAGCGGCTACACCGCCAAGGTGGCCGGAACAGAGGTGGGTGTCACCGAACCCGAGGCCACTTTCTCCGCCTGTTTCGGCGCCCCCTTCCTGGTGTGGCACCCCACCCGCTACGCCGAACTCCTGGCAGAGCGTATCCGCGAGCATGACGTGCGCGTCTGGCTGGTCAACACTGGCTGGAGTGGCGGCCCGTACGGTGTAGGCAAGCGCATGAGCATCGCCCATACCCGCGCCATCATCGATGCCATTCACGATGGCTCGCTGGAAAAATCCGACACCGTAAAGGATCCCATCTTCGGGGTACAGATCCCGGTCACCTGCCCTAACGTACCCGACGAAGTGCTGATCCCATCCAACACCTGGGAGGACAAGCAGGCCTACCAGGACACCGCGGCGAAGCTGGCCATGCTGTTCCACAACAATTTCAAGACGTATGCGGATCAGGCCAGCGAGGAAATCCTCCAGGCCGAACCCCGAGTGAAGTGATAAAAGCGAGACAAGGGAGACCAAAAGGGGACGGATTTAAATCCGTCCCCTTTTGCGCTTTGTAGCGATCGTCTCCCTTCAGGCCAGCCACTTCCCCAGTCGTTCCAGCGCGCTTTCCAGCACCGGCACATCGCGAGTGTAGGCAAACCTGAGATGCTGATCGGCCCCGTAACGGCCAAAATCGATGCCCGGAGTGACAGCCACACCCGCCTCTTCCAGCAGACGTTCCGCCAGGACAAAACTGTCCTCCCCCCAGGCTGTGCTGTGGCCATAGATGTAAAAGGCGCCCTGGGGCGTGACCGGCACCTGCAGACCCAGCGAGCGTAACCCCGGCAGCAGCACGTCCCGTCGTTGCTGGAAGGCCTCACGGCGCTCATTCAGGATTTCCCGGCAGGCGGGGGTAAAGGCCGCCAGGGCCGCGTGCTGGGCCGGGGTTGAAGCCGCCAGGAAGAGATTCTGGGCCAGTTTATCCAATTCACGTACATAAGGTTCCGGGGCCACCACCCAGCCCAGGCGCCAGCCGGTCATGCCGAAGAACTTGGAAAAGCTGTTGATCACGAAGACCTGATTGGACAGGCCTGCCGCCGTCGTGGGGGATTGCCCGTAGACCAACCCCTGGTAGATCTCATCCACGATGAGGTTGCCGCCCTGGGCGCGGGCAAAGTCGATCATGGACTTGAGGCTGTGCGTCTCGGTGAGGGTGCCGGTGGGGTTGGACGGGGTGGCCACCATGGCCGCAGCGGTGCGCTCGGTCCAGGTGTCGGCCAGGTGGTCCGGCGTGAGTTGATAGGCCGTATCCGGCCCCACCGACACGCCCACGGCCTCACCCTCCATGGCACGCACAAAATGCCGGTTACAGGGATAGCCGGGATCGGCCATGATCACTTGGGCCCCCGGGTTCACCAGCACCCCCATCACCAGCAACAGCGCCCCGGAGGCCCCCGGGGTGATCACGATGCGCTCCGGGGGCACATGGGCCCCGTATTCATCCTGATAGAAACGGGCGATGGCCTCGCGCAGGGCCGGCAACCCGGTGGCCGGAGTGTAATGGGTGTGACCATCGGCCAGGGCCTGACGACCCGCCTCGACGATGGGGGCCGGGGTGGGGAAATCCGGCTCGCCGATCTCCAGGTGGATGATGTCCCGCCCCTGGGCCTCCAGCCGCCGGGCCCGGGCCAGCAGGTCCATCACGTGAAAGGGCTGGATATCCGCCATGCGGCGGGCAACGGGCATGTTCGGGGTCATGGGGGGAGCCTAGCCTGCCTCGGGTCGCATGTGGGGGAACAGCAGCACATCCCGGATGGAGGGTGAGTCGGTGAACAGCATCACCAGACGATCGATGCCGATGCCCTCGCCCGCCGTGGGCGGCATGCCATGCTCCAGGGCCCGCAGGTAGTCGGCATCAAAATGCATGGCCTCGTCATCGCCGGCCTCCTTCTCCTGCACCTGAAGCCGGAAGCGCTCCGCCTGATCCTCGTAGTCGTTGAGCTCGGAAAAGCCATTGGCGATCTCCCGCCCGCCGACAAAGAATTCAAAGCGATCCGTTACGAAAGGATCCTCGTCATTGCGTCGAGCCAGAGGGGAGACCTCCGTGGGATAGGCGGTAATGAAGGTGGGATCCTGCAGGCGTGACTCCGCCGTCTTCTCGAAGATCTCGATCCACACCTTGCCCAGCCCGTAGCCATCCTTGAGGGGAATGCCCAGACGCTCGGCCACGGCACGGGCCTTCTGTTCGTCTTCCAGCTCGACCGCATTCAGATCCGGGTTGTACTTGAGGATGGCTTCCTTGACGGTGAGGCGCTCGAAGGGCTGACCGAAGTCGTAGGTCTCGCCCTGGTAACTCACCGTCGTGGTACCCAGCACATCCCGGGTCAGGGTGCGCAACAGGTCCTCGGTGAGGTCCATGAGTTCATGGTAGGTCACATAGGCCTCGTAGAACTCCAGCATGGTGAACTCGGGGTTATGCCGGGTGGACAGCCCCTCGTTACGGAAATTGCGGTTGATCTCATAGACCTTCTCGAACCCCCCGACCACCAGACGTTTGAGATACAACTCCGGCGCGATGCGCAGGAACAACTGCATGTCCAGGGCGTTGTGATGGGTGGCAAAGGGGCGCGCCGTCGCCCCGCCGGGGATGGACTGCATCATGGGGGTTTCCACTTCCAGGAAGTCCCGGGCATTCAGATAATTGCGAATACTCTGGATGATGCGCGTGCGGGTACGGAAGATCTCCCGCACCGGCTCGTTCATGATCAGGTCCACGTAGCGCTGGCGGTAGCGGGTTTCCATGTCCGACAGGCCATGGAACTTCTCCGGCAGCGGCCGCAGCGACTTGGTGAGCAGGCGCAGGCTGTCCACCTTCACCGACAGCTCGCCGGTCTTCGTCTTGAACAAGGTACCCTCTGCGCCCAGGATGTCCCCCACGTCCCAGGCCTTGAATGCCTGATAACGCCCTTCGGGCAGTTCATCCCGCTGCACGAACAACTGAATGCGCCCGGACATGTCCAGCAACTGGGTAAAGCTCGCCTTGCCCATCACCCGCTTGGCCATCATGCGACCGGCCACGGCCACGCGGATGGGGTTGCTCTCGAACCATTCCGGCTCCTGCTCGCCATACTCGGCGTGCAGCTCGCCAGCCATCACATTGCGCCGAAAATCATTGGGAAAGGCCGCGCCGTTATCTTCGCGCAGCTTGCCCAGCTTCTCCCGACGCTGGGCAATGAGCTTGTTCTCGTCCTGGGTCTGGTCGTTCATCAGTCTGCCAATGGAATGCTATGTAACGGAATGACGCGGCAAGACTCCACCGCGGAAAATGACGCAAGCGGCATCACAGGCCGCTCTTGAGGCTGGCCTCGATGAACTGGTCCAGATCACCATCCAGCACCGCCTGGGTGTTGCCCACCTCCACGCCGGTGCGCAGGTCCTTGATGCGGGACTGGTCCAGCACATAGGAGCGAATCTGGCTACCCCAGCCGATGTCCGCCTTGTTGTCCTCCATGGCCTGTTTTTCCGCATTGCGCTTCTGCAACTCCAGTTCGTAGAGCTTGGCGCGCAGTTGGTTCATGGCGAAGTCCTTGTTCTTGTGCTGGGAACGACCGTTCTGACAGGCCGTGACCACCCCGGTGGGCAAGTGGGTGATACGCACGGCAGACTCGGTACGGTTCACGTGCTGACCACCGGCGCCACTGGCCCGATACACATCGATACGCAGATCCGCCGGGTTGATCTCGATATCGATGTCATCGCTCACCTCTGGCGAGACGAACACGGAGGTGAAGGAGGTGTGGCGGCGGTTCCCCGAGTCGAAGGGGGACTTGCGCACCAGCCGGTGCACGCCGGTCTCGGTGCGCAGCCAGCCAAAGGCGTAGGGGCCTTCGAAACGCACCGTGGCGCTCTTGATGCCGGCCACTTCACCCGCAGAGACTTCCATCAGTTCCGTCTTGAAGTCGCGGCGCTCGCCCCAGCGCAGGTACATGCGCAGCAGCATCTCCGCCCAGTCCTGGGCCTCGGTGCCACCCGAGCCAGCCTGAATTTCCAGAAAGGCCGCCGTATCGTCCATTTCGCCGGAGAACATGCGCTGGAATTCCAGGCCGGCGACGGTGGATTCGTATTGATCCAGGTCTGATTGGACGGACTGGACGGTGTCCTCGTCGCCCTCGGCCTGGGCCATCTCCAGCAGTTCCTGAGCATCATCCAGGCCACCGCCAATGCGCTCCAGGTTATGGACGATGCCTTCCAGGTGGGAACGTTCCTTGCCCAGGGCCTGGGCCTTGTCGGGGTCGTTCCAGATATTGGGGTCTTCCAGTTCCCGGCTTACTTCTTCCAGGCGTTCGCGCTTGGTATCGAAGTCAAAGATACCCCCTCAGGGCATCCACACGCCCTTGCAGATCCTTGATATGGGAAAAAAGCGGGTTGAGTTCCAGCATGGAGTGGCCTTCCGACGGATGTTTGGGAAAACCCGGGATTTTATCATGCTGGACGGGATGGTGCCCGCCGCCCCCCTCATCCCCGGCCCTTCTCCCCAGGGGGAGAAGGGAGAAAGGCGCACGCCCGGGAAGAAGAGGCCTGAGCCCCTCTCCCGCTGGCGGGAGAGGGGTTAGGGAGAAAGACGCACGCCCGGGAAGAAGAGGTCTGACCCCCTCTCCCGCTGGCGGGAGAGGGGTTAGGGAGAAAGGCGCACGCCCGGTAAGAAGAGGTCTGACCCCCTCTCCCGCTGGCGGGAGAGGGGTTAGGGAGAAAGGCGCACGCCCGGTAAGAAGAAGTCTGACCCCCTCTCCCGCTGGCGGGAGAGGGGTTGGGGTGAGGGCCGAAAAGCGCTTGTCGCCCCTTCGATCAACGGATGTAATCAAACAAGGAGAGGCGGGCCACCTGCGTGTACGACTGCTGCGCCGCCTGCAAACCCACCTGCTGCAGGTTGAAACGACTGATGGCCTCGGCATAGTCCAGATCGCGGATCTCGGAGATGGTGGTCTCCAGCTGCAGGATCTGATCCTGGTTGAGGTTATCCTGGTTCTCCAGGGCATTAAGGCGCGCACCCACGGTGGCGCGGGTATCCAGGACGTGGCCCAGGGCGTTGTCCAGTTCGGACAGGCCCCGGTTGATGGCGTTGTTCACCGGGGCGGTACTGGTGCCCACCGGGGATTGCAGGGCATCGATGATGTTCTGGACGCCGGCAAAGAGGCTTTGGGGTTCGGAAGGGCGAATGGTGAACTCGTCACCGTCAGCCGGAGTGCCCTTGATATCGAAGCTGATACCATTGAACTCAATGGCCTCGCCACTCTGGAAGGGCTGATCCGTGGGCAGGCTATCGAATGGATCCGTTGTGATCCCCGCTCCGTTATCGAATGCCTCGATCGAAAATGTCTCGCCATCGTTATCGAAAGTGACCTTATATTCCAATTCTCCCGAAACAGCCCCCACTGCGTTTTGCCAGGCACCGCGATCGACCACATCCCCTGAACTGATGACACCCGAGCCCGCATTGTCCTCCTTCGGCACGGTGAGGAAGGTCCCATTCCCATCCTTGAGTGCCCCGGGCACATTCGCATCGCCGAATACCTGATTACCCGGATCTCCCACCGCCAGCTTGCGCACGGGGCTGATGTCCACTTGCCGGGCGTTATCATCCCCCTGGTAACTGACCTCGCCACCCTGCGTGACAAAAGGCTGGGTCTGGGACTTGTAACCCGCGAACAGGTACTCCCCGTTGGCATCGCGGGTATTGGCCAGGTCCACCAGGCCGTTGAGCACCTGCTGCATCTCGCCGGCGATGTAGCGCCGGGTTTCGTCGGTTTCCGTGGCGTTGTTGGCCTTCACGGAGAGTTCGCGGATGCGCTGCAGGCCATCCCCCACGGAGGCCAGGGTGACCTCGGTGAGGCGCAGGCGCTGCTCGGCCAGGCCGCCGTTGCGCTGGAACTGTTTGGTCTGATCGATACGGCTCTCGAACTGCAGGGCCTGAACACTGCCACTGGGGTCGTCCGAGGGTGACAGGATGCGGCGCCCGGTGCCCAACTGGTTCTGGGTGCGAGAGAGCTCGGCCTGCTGGCGCTGAATCACGTCGATGCCGTTCTGGAAGATATGGCTCGTGGATATACGCATGATCTATCGCCTCACTGCGCCGATAAGGGTGTCGAACAGCGTGCTGGTAATGCTGATCACCTGAGCGGAAGCCTGGTAGGCCTGCTGGAATTTAAGCAGGTTGGCTGCTTCCTCATCCAGATTGACCCCGGAGAGACTTTCCCGCTGGGCCTGGGCATCCGCCAGCAACCGAGCCTGGGATTCGGCAGCCACCTGAGTCTGACGGGTCTGTGTGCCCACCTTGCCGATCAGGCCGTTGTAGGCGTCCTCGATGGAACTCTTGCCCCCGTCCAGGTAACCGGTGGACTGCACCTGCGCCAGGGCCAGGCCGTTACGGTTATCGCCGGGGCCTGGGTCGGTGTTGCGGTTCAGTTCCACCGTTCCAGGATTACCATCTGAGCGAACCACCAGTTCGATGCCATCCACCACCTTCTTCCATACGCCCGCCCCCGGCTCAATTTCGTCATTACTATCGAAACTAAAATTCACCGAATTGGTCCCGGTCGCTGGCAGATCGTTTGGCTTCACCACACTCAAGGACTGGACATCGACCTCAGGATCGGCCAACCACCCTGCAGCCGCAGCGAGTTTATCCGGCTCGGTGATGTTCACCTGCATCTCCCGGGCCGCATTACGGGTTGGGCGGATCAGGAAGCTATCACCCTCGGCTGCTCCTCCTGTGGGCTCGTCAATCAACATACCCGCGGCGCGCACCGGGTCACCACTGGTGAAATCAAGCGTTTGTGGCGAACTGCCGGGAACGGTATCCAATACCCAATTGCCACCCTCACGAGTCATGCGGTAATCCCGACTCGTCAATTCAGATAGACCCTCCGGATCAATAGTGACCTTGGGTTTCTCAGCAGTGTTCCCAGAGGCCGACAAAACTTCAGGTCGAGGCACGTTAAAAAAGGCCTCCCCCGGATTGCCATCCAGATCCAGTCCCGCCTGATGCTGATTGTTGAACCCCACAGCAACGGAAACCGCGACCCGCCCCAGTTCATTCTGGGCCTCGTCCAGCACCGAGCTGCGCAGGTCCAGCAGACCACCCAGTTTGCCGCCTGAGATCAGGTTGGTGACATTGACGCCCTTATCCCCCTGGGCACCGAACGTGATCTCCAGGGGCGCCCCCGGTGTCGGGCGGTTAGCGGACAACGGCGTGGCCTTGTTGCCCAGCACCACTCCTTGGCCACGGCCGATGAAGACGTTCATGGCTCCGTCATCCTGCACGGTGGTTCTCACGTCCACGAACTTGGACAGTTCCAGGACCATCTGGTCCCGCTTGTCCAGCAGGTCATTGGGAGGCTGACCCCGGCCCTGAGCGGCCACAATCTGCTGGTTCAGTCGGGCGATGGAGTCGCTGTATCCATTAATCTCATCCACCCCCGCGCCAATCTGACCATCCACGATGGTCTGCTGGTCGCTGAGCCGCTGGCTCAGGAACTTGAAGCGATCCACCAGTGATTGGGACTCCGAGATCAACACGGTGCGGTTGGCACTGGAGGTGGGGTCATTGGCCAGTTCCTGGGTGGCCGAGAAGAATTGCTGCAGACCAGGCGACAGGCCCGCAGCCGGATCGGCCAGGAGGTTATCCACCCGGCTGATGAAATCCCGCTGTGTACTGTGATACTCACTGGCCGTGGTGTTGTTGCGCAACTGGGTCTGCACGAACTCGTCGTACATCCGCCTCACGGTCATCACATCCACACCCCGGCCCACGTAGCCGGCCCCGGAAAACTGGGCCGGGCGCGTACCCTGCTCCGTCCGCTGGCGGCTGTAGCCCTCGGTATTGACGTTGGCGATGTTGTGGCCGGTGGTGTCCAGGGAACGTTGTGCCGCATTCAGCCCGGAGGTCGCGATACCAAAGAGTCCCGCACTCATGATGCCCTCCTGGCGGCAGTCCGCGGCTTGAAGTGAATAGTGTGCATGAACATGATCGTTACCTCTTTTAGGATAGCGGCCGCTCACCGCCAGACTTGAATCCGGCCAGGGTGTCGCTGAGCGTGCCACGCTGCATGATGTTCAGAATCTTGTCCGCATAGCCGGGGTCGGTGGCGTAACCTGCGTCCTGCAGGCCGCGCACATATTGTTCCGGATCACCGGCGGCCTCCAGCGCATGCCGGTAGCGAGGGTTACTGCGCAGGAAATCCACATAGTCTTCAAAGCTCTCGGCCACGCTGCCGTAGGAACGGAACTGGGCCCGCTGCAACTGGGGCAGATCCTGCACATATTCCAGGGTCTGTACCGTGGCCCGGTCACCCTGCCAGCGGCTGTCCGCCTTGATGCCGAACAGGTTATGACTGCTGCGCCCATCCCCATGCCGGATCACGTGCTGTCCCCAGCCCGTTTCCAGAGCGGACTGAGCCACGAGCACCTCAGGGGCCACACCCAGTTCCGCAGCGGCTTCCCTTGCATGGGGCCACACGTCGCGGATGAACTCCTGCGGGGATTGCGGCATCCAGGGCTGATCACCCCCAGCCGGGGCCGCCATCTCCGTGCCTTGATCTGATGTCGCGCTGCCAACCCCTGGGGCGTCCTCACGCTGCAGGGAGGCAGTTGGTGCTGCCACCGCCGCCTCGATGGCGGCACGCAAGGCGGGCACTCGATGCGTGGGCATTTCCAGTGCCCGGTCGTCGTCGCGCCGTGCCTCCGGTCCCGACAGCTGCCTTGCCACCTGTTCACGCAGGCCGATCCCCTGCCCTTGAGCCATGTCCAGCGCCACCTGCTGGTCGAACATGCCTTCAAACATGCGGGTCTGCTGGCTGTTAAGAAGGCCTTCTGCTGGCGCGGCCTCACGCATGCTCTTGATCATCATCTGGATGAACAGGGCCTCGAACTGCCGCGCCACCTCGTCGGCCGCCTCGGGCGACTGGCTCTGCACACGGCCCCGCAGCTCACCCAGACCTGCCATATCCGTGTAATTAAAGCTGTTGGCGATGTAGGCACTCATGGCAGCGGCTCCCGTCCCGGATCAAATGATGACCAACTGGGCCCGCAAGGCACCGGCTTCACGCAGGGCTTCCAGGATGGACACCAGGTCCCCCGGGGCCGCCCCCACCTCATTCACGGCACGCACGATCTCATCAAGCGACACCCCCGGATCGAACAGGAACATGCGGGCATCTTCCTGGGCTACCTGAATGTCCGTCTGCGGGGTGACCACGGTCTCCCCCTGGCCCAGGGGAGCCGGTTGACTGACCTGGGGTCTCTCGGTGATGGTCACGGTCAGGTTGCCGTGGGACACAGCCGCCGGGCTGACCTGAACATTGCTGCCGATGACCACGGTGCCCGTGCGCGAGTTGACGATCACCTTGGCCGGCGGGTCACCGGGCTGCACCCGCAGGTTCTCCAGCATGGAGATGAAGGTGACCCGCTGGCCCGGATCCTGCGGGGCACTCACCCGCACCGATGTGCCGTCCACTGGATGGGCAGTGCCGGGGCCCATGGTGTCATTGATGACATCACTGAGCCGATTGGCCGTGGTGAAATCGTGCCGGTGCAGATTGAGGGTGAGGTGATTGCCCCGGGCAAAACCGGAGGGCACCTCGCGCTCCACCGAGGCCCCGTTGGGTATACGGCCCACACTGGGGACGTTCACGGTCACCTGGGAGCCATCGGCTCCTTCCACCCCCAGTCCACCAACGGCCAGGTTCCCCTGGGCAATGGCATAGGTACGACCATCAGCCCCCTTCATCGGCGTCATGAGCAGACTGCCACCGCGCAGGCTGCCGGCGTTGCCGATGGAAGAGACGGTCACATCAATGGTCTGGCCGGGTTTGGCAAATGGCGGCAGATCCGCATGCACCATCACCGCGGCCACGTTGCGCAACTGTGGATTCACATTGGGTGGAATGGTCACGCCCAATTGCCCCAGCATGTTCTTGAGGCTCTGGACCGTGAACGGGGCCTGGGTGGTCTGGTCGCCCGTGCCGTCCAGGCCCACCACCAGACCGTAACCGATCAACTGGTTGCTGCGCACCCCATCCACCGAGGCCAGATCCTTGACCCGGTCGGCAGCATCCACCGGCGCCGGCAGCATCAGCCCCAGTGACATCACGGCCAGGGCCCAGACGATCAGTAATGTGCGTATGGATTTCATGAACGCCTCTCCCCTAGAAGGGCCACACGGGGCTGTTGAAGAATCGCGTCAACCAGCCGGGGTTGTTGCTGTCCGCCAGAGTGCCGCTGCCACCATAGGCCACCTGGGCATCGGCAATCTGATTAGAGTTCACCGTGTTGTCGGCACGGATATCCACGGGGCGCACAATGCCCCGCAGGCGAATGAATTCCTGCCCCTGGTTGATCTGCAGCCATTTTTCTCCCTGCACCACCAGGTTCCCGTTGGGCAGGACCTGGGAGACCATCACGGTGATGGAGCCATCCAGCTGGTTGCTCTGGGATGCGTCGGCCTCGCCGTCAAACTCCCGGGAGCCGCCCACAGAGGCATCCAGCAAGGGCACACCACCGCGGGTGACCGGCCGACCCAGCACTGTGGGATTATTCAGGTTCGCGTTGGATTCCTTGCTGGTGGAGGTACTGGCCGACTTGCGGGCCTGCGTGCGCTCCGCCAGGACCACCGTGAGTACATCCCCCACCTGGCGGGCCTTATAATCAGCGAACAGCCCCTGGTTGGAGGCGGGCTGGAAGATGGCGCCGTTATTCTGCTCTGGAGGCAGCGGCTGTGGCGGCGTGATGGCGGTGAACTTCGGGTCGTCACCGCGCTCCACCGGCGTCATGGTGGCGCAGCCCCCCAGCCATAGGGACATAAGAACCACGACCAGCCCCAGTCGCGGCAGACCGGGCCGACCTGCACTGCCACATGCATGTGTGGATCGCTGTCTGTTCATGGTCTTACCCCTTCAATGCCCCGATACATCACCCTGATTACAGGTTCTGGTTGAGGAACTGCATCATCTGGTCGGCGGTGGAAATGGATTTGGAATTGATCTCGTAGGCCCGCTGGGTCTCGATCATGTTCACCAACTCCTCGGCGATATTGACGTTGGAACTCTCCAGGGAGCCCTGCATCAACCGACCCAGGCCATCCTGACCAGGGTTACCCTGCTGGGGCGCCCCGCTGGCGGCAGTCTCCACGAACAGGTTCTGCCCCACCGGCTCCAGGCCGGCAGGATTGACGAAATCCGCCAGCTGAATGTTGCCCACTTCCACCGGAGCATCTTCCTGGCCGCGAAGGGTGGCGCTGACGATGCCGTCCTGACTGATGTGGATGCTCTTGGTGCCCTCGGGGATGAAGATCCCCGGCTGTAATTCGTAACCATTGGACATCACCATCTGTCCATCGGCGTTCAACTGAAAGCTGCCATCACGGGTGTAGGCCACGTTGCCCTCCGGGGTGAGGATCTCGAAGAACCCTCGCCCCTGGATGGAAAGATCCAGGGCATTGTCTGTCTGAGTATGATTTCCCTGGGCGAATATCTTCTCCGTCGCCACGGTGCGCACCCCCACACCGGTCATCAGGCCGGTGGGCAGTTGGTTGTTCTGGGCCTCCTGGGCACCGGGCTGGCGGATGGTCTGATAGATCAGATCCTCGAAGGAGGCGCGGCCCTTCTTGAAGGCCGTGGTATTCACGTTGGCCAGGTTATTGGACACCACATTCATGCGTGTCTGCTGGGCATCCAGGCCAGTCTTTGAAATCCAGAGTGCTTGATTCATGACGAGAGTCTCCTGGCTGGGCCTTAGGAGATGCGCAGCAGTTGTGAACTGCTGCGATCCAGTTCTTCGGAGGTCTTCATGAGCTTCACTTGTGTCTCGAAGTTACGAGACAGTTCGATCATGTTGACCATGGCTTCCACGGTGTTCACGTTGCTGCCCTCCAGCATGCCGGACTGCAGCCTCACCTGGGCATCCGCCGGCTCGATGCCGCCGTCCGCACGCCGGAACAGGCCATCCTCGCCGCGTTCCAGGTCCTGCAGATTCGGATTCACCAGTTTCACGCGGCCCACCTCCGCCAGGACGTTGGGCTGCTGCCCCAGTGGACGCACACTGATGGTGCCGTCACCACCGATGAGCAGCGTCTCGGATGGTGGGATGGCGATGGGACCGTCATCCCCCAATACCGGTCGACCGTCGACCGTCGTCAACAGGCCCAGAGCATCCACCTGCAGGTTACCGGCCCGGGTAAAGGCCTCATTGCCATCGGCGCCCTGCACAGCGATCCAGCCATCCCCCTGCACCGCCACATCCAGATCGCGACCGGTGGAGATCTGCGGTCCATGGGCAAAATCGGCGCGCATGGATTCCAGCTGGACATAGTCCCGGGAGTCGTACACCGGGCCATGCATGGGGTGGTTGATGAATGCCTCCAGGTTCTTCTTGAACCCGGTGGTGCTGGCATTGGCCAGGTTGTGGCTGTTCACCTCCTGGGAATGCGCCGCCTCCCGGGCACCGGTCATGGCGATGTAGAGCATGCGGTCCATGATGAGGCCTTACCCTTTCCGTTACCGGATGTTGATGATGGTCTGGGTGATGGTGTCGGCAGTGCTGATCACCTGGGCATTCGCCTGATAATTGCGCTGGGCCGTGATCAGGTTCACCAGCTGCTCGGCGATATCCACGTTGGAGTTCTCATATGCGCCGCCCTGAATCAGACCGAAACCGGAATCACCGGCACGACCCATCAGGGGCTCACCGGATCCGAAGGTCTCCACCCAGTTGGTGCCTCCCACCGGTTGAAGCCCCTGTGGATTATCGAAGCTGGCCACGGCCACCTGGCCCAGGGAGCGGTTGACGCCATTGGTAAACCGTGCGAACACAGTGCCATCGGACTCCACACTCACGTCGATGAGCTGGCCGGGGGCGAAGCCGTCCTGATTGAGACGGCTGACGCTGAAGCGGTCGCCATATTGGGTGGTTTCGGTGAAGTCAACGGCGAGGTCCAGACGATTTGCGCCGTTGCCCGGGGCATAATCTATCTGGAGGGGATCACTGGCATCCGCATCCAGTGTTCCGTCTGCATTGAAAACAAGGGTGCCGTCACCAACAGATTCGCCAGCGATGAAGGCCTCCACATTCCAGGTCTTGTCTGCCGGCGGTGGATTGCGTTGGAAGAACAGCGAAGCCGTATGTTCCTGGCCGAGAGAGTCGTAGACAGTCAGGGAGGTGGACTCGTTGTAGGTTTCGGGATCGTCTGGATCCAGATCAATGCTGTCAGGGCCGGTGGACAGGGAGATACGCTCGTTTGAATCCAAACCACCAGGATCGCTGAGCGGTGCCGTATTGCCATCAGCGAACGTTTGCCACACCGTGCCATCGGCTCGACTCAGGGTGATTTCGTTTCCAGTGGTATTGGTTATGTCAGTGCCGGACACGTCGAGGCCCAAACCCTCCAGAAAGCTTTGAAAATCTCCCCAAGTGTCCGGATCGCCAGCATCAAAACCATCAGGCAATGTAAGCTCGCCAAACTCCCCGCCCGTAGGTTCCGCCGTAGACTTGAGATTCAGTAACGCCTCAATCCCGGTCGTCGCCTGCGGTTCGGCCTCTCCCGTGGTCAAACGGATATCCCCCACATCGGCACCCCCTTCGGGTGGATAGCCCTGCAACCGCTGCCCGGCAGAATTGATGATGAACCCCTCCTTGTCCGCTATGAACTGGCCGGCACGGGTGTACTCGCGGATGCCGTCACGCTCGACAGTGAAGAAACCGCGGCCGTTCAGTGCCAGGTCCAGGTTATTCTGGGTGAACTCCAGGTCTCCCTGATTGAATTGCTGGGAGACATCCGACAATTGCACCCCGCTGCCGGTGGCCAGGTTGGAGACCCCGGTGTATGACAAAGCGAACACGTCGGCAAACTCCGCCCGGGACCCCTTGAAGCCCGCGGTGGAGGCGTTGGAGACATTGTGGCCGGTCACCTCCAGATCCTTGGTGGCCGCGTTCAGTCCCGTCAGTCCGATATTGAATGGCATGCTATACCCCTCATAGTGATGATCAGCCGATGGCGAGATGCATCAGCCGATGCGTCGTACCTCGGAGAAATCCATCTCCCCAAAACCCTCGATTTGCAGCTTGATGCCGCCGTTTCTCTGATCCGTGCGCACACTCTCCACGCGGGAATTCAGCAGCAGTTCAGGCTGCTCGCTGCTGCCGTCCCGCACCGCATTGGCGCGAAACTCGTAGACACCGGCTGGTGCCCGCTCGCCCTGATCGGTCATGCCGTCCCAATGGAATGACTGCATCCCCGAAGCCTGAGCCCCCATGGGAATGCGCCTGACCAGTGCACCCGCAGCGTCATAGACACCCACGGTCACCTCTTCGGCGGAGGACTTGAGATCCAGCGCCCCCCGCACGCCGCCCTCGGGTCCAAGACCCGCCATATCCACCGGCACCAGCACCTCACGGTCCACCAGGCTTGCCGCCTGCAGGGTCTGGGCCGATTGCACGGACTGGGCAATGCCCTCAAAGGACTTCTGCAACTCGCCGATGCCATTCACGGTGCCAAACTGGGCCATCTGCCCCAGAAAATCCCCGTTCTCCATGGGCTCGAAGGGATCCTGGTTCTGCAACTGGGTGATCATGAGCTTGAAGAAATCCTCCTGACCCAACTCGCCCTGCTGACTCTTGTCGGCACGCTGGGTATTGGTCGACGAAAGCCCCAGTCCCTCCAGCATGTTCAGATCAACGCTCATGGTTCATACCTCCTCAGCCCTGCCCCAACTGAAGCGTGCGCAGCAGCAGTTGCTTGGTGGTGTTCATGACTTCCACATTGTTTTCATAACTGCGCGAGGCCGAGATCATGTTGGCCATCTCATCCACCATGTTCACGTTGGGCATGAAGACATACCTATCCTCGTTGGCCTGGGGATGCGCCGGCTCATACTTCGCCCGCGCTGGCGCATCGCTTTCCACGATGTCCATGACGCGCACCGGCATCGTGGAACTGTTGGGATTGAGTTGATCCATCACCGTTTGAAACACCGGCTGCTTGGAGCGGTAGGCCCCCTCCTCGGTGGTGCTGCCCACCTGCGCATTGGCCATATTGCTGGCAATGGTGTTGAGCCTGACGGACTGGGCGCTCAACGCCGAGCCGGAAACATCAAACACCTTGAACATGTTGCTCATGATTCAATCCCCCGGCCTACTGGCCGCCCTTGAAGGCGTTGCGCAGGCCCGTAAACTTGTCACCCAGAAAATCCAGGCTCGCCTGGTACTGAACAGCGTTCTCGGCAAAGGCCGACTGCTCCAGTTGCGGATCCACCGTATTGCCGTCCAGGGAAGGCTGGGTTGGCACCCGGTACAACGGCTCCCCCAGGCCTCCGCCGCCGCCTGCCGCGTCCAGGTGGGACGCATGGGTCCGACGCATGGACAACTGGTCCGGTTGATGCTGCTGTTTGAGCACCTGCCGGAAATCCAGGTCGCGGGCCTTGTAATTGGGGGTGTCAGCGTTCGCGATATTGGACGCAAGCAGCTCCATGCGCTTGGAACGCACCTGCAGCGCTGCATCGTGAATACCCAGGGCGTTGTCAAATGAGAGCGGCATGATCTTCGACCTCAAGAAAATCTCTTGTCAGTCGAAATGCAAACAGCATGCCATACGCTAAATAAGCGCTGTTTCAAGCACTTGGAGAGGAGATCAAACTAGGAAGAGCGGGCAATCCGGCAAGAACCCGCCGGAGGAGACCAGGACGCGACGAGGAGAGTCGAAAGTTTGACGCCCCGGAACAGTTACTTCTTGAGGCGGTAGACCACGCCCGGGCTGCAGCGCACCATCTCGAAGGCGTCGGAATAATTGGCCATGGACTCAGAGGCCCCCAGGAAGAGGTAGCCGCCCGGATTAAGGATCTGGGAGATGCGCTTGAGAATGGTCCGCTTGGACTCGAGAGAGAAGTAGATCAACACGTTACGACAGAAGACGATATCGAATCGCCCCATGGCATTGTAGTTGTCCAGGAGATTGAATTCCCGGTAACTGACACGGGCCTTGATCTCCGGCTTCACTTCCCAACGGTCGCCCTTCTGAATGAAGAACCGATTGCGCCGATCCAGCGACAGCCCCCGGGCCACGGCCAGGGAGTCGTAGCTGCCTTCCCTGGCTTCGCGCAGCACGGCGCCAGAGATATCCGTGCCAAGGATCTGCACATCCCTGAGGCTGCCGGCTCGCGATTGCAGATATTCGCTGGTGGCCATGCTGATGGAATAGGGTTCCTGGCCGGAGGAACAGGCAGCGCACCAGATGCGTACGGTGGAACCGGGGGATTTTTTGGCCAGTTCCGGATAAATCTGATTCTTGAGGATCTCGAAGGGGAAGACATCCCGAAACCAGTAGGTCTCGTTCGTGGTCATGGCTTCGATCACCCGTTCACGCAGACCGGAGCGGCCACCCCGCTTGAGCAGTTTGAGCAACTCGCTCACCGAAGCAACGGAGAATTCCTTCATCAGCCGGGACAGCCGGCTGGTCACCAAGTAGTGCTTGTTATCTCCCAGCACAAGACCACAGGACCGCTCAAGAAAGATCTTGAAGTCCTCGTAATCCTGGGGTTCGATCGGGCCTGATGACAATGTTTTGGTGCTTCCCGGTTAATGGTTTATCCCTGCCTCCGGTGATGAACCGGAAAACGCAGTATACCCGCAAATGGCCCCGCAGGCGGCAATGCGTTGCCGCCGATGGCAGCCCCCTGCCCTGTATCCCTTACTGCCCGACCTCTTCGGGCTGCAGGTGGCCCAGCACGGCCTCAGCCAGCTCATCGGGGCTGAACTTGGGCAAAAATCGATCCGCCCCCGCCTGACGCACCATCGCCTCGTTAAAGGTACCACTCAAGGAAGAATGTAACAGGATGTACAGACCAGACAAATCCGTTGTCTGGCGGATCTCGGAAGAAAGCGTGTATCCATCCATGACGGGCATCTCGATATCCGAGATCACCATGCCGATCTGTTCATCAATAGGGCCTTGCTGAGCCATTTCCTTGAGCTTGGTGAGCGCTTGCTGACCATCATTGGCCACGATGGCCTCAACACCGATCTGGGCGAGCGCGCGGACGATCTGCTTGCGGGCCACCGAGGAGTCATCCGCCACCAGGGCCCGGCGTACCCGCCCGCCCTCGCGGATGGCCCGGGACAGGGCCTCATCCACATCCTTGGAGGGACCGGTCACCATTTCCAGCACCTTTTCCACATCGATGATTTCCACCAGCCGGTCCTCCACCTGAGTGACGGCCGTCAAAAAGCTGTCCTTGTGAGTGCCCCGAGGTGGTGGACGGATCTGATCCCAGTTGAGATTGATGATGCGATCCACCGAGGCCACGAGCAAACCCTGCACCGAGCGGTTGAACTCGGTGAGGATGACGAAGGCCTTCTGCTCCTGTTCCGGTGCTGCCATGCCGATGGCCTGGGCCAGGTCCACCACCGAGACGGTTTGTCCGCGCAAGGTGGCCACGCCGCGCACCACGGAGTGGGCGCTGGGCATGCGATTCAGGGGTGGGCAGGCGATCACCTCGCGCACCTTGAAGACGTTGATGGCAAACATCTGTCGCGTACCCAGAGAAAACAGCAACAGCTCGAGGCGGTTCTGCCCGACCATCTGGGTACGCCGGTTCACACCATCCAACAAGTCGCTCATGGGCCCCTCCTGCGGAACACCCGGGGATAAACATGGCCAATCAACCGGGTTATCGGCGGCTCGGGGCAATCCTTGATGCCTGATCTGGCATTGGGATTGCATCCCTTCACACCAACAGCCCCCGGTGCCGGAATCCCGGCAACGAATGCGCGGAGCACGATTATGAACCAAGTCAGACACGCCTGTCTCATGCACCCACCCCATGGATCCCGCTCCATGCACAAACGCCGCGGATGGAGCGGGTCAGTCCTGTCGTGCCTGACCCTGTGCCTACTGGTACTGCCACCCACAACCCTGGCCTCGGAGGTGGAACCGCATGCCAACATCCTCGAGACTGCCCGGGACTTTCTCACCGAGCAGGCCCGACAACATCACGGCGACGCCCTGGAGGTCCGCGTAGTCCCGGGAAGGCTGGATCCGAGGCTGCGACTGCGGGCCTGCGGCGCCCCCCTGGAGGCCGATCTTCCGCCAGGAGGACGCATGGTGGGCAACACCACTGTGGGGGTCCGCTGCCCGGGCCCCTCGCCCTGGAACCTGTATGTACCCATGCAGGTGAACGTGAGCGGCGAGGTCGTGGTGCTCGACCGTTCCCTGCCCCGCGGGGCTGTACTATCCTCAACTGACATCCGCCTGGAACGCAAGGCACTCGATGGCCTGCACAGCGGCTATCTTGTAGACCCGGAACGCGCCAATCACATGGTGCTGCGTCGCGCCCTGCGCGGTGGTACCGTGCTCACGCCCCACATGGTGGAGCCGCAGCGGCTGGTGCATCGCGGCGAGCGGGTCACCCTGTTATCAGAGAACGCGGCGATCAGCGTGCGCATGGCAGGCGAGGCCATGGCTGACGGCGCCTACGGGGACCGGGTACGGGTACGCAATCTGTCATCCCGACGCGTCGTGGAGGGGCGCGTACTCTCCGCCGGCGTGGTGGGTGTTAATATGTGACGCCCGACACATAATGCGGGTTAAAGAATTCCCAGGACGAGCCGATAAAAGGACCATCAGAGGCGGTATTTGTATGTGCGAGGAACGGATATGTCCATCGAAGTCAAGAATCTAAGCCAGCCGCAGGCGCGGGGTGCCAGTGACAGTCGTGGCACCACCGAGAGCGCTCGTGGCGGCAAAGGGGCCGGTCAGGCCCCGAGCCCGGCCGACAATACGGCCGACAAGATCACGCTCACCGGGGCAGCGAGACGCCTCAGCGACCTGGAGCAGACCGCGGCTTCCCAGCCCCAGGTGGACGAAAAACGCGTCGCCGAACTGCGTCAGGCCATCCAGGATGGGAGTTATCAGGTGAATGCCCAGGACGTGGCGGAAGGGCTCATGAAATCGGAAAATCTGTTCTGATCACATGAACCCCACCCCCTTCCCCGAACACCTGGACCAGATCCTCAGCCAGTCCGTGCGTGAGGCCACCAGCCTGGAATCCGCCCTGCAGCGTGAGGGCGCAGCCCTGGCATCCCGCGACCTGGACGAACTGAACGCTGCCGTGGCCGATAAACAGGTCCGCGTGCAAGCACTGGAAGCGCTGACCCGTCAACAAACGGAATTGCTGCAACGGGAAGGTTATGAGACCAACGCGCATGGCATGGACCGAGTGCTGCGCGACTGGGACGAAGACGGTGTACTGCGTCCCGTCTGGGAGCGCCTGGTGGAAGTCATGTCTCACTGCCATCGCCTGAACCAGGTCAATGGTGGCGTGGTGGAAACCAGCCGACGCCGGGTGGACCAGGCGCTGCATATCCTGCGCGGAGAGGAAGCCCGCACCGAACTCTACGACCCCCACGGCCGCGCCTTCTCGGCCAGTTCCTCCCGCCCGATCACCAAAGCCTGATCCCGCACATCATCCGGCGGCGATTCCCAGCCGCCATGTATCTCACGCTGTGCTAACCTTATATTGATGGGTTTAGTCAAACCCGTAGGCACACCTGCCCGCATGGGGAGAGCAAGCGCCATGGCACAGATGCAGACACTGGCCCGTCACGCGCCGGCCATAGAATTGGGACGCCCGATGATGACTGCGGACGACATCCTTTCACAACTGAGGGAACTGGAAGCGCGCGGTGCTCCACTGAGCGTGCGACTGGGAAACGAACAGGAGTTCTTCAACAGCCGCATATTGCGCATGGACCCTTCCCATGGATGGTTGTTCCTGGAAGAACTCGTGCCCTACCAGGGCCACCTGAGGGTCGCCCCCAGGCAACCCATGCATGTATACGCCATCATCGGTGAGATGGGCGCCCATTTCTGCTCCAAGGTGCTGCACACCGGCGAGCACGATGGTGTGGCCTTCTATGTACTGGGACTTCCCGAACACATGGATTCGGAACAGAAGCGCACCCATTTCCGCACACCCGTGGAACAAGCCCTGGACACCCCGTTGACACTGACCAATCGCGAAGGGCGTCAGTTCACCGGTCGGCTGGTGGATGTCTCTCTGGGTGGGCTGCGCGCCTATTTCGACCTGGATACACCGATCGGCGCTCGGGAACTGCTCAACGTCAAAGGTCTGACGCTCCCCGGCATCCCGCCCATCGACTGCGGGCTACAGGTGCGATTCGCCAGAGAGGACAAGGGCAAGGGACTACGACTGGTGGGCGGACGTTTCTTCGATCTGAATCCGGAGGATGAACAGCACCTCCTGCGGACCCTGCTGTTACTGGAACGAGAGCAGACTCACCATGGCGGGCATCGTGACTGAGGACTCGCCAGACTCGCAGTGGATCTCAGGCCTCCATGGGATCCACTTTCGGCGTCTTCAGAAAAGCGTCCACCACCTGTATGAAGGCTGCCATGTCCAGCGGCTTGGTGAGGTAGCGATCAAAACCTGCCTCGTGACCTCTCTCCACATCCCTTTCGGTGGCGTTGGCGGTCAAGGCAATCACCGGGATGCGGGCTGTCTCTGACTGCTGACGCAGGTGCTGTAGCACATCATAGCCGTTCATCCCCGGCATGTTGATATCCAGAATGATCAAATCCGGCCGATGTCCTCGGGCCAGCTCCAGACCAAGGCCACCCGAAGGGGCATTGAGCACCTGCACACCCACCCGCTGACGCAGCACGTGCTCGACCAGGCGTAGATTGGCGGGATTGTCATCCACGTGCAGCACCGTGAATGGACGATTCTGCCCCGTCATGTCGACGGGCAGAGAAGGCCCCGGCCCGGTCTCATCCCCAGGCCCGCAACTCGCCGGCTCACCTGCCTTGAGTTCGAACCAGAAGCAGCTCCCCTGCTCCAGCCTGTCCATGCCAATCACTCCGCCCATGAGCTCCATCAGACGCTGACTGATGGCCAGACCGATGCCCGTGCCCTCGATGGATTCATCGCCGTCCTCGTGAAGCCGGGCAAAGGCCTGGAACAGGGAATCCTGGAGATGTTCGGGTATACCCCGCCCCGTGTCGCGCACGCGCACCCGCACGCTATCGGCATTCACTTCGGTATCCAGCCACACGCAACCCTGGGGCCGGTTGTACTTGATGGCGTTGGAGATGAGATTGATCAGCACCTGCTTGAGCCGGGTGCGGTCCGCCATCAGCAACTGATCCACCTGACCCACGTGGATCGTGATGCCCTTGTCCCGAGCCAATGGTCGCAGCAGTGTCAGACAATCCCTGACCACATCGGCCAGCGGCACCGACTCGATGGACAGTTCAATCCGGCCGGACTCCACCCGAGCCAGATCCAGCACTTCATTGATCAGATCCAGCAGATGGCGCCCACCCCGCAGGATCTCCTTCACACTCTCCTGCTGTTCCTCGCCCAGGGACGGATCCGCCTCGAGCAACTGGGAAAAACCCAGGACCGCATTCATGGGGGTGCGCAATTCATGACTCATGCGCGACAGAAAGTCCGATTTGGCCTGGTTGGCCCGCTCTGCCTGCTCCTTGGCCTCCTGCCACTGGCTCATCGCCAGATGACGCCCCTCCTCGGCACTCAGTGCCGCCGCCAGAATTCCCAGGATACGTTCATCCTCATCCGTGGGATGCATGTGGCCGGTCGATACGACACAGAGACTCCCGACCACCTCACCCTGACAACGGACGGCATGGCCCAGATAGGACTTCAGCCCATAGCGTTTTACATAGGGGTCCTGCTCAGCATAGGGCGTCTGCATCAAATCCCCGCTCACATACGCATCCCCCAGGGTGCCATTGATCACGTCATAACAGACATGCCCCTCGGGCGTGTCGCTCAACGGCATGTCCTGGGGTGTTTGCCAACGCCCCAGGGCGAAGAGCCGACCTTCCTTGAGCCGGTTATACAGCGCCGCCTCGCTCTCCAGCAGTTCGCCGCACACCTGGGTGATCCGCGTGATATTTTCCTGGTAATCGGGCCCCAGGCTGGCCAGGCATTCGTTCAGACGAATCAGGCGGCGCTCCATCCGTTTGCGTCGCCCGACATCCCGCAAGATGCCCACGGCATACCAGCCATCGTTCATCTGCAGTGATGACAGAGAGAGTTCACCGGTCATTCGGCTGCCATCACGACACTGGGCGGAGACCTCCACAATCTGGTCAACGGCCTGTCCGGCGCCTGTGTGAGCGAAGTGACGCATCGCCCGCCCCACCGCGGGAGGCGGACCGCCCGGCACCAGCAACTGGTGCATATCGCGCCCCAGGGCTTCATCTCGAGGATGACCCAGTAGACGTTCCGCCGCACGGTTCCAAAAGACCACCCGACCATCGGGGTCCATCATGATGATGGCATCCTGGGCCACATCGGTGATGGCCTTGAGCATGACCTGACTCTTCCTGAGCTCCCCGGAACGCTCCTGAACCTGCCGCTCCACGGATAACTGCCTGACCCTCAGCAGCATGACCAGCATGGCCGCCAGCAGCGTGAAAAGCAGTCCCACAGCCCCCACACCCCAGGCCCGGTCCCCGGCCCGCTCATGAGTCTGGCTCAAGGGCGGGAGCATCGATGAATTCGATGAGGGTGACTGGTGCCCGGCCTGGGAGTGCAGCACCACCAGGTGCGCAAACGTCGCCTGCTGCTCGCGCTGATCGAGTTGCTGAGCCACGCTGACCCCGAGCCCCGTAAGCAACAGGCCACTGACCAGGACCAACGCCGCCTCCAGGTAGGGGGCCGCGGGGCGAACGGCACCGGCGTGGCCACGTCGGGTGACAATGGCCACGCCCAGACCAAAGACCATCAACAACCCCATACCCGCCAGCCAGGCGGGTCGACTGCCACGATGAATCTCCGACCACCACAGCGCATCCGGGGCATCCAGCCCCACAACCATCATCAGCTCACCCGTTTGCGGGTTGACCACCGGTGCCAGGCTGGAGATGAACTGCCCGTATTCATCGGTGTAGGGCTGCGTGGTCGTGGCCTGACGAGACTCCAACACCCAGGCCAGCTCATCGGGCGGGGACTCATAACGGGTGCCCGGCAGGCTGGCATCCGGGTCATCCGGATCGAGACTTTCCGGACCAAAGACCCAATGGCCATCACGCGGGGCGACCGTCCAGAGTTCGCCTCCCCCATGACGCTCGGACAATGCCCTCAACTGCACCCGCATGCTCTCGAAAATCGGAGTCCCCAGGTCATCAATGGAGAACGACAGGCTATCCACGCGTCGCCAGTGCAGCGCGTTGGCCACCTCGACAACCTGGATCAATAACCGGTCACGCTGATTGGATTCCACCAGATTCGCCTGCCAGGCCGACATGACGAGGACCACCACCAGCAGGATGATGCCCATGCAGGTCACCAGGAGACCCGGCCGAATCCCGTGGCCAGGATCAGAATCCGCACGGGGCTTCCCCGGAATCAATCCGGGCGGAGAATCAGCCTGGGGCATGCTAGAAACAACCGAAACGCATCAACGGATTCCATTCATCCGTCATGCTTGGGTACGTAAGGCGCTCAGGGGGGAGGTTGGCTGGCGCGCCGGCATCCAGGCGCTCAACCTGTCCAGGAGTGAGATGCAGGATCGCGAAGACAGGCATGTCATAAACGCAAAAAGGTAGAGGGGGCTGGTGGAATCCTTGGCGGGGGACGGGCCTCTGCAAATGTCCGCCCCACGCCGAAGGATACACCAAACCCCCTCTACCCGCACCGCTACCTCAAACGAGGTGACGGTAAAGACCTTAGTAGAAAGGTCTCCACAGGTACACCAGGAAGTGGGCAGCTGCCGCCAACACCATGAACACGGTGAAGGTGGTCTTGAACTGCTCGTGGAATTCCTTGGCTTGTTCTTCGGTCAGACCGGAGATGCTGTCATTCATTGGGAATACCCTCTAACGTGTAATCAAGAAGTCGTTTGGATTCAGAAGAATCCAGACTTACTCGGAAACTTCCGCAGACGCATCATAGGTCAGCGGGTTGTAGCTGTCGTTGGCATACACGAAAGCGTGCACAGCCAGAGCAACAACCAGGACAGCCATCAGGATGGGCATCAGCCAGGTGCCGGGGTTAACCACCAGCCACAGCTTCCAGTCGTCTCTGGGGTTGCTTGGCTTGCTCGGTCTGTATTCACTCATTGATAAAGCCCTCTTGGTTTAAGACCAGGCCCCTGTGGAGGCCGGGATGTTTTCAACCGCCGCATCACACACATGCAGCCAAGGTTGAGACTTGAATCAGATCCAGCGAATTCCGGCACCCGAGGCCCGGAAAACTCCCTGAACAATCTTTTTTCAACTTGTTACCTGGCAGAGCGTTTCCGATTCAAAAACCCCTGCTTCAGTCTGGTTGTAAGTCTACGTTGACAGGGTTAAATGTCAAGCTGGCCTACGGCTTCCGCACAGACAGGCAAAACCACCCGGAAAAACGCGACTCACAATCTAAAATCAGATGGTTAGACCCTCACCCACCGCACCGGAGCCATTCCATTCCAAGCCATTCCCGCATCCTGTGCTGCCGTTTTTCTGACCCAGATCATCATTTTGGCCTCGCCGGCAGAAAGCCATTGCGGCAATGGATCTCCCCCACAAAAAAGGGGCGCCGCAGCTTTTCGCCACGGCGCCCCCGACTCCCATCAGGATCAAGTGGTGGGGAAATCCGGCATGCCGAAGCGGGCATCCCCCGCGCCATGGCGTGGACCGCCTTCGCGCAGCAGCGGGATCATCACCAGGAGCGCCGTCAGGAGAATACCGATCTCCAGGTAATACACTGCCAGATAACCCGTTGCAGGCGCTGCCAGGGTCTCCCCAAGCAGCCCACCGCCGGTGATGAATCCGGCAATATCCCGGATGATGCCGCCCAGGGCGATGGCCCCCCCGGCAGCAGTGGCCTGCACGGCGCCCCAGGCCCCCACGGCCATGCCGCTTTGCTCATGACGGGCAAAGGCCATCATGGCCAGCAGGGTGGAAACAGCAAACAGCCCACCCCCAAAGCCGATCAGGCCCGTGCCCAGACGGAAGACCAGCGTGGATTCCAACGGCACGGCCAGCACCACGATGATGAAGGCCACCACGCCGATGGCTGCGCCGGTGGCCCCCACCCGGTAGGGGTCCCCTCCTCGGGTGAGCACATAACCGGCCAGAGAGAAGGCCATGAGCATCCCCACGGCCCACAGGGCCGTGAGCGTGGTGGTGGCGGACACCGACATGCCCAGGATTTCACCGCCATAAGGTTCCAGCAGGATGTCCTGCATGTTGAAACCCATCGTGCCCAGACCGATGACCACCAACAGTCGGCGGACATGCCCCATGGAGGCGAATGACCGCCAGGCCTCCATGAAGGGCACCCCCGGTTGATGACGCCTCTTGGCGCGATCCTGATTGATGGACTCCTGTTTCCACAAGGCAAACAGATTCAGCGCAATGGTGATCACCGCCACGCCCTGCAGCACTTCGATCAGGCGGCCCGGGCTGTAATCGGTGAGCAGCCAGCCAAACAGACCCGAGGCCAGAACCATGCCCATCAGCAGGATCACATAGAGCAGGGCCACCACTCGGGGACGCTGCTCGGGGGCTGCCAGGTCCGTGGCCAGGGCCAGGCCGGCCGTCTGAGTGGTGTGCAGGCCCGCCCCCACCAGCAGGAAGGCCAGGGCCGCAGCCAGGGGACCCAGGAAGGCGGGCCCGCTGCCATCGGCGAGCACCAGCAGGGCGAACGGCATGATGGCCAGGCCACTGAACTGCAACAGTGTGCCAAACCAGAGATAGGGCACCCGGCGCCACCCAAAAGCGGATCGATGATTGTCCGACCGGTGGCCCAATAGGGCCCTCAGGGGGGCAAAGAGCAGAGGCAGGGAAACCATCAGGGCCACCAGCCAGGCGTGAACACCCATCTCCACCACCATCACGCGGTTGAGGGTGCCGGTGAGTAGCACGATGGCCATACCGACTGACACCTGGAAAAGCGCCAGTCGCAACAGCCGCGGCAATGGCAGCTCCTTGGTGGCTGCATCGGCAAACGGCAGGACCGACGGGCCCAACCGTCTGAGGATGCCCATGAAGGCGCCCGAGGCCTTTCTATCCTTCATCGCGGATCACTCCCACTGGTCTGGTACATGCGATACCTCCGGCGATCATCAATCAAATCCCAGGAAATCGAAGATGTCTCGATCCTTCATCGGCGTGGCGCGCTGCGATTCCACACCATCGAGCAGACTCTGGGCCAGGCGCATATATTCCTGCTGAGCCGTGATCAATTCCGGCTCGTCCTCCATCTCGAAGACGGTGGACTTTTTCAGGCGACTGCGACGAATCACGTCCAGCAGCGGGAAATGCGCCAGGCGGTTGAGACCCACGGCATTGTTGAAGCGATCGATCTCATCGGTATTTTCGCTGCGGTTGGCAATCACCCCACCGATACGCACCTGGTAATTCTTGGCCTTGGCCTCGATGGCGGCAGCAATGCGATTCAAGGCAAAGATGGAGTCAAAATCATTGGCGGTGACGATCAGTGCCTGATGCGCATGTTGCAGTGGTGCGGCAAACCCCCCGCAGACCACATCACCAAGCACATCGAAGACCACCACATCGGCATCTTCCAGTAGGTGGTGCTGCTTGAGCAGTTTGACTGTTTGACCCACCACATAGCCGCCACACCCGGTACCCGCCGGGGGACCTCCGGCCTCCACGCACATGACACCGTTATAGCCCTCGAAGACGAAGTCTTCCGGGCGCAATTCCTCATCATGGAAATTCACGGACTCGAGCACGTCGATCACCGTGGGTACCATGGATTTGGTCAGGGTGAAGGTGGAATCATGCTTGGGGTCGCAACCGATCTGTATCACCCGTTTGCCCAGTCGCGAGAAGGCGGCGGACAAATTCGAGGAGGTGGTGCTCTTGCCAATGCCCCCCTTGCCATAGATGGCGAACACCCTGGCTTTGCCGATGTGCAGATTGGGGTCCATGGATACCTGGACGCTGCCCTCGCCGTCCGGCGGTGCGGGGCAGTCGTTGTTGCAAGTCGAGTTCACGCCGTATTCTCCTCGGTCATACCGTCAGGACGGTCTAAGGTTCTTCACTAGCGCCGGGGGCGGGCCCCTGGCATCTCGGCGTCCGGGCCCATTCATGGGGGATGCTCAGGCTTCCAGCAAGTGATTGGCCGCCCGGGCCGAGGTGAGGGAATGGATCGCGGCCAAGCGCCGGAGGTTAGCGTGCGGCATTCGCAAAAACAAGCACGCATGCCCCCGGCAGGCAGGTAGTAGACCGGCCTCAGCTACCGAGTTTACGGTGAAACCAGAGATTGCGGCCTTCGTTGAACACCAGCCAGATAATTCCGGCATACACCATGAGGTCAGCCACGTAGTAGACGAGCGCGCGACCGTCACCATCCTGGCCCACCCAGGCCTTCATGCCCATGCCCAGGGTGAGGCCCGCGAAGAAGAGCAATACCGACATGACACGGTGGCGGGCCACCCGATCGGTAAAGGCCATGTATTCCTGCTCGCCCCGCAGCCATTCCTCATCCGCTTCCTGTTCGTACTCCATACCCGGCTCCCGCTCCATGACTTCCGAGTCTTCCTGAGCCGCGATGGGTGCCCCGCAACCTGGACAGGTCGGTGCCTTGTCCGAAACTTCCCGGCCGCATTCGGGACATTCAATTAATGCCATTGGTCATCCCCTTGTGAGTTGAAGCGCAGATTGAGCCCCCTCATACGCCCCGGTCTGCCATGTCCCGCAGTCGATCCGGCTTGGGCCCATCACCCCGCGCATGATACAAGGCGATCAACACCGGGTGAATACTTACTCCCGGGAAGTTCGGCCATAACGGCACAAGCCGCTGTTCCCATGATCCAGGGCAAGTTCATGACATACGAAGCCGAGGTTACACGCGTCTCCACCGGCCTGCCAGGACTGGATGAGGTGATCGATTGTCTGCGCATCGGCGACAACGTGGTATGGCGCGTGGATCATGTGGATGACTATCAACGCTTCATCGATGGCTTCGTGCAAGCCGCCCTGGCTCGTGACCGAAGCATCATCTATCTGCGGTTCGGTCATCACGCCCCGCTGGTCGAAGCCGGTCCCAATGTGCGGGTGGTCCACCTGGATGCCCTGAGTGGCTTCGAGGCCTTTACCGAACATGTATACCGCCTGATCACCGACCATGGGCGCGGGGCCTTCTATGTGTTCGACTGCCTCTCCGACCTGCTGGAGGACTGGGCCACGGATCTGATGGTGGGCAACCTGTTCCGGGTGATTTGCCCCTACCTGTTCGAGTTGGACACGGTCGCCTATTTCGGTCTGCTCAACGACCACCACTCCCACACCACCGTGGCGCGTATCCGCGAGACGACGCAGGTGCTTATCGATGTGCGCCGTACCGCCGGCGAATGCCATGTGCAGCCCGTCAAGGTCTGGCGCCGCCAGTCTCCCACCATGTTTCTGCCCCATCGCCATCACGGACACCGCTTCGAGCCGGTGATCGACAGCAGCGATGCCACCCGCGTGCAAGCAGCCTTGCAACCTGATCATAGCCAGGGTCCGCAGCGCCAACTGGACTACTGGGATGCCCTGTTCCTCGCCGCCGCCCGGCAACTTGAACAACCCGACAACGAGGACGGCCGACTCGCCCAAGTGGAACGCCTGTGCCGGGTGCTCCTGGGACGGGATGAACGCATTCTGGACCTGGCGCGTCGATTCTTCCGCCTGGAGGATCTGATGGCCATCCGTGCCCGGGTGATCGGCAGTGGCTACATTGGCGGCAAGGCGGTGGGCATGCTGCTGGCCCGACGCATCCTGTCGGACAGGGACCCGGCAACCTGGACGGCACACCTGGAGCCCCATGACTCATTCTTTCTGGGCACCGACGTGTACTACTCCTTCCTGGTGCACAACGGCCTGTGGCCGCTGCTCATGCGCCAGCACGAACCCGAGGGCTACTACAGCGAAGGCCGTGAGTTACACACACGCATGCTTGAAGGGGCACTCCCCGAGGAAACCCGCATGGAACTGGCCCGGATGCTGGATCATTTCGGCCAGTACCCGATCCTGGTGCGCTCCAGCAGTCTGCTGGAGGATGGCTTTGGCAACGCCTTCGCGGGCAAGTATGACAGCGTCTTCCTGGTGAATCAGGGCTCCCCCGAGGAGCGCCTGGTCCGCCTGGAGGAGGCCATTCGCCAGGTCTTTGCCAGCACCATGAGCGAAGACGCTCTGGTGTACCGCCAGCAGCGCGGACTGGACGGCATGGAGGAGCCCATGGCCCTGCTGCTGCAACGGGTCAACGGCCGTTATCACGGCCGACACTACCTGCCCGATGCTGCTGGCGTGGGTGTGTCGCGCAACATCTTTACCTGGGATCCCCGAATGGATCCCGCCGCTGGCATGGTACGTCTCGTGGTGGGGCTGGGCACCCGGGCCGTGGACCGGAACGACGACGACCATGCCTGCGTCGTCCCTCTGGATCAGCCTGGGATGCGCCCCTTCCGGGACGAGGAGGATGCCCTGCGCTTCTCCCAACATCAGGCGGATACCCTGGATGTGACCGGCAACACCCTGTCCAGCGTCCCCTTGCGCCAGCTGGCATCACTGGATGCGGATATGGAACGCATCCTGGGCTGGTGTGGAGAGCGGGATCGCGAAGCCCTCCAGCGGGCACGGGAACATGGGCTCACGCCCCCCTGGCGGATCAGTTTCGGCCCGCTCCTTGCCAAGACACCTTTCGTACCGCTGGTGCAGCAACTACTTCAGACCCTGGAGGCCACCTACGACTATCCGGTGGATGTGGAATTCACGGTACACATCGGCCTTGAAGGCCAACCGTCCTTCAATCTGGTGCAATGCCGTCCCCTGCAGACCCTGGGCCAAAACCGGCCTGTGACCGTACCCGAAGGGATTACGGACGATCATCTGCTGCTGGCCACCCGGGGTCACTTCATGGGCGGCAGCATGGATCAGCCCATTCATCGGGTGATCCGTGTGGATGGCGAGCGTTACAGTGCCCTGAACCCACACCAGAAATTCGCCGTGGCTCGCCTGGTGGGCCAAATCAATCGGGCCCTGGATAACCGGGATGACTGCCCTACCCTGCTGATCGGGCCGGGGCGTTGGGGCACCAGCACACCCGAGCTGGGCGTGCCCATCCGCTTCGCCGATATCAGCCGCATGGCAGTCATCATGGAGGTGGCGGAACTGGGCGGCGGCGTGGTGCCGGACCTGTCCTATGGCTCTCACTTCTTCCAGGATCTGGTGGAATCACGCATCGCCTACGTGGCCGTGCGGCCTCACGACCGGCACACCCACTATCATCCCCAGTGGCTGACCGGCACGCCCCGGGAAGTGATCGATGAAGATTCGCTGGATGGTCTGGATGCCGACGTACTGGGCGCCGTGGCGGTGCACAACATGACCGGGGTCGGCCTGAGGCTGGTGGCCGACGTGGTGAGTCAGCGGCTGGTGTGTTACCAGGAAGGCCAATGAGCCCCCCTCATCCCCGGCCCTTCTCCCCGGAGGGGAGAAGGGAGCTTAAGGCTCCACTCTTCGGTCGGTGCTAAGGAATATCAGAGCCCCTCTCCCCCTTTGGGGAGAGGGGTTGGGGTGAGGGGCCGGCGTGCCCCCGAGGCTCAGACCACGCCCATGGCCATCATGGCACGCCCCACCTTCAGGAAGCCGGTGATGTTGGCGCCGGTCACATAGTTACCCGGGGCACCAAACTCCTCGGCGGTCTCGTAGCAGTTGCGGTGGATATCCACCATGATCTCCCGCAGACGATCCTCGGTGTGCTCGAAGGTCCAGGAGTCGCGGCTGGCGTTCTGCTGCATCTCCAGGGCACTGGTGGCCACCCCGCCGGCATTGGCCGCCTTGCCCGGGCCGAAGGCGATGCCGGCGTCGGAGAAGATACGCACCGCTTCGGGGGTGCAGGGCATGTTGGCACCCTCGGCCACGAGGATGCAGCCGTTCTTCACCAGGGCCTTGGCATCGTGACCATTGAGCTCGTTCTGGGTCGCACAGGGCAATGCCACATGGCAGGGCACTTCCCAGATGTTGCCATCTTCCAGATACCTGGCACTCTTCTTCTCCTGGGCATAGACGCTGATCCGGCGACGCTCCACTTCCTTGATCTGCTTGATCAGATCCAGGTCGATGCCTTCCTCGTCCACGATCACGCCGTTGGAGTCGGAGCAGGCCACCACCTTGGCGCCCAGTTCCATGGCCTTCTCCATGGCATAGATAGCCACGTTGCCAGAGCCGGAGACCACGCAGGTCTTGCCGTCCAGGGAATCGGAACGCACCTTGAGCATCTCGTGCGTGAAGAACACGGTGCCAAAGCCGGTGGCTTCCTTGCGGGCGCGGCTGCCGCCCCAATCCAGGCCCTTGCCGGTGAACACGCCCGATTCATAGCGGTTGGTGATGCGCTTGTACTGCCCGAACAGGAAGCCGATCTCCCGCTGACCCACGCCGATGTCGCCAGCGGGCACATCCGTATATTCCCCCAGGTGGCGGTACAACTCCGTCATCAAGCTCTGACAAAAGCGCATGATCTCGCCGTCGGAACGCCCCTTGGGGTCGAAATCGCTGCCGCCTTTGCCGCCGCCGATGGGCATGCCGGTGAGGGCATTCTTGAAGATCTGCTCAAAGCCCAGGAATTTGATGATGCCCAGGTAAACGGAGGGATGAAAGCGCATCCCCCCCTTGTAGGGGCCCAACGCACTGTTGAACTCCACCCTGAAGGCGCGATTGATGTGGGTCTGCCCCTTGTCGTCCTGCCAGGGCACCCGGAAAATGATCTGCCGCTCAGGCTCGCAGACCAACTGGATGATCTTGCGATCGGCCAGTTCAGGGTATTTCACCAGCACTGGACCGAGGGTTTCCAACACTTCCCGCACGGCCTGGTGAAATTCCGTTTCCCCGGGGTTCCTGTGCAGCACTTCCTGATAGATGGGTTCCAGCTTTTCGTCCAGACCTGCGACCATGGGATGGCTTCTCCGCGTCATTCGATGTGTTTAAGCCGGGCATTGTAACCTTTCCTACAATGCCTTGGGCATTCCCGGTCCAACCTGAAAGCCCGCCGCCAACGGGCGCTCACGAATCCGGCGCGGCAAGAAATTCCACGCGGTTGCGACCCGTCGACTTGGCCTGATACAGGGCCGTATCGGCCCGCTGCAAGGCATCATCCGGCGACATGTCCGTGGTGCATAACGGGGTCAGGCCGATGCTCACCGTGATGGGGATACTCTGTGCCCCCACCTTCACCGGCACCTGCTCCACACGTGCGCGCAGACGCTCGGCCAGGTGCAGGGCCGCTTCAGTCTCGGTGTCGGGCAGCAGGACAGAGAACTCTTCACCCCCTACCCGCCCGGGAATATCCGTCTTGCGCAGGCAATCGCGCATCAGGTGGGCAAAATGCCGCAGCACCGCATCTCCGGCGGAGTGTCCATAATTGTCGTTCACGGCCTTGAAGTAATCCAGATCCAGTATCATCACCACGGCCTGATGGCTGCCACGCTCCAGGCGGGCGATCTCCTCGGTGACGCGTGAGAGAAAATGCCGACGATTGGCCAGGCCCGTGAGATAGTCCGTGGTGGCCATCTCCCTGAGTTCCTGCTCCATGCGCTTGCGTTCGCTGATGTCCGTGACAGTGCCCACCATGCGCAAGGGCTTGCCACGCAAGTCCCGGCGCACCACCAGCCCCCGGGACAGGACCCACCGCCATTGCTCCCGCTCACTGCGCACCCGATGCTCGCAGGCAAAGTTGGGCAGACGGCCATCCAGGTGCGACCACAGATGTTCGTTGAGGTGATCCAGGTCATCCGGATGCACCCGGGCCAGCCACTGCTCATAACGGGGCGCGGAATGCTTGTCGTCGATGCCCACGATGTTCATGCAACGATGGGACAGAATCACCTCATTGGACTCCAGATTCCAGTCCCAGACACCATCTCCAGACCCTTCCAGGGCGAAACGCCAGCGCTCGGCACTCTCCTTGAGGGCCGCGGCATCCCGGGTGCGCTCGATGGCAATGGCCGCCAGGTTCGCCTTCTCCTGGATCAAATGGATATCGCGTTCACTGGGGCTGTGGATGTGTTCATGATAGATGGCAAATGTCCCCAGCACCTGGCCGCGGGTTGACAGAATGGGCGCCGACCAACAGGAGGCCAGACCGGCCTCCCGAGCAATGGCCCTGCCTGGCGCCCAACGCGGGTCCGTCTGGATATCATCCGCGATGACCACCTTGCCGGTGGCCGCTGCATGACCGCAACTGCCGACGTTTTCCTGTATCGGCGTCCCATTGACGGCGCGATTGAAAAAGGTCGGCAGACTCGGGGCAGCCCCCACCAGGAGCGTACCGCCGGACTCATCCGCCAGCATGATGCTGCAGCGCATGTCCGGGCACTCCAGTTCCACCTCCTGGGCCAGCACTTCCAGGATGATCTGTAGCTGCGCCCCCTGGGCCAGCAGCGAAAGCACATGACTGCGGGAGGCCTCCCGTTGTTCTTGCTGTTTTCGCGGGGTAATGTCGGTGAGCACTCCCTCGAAAACCAGAGGCTCGCCAGCCTCGCTGTATTCCGCGCGGGTGAACTCCTCGATCCATATGACATCGCCGGTCACCGTGATCACCCGGTACTCCTGACGATATCGCGGACGTCGTTGACGCACATGCTCGACCACCTCGGCCTCCACCCGATCCCGGTCATCGGGGTGCACCAGGTCCAGGAAGGGCAGTTCACCGGAGACCAACTCTGCCGTCGGAAGACCCCACCGAGCCACATTGCTGGACAGATATTCCACCGGCCAACCCGGCTGCGGTGACCAACGACACAGGACCACCGGGCTGGACTCCACCAGCTTGTTGGCCAGTTCCAGGGCCTCCAAAGCGGTCAGCCGATCCAGCGCCACGGAGAGGTCTTCGACCATCTCGGCCAGGAATGACATCACGGACGGACTGAAGAAACCGGGCTCGTCGGAAAACAGATTCACCGTGCCGCTCACGGCGCCCCGGCCTCCAAGAGCGAAGCGAACCAGGGCCCGACGCCCGGCCCGTGCCGCTGATCGGGACCCTGGCAGCCCCTCATCCGGATGGAGTTCATTGAGCACCAGGCGCCCACCATCGTCCGCCTCCAGGCCCTGTTGCCATTCCCTGGAACTGTGCAAGGGATCGATGTCGCCCACGTCCTCGCCCGCACGGGCAAACACCCTCAGATTGCGGGTATCCGAAAGCTCCCATACCCCGATCCAACAGGCACTGAACCTGCCTTCCGTGACGCTGATGCGGCAGACCTCCTGCAACAGGGGCTTGAGGCCTCGCGTACGAACAATGGCCTGGTTGACCCGGCTGATCAGGTTTTGCAGGTGTTGCTGCCGACGGGCTTCCCGCGTCACCTTCTGGACCTCGGTGAGGTCACGCAGGGTCACCAGGCAGCCCTGCAGGACACCGCTGGCATCGCGCACGGCACGCACATGCATGCCCGCGTAGACCACATGTCCATCCTGATGCAGAAAACGCTTCTCCCCCACATAGGCCTCGGCACCGCCCGAGCACAGCTCGTGAAAGGCCTGCTGATCAAAATCGGGATCGGAGGGATCGGAGACAGCCTCCCACGGCTGGTCAAGCAAGGCCTCACGCTCATAACCCAGGATTTCACACAATCGGTCATTGACCGCCCGCCAGCGATAAGCCACCGGATCCAGGATGGCCATGCCCATCACGTGCAGGTCGTAGAAATGCCGCAGCAGACCGTTGGCCTGGGAATTCGGTGGGGGGGTACGCAGACGCTCTGCCAGGAAAAAAACGAACGTTTCCGGTTCAGCATCGCACGCGGGTTCACGCGCCACCAGCAGATCCACCCGGAAACCACGACCCGCGGTGTCCACGCAGGCCACATCCTGGGCAAGAGAGGCCCCCTTGTCCGCAGCCTCCAGGAGGAGATCTTCAAACAAATCGGGCTGGCCCGGAGCCACCCACTCCCCCAGATGCAGCTTCCCCCCGAACGGCTGACCGGTGCGCCCGCTGAGCTGCAGCAGACTGCCGGCCATCTCATTCACGCTGAGGATGATGCCCTTGCGATCCGACTTGACCATTGCAAGAGGCATCCCCGGGATGGAAGAGGCCACTTCTCCACCCGGAACATCCATCAACCATGGTGCTGTCCTATCCTGTGACATCACGACCTGCCCGGTGTCGGAAAGGAGACCGCCTCCCCTCCCATGATTGGACAATAGCATCCCCGCGGCGCCCCAGGGTAGCGATTGACCTCCTCTCCGGATAACCGGAATAATTGTCTGGCATCAATGGTTTGGATGCCGAGACAAACGCGTTACTCGTCGCCCCTCACCGCCCGCAGGCTGAGACCCTCTTCGGTTTCCAGTACCAGAGCACCATCCTCATCAAAACGGTGCTGGCTCACCGACTCCAGGTGCCGCAGGAAGAAGCGCTCCTGCTCCATCACCGGCTCGGGGCAGGCCATCCGGGTACTGGCCAGGGGGCCCACCTCCATGGCCTCCCCGGTCAGGCGATAGGGCCCCGTATAACGATTGCAGAAGGCGACTCCTGCCACCCGCTCCCCGGCCAGAAAATCAACCGTCGCGCGGGAATCGTCCAGCAAGGGCTCATCGTCCATGCTCACCACGCGCCATTCCTCCCCCACGAGCAGATCATGGGGATCGCCTCCACACCCTTTCACCCGGGCTTCCCCCCAGGTCAGGCTCACCTGGTCCGGATAGCTCATGCCAGTCATGGTGTCACGGCACAGTCCTGGCTCAATACGAATGTCAAGCGGCCCTTCGTCGGTGGATGCCGCATAAAGGGCGCTTGGGCCCTCCATGGTGACGTCTGGCGTGGGTAGAGTCAGTGTCCGTTGGCCATAGTCCATGGACAACTCCAGCCTCTCCGGCCCGATATCCACCCGCCAGCCAGGTTCATTGCCCTGGGCGCGATAGGTGGGTGGCCGGGTCACATGGCAGTCCAGCCGCGTCTCATCATCCAGTGTGAGCACAGCCTCATCTCCCCGGTTCCAGAAGGACACGGGACTGCCATTCACACTGCCCGCATACCGGGCACCAGAGGCGGCGCGCTCGGCCTGGAGTTGATGGATATGGTTATCCATGACCAGTTCGAGGGTTTCCCCCCGAAAGCGGGTGATCACGGGAATGCCCCCACAATCCCAGAGCGCGTCACCCAGTCGCGCCGGATCAAGGCCATCTTGCTCCAGCTGGACGTGATCTTCCTCGCCACAGCCCACCAGCGCCCACACCGAGGCAGCGGCAACACCAACCAGACACCACTTGTTCATGACATGCTCCATCCAGGGAAAGTACCGCTCATCATCATACGCGGCGCACCAATAAAGCCAATGGGAATGCGGTCACGCCATGGAGAATCCACAACGAAAAAGGCCCGGAAAACCATTACTGGTCATCCGGGCCTTGATCTTGAAGATGGCGTCCCCACGGGGATTCGAACCCCGGTCGCCGCCGTGAAAGGGCGGTGTCCTAGGCCTCTAGACGATGGGGACTAGAGAAAGCGGGCATTCTAGCAGAAAAAATTATTTTTGCCAGAACTTTTTAAGTGTTCTTGAAAGGCCAGGACAAGACCTTTCAAAACCACTCTCTCGGATCACATTCAGTCCCTGGGCGCCGTTAAAACAACGGTGACCAGTCCAGTAAAGACCAACAGGAAACTGATCGGAACCAACGAGAGAAAATACTTTGCCAAGTCATCGTAACCGGTGAACATGGCGGTAAAACCGGTGATCAGGCTGATCAAACAGATCAGCGCCCCGACCAGCATCGACATCTTGCCTAATCGATACATGCCGGATCTTCCTGATCACCGGGTAAAGCATTTGGTGGAGCCAGGCGGGATCGAACCGCCGACCTCTTGCATGCCATGCAAGCGCTCTCCCAGCTGAGCTATGGCCCCGAAGGAGGTGCGTATATTACGGGTCGTTTCAGGTGTTGTCAACAGTTTGTGACTCAATCCATTCAACGGCCTGCTTGATACGCCTGAGGGTGCGTTCCCGACCGAGCAGATACAGGGTCTGATCGATGGAGGGAGAAACCGAACCCCCGGTTGCCGCCACCCGAAGGGGCTGTGCAACTTTGCCCAATTTTAACTCCAAACGTTCCGCAACGCCACCCACCGCGAGGTGAATCGACTCGGGTTGCCATTCGGCCAGGGCATCCAGGGCGCCATGCAGGGCCTGGAGCACCGGCGCGGCCTCGGGCTTGAGATTCTTGCGGGCGGCCTTTTCCTCGTAGGCGTCGAAGTCCTGGTAGAAATACAGGCTGGTATCCGCCATCTCCACCAGGGTCTTGGCGCGGTCACGCTGCACATCCACCACTTCACGCAACGGAGGATGGCCCGACGGATCCACGTTGTGCTGACCCATGTGCCAGGACAGCTGGCGAGCCACGTAGTCGTGGTTCAAGGTCTTGATGTAGTGCTGATTGAGCCACAGCAGCTTCTCTGGATTGATGGCGGAGGCCGAGTGATTCACATCATCGATGTCGAAGAGTTCGATGAGTTCATCCAGGGTGAAGATCTCCTGATCACCATGGGACCAGCCCAGACGCACCAGATAGTTGATCAGGGCCTCGGGCAGGAACCCGTCGTCCCGGTACTGCATCACGCTCACCGCCCCATGGCGCTTGGAGAGTTTGGCGCCATCCGGCCCCAGTATCATGGGCAGGTGGGCGTAACGCGGCGGCTCCACGCCCAGGGCCTTGAGGATGTTGATCTGCCGGGGCGTGTTGTTCAGGTGATCATCCCCGCGGATCACGTGGGTGATCTGCATGTCCCAGTCGTCCACCACCACGGTGAGGTTGTAGGTGGGGGTGCCGTCGGAGCGGGCGATGATCAGGTCATCCAGCTCGCTGTTCTGGAAGGTGACCCGGCCACGCACCATGTCGTCCACGGTGGTGATGCCTTCCACCGGATTCTTGAAACGAATCACTGGCTCCACCCCTTCGCGAGGCTCCTTGCGCATCCGGCAGCGACCGTCGTAACGGGGCTTTTGCTTGCGCGCCATCTGTTCCTCGCGCATGGCATCCAGTTCTTCCCGGGTGCAGTAGCAACGATAGGCATGGCCTTCGTCCATCAGCCGTTGCACCACCTCCTTATAGCGATCAAACCGCTCGGTCTGATAGAAGGGGCCTTCGTCGTATTCCAGGCCCAGCCAGTTCATGCCTTCCAGGATGGCGTTCACCGATTCCGCATTGGATCGAGCCAGGTCGGTATCCTCAACACGCAGCACGAATTCTCCGCCGTGCTTGCGTGCATACAGCCAGGAGAACAACGCCGTACGGGCGCCACCGATATGGAGATAACCTGTCGGGCTCGGGGCGAAACGGGTGCGAACTTTCATGGAGTCCCTCGGTTGTGGGGTTGGCTATGAAGCCGCATAGAGTAGCAGAGGGCTCGGGTGGCTTCACCTTGACCACCTGCCCCGGATCAAGTTTCGATCCGGGGCAGGTTCACATCATCAGGACCACGGCCACCAAAACGCCGGCCTCCACCAACTCCGCCAGGGCACCGGCGGTATCCCCTGTGGTGCCGCCGATGCGGTGGCGCATCCAGATGCGGCCGAGGAGGAATACCCCCCCTGCACCGAGCAGGGCCCATAGCCCCACCCAACCCAGGCCAAGCATCAGGGGCATTACGGCAACGGCCACACCCACCCCGAGCGTGACCACCCAGGCGGCGGATCGGGGAAAATGTTCGGCCAGCAGACTGCCCATGCCACCGGGCCGCACATAGTCGGTGGTGAGAAACAGCAGTGGCAGGGCAGCCCGCCCCAGCAGGGGCGCCAGGATCAGGGCCATCCAGCCCCCCTGCCCCAGCAGCGCCAGCAATTCCAGCACAGCGGCAAACTTGACCAGCAACACCAGGATGAGGGCCGTCACACCGGCGGGTCCGCAACGGGGATCCTTCATGATCTCCAGGGTGCGTTCCCGATCCCCCAACCCACCGATCCAGGCATCGGCGGTGTCGGCCAGCCCGTCCATGTGCATCAACCCGGTGAGCACCACCCAGGCAACGATGATCAATGCCGCCGCCAGCACCCCCTCCCCCAGCAGCCAGGCCAGGCCCGCCAGGCACAGCCCCATGAGCAGTCCCACCAGGGGGTAGTGCAACAACGACTGCCCCACCTGCCGGTCGGTGGGATTGTTCCAGGACACAGGGAAACGGGTCAAAAAACGCAGGGCCACCAGGAATGGCTTCATCAAGACAGATCTCCGGCTGTTGCTTCCATCTCCACCGCGCCCAGTGCACTGACGGTACTCACCGTGCCCCCCGCCTGCAGATGAATGCGGAAGACGCAGGCATGGGGCACTTCCAGTTTGAGCAGGTCCGACAGGGGGCGTTGCTGCACATGGAGCAGGATGAGGCGGATCACCCCCCCATGGGTGACCAGCAGTTGCGGACCGGCATCCCTTCGCGTCAGGGCCGCCTCCCAGGCCAGCAATACCCGCTCACGGAAGGCCACCAGGGGCTCGGCCCCCGGCGGGATGTGGTTCAGCGGGTCCTGCCAGAACCGCCCCAGGGCCTCGGGCTCACTCTCCATGAGCTCCGCTGCGGTGCGCCCTTCCCAGGCACCAAAATGCATCTCCCGCAAACGGGGCTCTTCCTGGAGCGGGATCCCCGCTTCCCGGGACCAGTCCTGTGCGGGAGCCAGGCAGCGCCGCAGGGGGGAGCTGATCATCTGTTGCCAGGGGCCGTGACGATCATGGCCGGCCTGCATCCGTGCCCGGCCCAGATCCGTGAGGGCGTCATCCAGGCTGCCGCGAAAGGCGAAACCACCGGTGGTTTCGCCGTGACGCATGAGGTCGATATAAGAGGTGGAAGAGGACACGCTTACTCGGGCTCCGACACCTGGGCCTCATCGAAGGTGGCCATGCGACCATGCAGATCGCAGGCCAGGCGCAGCAGGGGCACCGCGGTAGCCGCGCCGCTGGCCTCGCCCAGGCGCATGCCCAGATCCAGCAGGGGATCGGCGGCCAGGGAGGACAACACGTGACGATGGCCCGGCTCCGCCGAGGCATGCCCGAAGATCATCCAGTGACGGGCACTGGGACAGATGCGCGCCGTGGCCAGGGCGGCGGCGGAACTGATGAAGCCATCCACCATGATAGGCATCCCCATCTGGGCACAGGCCAGGTAGGCACCACTCATGGCCGCCATCTCGAAGCCTCCCAGGCGACGCAGGCATTCCACCGGGTCTTCCAGGTGGTCCTTGTGGAAGGCCAGGGCCCGGCGCAACACCTCGGCCTTGTGGCTCACCCCGGCCACGTCCAGCCCGGTACCGGGGCCCGCCAGTTCGCGCGGGTCCAGCCCCATGAGGGCGCAGGCCAGGCCGGCGGCAGCGGTGGTATTGCCGATGCCCATCTCGCCGGCGATATAGAGTTCGGTACCCGCCAGGCGGGCGCGCTCGGCACTGTGGCGACCCGCGTTCATGGCCAGGGCCAGTTGATGCACATCCATGGCCGGCGCAGAGACAAAATTTGCGGTACCCGGGCCCACGCGCACATCCAGCACCCCCTCCAGGGGGCCGGTGTCCGTGACGGTGCCCAGGTTGATCACCTCAAGCTGGGCATCCAGGGATCGGGCCAGCACGCTGATGGCCGCCCCGCCCCGGGCAAAGTTGCGTACCATCTCCGCCGTGACCGACTGGGGAAACCGGGAGATGCCCTCGGCCGCCACGCCGTGGTCGCCGGCGAAGATGCTGATCTGGACCTTATCCACACGGGGCGTGGCACTGCCCTGCATGCCGGCCAGGCGGCAGGCCAGGGGTTCCAGCAGGCCCAGGGAGCCCAGGGGTTTGGTCAGGCGGGTCTGGCGTTCTTCCGCATCCAGGCGGGCCTGTTCGTCGATATCGGCGGCAGGCACCTGCAGCCAGGGGGTTTCATTATTCAAAGGCTTTCTCCTTTCAATACCAGGGGCAGGCCGGCGATGGTCAGTACCACGCGGTCGCTTCGCGCCGCCACGGCCTGATGAAGCCGGCCGGCTTCGTCACAAAAACGTCGGGTCAACTCTCCCATGGGCACGATGCCCATGCTGGTCTCGTTGCTCACCATGATCAGGTGTCCGGGCAGATCCGGCAGCGCCTCCAGAAAACGGGTCTGTTCCTGGCGGCAGGTGTCCTCATCCTCGTCCCAGAGCAGGTGGGTGAGCCACAAGGTCAGGCAATCCACCAGCAGGCAGTGGCCGGGCCGGGCGTGCGCCTGCAGCACGTCGCCCAGATTGCCCTCCGCCTCCACCAGACCCCAGTCATCGGGTCGGCGGTCCTGATGGTGCTGGATGCGCTGACGCATCTCCTCGTCATCCCGCATTCGGGCCGTGGCCACATAGGTCACCGGCAGCCCGGTCTCCATGGCCCGGCGTTCGGCCAGGGCGCTCTTGCCGGAGCGCACACCGCCCAGGATCAGTTCTTTCATTCCAGCCACTCCAGAATCCGGTCCATGTCCAGATGGGTCTCCACCGTATCGGCCAGTTGCTCGAAACCGGCCTCCCGGTCCTGGGACAGATCCCTGCCGGACACGGCATCCAGCCCCGCCCAGGCCAGCAGGGCACTGAGTGTCTCGCCGCGATCGAACAGCCCATGGACATAGGTGCCCATCACCTGCCCATCGTCCGATAGGGCCCCATCCGGCCCATGGTTCAGTTGTGTTGCCGGCCTTGCCAGCGCCTTGCCGCGACTCACGCCGGCGTGGATCTCGTAGCCTTCCAGGGGCGTGCCATCCTGCAAATGCCCCTGCACCTGGCGTAGCTGTTTGCCCTGGGCCAGCGTGGTCTCCATCTCAAGCAGTCCCAGCCCATGGCTGCTGCCCGGCGCGCCTTCCACCCCTTCCGGGTCATGGATGGCGTGCCCGAGCATCTGCAAGCCGCCGCAGATCCCCAAAAGGCGCCCGCCATAGCGCAGGTGTCTGAAGATCTCCTTCACCCAGCCCTGTTCGTGCAGCCAGGTCAGATCGGCCCGCACCGCCTTGGAGCCGGGCAGGATGACCAGGTCCGCCGGTGGCAGGGTGTCCCCCGGCCCGGCCCAGATGAGATTCACCCGGGGGTGCAGCCTCAAGGGGTCGAAGTCGGTGTGGTTGCTGATGCGGGGCAGCACGGGCACCACCACGTTCAGTACCGGCTCGCCCTGCGGGCCGCCTGTCGCTCTGCCGGTGAGCGCCTCGGACAGTCCATCCTCCGCCTCCAGGTACAGCCCCTTGAGATACGGCAGCACCCCCAGCACCGGCTTGCCGGTCTCCTGCTCCAGCCATTCCAGACCCGACTCCAGCAACCGGATATCGCCGCGAAAGCGATTGATCACAAAGCCGACCACCCGATCACGTTCCGAGGCCGACAACAGGGCCAGGGTACCCACCAGGTGGGCGAACACACCGCCACGGTCGATATCGGCCACCAGGATCACCGGGCAATCCACCGCCTCGGCAAAGCCCATGTTGGCGATATCCCCCTCGCGCAGGTTGATCTCGGCCGGGGAGCCTGCGCCCTCCACCAGCACCACGCCATGCCGGGCCAGCAGACGCCCGTGGGCGGCCACCACCCGGCCAAGCAACTCCGGCTTCATGCGGTGATAGGCGCCTGCGTCCGATAAGGTCAGGGGCTGCCCGTCCAGGATCACCTGCGCCCCCTGATCCGAGCAGGGCTTGAGCAGCACCGGGTTCATGTCGGTATGGGGTGCCACCCGGCAGGCCGCGGCCTGCACCGCCTGGGCGCGGCCGATCTCGCCGCCCTCGGGGGTGACGGCGCTGTTCAGGGCCATGTTCTGGGGCTTGAAGGGGGCCACGGACAAGCCGCGCCGCACCAGGGCACGGCCCAGGGCCGTCACCAGGGTGCTCTTGCCCGCATCGGAGGTGGTGCCCTGGATCATCAGGGTGCCTCGACTCATGCGCCGCTCGCTCCGAGCACTTCCTTCAATGCATCTTCGAGGCGTTGCCACTGCGATTCGTCCGCAGGCAGGCCAAAACGCAGGCTGAGCGGATCCGTGAACAGCCGGGTCAGGATGCCCTGGCGCCGCAAGGCCTGGTGAACCTCCCGGGCCTGGTCGGTGCGGCCCCATTGAAAAAGTGAAGTGCCGCCATCAGGCGGCAGGCCGTGAGTATCCAGGCAATCCCTGAGCCGTGCCCCGGCCTCATAAAGGCTAAAGCGGGTCTGTTCCTGCCAGTCGCGATCCTCCAGGGCCTGGGTGGCCACCCAGCGCGAGGGCCCGGTCACGGTCCATGGCCCCAGGGCGGCAGCCAGGCGCTGACGGATGTCCGCCTCGGCGAAGACAAACCCCACCCGGGCACCGGCCAGGCCGAAAAACTTGCCCAGGGAACGCAGCACGATCAGGCCCGGCTGGGGGCAGATGGGGGCCAGGCTGCGCTCCGGGGTGGCATCCATGAAGGCCTCATCGATGATCAGCCAGCCGCCCTTGTCCGCCAGGCGTTGATGCCAGGACTGTAGCCGAGCGGGGTCGAACAGGGCGCCGGTGGGGTTGTTGGGATACACCAGCAGCAGGGCATCCAGGGCCGGCAGATGTGCCTCGATGGTCTCCGGCGCCAGGGCCCGCACCGTGTGACCGGCCCGCTTCCAGGCATGGGCATGCTCGCCGTAGCTGGGGTGCAGCACCCCCACGCACCGGCCCGGCGGCAGCAAGGTGGGCAGGGCCTGAATGGCTGCCTGGGAGCCGGCCACGGGCAGGAGGGCGTCGCTACCATAATAATGTGTGGCCGCCGCCTCCAGGCCATCGTCCTCTTCCGGAAGACGCATCCACTGGGAAGTGGGCACGGCAGGTACGGGCCAGCCATTGGGGTTGATCCCGGTGGACAGGTCGAGCCAGTCCTCCAGGGGAATACCCTCTTCCCGGGCCGCTGCACGCAGACGCCCCCCATGTGGCAGCAAATGTACCAAGGGTGAGCCTGCCGGGTTGTCTGCGTTGGATTGGGTCAAGCCTTTGGTCCTCAAGATCAGTACAAAACACCCCTGAAGGAGCGGCCCCTGTGTGGGCGCGGCCCCTGTGGAAGCGGCCCTCGGCCGCGAAGAGCCCACCCCCGTGGGAGCGGCCCTCGGCCGCGAATGGCCAAGCCATCGGCCTCGAACCCACACCAGAGACCGGAGTGGACCTCGGGGCGCCCGGATTCCTTACAGCGGGACGCCGTGGATACATCCCTGTAGGCTCTGCAGCCGCGTCCTGCGGCTGAAGCCCGCTTACAGGAACCCGGGCACCCCGAGGTCCGGACGCATCGGAGTTTTTTTCGAACGGCCATTCGCGGCCGAGGGCCGCTCCCACGGGGGATTGGCTGGGCAATCATCTGGCCTCATCACATCATGACGATCAGGGCACCGATTCCCAACACCGCCAGCCAGATCCCCATGGCCCGGCGCATCAGGTCCAGCGCCCGATCGATATCCACGCCCCGGGCATCCGAGCCCTCGCCCAGGTCCGGGCGCGCCTCGCTGCGTCCATGGTAGATGGCCGCCCCACCCAGACGCACGCCCAGGGCCCCGGCACCAGCGGCCATCACCGGGCCGGCGTTGGGGCTCTTCCACACCGTTCCCTGACGGCGCCAACAGCGGAAGGCCCGGCGTGTGCCCTCCAGCCCACCCGCGGCCAGGGCATAGGCCAGGGCCGTCAGGCGCGCGGGAATCCAATTGAGCACGTCATCCAGCCGCGCCGCCGCCCAGCCAAAGTGCCGGTAACGGTCATTCCGATAACCCCACATGGCATCCAGGGTGTTCACCAGCCGATAGGCGACCACGCCGGGCGCTCCCGCCACCACGAACCAGAAGATGGGGGCGAATACGGCATCGTTTCCGTTCTCCAGCACCGACTCCACGGTGGCCTTGCTGATCTCCTGCTCATCAATATCCTGGGTGTCCCGGCTCACCAGAAAGGCCACCCGCTGCCGGGCCTGGGGCAGATCACCCTGCACCAGGGCCGCGCCGATGCCGCGCCCGTGCTCTGCGAGGCTGCGCCAGCCAATGGCCAGGTACAACAGCAGGAGTTCCACTGCCCACCCCCAGGCCGGCGCGGCCAACCAGGCGCTGAACAGTACCAGCGGGATCACCAGCCCCGCCACCAACCAGGCCCCGCGGCGCCGGTCATCGGCATAGCCGCGCCGCTCCGCTGCGTCGATCAGCGCCCCGAAGCCCACCAGGGGATGCCAGCGCCGGGGTTCGCCCAGCAGGCGGTCCAGCAGCAGGGCTGCCAGGATGAGGGTGAATGTCAGCATGCGGGTGTCATCTCAGCACTTCCAACGGCCATCTTGGGCATGGGGCCCTCTGTTCCCCCCTCATCCCCGACCCTTCTCCCCCCAGGGGAGAAGGGAGTTTGAGCCCCTCTCCCGCTGGCGGGAGAGGGGTTGGGGTGAGGGCCGCGGCGAGCACACTGCCCCAAGGCTCCCTCACCCACCAAACAATCTCCCCACTGCCTCAGGATTGGAAGGAAAATAAAGATGCACATACGTCGCCGTCAGCCCCCCCACCCGATACACCGGCTCCGACGTCGCACGCCCATTAGGGCACCTCGACCGCGTCAACGGGGTCAGCGGTGACTCCATGGCCGAGTGATGGAAGGTGTGCCCGCGCAGGACACCCTCGGGCAAGGTCACCTCCTGAGGCCCCAGCGACGCCAGCCTCCCCTGCATCCGCGCCGACCCGGTCAGCAGGCCAGCCATTTCAGCGCCTTGCCCCTCCTTGTCCTCCAGCCGGTCCAGCAAATAGAGCATGCCACCACATTCCGCCAGCAGCGGCCGCCCGGCCTGTACGTGGTCGGCCAGGTCCCGCTTCAATCCCACATTGGCCGCCAGGGCCTGCATGTGCAGCTCCGGATACCCCCCGGGCAGATACACCGCATCCGCCTCGGGCAACCCCTCCCCGGCCACCGGAGAGAAGAACCGCAGATTGGCCCCCATCCGCTCCAACAACTCCAGATTGGCGGGATAGATGAAGGCAAAGGCCTGATCCCGGGCGATGGCAATGCGCCGACCCTCCAGGGATCGCGGCGGCGGCTCGGCATGACCCGGCTCAAAGGCCACCGGCGGCGGCAGCCCCTCCGGCTTCCAAACCAGCTGCGCCGCAGCGGCCTCCAGCCGCGCATCGAGATCCGCGATCTCCTCGGCCTGCACCAGGCCCAGATGCCGACTGGGCAACGCGGCGTCGGCGGACTTGGGCAGATAACCAAAGGCGGTGAGGTGTTCGGGCAGGCATTCCATGAGCATGCCGTAATGTCGCTCTCCACTGACGCGATTGGCCAGCACACCGGCAAAGGGCACGTCGGAGCGAAAGGTGGACAGACCATGGGCCAGGGCACCGAAGGTCTGGGCCATGGCGGCGCCGTTGATGGCCGGCATCACCGGGATGCCGAACCGGGCAGCGATGTCGGCGCTGGAGGGTCGCCCGTCGAACAGACCCATCACGCCTTCCACCAGGATCAGATCCGACTCGCCCGCCGCTTCATACAGGCGTTGCCGGGCGTCTTCCTCACCGGTCATCCACATGTCCAGGGTGTGCACCGGGTGGCCACTGGCCTGCTGGTGGATCATGGGGTCGAGGAAATCCGGCCCCGCCTTGAACACCCGCACCCGCCGGCCCTGGTTGCGATGATAGCGGGCCAGCGCCGCCGTCACGGTGGTCTTGCCCTGGCCGGACGCCGGTGCGGTGATGAGCAGGGCTGGGCAGTGGTGGGTGGTCATGGTCGGCCTCGCAGATTCACATCGTCGCCCTCACCCCAACCCCTCTCCCGCAGGCGGGAGAGGGGCTAAGAACGCGTAGCTTCCCTAGGAGAAGAAAGCCTATCAGCTCCCTTCTCCCCTCGGGGGAGAAGGGCCGGGGATGAGGGGCGGCGGAGGTCACTGTTGCTGGTAGTTTAACGTGACGAAGAAGGCACGGCCGGGTTGATTGTAGTCGACGTAGTAGGAAGAACCTTGAGCGAAGTCATAGACACGACTTCGCGTGGTCACATAATCCTTATCAAGAGCATTGTCCAGCTTCGCACTCAAAGTCCACTCGGTGGAAATCTTATAGGATGCCCGAAGATCAACTAGCGCAAAGCCGCCAAGACGATCCTCGTTAGCCTTATCATTGAACCTGTGACCTTCCGCTGTTATCGTTGCCCCCACAGAAAACCTATTCCAATATCTATCTAAATCCAGACGCCCAGTATTCTCTGGACGACGTTCCAGTTCTTTTCCTGTATCGAGATCTTCATGGTCAAGGTGAGTTAATGTGGCACGGAACGACCAATAATTCACTTCAAGGCCAGCTTCCAGCTCGACACCGCGGATTCTCGCGTTGTCAATATTTTCAACAGGAAACACAGGAATGAGATCTTCAATATTCGTCTGGAAGAGCGCCGCATCCCCATAATAGTTGCCTGACGAATACCGAACACCTGCCTCGAAGGTCTCAGAACGCTCAGGCTTCACGTCCTGATTCCCGTAGCCGGGATAGTAGAGTTCATTAAATGTTGGCGCATTGAAAGCGGTACCAACACTGGCACGTCCACGCCAATCGTCGGCAAGTTGAACTCCCAAAGCCACCTGTCCCGTCGTTTCAGTCCCGAATGCCTCGTTATCGTCATGGCGTAAGCTAAGTGCGATGTCGTACTGCCCAACATCGGTTTGCCACTGACCGAACAACCCCACATTATCGCGACTGGTTCGGGAGAAATCCTCAGAGACTGTGACACGCTCATCGAGGTAATCCGCCCCTAAGGTCAATAGATTGTTCTGGCCAACAAAAAAATCATTCTGTAATGATATAAGATTCCTAGCAGTATTGAACTTCGAGGAGAGGCCACCAAATCGATTTAATTCATCGCGACTATGGGAAAGACTTAAGGAACTAAACCACGCGTCATTCACTTGACCACGAAGTCCTAACTGAGCAGCGCTATGTTCAAACTTGTACCAATCTTTCTCGTTAGCATCAAATTCCGTTTCACCTTCAGAATGGAATATCGTAGCAAACAACTCTGTCACATCAGTTATGTCGTGTGACAAGCGAGCGGTAACGGACGTATTGTCGTAACCATCCCGATCATCGTCGCCTACGCCGTCCTGGACGTTTATTCCATCAGTCGAAGAATGGCTAGCGGAGAAGTTGTACCGGGTACTCTCCTTCGACCCAGACACACCAGCGCCCATTTCCCAAGTATTAAACGACCCTGCTCCGATATGCGCCCGGATTCGCGCTGGCCCATCCCCTTTCTTGGTGAACACCTGGATTACCCCCCCAATGGCGTCCGAGCCATAAAGACTGGTCCTTGGCCCACGTACAATCTCGATGCGCTCGATCTCCGAAGGTGGCAAGAACTGCCAGGATGCACCACCGGTGGTGGCCGACCCCATCCGCACCCCATCAACCAGCAACAAGGTGTGATCCGAGTTGGTCCCCCGCATGAAAAGACTGGTGGCTTTGCCGAAAGGGCCGTTCTGACTCACACCAATACCCGCCCGCCCCCTCAACAAATCCACAAACTCCTTCGGCTGCAGCCGCTCGATCTCCTCGCGGTCGATCACGGTGACGGAGGCCAGGGTCTGGTCGGTGGTCTGGGCTGTGCGGGTGGGGGTGACCAGGATGGGGTCCAGTTGGGCCAACTGTTCCTGGGCGCTGACGAGGGTGGGGATGGCCAGCAGAACGGCTGCCGGCAGGAAGGATCGGGTTTGCATGTAGGTGCTCTCCGGTGCGCCGCCCGCGCACCTGTGGTTGGGCCAGGATGCGGCACGAGGAGAGCAGCGGATCGATCAGGCCCGTGGGTGCGTGGAGCACCGCAAGGCGAGATCCGCCGGAATGAGACCCGAAAAGACGAGCCGCGCAAAGCCCTCCGCAATGCCGCGTGAACGCATCAGGCCGGTCTCCGGGCTTGCGGACGGGTCATGATCTGACCGGGTCAAGGCACCTTCCCACGCTTGCGCGCAGTGGCTTACCGCCTTGCCTGGGCTCCTGCGGTGACGTGCAGAAACCCTCGTCTCGCCTACCGTTGCGGGGGCAGCGCCGGACTGGTCTGCTGAATCTGGCAGACGTACCGGCTTCCCGTTTCACCAGACGGATGTCAATCATCTGGCACCTGAAGCGAGGCGGTATCATACGCAAACGATTGTGGATATTCCAATGTGGGCCGCAGGGGTTACTGGGCATCCATGCTCCTGAGGCGCGCCTATTCGCGGCCGAGGGCCGCTCCCACAAGGCTCCATTCAAGCCTGGGAGCCCCCCCCCCCGAACGCAAGCCCCAACGCGTCCGGTCTGCCTCTGGGGTGGGTTTCTGGAGGCGGGTGTTCGCCGCATGGATGCGGCGGTCAAGCCTACAGGGACGTATTCACGGCGTCCCGCCGCAAGAAATGCACCCCGGAGGCAGACCCTGGGCACGGCGCAAAGCCCAGGCACCCTGGAGGCAGACCCTAGGCATACTGCAAAGCCCAGGCACCCTGGAGGCAGACCCTAGGCATACTGCAAAGCCCAGGCACCCCGGAGGCGGACCCTGGGCATACTGCAAAGCCCTGGCACATGGGAGGAAGGCCCTTGGGCACGGGACAAAGCCCAGGCACACAGGAGGCATCAGGACCATTCGCGGCCGAGGGCCGCTCCTACAAGGCAGCGGACGCTGGCAGGGTTGGATACCGGTGGGTCCGGAGGGTCCTGCAGGTGGCCAGCAACCGCATCGCTGTTATGATGCCTTCCTTTCAAGCGCCCGACCCCAACACCATGAGACGCCCCCACCACACAAGCCATACCCCGCCATTTCCCCGCAAATGGGCACAGATAGCCGCCATTTGCGCCCTTCTTATAAGCGCTCCAGCAACCACAAACGCTGATGCGGGGCCCGTGACGGTCACCGATGACAAAGGCCGGGAGGTGCACCTGGAGGCACCGGCCAGGCGCATCATCAGCCTGGCCCCGCATATCACGGAAAACCTGTTTGCCGTGGGCGCCGGGGATCAGATCGTCGGCACGGTGAACTACAGTGATTACCCACAAGCCGCCGAAGACATCCCCCGGGTGGGGAGCTACAAACAACTGGACCTGGAATCCATCCTGGCCCTGGAACCGGACCTGGTGGTGGCCTGGGAGAGCGGCAATGTGCGGGCGCAACTGGAACGCCTGGAAGCCCTGGGCTACCCCCTCTACTTCAGCAACCCACAAACCTTCGAACAACTCGCCTCGGGCCTGGCACGCCTGGGACGCCTCAGCGGTCACGTGACGGGCGGCGAGGAAGCAGAAACCCAGGTCCGCCACACCCTGGCAGAACTCGAAGACCGCTATGGCCAACAACCGCCCGTCACCGTCTTCTATCAGGTGTGGGATCGCCCGCTGATGACCCTCAATGAGGAACACCTCATCTCACAAGCCATCCACCTCTGCGGCGGCGAGAACATCTTTGGCCATCTGGATACCCTGGTCCCGCGCCTGAATCGCGAGGTCATCCTGGCCGCCGACCCCGAGGCCATCATCGGCGGCGGCATGGGCGAGGACAACCCACAATGGGTGGAAGACTGGCGTCGCTGGTCCGACATGACCGCCGTGCAGCGAGACAACCTCTTCTTCATCCCCCCCTCCCTGATCCAGCGCCCCACGCCGCGCATCCTGGAAGGTACCCGAATGATCTGTGATTTCCTGGAAACCGCCCGTGAACGTCGCCCGGAGGGCGATGAGTGACACGCCTTGCGCTCATCCTGGCCATCCTGCTGGGAGGCTCGCTGGTCGCCGTGATCATGGCCGTGGCGGTGGGCAGCGTGCCGCTCACCCCCGCCCAGACCCTGGCGGTGCTTACCGGCGGCGGCGAGCCCCTGCACCAGACGCTGATCCTGGAATTGCGCCTGCCGCGCACCCTGGCGGCCTTTGCCACCGGCGGACTGCTGGCGGTGGCCGGAGCCCTGATGCAGGTCCTGCTGCGCAACCCCCTGGCCGACCCCTATGTGCTGGGTCTCTCAGGCGGGGCGGCGGTGGGGGCCCTGCTCGCCATGCTCGCCGGCCTGGGTACGCTGATGGTCTCGGGGTCGGCCTTTATCGGTGCCATGATCTCCACCCTGATCGTCTTTGGCCTGGCCCATGGCACCGGCAGCTGGACACCCACACGCCTGCTGCTCACCGGCGTGGTGGTGGCCGCCGGCTGGGGCGCCTTCATCAGCTTCATGCTGGCGGTCAGCCCTACGGAGGAGCTGCCCGGCATGCTGTACTGGTTGATGGGGGATCTCTCCCATGCCCGTAGCATCTGGCCCGCCTGGACGGTGCTGGTGATCGTGGTACTGGCCGCCATGCCCCTGGGGCGCAGTCTCAATGTACTGGCCCGCGGGCCCATGCAGGCGGCGGCCCTGGGGGTGGCGGTGCGGCCACTGGAGTGGACCATCTACATTGTTGCCGCCCTGGTGACGGCGACTGCGGTGACGGTGGCGGGCAGCATCGGCTTTGTGGGCCTGGTGGTGCCTCACATGCTCCGCCTGGTGCTGGGCAATGACCAGCGCATCATCCTGCCGGCCTCGGCCCTGACGGGGGGCATCCTGCTCACCCTGGCGGACACCCTGGCACGCACCATGATCGCCCCGCAGCAGTTGCCGGTGGGGGTGATCACGGCGATGCTGGGCGTGCCGGTGTTTCTGTATCTGTTGCACAGGAGCAGGTGATGATGGAGCCCCTCCCCCCCCTACTGGAACTGGTCGACCTCGTCGTGGACATCCCCGGCCGCGCCGACGGTGCGCCCCTCAACCTGGGGGTGCGCGCCGGCGAATGCTGGGGTGTGCTGGGCCCCAACGGGGTGGGCAAGAGCACCCTGCTGCATACCCTGGCCGGACTGCGCCCGGCGCGGCGCGGGAGCCTGCGTCTGAAGGGAAGGTTCATCCATCAACTGCCTCGGCGCCAGATCGCCCGGCATCTGGGGATGGTCTTTCAGGATCGCCAGGACGGCTTCCCGGCCTCGGTGCTGGAGACCGCCCTTATCGGCCGACACCCTTATTTGCGCGCCTGGGAACTGGAATCCGCCGAGGACTACGCCGCCGCCCAGGACGCCCTCGCCCGGGTAGACCTCACCGGCATGGAAGAACGCCCCATCGCCACGCTCTCCGGCGGCGAGCGCCAGCGGCTGGCCATCGCCACGGCACTCACCCAGGACCCTCAGGTGTTTCTGCTGGATGAGCCCACCAACCACCTGGACCTGCACCATCAGGTGGAAGTGCTGGACATCGTCCGCGGGATGATCACCCAGGGGCGTGGGGCCATCCTCACCATGCATGATGTGAACCTGGCCGCCCGCTATTGTGACCACCTGCTGCTCATGTACCCTACCGGTGAGGCCTGCTGGGGAACCACCCGGGACATGCTGATGCCAAAGGCGCTGGAAAAGTTGTACGGCCAACCCCTGGCCACTGGCGAAGTGGACGGCATGCCGGTCTTCCTGCCGCTGGGGCGCTAGATTTTGATCTTTTCCTTGGCCTTGTCATCAACTCCATTAGTAGAATGAATCCAAACCCATCGCGGCCCCGCCGAATCCAGTCGCACGCCAACAAGGATTTCCGCACCTCCAATGAATCTCTCCCGACCGGTTCGCCGCTTCCTGCCCCTGATCCTCATCGCCCTGGGCATCCTGGGCTTCATCCTGCTCATGATCACCCGCCCGGAACAGCCGCCTCGCGAGGTGGGCGAGCGGTCATGGCGGGTAGACGTACAGCAGGTGGAACTGCAAACCCTCTCGCCTCAACTCACCCTGTATGGTCACGTCACCTCCCCCCGGGCCGCCAGCCTCAGGGCCGCGGTGGAAGCCGATGTGGATCAGGTGCCTGCCGAGGAAGGACGACGGGTCAAGGCAGGCGATACCCTGGTGGAACTGGATACGCGCGAACTGGACCTGCTGGTGGACCAGCGACAGGCCGATCTGGATGAACTGCGGGCCCAATTGCGCGCTCAGGAGCGCAGCCATGTCCGGGATCAGGAAGCCCTGGAACGAGAACAGACCCTCCTGCAACTGGCCCAACGCGCTCTGGAACGGGCCCAGAACCTGGAACGACGCAACGTGGGCTCCCCCACCGCCGTGGACGATGCCCGGCGGGCCCTGGAGCAACAGGCCCTGGCCTTGGCCAACCGCCGACTGGCCGTGGACGACTTCGAGACCCAGCGGGAGCAGATCCAGGCCCGCGTGCACCGCGCCGAGGCACTGCTGGAACAGGCACAACTGGATCTGGAGCGCAGCCACATCACGGCGCCCTTCGACGCCCGCATCTCGCAAGTGCAGGTGGCACCAGGAGACCGGGTGCGCGTAGGGGATGCCCTTGTCGCCCTGTATGACCTGGAGGCACTGGAAGTGCGCGCCCCCATACCTGCCACCTACATGCCCCGCGTACGGGCGGCCCTCGATGAGCAGAGCACACCAGAGGCCACCGGACATGTGGATGGTCTGGAAGTCCCCCTCACCCTCACACGACTGGCCGGCGAAAGCCCCACAGGAGGGGCCGGCGTGGAAGGCATCTTCCGGGTCGACTCCCGGGCCAGAGAGATCCCCCTGGGCCGCTTCATGACCGTGCGCGTTTCCCTGCCCAAACAAACGGACGTGATCGCACTGCCTTTCGAAGCCCTGTACGGCCTGGACCGCATCTACCGACTGGAAGAGGGGCGCATGCGCCGTATCGGCGTGGAACGCCTCGGCGAGTGGACCGCCCCCTCGGGTGATGAACAGGTGCTGGTCACCAGCCCCGAGCTGTCCAGCGGAGATCGGATCATCGTCACCCGCCTGCCCAATGCCATGGACGGGCTCCGTGTCAGCCCCGAAGGCGAATGATCCATGACCCGTTCCCGAGGTGTGATCGGTTTCTTCCTGAGCCATCCCGTGGCCGCCAATCTGCTGGTGGTCCTGATGCTGCTATCCGGATCCTGGGCGCTGCTCAAGCTCAACACCCAGTTCTTCCCCACCTTTGCCCTGGACTTCGTCACCGTTCAGGTCACCTGGACCGGTGCCAGCGCCGAGGATGTGCAACAAGGCATCACCATCCCGCTGGAACAGGAACTGCGCACCGTGGACGGTCTGCGCAACCTCACCTCCACCTCCTCCCTGGGGGTGGCCAGCATTTCCCTGGAATTCGAATCGGGCACCGACATGACCCTGGCCACCGACCAGGTCAAGGATCGGGTGGCCCAGCAGCGCAACCTGCCCGAGGCTGCCGAAACCCCGGTGGTCACCCGGGTGATCCGCTATGAGCCCATCGCCCGACTGCTGATCACCGGCCCGGACGACCTGCGAGAACTGCGCCCGCTGGTGCGGGATCTGGAACGCCAGTTACTGGATGCGGGCATCGCCCGCATCGAATTCACCGGTCTGCCCGAAGAGCAGATGGCCATCCAGGTACCCACGGCGCAAATGCTGGACCTGGGCATGTCCCTGAATCAGATCGGCGAGCGCGTGGACGATCTCTCCCAGGACCTGCCTGCGGGCATGGTGGGTCGCGACGACACGGCCCGGCAACTGCGCAGCCTGGACCAGGGTCGCGAGGCCATGGATTTCGCGCAGTTGCCATTGCGTTCCGAGGCAGAGGGCGGACTGATCCTGCTGGGTGACGTAGCCGAGATCGAGCGCCGCCCCCGGGACAACCAGACCTTCGTCCGCTACCAGGGCCAACCCGCCGTGGAACTGGCTCTGCAACGCACGGAGAACGACGATGCCCTGGAGGCCTCCGGATTGCTGCTGGACTGGCTTGACTCAGTGGAACACACCCTGCCGCCGGACGTGGACATCCATATCTATGATCAGTTTTACGAGCCCCTGGTGGAACGCATCGGGCTGCTGCTCAAGAATGGTGCCGGTGGTCTGCTGCTGGTACTGGGCATCCTGTTCCTGTTCCTCAATGGTCGCCTGGCACTGCGGGTGGCCCTGAGCATCCCCGTCTCCTTTACTGCCGCCTTCCTGGCCCTGTGGGCCCTGGGCGGCAGCATCAACATGATCTCCCTGTTCGGTTTCATCATGTCCCTGGGGATCATCGTCGACAACGCCATCGTGGTCAGCGAACATGCCTACACCCAGTACCAGCGAGGCATGAAGTCCGCCGAGGCCGCCGAACATGGGGCGCGGCGCATGCTGGCCCCGGTGATCTCCGCCTCACTGACCACCGTGGCCGCCTTCCTGCCACTGATGCTCATCGGCGGCATCATCGGCAATATCCTGTTCGATATCCCGTTGGTGGTGATCTGCGTGATCCTGGCCACGCTGCTGATCAGCTTCCTGGTGCTCCCCTTTCACCTGAAGAACAGCCTGGAGAAGGTCCAGCCACCGCGCCCTGGATCCCTCCGGGCGGGCTTTGACCGCCGTTTCGAGGACTTTCGGCAAGGCCCGTTCCGGCGTGTTGTCACCGGCTCGGTGAACAACGCAGGCCTCACCCTGGCCGGCGGTGTGGCGGTGCTCATCCTGGCCGTGGGCTTATTGGCGGGCGGACGGCTGGGGTTCACCTTCTTCCCGTCCCCGGAGGGCACGGTGATCAACGCCTCAGCCCACTTCGTGGCAGGCACTCCACCACAACGGGTGGATGATTTCCTCAATCATATGGAAGAAGAACTCTACGCCGCAGAAGAGGCCCTGGGCGATGATCTGGTGCGCAACGTGGTCGTTCGCGCCGGCCAGGGGGTCGGGGGCGGCGGTGGTGAACAGGCGCCCTCCGGTGACCAGTTCGGCTCCATCATCGTGGAACTTGTCTCACCGGATCAACGCCAGGTTCGCAACACCCAGTTCATCCAGGAATGGCAATCCCGCGTCCGTGAGCCGGCAGGCATGGAACTGTTCAGCATCACTGAGCGTCAATCCGGGCCGCCGGGGCGGGACGTGGATGTGCGCCTGACCGGGGAAGACCCCGAACAGGTCAAGGCGGCCGGGCTGGATCTGGCAGAAACCCTCAATGACTTCCCGGGCGTGTTTGCAGTGGAGGACAACATGCCCTTCGGGCGCGAACAGCTCATCTATCGGCTCACGCCGGAGGGCCTGTCCCTGGGGCTGACCACTGAATCCCTCGGCCAACAGCTCAGGGCAGCGTTCGATGGCCATCTGGCCCAGATCTACCAGGAGGGCCTGGAAGAGATCGAGGTGCGGGTGCTACTCCCCGACGATGAGCGGCATCACACGGTCACCCTGGATCGTTTCGCGGTCATTCTGCCCGACGGGGGCATGGCGCCGCTGGACACCGTGGCAGACCTTCGCCCCCGCCAGGGCTTCGAGACTCTGCGCCGGGCCGAGACCCGGCTGGCGATTGCCGTCTCCGCCGAGGTGGACCGTTCGGTGAACAATGCCGGGCGCATCCGTGAACAACTGGCCGATGAGGTGCTGCCGGAACTCACCCAGCGTTACGCCGTGGAGTGGTCCTTTGAAGGGCGCGCCGCCGACCAGGCAGAAACCCTGGGGGACATGCGCACCGGCCTGATCTTCGCCCTGGCCCTGATCTACCTCACCCTGGCCTGGGTGTTCGGCTCCTATGGCTGGCCCCTGGTGGTCATGGCCATCATCCCCTTTGGCCTGCTGGGGGCCCTGGTGGGTCACTGGGTGCTGGGCATGGAGTTGACCATCCTCTCCCTGTTCGGTCTGTTCGGCCTCACCGGCATTGTGGTGAACAACTCCATCATCCTGGTAAGTTTCTACCAGTCACTGCGGGGCGAAGGCCTGGCACAGGATGAGGCCATCATCGAGGCCTCCTGCCAGCGCCTGCGCGCCGTGGTACTCACTTCGTTCACCACCATCGCCGGTCTGATGCCGCTATTGTTCGAGCGCTCGGTGCAGGCCCAGTTCCTGATCCCCATGGCAGTATCCATCGTCTTCGGCCTGGCCTTTGCAACGGTACTGGTACTGGTGCTGATTCCGGCGCTGCTGGCGATTCATGAGCGGTTGGCAGGATGGTGGGGACAGGCGCAGACAGCTTGATGTCGGAGAATAAGCCCCTCTCCCCGCCGGGGAGAGGGGTTGGGGTGAGGGGTCTCAGTGAGAGGTCTCAGTGAGAGGTCTCAGTATCGCCCCTCCAGCACCAACGCACTCCCTTCATTGCGCATTTCCACCCGCCCCAGGAAACTCATCCCCAACAGGGCCATGGGCGGCTCCCTCCCCTGGAGCACCAGCGCCGGCACATTGCGCTGCTCAATCCCCCCCACCCGCACACGATCCAGTGTGACCCGGTAGGCAAACTCCGTCCCCGATGCCGTCTGCACCGGCGTGAGCGTGCCGCGCGCATAATCCACGCCCAAGCGCCGGGCCTCGGAGGCATTGAGCACCACCGCTGAGGCCCCCGTATCCACCAGGAAGGTCAGTGCATGACCATTCACCGCCCCGGCAGTGGTCAAAGCTCCTCGCGAATTGGGATAAATCCGCGCCGACGCCGATGACCGCGCCTGGAAAGTGCCACCCGCACGCCCCCCACCAATCCCGATCTGTGTGGTTCGCCCGTTCACCTCCACGGTCACGGTCCCGCTGCGACTATCCGCCGCCCGCAGCGTCACCCCCTCGGGGCTCACCTCCCCCACCCGCAGCACCCGCCGTTCGCCGTCGAACTCCATCACCGCCTGCTGACCGAACACGCCCAGCACCTGGATGTCCAGGGCAGCCGCGCCCGGCGATGCCAACAGGAGCAGCAGGCCCGTCAACAGGGTGACCCGAGCGGAACAGGAAAAGTAAGCTCTCATGAGGAAAGTATAGCCTGCCACGCCCCCGCGCACTCCTGCCCACCGCCCGCTGGCCCCAGTGGGATTGGCTGGCGAGATCGGCATCGACGTCCCCCCTGCCCCCCGTGGGAGCGGCCCTTGGCCGCGAATGGCTGAACCCTCAGCCGCCGCCCCAGCCAGAGATCGTAGTGGACCTCGGGGGGAGCGGGTTCCTTCCAGCGGGACGCCGTGAATACATCCATGTAGGCTCTGCAGCCGCTTCCTGCGGCTGAAGCCCGCTTACAGGAACCCGCTCCCCCCGAGGTCCGGACACATCGGAGTCTTTTTCGAAAGGCCATTCGCGGCCGAGGGCCGCTCCCACAGGGGCCACCACCTTATACGCGGGAGTCGACTCAGATCAGCCACCACGCCAGGGCCTGCAACACGATCAGCGCATAAATACCCGCCAGCACATCATCGAGCATGATGCCGATGCCGCCTTCCAGGTGTTTATCCAGCCAGCCGATGGGCCAGGGCTTGAGGATGTCGAACAGGCGGAACAGGGCAAACCCCACGATGATCCAGATCCACCCCGCCGGGGCGGCGATCAGGGTGATGAGAAAACCGGCAATCTCGTCCCAGACAATGCCCGGATGATCATGTACGCCCAGGCGCCGGGAACTCTCGCCGCAGAGCCAGATGCCCACCGCCACCACCAGCGCGGTGATCAGCAGGTAGCTCCACAGGGGGAGCCCTTGCAGGAGCAGGAAGAGGGGGATGGCGGCCACCGTGCCAGCCGTGCCGGGGGCCTTGGGGGAGAGGCCGCTGCCGAAGCCGAAGGCAAGGAAGTGCACTGGATCACGGAGGATCTGGCGGGCCAGGGGTGTTTGTGTGGATTTTTTGGGCATGGTGTGGCCAGGGTTAAGCTACAGAGACTCCCTTCTCCCCCTCGGGGGAGAAGGGCCGGGGATGAGGGGGGGGTGGGATAGGCACTGTGCCAGCGCTCGCCCCTCACCCCAACCCCTCTCCCCGGAGGGGAGAGGGGCTTTATGAAATGGGGACAGACCCCTTTTTGTTCAGTTGCCGAAATGGGAGTAACCACCCTGTTCGAGGGTGAGGGATGCGCCATCGGGGCCCAACACCCGCAGGCCGGGTTCGGCTTCGATGCGGCCAATGACGGTGGCCGGGCTGCCCTGCCCTGCCAGTTGTTCACGGATGGGGTCCACATCCGCCTCCCCCAGGGTGAACAGCAGTTCGTAGTCGTCACCGCCGGCCAGGGGGTATTGCCAATTCGTGCTATCCCCCATGGCATGACGGAAGGCCTCGGAGAGCGGCAGTGCGCCGGCCTGAAGGGTGGCGCCCAGGCCCGATGCCTTGAGGATATGCCCCAGATCCTGGACGAGGCCATCGGAGATGTCGATACCGGCGCGGGCGCGGCTGCGCAGGATGTGTCCGGCGGCGATGCGGGGGGTGGGCCGGGTGAGTCGGGCCCTGAGGGTGGGGTCGGGTTGGTCATCGTCCCACTGCTCCAGGGCCAGGGCGGCGTCGCCCAGGGTGCCGGTGACCAGGATGTGGTCGCCGGGCTGGGCGCCATTACGGCGCAGGGCCTGGCCGGGTGGCACGTAGCCCATGACCTGGACGGTGATGGTCAGTGGGCCGCGGGTGGTGTCGCCGCCGATCAGATCAACGCCATGCTCCTGGGCCAGGGTGTGGAAGCCATCGGCGAAGGCTGTAAGCCAGGTGTCGTCGTGTTCGGGTAGGGTGAGTGCCAGGGTGGCCCAGCGCGGCGTGGCCGCCATGGCGGCCAGGTCGCTGAGGTTGACCGCCAGGGCCTTGTGGCCGATGTCGCGGGGGTGCGTGTCCTTGGGGAAGTGCACGTCGGCCACGAGGGTATCCACACAGACGGCAAGAGTCTGGTTGGCCGGGAGCTGGATGAGGGCGGCATCGTCCCCGACGCCCAGGAGGGTGTCAGCGGATGTGCTGGGGCGGGTGAAGTGGCGGTGGATGAGGTTGAATTCTTTCACGGTGAAGGCGCTTGAAGCCCCTCACCCACTGGCGGGAGCTTTTTGTGAACTTGAGCCCCTCACCTGCTGGCGGGAGCTTTTTGTGCACTTGAGCCCCTCTCCCGCTGGCGGGAGAGGGGTTGGGGTGAGGGTACGGAGGGCATTCACTCCTCCAGCAGCCCTGCCTCCCGATAATACCGCTTGGCCCCCTCATGCAACGGCGCCGACAGCCCCTGCTTCACCATGCTCTCCTTCTCCAGCACCCCAAAGGCCGGGTGCATGCCCTTGAAGGTCTCGAAATTGTCGAACACGGCCTTGACCAGGGCGTAGACCGCCTCCTCCGATGTCGTCGTGGAAGATACCAGGGTGGCGCCCACCCCAAAGGTGTCCACATCCTCATCCTGGCCGGGATACATGCCCGCCGGGATTGTAGCGCTGAAGTAGTATGGCGTCTGCTGGATCAGATCATCCACCACCTGGCCGCTTACCGGCACCAAGCGGGCATCGCAGGTGGCAATGGGTTCCTGGATGGCTGAGGACGGGTGGCCCACGGTGAACAGCACCACGTCGATGCGGTTGTCGCACAAGGCCTGGCCCTGCTCGCGTGAGGGCAGTTCCGAGGTGAGGGAGAAGTCGTCCATGGTCCAGCCGTAGGCGTCCATCAGGCGCTCCACCGTGCCGCGCTGGCCCGACCCCGGGTTGCCCACATTCACCCGCTTGCCCTTGATGTCTTCAAAGTGCTGAATATCACTGTCGTGGCGCACCACCACCGTGAATGGCTCGGGGTGAAGCGACATCACGGCCCGGAGGCGATCGTCTGGCCCGGCGTTGGCGAAACGGTCGGACCCCTGGTAGGCATGATGCTGCCAATCGGACTGCACCACACCCAGATCCATCTCCCCTGCGCGGATGGAATTCAGGTTGAACACCGAGCCGCCAGTACTCTCCGCATTGCAGCGGATGCCATGCTCTGATCGACCCTGATTCACCAGCTGACAGATGCGCTGACCCGTGGGGTAATACACCCCCGTCACCCCCGCTGTACCGATGGTGAGGAAGCGCTGATCCGCCATCACCGAAGTGCTGACCCAGGTGGCGGAGAGGCCTGCCAGGAGCAGGGTAAAGCCTTTCTTCATCAACCGTTTGTGCATGGTTCATCCTCCAGTGGGTGAGGGCCAGGTTGTGACTGTTTTCAGGGTTTTACGTGCTTCTGGCGCCTAAATCCGTTAACATTCAAGCCTTTTTCCGAAGTCTAATCAATCCGCTTTTGCGGGGAGTTCGCAATGTTTTCCATCCACATGAGTATCGCCGGGTACGACGATGAGCTGTGGCAGGCCATCCAGTCCGAATCACGCCGTCAGGAAGAGCACATCGAACTGATCGCCTCCGAAAACTACGCCAGCCCGCGCATTCTGGAAGCACAGGGTTCCGTGCTCACCAACAAGTATGCCGAGGGCTACCCAGGCAAACGTTACTACGGCGGCTGCGAGTACGTCGATGTGGCCGAGACGCTGGCCATCGATCGCGCCAAGCAACTCTTCGGCGCCGACTACGCCAACGTGCAGCCCCACTCCGGCTCTCAGGCCAATGCCGCCGTCTACATGGCGCTGCTGAACCCGGGTGACACCGTACTGGGCATGAGCCTGGCCCATGGCGGCCACCTGACCCACGGCGCCAAGGTGAACTTCTCGGGCAAGATCTACAACGCCATCACCTACGGCATCGATGATCAGGGTTACATCGATTACGACGAGGTGGAGCGCCTGGCCCTGGAGCATAAGCCCAAGATGGTCGTGGCCGGCTTCTCCGCCTACTCCCGCGTGGTGGACTGGCAGCGCTTCCGCGATATCGCCGACAAGGTGGGTGCCTACCTGCTGGTGGACATGGCGCACGTGGCTGGCCTGGTGGCCGGGGGTGTTTACCCCAGCCCGGTACAGATCGCCGATGTGACCACCTCCACCACCCACAAGACCCTGCGCGGCCCGCGCGGCGGCATCATCCTGGCCAAGAGCAACCCGGAGATCGAGAAGAAGCTCAACTCCCTGGTCTTCCCCGGCACTCAGGGTGGCCCGCTGATGCATGCCATCGCCGGCAAGGCCGTGGCCTTCAAGGAGGCCCTGGAGCCGGACTTCAAGGCCTACCAGCAACAGGTGGTCGAGAACGCCCGCGCCATGGCCGACGAGATGATCAAGCGCGGCTACAAGGTGGTCTCCGGCGGCACCGACAACCATCTGTTCCTGGTGGACCTGATCGACAAGGGCATCACGGGCAAGGAGGCGGACGCCGCCCTGGGCCATGCCAACATTACCGTGAACAAGAACGCCGTGCCCAACGATCCCCAGTCCCCGTTCGTGACCAGTGGTCTGCGCATCGGCACCCCCGCCATCACCACCCGTGGGTTTGGCGAGAAGGAATCCCGTGAGCTGGCCGGCTGGATCTGCGACGTGCTGGACGACCTGAACAACGAGGCGGTCATCGAGCAGGTCAAGGCCAAGGTGCTGGATGTGTGCAAGCGCCTGCCGGTGTATGCCAGCTAAGGCTCATGCATCACAAGCCCCTCTCCCCCGTGGGAGAGGGGTTGGGGTGAGGGGCAAGGGCTGGCATAGTGCCTGCCTCAACCCCCTCATCCCCAGCCCTTCTCCCCCAAGGGGAGAAGGGAGTATCGGTAGGTGAGTTGGTTCTTTCATGTGAAAGATACGTAACGAGCCCCTCTCCCCCCGGGGGAGAGGGGAGTGTCGGTAGGTGAGTTGGTTCTTTCACGTGAAAGATACGTAACGAGCCCCTCTCCCCCCCGGGGGAGAGGGGAGTGTCGGTAGGTGAGTTGGTTCTTTCACGTGAAAGATACGTAACGAGCCCCTCTCCCCCCCGGGGGAGAGGGGTTGGGGTGAGGGGCGAGGAGGTTGCAACCTGATGAAGTGTCCCTACTGCGGTGCCCCGGATACTCGGGTGGTGGATTCACGGCTGGCCGGCGAGGGCGAGCAGGTGCGCCGCCGCCGGGAATGCGCGGCCTGCGGTGACCGCTTCACCACCTTTGAAGGGGCGGAGTTGAACCTGCCCCGGGTGGTCAAGCGCGATGGGGGGCGCGAGCCCTTCAACGAGGGTAAGCTGCGCGCCGGTGTGATGCATGCACTGGAAAAACGCCCCGTGCCCACGGATCGGGTCGAGGCCGCCCTGGCCCGCATCAAGCACAAGGCCATGAGCCAAGGGGAGCGGGAACTCCCGGCCCGGCGCATTGGCGAATGGGTGATGGAGGAGCTGCAGGGTCTGGATCAGGTGGCCTATATCCGTTTTGCCTCGGTGTACCTGAGTTTTGCCGATGTACAGGCCTTTCGCGAGGTCGTCGAACGCCTGGAAAAGGACCCCCAGGGCAACCAGGATTGAATCCTCCCTCCCCTCTCCCCAAGCCCTCCCATGAACGACTTCACCCCTGACGATCACCGCTTCATGGCCCGAGCCCTGCAGTTGGCGGCCATGGGCCTGTACACCACCGACCCCAACCCGCGGGTGGGCTGCGTGGTGGTGCGCGGCAGACAAGTGGTCGGTGAGGGCTACCATGCCCGTGCGGGGGAGGCCCATGCCGAGGTCCGGGCGCTGCGTGCGGCCGGCGAGCAGGCGCGGGACAGCACGGTCTACGTCACCCTGGAACCCTGCAATCACCATGGGCGCACCCCACCCTGCGTGGATGCCCTGCTGACGGCCGGTGTGAGCCGGGTGGTGGTGGCCATGGAAGACCCCAACCCCCTGGTGTCCGGCCAGGGGCTGGAGCGCCTGCGCCGCTCGGGGGTGAGCATCGCCCATGGCCTGATGGCCGAGGCCGCCCATGACCTTAACCCGGGTTTCATCAGTCGCATGCAGCGCCGGCGCCCCTGGGTGCGCGTGAAACTGGCTGCCAGCCTGGATGGGCGCACCGCCATGGCCTCCGGCGAGAGCCGGTGGATCACCGGCGAGGCTGCACGCCAGGATGTGCAACGCCTGAGGGCACGGGCCTCCGCCCTGCTCACCGGCATGGGTACGGTGCTGGCCGATGACCCCCGGCTCAACCGGCGCATCAGCGCCGCCGACCTTGGGGTGGCGGGGAGCGTGAACCAGCCGCTGCGGGTGGTGCTGGATCGTCAGGGCCAGCTGTTTCCCCGGGCACGCTTGTTCCAGGATGAGGCCCCGGTGCAGGTGTTCACCGCCGAGCACCACGTGGAGGCACTCCAGGCGCGTCTGGCCGCTACCGGGGCCCGGGTACAGGGCGTGCGCGAGGCCCATGGCCATCTGGATCTGACCACCGTGCTCACGGCGCTGGCAGCGCTGGAGGTCAACGAGGTGCATGTGGAGGCGGGCCCGCGGCTGTCGGGGGCCCTGATGCAGGCGGGGTATGTGGACGAGTTGGTTGTCTATCTGGCGCCCCATCTCATGGGCGGCGATGCACGGGGCCTGTTGGACCTGCCCATCCAGCACATGGCCGACCGCATTCCCCTGGAAATCCGGGAGATCCGCCCGGTGGGCCGGGACTGGCGGGTGACGGCGCGCCCTTCAGCGACGTGATCCCTGGATGGATAATCCTGTATCTTAACGCGAAAGAGCTCAGGTTCAGCTATAGAAGCTCCCTTCTCCCCTCGGGGGAGAAGGGTCGGGGATGAGGGGGATGAGGCAGGCACTGTGCCACCCCTCTCCCCTCACCCCAACCCCTCTCCCCGCGGGGGAGAGGGGCTCGATGAGAATCAGGCCCTGAAGATCACCCGGAGACCCCTTCCATGTTTACAGGTATCATCCAGTCCGTGGGCACCCTGGGTGCCACAGAAGACCGGGGCGGTGACAGCCGCCTGACTCTGCGCACTGGCAAGCTGGACCTGAGCGATGTGCAACTGGGCGATAGCATCGCCGTGAACGGGGTGTGCCTGACGGCGGTGGCCCTGCCCGGCGACGGTTTTGTGGCCGATGTGTCCCGGGAGACCCTGTCCAAGACCTCCCTGGGGGCGCTGGGCATTGGCGACCCGGTCAACCTGGAAAAGGCCCTCACGCCCACCACGCGCCTGGGCGGGCATTTGGTGAGCGGTCACGTGGACGGTCTGGGCGAGGTGACGGCCGTGGAGCAGGAGGCGCGCTCCTGGCGTTATCATGTGCGCGTGCCGGATGATCTGGCCCGCTACATCGCCCCCAAGGGTTCCGTCTGCATCGACGGGGTGAGCCTGACGGTGAATACCGTGGACGGTGCCGTGTTCACCGTGAACATCGTGCCCCACACCCAGCAGGAGACCATCATCCATGGCTATCGTGTGGGTACCCGTGTGAACATTGAAGTGGATATCATTGCCCGCTACCTGGAACGCCTGTTGCTGGGAGATAAGGCCGCTCACTCCCAACAAGGCATCAGCGAGGCGTTCCTGGCCGAGCATGGCTTTCTGAAATAAGACGCCTATCACATCGGCGTATTTTCAATCGGAACCGTGATGGACTGGATCAACGACATCTTAATGCAGGCCGGCACCTGGCTGCGTGGTTATATCGGGCAGATTGCCCTGGCACTGGTGGCCACGCTACTGGTGGTGTATGGCCAGGACATCCTGCGCGCGGTCAAGGCCGCGGTGCGCCCCTATCCACTGGTGTTGCGTCTGATCGTGTTTGTATTGATGTGCGCGTTCGGCTTTGGTGCCATCGCGGTTTTCCTGGCCCCCTGGGTGGCTCAGGGGCTGATGATGGTGGATACCCTCTGGCTTGCGCCCACCGTGGCCGGGGCCTTCCTGATTCTGGGTTTTGTGGCCGAACGCCGCCAGCAAATGTAACCATCCCACCCCCCTCGGGCCGCATGGCCCGATCACCCCTGGATTCGAACACCGGCTGAACATGGCATTCAATAGCACCGAAGACATCATCGAAGACCTGCGCCAGGGGCGAATGGTGATCATCGTCGACGACGAGGATCGCGAAAACGAGGGCGATCTGCTCATGGTGGCCTCCCGGGTGCGCCCGGAGGACATCAACTTCATGGCCCGCTTTGGCCGTGGCCTGATCTGCCTGACCCTCACCCGGGAACGCTGCCGCCAGTTGCGCCTGCCGCTGATGGTGGGGGACACCAATGACAAGCATGGCACCAACTTCACGGTCTCCATCGAGGCCGCCGAGGGGGTGACCACGGGCATCTCCGCCTATGACCGAGCCCATACCGTGCGCACCGCCGTGGCGCCGGATGCCACCCCCCAGGACCTGGTCCAGCCGGGCCACATCTTCCCGCTCATGGCGCAGCCGGGCGGCGTGCTGGTGCGCGCCGGCCACACTGAGGCCGGTTGCGACCTGGCGCGTCTGGCCGGCCTGGAGCCGGCGGCGGTAATCGTCGAGATCCTTAACGAAGACGGCTCCATGGCCCGCCGCCCGGATCTGGAGCGCTTTGCCGAGGAACATGGCCTGAAGATGGGGACCATTGAACACCTCATCCGCTACCGCATCGAGAATGAGCGCAGCGTGGAGCGGGTGGCGGAATGCCCCTTCCCCACCGAATTCGGTGATTTTCGCCTGGTGGCCTACGAGGATGCCCTGGACAAGGGGTTGCACTATGCCATGGTCAAAGGCGACGTGGGGGGCGATCACGACACCCTGGTGCGGGTACACCTGGGCGGCAGCCTGTGCGATACCCTGGCCTACCGGGGCGAGGGCTGCGGCTGGCCGCTGCGCGGCGCCCTGGAACGCATTGCCCAGGAAGGCAGTGGCGTGGCGGTGATCATCCACAAACCCGTGAACAATCGCGAGAGGGTCCGCCGTCTGCGGGAGATGGCCCTGGGCGATGGCCCGGCTCAATCATCCGGACAGGACGACCACGAACCCGCCGAACTGCGCACCCATGGCATCGGCGCCCAGATCCTCAAGGACTTGGGCGTGAGCCGGATGCGCCTGCTTTCGGCCCCCAAACGCTTCCACGGGCTCGGCGGTTTCGGGCTCGAGGTGGTGGAATACGTCAACGAACGCTAACGGAATACCCCAGTCATGACTGCAAACCTGCAAACCATCGAAGGCACCTTTACCGCCACCTCCGAGGCACGGATCGGCCTGGTGCTGTCCCGCTTCAACTCCTTCATTGTCGAGCGCCTGCTGGAAGGCGCTCAGGACACCCTGAGTCGCCATGGCGTGCCGGATGAGAACCTCACCGTGGTGCGTGTACCCGGCGCCTACGAACTGCCCCTGGCGGTGAAGGTGATGGCCCAGTCCGGCCACTACGATGCCGTGATCGCCCTGGGCTGCGTGATCCGCGGCTCCACGCCGCATTTCGACTATGTGGCCGGCGAGGCCGCCAAGGGCCTGGCCCAGATCCAGCTGGAGCATGGCCTGCCCATCAGCTTCGGCGTGCTCACCACCGACACCATTGAACAGGCCATCGAGCGGGCCGGGACCAAGGCAGGCAACAAGGGCGCCGATGCGGCCATGAGCGCCCTGGAGATGATCAGCCTGATCCGGTCCCTGCGCGCATGAATTCCGATGCCCTGCAACACCGGCGCCTCACCCACGCCCGCCGCCACGCTCGCCGCCTGGCGATGCAGGCGCTGTACCAATGGCAGCTCACCGATTACCACCCCAAGGACATCCTGGCCGAGTATGAGGAGGACCCGGAAACCGAGCGGGCAGACTGGGAGCATTTCCGTCACCTGCTTTTGGGGGTCACGGAGAATGTGGAGTCGGTGGACGAGCTGATTGCCCCTTTTCTGGACCGCCCGGTGGCCCAGGTGGATCCAGTGGAGCGCTCCATCCTGCGCCTGGCCACGTTCGAGTTGCATCATTGCCCGGATGTGCCCACCCGCGTGGCCATCAATGAGGCAGTGGCGCTGGCGAAGAAATATGGTGCAGACCAGGGCCACAAGTTCGTCAATGGAGTGATCGACAAGGTGGCCGGTGGGGCGCTGCGTCGGTGAGGGAGTAGGGCCTCATGGGCTGTTGTGCCTTGCAGGGAGTGTAATCTCCCCTCTCCCCCGAGGGGAGAAGGGCTGGGGATAAGGAGCGGCGGGGGGCAGGATGATGCGTGGTGCCCTCCGCTCCCACCCTCACCCCAACCCCTCTCCCGCCAGCGGGAGAGGGGCCAAAGCTCCCTTCTCCCCTCGGGGGAGAAGGGCTGGGGATGAGGGGCGGCGGGGGGCAGGATGATGCATGGTGCCCCCCGCTCCCACCCTCACCCCAACCCCTCTCCCGCCAGCGGGAGAGGGGCCAAAGCTCCCTTCTCCCCTCGGGGGGAGAAGGGCTGGGGATGAGGGGCGGCGGGGGGCAGGATGATGCATGGTGCCCCCCGCTCCCACCCTCACCCCAACCCCTCTCCCGCCAGCGGGAGAGGGGCCAAAGCTCCCTTCTCCCCTCGGGGGAGAAGGGCTGGGGATGAGGGGCGATGGTGGGCAGGATGCGCAATCAATGGGGTTTTCGTTTGCTGGATCTAATACTGATGACAAGGAATGTCACTCAATGGACAAAAGCCGCCTTTACAGGCACGCCAAAGAACTCCGTCAACAAAGCACCGACGCAGAAAATCTTCTCTGGTACCACCTGAGGGGACGTCGAATGTGGGGCCTTAAATTCAGGCGCCAGAAGGTGATCGGCCCCTATATTGTGGACTTCGTCTGCATCGAGGCAGGATTGATCATTGAGGCTGACGGCGGACAGCATGCGGATCGTTGTTTGCGGGACTCCGAGCGTTCGGCGTTTCTCGAGCAACGGGGGTTTGAGGTGCTGCGCTTTTGGAATCATGAGATCCTGTTAGAGACGGAGTGTGTGCTCAGACAGATTTGGGAGGTTTTGGACCGGCGGGGATGAGGGGCAGCGGGGGGCAGGATGATGCGTGGTGCCCTCCGCTCCCACCCTCACCCCAACCCCTCTCCCGCCAGCGGGAGAGGGACTAACCTCTCTCCTCTTCCACTGGGCTGATCAGAAAGGCGTTGACGGAATGCAGACGGATCATCAGGGCATGCTGGCTGGGCAGGTGGAGACCGGGGCGCGGGAGCCGGGGGTGGCGGCGCGGCGGTTGATTTATGGGGTGGCGCTGGCCTGGTCGCTGTTCCAGATCTGGATTGCCTCTCCCCTGCCCTACTGGGTTGACCTGTTCATCGTCTCCGAGACCAAGGCCCGGTCCATCCATCTGGCCTTTGCCGTGCTGCTGGCCTTCCTGGCCTTTCCCGCCGTCAACCCCATGGCACGCACGCGGCCGCTGGCGGGGTATTTCTTCATTCTGGTGGGGTTGGGGCTCTGGGCGCTGGCCGGGTATCAGGTCTGGCAGGAGATGCCCCGGGCGGGGGTGTTTGCCACCGTGGGTGCGGCGGTGCTGCTGGCGGCGTGGCCATTGCTGCGGCCGGCCACGCTGGATCGGGTGCCAGCCGTGGACTGGCTGCTGGCCCTGCTGGCAGCTCTGTGTGCCGGGTATCTGTTCCTGTTCCATGAGGCACTGGCCCAACGGCCAGGGGCACCGACAATGACCGACCTGATCATTGCCGGCATCGGCATGGCCCTGTTGCTGGAGGCCACGCGGCGGGTGCTGGGGCCAGCATTGATGGTGATCGCCGTGATCTTTCTGGTGTACACCTTTGCCGGGCCCTGGATGCCGGATCTGATCGCCCATCGGGGGGCCTCTTTTGCACGGGCCATGTCGCAGCAGTGGCTGTCCAATGAGGGGGTGTTCGGGATCGCCCTGGGGGTATCCACCAGCTTTGTCTTCCTGTTCGTGCTGTTCGGTGCCCTCCTGGAGAAGGCGGGCGCCGGCGGGTATTTCATCCGGGTGGCCTTCTCGCTCCTGGGGCACCTGCGCGGCGGGCCTGCCAAGGCAGCAGTAGTGGCCTCGGGGATGACCGGCATGGTGTCCGGTTCGTCCATCGCCAACGTGGTCACCACCGGCACCTTCACCATCCCGCTGATGAAACGGGTGGGGTTTCCGGCCTACAAGGCCGGGGCGGTGGAGGTGAGCAGTTCCGTGAACGGTCAGTTGATGCCACCAGTGATGGGCGCCGCCGCCTTTCTCATGGTGGAATATGTGGGCATCTCCTATGTGGAGGTGATCCGGCATGCCTTCCTGCCGGCGGTGATCGCCTATATCGCCCTGTTCTACATTGTCCATCTCGAGGCCCTCAAGGCCGGCATGGAAGGCCTGCCCCGGCGGGTGGCCACCACGGTCACCGGGCGCCTCATCGCCTGGGGGCTGACCCTCTCCGGGCTGTTCGTACTGGCCGGGGCCACGTATTACGGCCTGGGCTGGATCAAGGCCGTGAGCGGCGACGCCTCCCCCTACATCATCGGCATGCTGGTCCTGGCCGCCTACCTTAGTCTGCTGTGGACGGCCTGCCGCGCCCCGGCCGTCCAGATGGTGGACGATGACCACCTGGAATTGCCCGATCCCCGATCCACCATCCAGGGCGGCCTGCACTTCCTGCTGCCGGTGGTGGTCCTGGTCTGGTGCCTGGTGGTGGAGCGCCTCTCGCCGGGACTCTCGGCCTTCTGGGCCGTGGCCTTCATGGTCTTCATCATGCTCACCCAGCGGCCCTTGATCGTGCTGTTTCGGGGCCAAGGGGCGTTTGCCAACGATGTGCCGCCGGATGACCCGGCCGCCCGACAGGTCACCCGCGCCCTGCTACGGGGCGGCCATGAACTGGCCAACGGCCTGGTTCAGGGGGCCCGCAACATGGTGGGGATCGGCGTGGCCACGGCTGCGGCCGGGATCATCGTGGGCACCGTGGCCATGACCGGCATCGGCTTGGCCATGACCGATATGGTGGGATTTCTCTCCGGCGGCAACCTGCTGCTGATGCTCATGCTCACCGGCCTGATCTGTCTGGTGCTGGGACTGGGCCTGCCCACCACTGCCAACTACATCATCGTGGCCACGCTCATGGCACCAGTGATCGTGGAACTGGGCTCACAGCATGGCCTGCTGATCCCGCTAATCGCCGCACATCTGTTCGTGTTCTATTTCGGCATCATGGCCGATGTGACGCCGCCGGTGGGCCTGGCCTCCTTTGCGGCAGCCGCCGTCTCCCGGGCCGACCCGATCCGCACCGGTATGCAGGCCTTCATCTACAGCCTGCGCACGGTGACCCTGCCATTCCTGTTCGTCTTCAACACCCAGCTACTGCTCATTGGCGTGAACAGTCTCTGGCAGTTGCTGCTCACAGTCTTCGGGGCGCTGGTGGGCATCCTGGTCTTTGCCGCCGCCACCCAGGGCTGGCTATTCACCCGCAACCGGATTCACGAGTCCATCCTGTTGCTGGGCATTGCCCTGGTACTGTTCGCCCCCAACCTGCTCATGGACCGCATCGAGCCCCGATATGATCGCCTCCCCCCTGGAGAGATCCAGGAAGTGGCCGAGGCGGCGCCCCGGGGCGGGCAATTGCGCTTTGCCGTGGAGGGTATGGACATGGAGGGCCGGGAGGTGGAACGGGTGGTGATGCTGCCCATGGGGGATCCCGGCCCTGGCGAGGAACGACTGACCCATGCCGGCCTGGGGTTGATGACCCTGGGGGATCAGGTGAGCATCAGCTTCGTTTCCTTCGGCAGCCCGGCCGATCGCATGGGACTGGAATCCGGGTGGAACGTGACCGAGGTGATGGTACCGGCAGACCGACCCGCGCCGGAGTGGTTCTACCTCCCCGCCCTGTTACTCCTGGGAGGGATCGTGGCGCTGCAGCGCCGGCGTGCCCGGCGCTGATTCAGCGGGCGGGGTGTGGGCGCCGGGGCTGTTGGCCGGCACACGGGTAAGGACGCGCCGTGCCGGATCCGGCTGGGACACTGCGGGATGATGCTTGCGCACCAGCCGCCAGAGATTCAGCAGATAGCGCACATCGCTGTCAGCCTGATGGGCAAAACCGGGGGTGTCCCGCCGGGCCTGTGCCATCAGGCCCGGCAGCAGATCCGGCAAACGGTATTCGGGGGCCGGCAGGCGGGGCTCCAGCAGTTGGTACACGTCCCCAAGACGAAAACGGGGCATGAAACTGCCGGCCACGAACAGTCGTCGCAACCAGAAGCGATCCAGGTGAACCCCGTCGGTGAAGACCACCTTGCCCGCCAGGGCGCGGTTCATGCGTTGACAGAGCCAGGTGATGTCACAGCCGCGCTCCTCAATGAGGTGCTGACTGATGCCATGCATCTCCTCGGCCTGGTCGCACCAGTCGGTCCACTCGGGAGCGGGCCGGATCAGCCAGCACTCCAGGTGCCCCGCCCCATCGGACCAGGCCACCTGGACGGGATAACTGTCCTGAGTGAGAGACGAGGCCTCAAAGTCAAGAAAACAGGGCAGTGTGCTGTGCGTGAAGTTGAGCGACATGAAAATGCTTGGCAAAGCCCCCCGGCTCGGTCGATGATCATACCCCGCACCCCCGTTCACGGCCACCCCTGGTCAGAGCGGGGCAAAGCCATACAGAATCAGGGGCCTGACGGCATGGGAAGTGCGTTCAAGCGGCTGGAAAGGAACACCGGGGGGCGGGATTTCGTGGTGGGAGACCTGCACGGAATGTTCTCTACCCTGGAAGGGGCGATGGATCAACTGGGGTTCGATCGCGACCGGGACCGGATGATCTCGGTGGGGGATCTGATCGACCGAGGCCCCGAATCCCACCGGGCACTGGAATTTCTTGAACAGCCCTGGTTCTTCGCCGTGCAAGGCAACCACGAACGCCTGCTTCTGGAGTCCGAGATCGACCGGGACCTGGCCAGCAGCTGGGTGACACTCAATGGCGGCGAATGGTGGATGGACGTGGACCCCATCACCCAGGACCGATTCCGTCGACGGCTACGCGCCCTCCCCTTCGCCCTGGAGGCAGACACGGAACCCGGCCAGGTGGGCGTTGTTCACGCCGATATCCCGCCGCAACTGAGCTGGGTGGACTTTCTGGAACAACTGGAACGAGATCAGCGAGTCCGTGAATATGCCACCTGGTCCCGCAAACGCATCGGCCGGGTGCTCAAGGACGAGGCCATTCCCCCCATCGAGGGTCTGGCACTGCTGGTGGTGGGGCACACCCCCATTGAAGAAGCCATGCGTCGAGAGAACATCTATTATCTGGATACCGGCGCCGCCTACGGGAAGCAGATGCCCCACGCCAAGCTCAGCATCCTGCAAATCCACCCGCAATGGGTGTTGAACAGTTTTCCCACCGCACCCAAGCCCACCGCCCAGGGGAGCCCATGACTGATCAGGATCTGACGCAAACCCTCAGTGAGATCATTGCCGACGCAGCCCAACAGGGGCGCCCCCTGGAGATCCAGGGCGGCATGACCAAATCCTTCTACGGACGATCCGCCTCTGGAGATCCTCTGGATCTGACGCCGCATCGTGGCATCATCGATTACGAGCCCACCGAACTGGTCATCACCGCCCGTGCCGGCACGCCCCTGAGCGAGATCCAGCAACTCCTGCAGGCCAATGGCCAGATGCTGCCCTTCGAACCACCCGCCTTCGGCCCGGAGGCCACCCTGGGGGGTACGGTGGCCAGCGGGTTGTCCGGGCCGCGTCGGCCCTATGCCGGGGCTGTGCGGGATGCCGTGCTGGGCGTGCGCATGATCAACGGCCTGGGCGAGGTCCTGCATTTTGGCGGGCAGGTGATGAAGAATGTGGCCGGTTACGATGTCTCCCGGGTGATGGCGGGTAGCCTGGGCACCCTGGGCGTGCTGCTGGAGATCTCCGTCAAGGTGCTGCCCCGGCCCGCCCATAGCGTCACCGTGACCCAGCCGGCCAGCGCCGCCCGGGCCCTGGACTCCCTGCTCACCTGGGGCGGGCGTCCATTGCCCCTCTCCGCTGCCTGCCATGTGGACGACACCCTCCATGTTCGCCTCTGTGGCGCTCGCCAAGGGGTGGAAGAGGCCGCACGCGTGATCGGCGGTGACGTCATGGAGGGGGCGGAGGCCTTCTGGGAGGGAATCCGCGAGCACACCCACCCGTTCTTCCAAGGCTCTGGCGCGCCCCTGTGGCGTCTGAGCCTGCCCCCGGGGGTGCCGGCAGATCTGGTACCGGAGGACTGTCTGCTGGACTGGGGCGGCGCCCTGCGCTGGTTCCGCTCCGAGGGCCCGGCCGACGCCATCCGCCAGGCCACCCAGGGCCAGGGCGGCCACGCCACCGTATTCCGCGGTCATGGCGGTGGCGTCGAGCCTTTCCACCCCCTGGCGCCACCATTGCTGCAGCTACATCGACAACTCAAGGGGGCCTTTGATCCGCGCGGCATCCTCAACCCCGGCCGCCTGTACCCGGAGGTGTGACATGCAGACTCGACTGGTGGATTTCATCAAGGCAACGCCAACCGGCGAGGAAGTGGACGGTATCCTGCGCAACTGCGTGCACTGCGGCTTTTGCAATGCCACCTGTCCCACCTACCAGTTACTGGGAGATGAGCGGGACGGGCCCCGGGGACGCATCTATCTGGTCAAGCAGGTGCTGGAAGGACAGGCACCCAGTCGTCGCACGCAAACCCATCTGGATCGTTGTCTGACCTGTCTGAACTGCATGACCACCTGCCCCTCCGGGGTGGATTATCGGCATCTGGTGGAGGTGGGCCGTGCCGAGGTGGAGCGGCAGGTCAATCGACCCTGGCATGAACGTCTGCAACGGGCCACGCTGCGGTATGTGCTACCCCGGCGTCGCCTGTTCAATGGATTACTGCGCACCGGTCAGGGCCTCAGGCCCATGCTGCCGCCCCCCTTTCGTCATTGGGTGCCGCCCCGAACCGTTCAGGGCCCCTGGCCCGAGGCTCGGCACAACAGACGCATGATCACCCTGGAGGGCTGCGTGCAGCCCGGCCTGCAGCCGGATATTGACGCGGCCCTGGCCCGGGTGCTGGATCGCCTGGGGGTGAGCGTTGTCCGGGGTGGGGGCGGTTGTTGCGGCGCCGTGGAGATGCACCTGAATGCCGAGCAGGCCGCCCGAGAGCGGGCGCGGCACAATATCGATGCCTGGTGGCCCCAGGTCGAAGCCGGCCTGGAGGCCATCCTGATCACGGCCAGCGGCTGTGGCCTGCAGGTGAGGGATTACGGTCATCTGCTGGCAGACGATCCGGCGTATCGTGATAAGGCACAGCGGGTGGCGGAACTGGCGCGCGATCCTTGTGAGGTGATCACACCGGAAGATGTGCAGCGGCTGGGCCTGGATGCCGGGAGGCAGCGCGTGGCCTTTCATCCGCCCTGCAGCTTGCAGCATGGGATGAAGCTGACGGGGCGTGTGGAGGCGCTGTTGCGGGCTGCCCGGTTCGATCTGGTGCCGGTGCGGGATGCCCACCTGTGCTGCGGGTCAGCCGGGACCTATTCCATTCTTCAGCGGGATTTATCGCAGCAACTGAGGGAGCGCAAGCTCACCCACCTGGAGCGTGAGACGCCAGAGGTGATTGCCACGGCGAATATCGGGTGTCACATGCATTTGCAGTCGGGGACGGCCACGCCGGTGCGGCACTGGATTCAGTTGATGGACGATTGAAGCTCTCAGTTCACACCCTTATACTTCCCCAAATTTTTCATCAACTTAAAGTAATCCACCCATTCGGCAGACCCTCACCATGATGACTTACCCTTCTTTCCATCCCCCCATCCGCACCCTGATGGGACCCGGTCCTTCCGACATCAACCCCCGGGTTCTGGCCGCCATGAGCCGGCCGATCATTGGCCACCTGGACCCCGCCTTTGTGGGCATGATGGACCAGATGAAGGTGTTGTTGCAGTACGCCTTCCAAACGGAAAACGAACTCACCCTGCCCGTCTCGGCCCCGGGCTCGGCGGGCATGGAAACCTGCTTTGCCAACCTGGTGGAGCCGGGTGATGAGGTGGTGGTGTGCATCAATGGCGTATTCGGCATGCGCATGAAGGAAAACGTGATCCGCTGCGGCGGCACCCCCATCGTCGTGGAAGAAGAATGGGGTCAACCGGTGGATCCGCAGAAGCTGGAAAACACCCTGGCCTCCCACCCGGACGCCCGCCTGGTGGCCTTTGTCCACGCCGAGACCTCCACCGGCGTGTGCTCCGATGTCAAGACACTCACCCAGGTGGCCCACGCCCGCAACTGCCTGGTGATTGTGGATACCGTGACCGGACTGGGCGGCAGCGAGGTGCGGGTGGACGACTGGGGCGTGGACGCCATTTACTCCGGCACCCAGAAATGCCTCTCCTGCACCCCTGGGCTGTCACCGGTGAGCTTCAGCCCCCGGGCGGTGGAGCGTATCCGCAACCGCAAGCACCCGGTGCAAAGCTGGTTCCTGGACCTGAACCTGATCATGGGTTACTGGGGCTCGGGCAACGCCAAGCGGGCCTATCACCACACGGCCCCCATCAATGCCTTGTATGCCCTGCACGAGACCCTGGTGCTGTTACGCGAGGAAGGCCTGGAAGAGGCCTGGGAGCGCCATCGTCATCATCACGAGGCCCTGAAGGCAGGCCTGGAGGCCATGGGCCTGAGCCTGCTGGTGGACGAACCTCACCGCCTGCCCCAACTCAACGCCGTGAGGGTGCCCAACGGCGTGGATGAGGCTGCGGTGCGCACCCAGCTGCTGGAGCGCTATGGCCTGGAGATCGGGGCGGGTCTGGGGCCGCTGGCCGGGAAGATCTGGCGCATTGGCCTGATGGGCTTTGGTTGCAACCAGAAGAACGTGCTGCTGTGCCTGCACGCCCTGGAGGCGGTACTCACGGAGATGAACGCGCCCATCGAGCGGGGCCATGCCATGCGCGCGGCGCAGCGGGTGTATGGGGAGTCGGGTCACCTGGCTGAAGGTCAATAATGATGAAATGAAAGATGAGAACGGATGGCACCATGCCCGCCGCTCCCCTCATCCCCAGCCCTTCTCCCCAAAGGGGAGAAGGGTTCAAGCAGTTCCTCTTCCGCTGGCGATCAGTCACACGCCCCGAGACGCTGCCCCTTCACCTCGGTGTGCATGGGGATCTGCCCCATGGAGGTCTCCAGATACGAGGTAATCCGGCCAGTGAGCCTATCGCTCATGAACTCGAAGGTGGCCCGCATCTCCACCACCTGCCCATCCTCCTCACAGGTCATGCTGTAGGCCAGATTGGCATGAGTCGATTCCATGTCCGTGATCTCGCAGCCCTGATCAGCGATCAGGAAGCGGGCACCCTCGGCAATGTCCTTTTCCGTTATACAGCCCTGTTCCGTGTGAGCATCCTCCTCCGGGGCCTCATGCCCCATGGTGCTGCTGATGGAGGTAAACTCCCATTCCCCTGGTTGCAGGTTGGGCGCGTCACCCAGGGCACTCAAGGGCATCATCAAGGTGACAGCGGCCACCACCATCGGTCGGAAGATTTGCATGGTCCCATCCTGATCGTGAGTTCGGCAGGCATGGTAAATGATATAAAGGTGGAAGACACGTTCCGTCGGGGCCGACGTTGTCCATACAGGGGTGATCCGCCCCGCCCACGTTTCGGGAGTCATCCGTGATGACTCCGTCAGGAGAACGCCGGTGACCCACGGCCCGCCACGTCGGGACCCCCCCCATCGGGGCATCGAACTCAAGGCCTGGATGCTTTACCTGGGTTTGTGCCTGGCGCTGGCCCTGGCAATCACCTGGGAACTGGTCACATCCAGGGAACAGGACATGGAGGCCGCCCGACAACGCACGCATGCCACCAGCGTGCTGGTGAGCGAATGGCTGTATTCCGCCTTCGAGACCAGTGGGGCCGTGCTCAGCAGCATGGCCGGCGAGATCCATCCCGAAGAACTGCCGCGTGCCGAAGAAGACCTGGCCGCCCATGGCCGGATCCACCAGTGGCTTGACCGGCATCTGCAGCTTCTGCCCAACGCCCGGGCCATCGCCCTGTTTGATCGCGAGGGCGTCATGACCCACACCTCCAACAGCCCCCATCAGGTGGGATACGATATCAGCGATCAAGACCACTTTCAGGCCCTGCGCGACACCCCCGACCTGGAGCGCCAGGTCTCCCGGGCCTTCTGGTCAAGCGAGGCCGGAGGGTTTCTCGTTGCCCACGCCCAGGCCCTTCGGGACGCTGAAGGCCGGTTTGCCGGGGTGCTGGGAGTGCGCCTGGATCTGAGCTTCTTCGACCACTGGCTGGAACGTACCGAACCCACCCCCGGCAGCAGCCTGACCATATTGGATGGTGAGGAGCGGTTGCTGGCGCGGCGTCCTCAGGACACCGTTCCGGGTTTCGAGGCCCGATTGGGTCAGCCAGTGGAGGTGAGCCAACTGGCCCCCCTGCTGCTCGGCGAGGAGGATACGCTGCATTTTACCATTGTCTCACCGGTGGACGGGATGCAGCGCATTTTCACGGCCCAACGGGTGCGCGACCTGCCTTTCCTGGTGGTGACCGGTGAGGCATACCAGACTCTGCTGGCCGCATGGTGGCAGAAACTGTGGACACTCACCCTCACCTGGCTGGTCATCGCCGGCCTGGGGTTACTGGTATTGCGAGGCTATCTGCGCACGCTGCGCTACGATCGGGAACTCCTGCGCAGCCATCGCTCCCTGGAAGAAGCCAACCAGACGCTGAGCCAGGAGATCCACGAGCGCCAGGAAGCAGAACGGGCCATCAAATCCAGCGAGGAACGCTTCCGCGCCCTGTTCGACAATTCCCTCAGCGGCGTGGCCGTGCATGACATCATCCTGAATGATCAGGGCGAGCCCTGTGACTACGTCTTCACCATGGCCAACCCGGCCTTTGAAAGTCACACCGGGATGAAGGTGGCCGACGTACTGGGTCGACGCGCCACCCACATCTATCCGGTACCGGAATTACCCGGGCTGATCCGCCGCTTCGGGGAGGTGGCGCTCACGGGAAGGGCCATTGCATTTGAACAGCACCTGGAATCCATGGGTGAGTATTACAGTGTCGGTGCATTTCAGATTGGCCCGGGCAGTTTCGCTGCGGTGATCGACAACATCACGGCCCGCAGGCAGGCGGAAGACGAGATCAAGACGCTGGCCTTTTACGACTCACTGACTCAACTGCCCAACCGGCGCCTGCTCATTGAACGCCTGGAAGCCACCGTCCAAGCCTGCCGTCGCGATCACCACCATGGGGCCCTGCTGTTCATCGACCTGGACAACTTCAAGATCCTCAACGACACCCTGGGCCATGATCAGGGCGACCGCTTGCTCATGCAGGCGGCCAGGCGCATCAGCGGCTGTGTGCACGAGGCGGATACCGTGGCCCGTTTGGGCGGCGACGAATTCGTGGTCATGCTGCGCAAGCTCAGCCAAGGGGTTCAGGAGGCCACGCAGCAGGTAGAGATCGTCGCCGACAAGATCCTGGCCGCCCTGAATCACCCCTATTACCTCGGCGGTCGGGAGCATCACAGCACCGCCAGCGTCGGCATCACCCTGTTCCATCGCGACCCGGTGAGTGTGGATGAGCTCATGAAGCGGGCCGATCTGGCCATGTATCAGGCCAAGGCGGCAGGCCGTAACACACACCGCCTATTCGATCCGGGCATGCAGGCCTCGGTGACAGCCCGGGCCGCCCTGGAGAGCGATCTGCGCCGGGCGCTAGCGGAGGATCAGTTTCTGCTCCATTACCAAGCCCTGGTCGATGACAATGGTCAGTTAACGGGGGCCGAGGCCCTGCTGCGCTGGCAGCACCCGGAGCGAGGGCTGGTGCCTCCGGGAGAGTTCATCACCCTGGCCGAGGACACGGGCCTGATCCTGCCTCTGGGTCAGTGGGCGCTGGAAACCGCTTGCAGCCAACTGGCGCGATGGGCCCAGGACCCCACCCTGAAACACCTGAAGATCGCCGCCAACGTGAGTGCCCGTCAGTTCCGGCACTCGGACTTTGTTGCTGGCGTGCTGCGGGCTCTGGCCAACAGCGGCGCCGATCCTCATCGGCTCAAGCTGGAGATTACCGAGAGCCTGCTGTTGGAAGACGTGGAGGAAGTCATCGAGAAGATGCGGCAATTGAGGGCTCGGGGTGTCTCGTTCGCCCTGGATGACTTTGGCACGGGATACTCCTCCCTGAGCTATCTCAAGCGTCTGCCCCTGGACGATGTGAAGATCGACCAGTCGTTTGTCCGTGATGTACTCGTTGACCCCAACGATGCCGCCATTGCCCGAACCATTGTGGCCCTGGCGGACACGCTGGGTTTGAGGGTGATTGCCGAGGGCGTGGAAACCCGGGAACACTGGGAATGGCTGAGCCGGCACGGTTGCCACACCCACCAGGGCTATTACTTCGGGCGCCCAGGGCCCGTGGCTTCAATCCAGGAGGCGCTTGCGAAGTGGACATTCCCCTCCCACCGGGGGGCCCGTCCGGTGCCCGTTAATCCCGGGCCAGATATCGGTAATCACCCTGGAAGTAGATGAGGGGCTCGCCCTCACGAGGCTGAGTCAGTCGCAACACCCGACCCACGAAGATACGATGATCCCCACCCTCATGGATGGCCTCCGTCCGGCATTCAAACTGCGCCAGCATCCCCGGCAGCAGCGGCGCGCCGGTCTGCCCGGCCTCGTAGTCCAAACCGTCCCAGCGCCCGGCCTCCTTGCCGGCAAACCGGTTGGAGAGCCCCTCGTGATCCTCGGCGAGCACGTTCACGGCAAAGGCCTCGGCCCGTTCGAAGGCCCCCAGGCACCCGGCATCACGGCGCAGGCTGAACAACACCAGCGGTGGATCCAGCGACAGGGAACTGAAGGAGTTGGCTGTAAAGCCATTGGGCAGGTCGTCCTGCGGATCCTGACAGGTGATCACCGTAATGCCAGTGGCAAAACGTCCCAGGGCGTCCCGAAACCGACGTGGATCAATCACCGGCGAGGAATGTGTCATATCAGACTGCGTCTTGTTCATACTCAATGCATCGGCCTGTTGCCCAGGGGTGGGCGAGGATTTCGGATATGAAGTATCATGCAGATTGCCAAGACGTGAACCCGATCACACAACAGTTGCCTTGACGCCATTTCCGCAGGGCATAACGGTAGCACACTCACCCCCGGTGAACCCGTAACCGGCGCCTATGTCACGCAATGACCCCCCCAAGAAGATTGACGAGGCAATTCGCGCCCGGGCCGAGGAGGCTCTGCGCGCCGGCGACTTTGATCTCTCTCAGGATCTTTTTGACAAGGGTCATATCGATCTGGCTGAGGTCACCGAGCACTTGCGCATCTACCAGGCCGAGCTGGAGGTGCAGAATGCCGAGTTGCGCGAGGCGCAACTGGTGGCTGAGCATTCCATGGGGCGCTATTCCGCCTTCTTTTCGGGCATCCCCGTGGCGGCCCTGGTGGTGGACCGAACCGGGCTGATTCTGGAATCCAACCAGCAGGCGGCGCACCTGTTCGGGCTGCATCACAGCCATTTGCGGCACCACTTCCTGCGCCGTCTGGTACACCACGACAACGAAAGGGATCTGAACCAGGCGCTCATCCAGGCCGGGGAACAGGGCAAGGCATTCTGCGAGAACCTCACCTTCGTACGCACCGAAGGCGATACCTTTCACGGGGAATTGCACGTGGCCCGCCTCCCGAGTCGCGAGGGGGAGGGACATGAGTTTGTCTGCGCTGTGGTCGATCTCACGGAGCGGCTGCGCCATGAGGCCGAGCTGCAACACACCCATCAGCAATTGCGCGACAGCGAGGCCCGTTACCGCATTCTGGCCGATTACTCTCCGGTATGGGATTACTGGTTTGGCCCCGAGGGGCAATATCGCTACATCTCGCCTGCTTGCCTGACCATCAGCGGCCATCCACCCGGGGCCTTCATGGATGATCCGGACCTGTTTGCCCGGCTGCTTGAACCGGAGGACCGGCCACGCTGGGAGCAGCATGAAGCAGCCGTCCGGGAACAGGATGACCCGATGCCCCATCACAGCATGGAGTTTTGCCTGCGCCACGCGGACGGCGAAATCCGCTGGATCGAGCACGAATGCCAGCCCGTCATTGCCAAGGACGGCAGCTACCAGGGGCGCCGGGGCGTCAATCGAGACATCACCGACCGCAAGCGGGCGGAACTGGAGGTGGCCCAGGTCAGCCTCCTGTACGCCACCCTGAGCGCGGTCAACCAGGCCATCGTCCGCATCGAGGACGAACAGCCACTGTTGGACAACCTGGCGCGCATCGCCGTGGAGTATGGCGGCTTCACTGCCTGTGCCATCAGCCTGCGCCAGGGTGAGACACAGCCCGAGGCCCGGGCCTGCAAAGGCCTGACACCCGAGCAGATACGCACCATGCCCCTCCACGAGGCCTGGGAACTGGTCAACCAGCAGCCTTATGTCTATGCCAACCGGGAAGATCCGGACGCACCGCCCCACTGGCAGCAGTGGGCCCGGGCCAACCGGATCCAGACGTTCGGCCATTACCCGCTGATTCGTAACCATCGCCTGGTGGGCGTGGCCAGCTTTTTTTCCGACACCCAGTCAGGCTTCACCCCACAGATTGACCGGCTGGTGCAGGACATCACCGAAGACTTTTCCTACGCCCTGCAACATCTGGAACTGGAAAAGAAACGTCGCGCCACCGAGGCGGCACTGAGCGAAAGCGAGGCCCGCTACCGCAGCCTGTTCGAGAACAGTCATTCCATCATGCTATTGGTGGATCCGGAGGATGGGCGCATCGTGGATGCCAACCCCGGGGCCTGCCAGTTCTATGGCTGGACCCGCGAGCAGATGCGCAATCGCCGCATCGGCGACATCAATACCCTGTCCGATGAAGAAACCCACGCGGAAATCGCCCGAGTCCGGCGCGGTGGACATAAGCACTTCCGCTTCGTGCACCGCCTGGCCCATGGCGAACTGCGTCAGGTGGAGGTGTACAGCGGCAGGATCCAGGTGGAAGGACGGGAACTGGTGCATTCGGTGGTCCATGACATCACCGAGCGCAACCGGGCCGAGGAGCGCCTGCGTTTGGCTGACCGGGTCTTCCAGGCGGCTGACGAAGGCATCATGGTGACCGACATGGACGGTCGTATCGTCGCCGTCAACCCGGCCTTTACCCGCATTTCCGGCTATACGGAAAAGGAGGCCCTGGGCCAGACACCCGCCCTGCTGCACTCGGGGCGCCAGGATGATGGCTTCTACCAGCGTTTGTGGCACAACCTGCTGGAACTGGGTCATTGGCGCGGAGAAATCTGGAATCGGCGCAAGAACGGCGAGATCTACCCGGAATGGCTCACCATCAGCGCCGTGCGCAACGACGACGGTGAGGTGATCCATTACGTGGGGGTGTTCAGCGACATCGGCCAGATCAAGGAAGCCCAGCAGCAACTGGAGTTCATGGCCCATTATGACCCCCTCACCGGCCTTGCCAACCGCGCCCTGCTGCGGGACCGTCTCAAGCATGCCCTGCGCCGGGCCCAGCGCAACAACGTCACCCTGACCCTGTTGTTCGTGGACCTGGACCGCTTCAAGACCATCAACGACACCCTGGGCCACAACCTGGGGGATCTGCTCCTGCAGACCGTGGCGCAGCGCATGAAGGACAACGTGCGTGCCTCGGACACCCTGAGCCGTCTGGGGGGGGATGAATTCGTGCTGCTTCTGGAGGACGAGGCCAACGCTCGGGAAATTTCCAGCTTGTGCCAGAAACTGCTGAGCGTGCTGGAGAGCCCCATGTTTCTGGAAGGCCACGAACTGGTGGTCACCGCCAGTATCGGCGTGGCCACCTATCCCGACGATGGACTGGACGCCGATTCACTGCTCAAGAATGCTGACCTGGCCATGTATGAGGCCAAGACTCAGGGCCGCAATGCCTACGAATTTTTTGCACCCAGCCTCTCCGAAGGGGTCATGGATCGGCTGAAGATGGAATCCGCCCTGCGTGGTGCCGCCGCCCGCAACGAACTGCGGGTGCATTATCAGCCCCAGGTACGTCTGCGGGACGGTTCCCTACTGGGCGTGGAAGCCTTGGTCCGCTGGGAGCATCCCACCCTGGGGCTGGTGTCCCCCGGACACTTCATCCCCCTGGCCGAGGAAATGGGCGTCATTGGCGAAATCAGTGCCTGGGTGCTGCACGAAGCCTGCCGGCAGATGCGTGCCTGGCGGGACGAGGCCCGGGAAGTCGGTTGCGTGGCGGTGAACCTCTCCGTGCAACAACTGGAGCGGGATATGCTGGTGGGCATGGTGCGCGACTGCCTGGAGGAATTTGACCTGCCGGCGCAATGCCTGGAACTGGAGGTCACCGAATCGCTGATCATGCGGGCCCCGGAGAAGGCCCAGTTGGTGTTACAGAAACTCAAGGTGATGGGGGTGAAGATCTCGGTGGATGATTTCGGTACCGGTTATTCGTCGCTGTCCTATCTCAAACGTCTGCCCCTGGACCGTCTCAAGATCGATCGCTCCTTCGTCCAGGACATCGGCCTGGACGCCAATGGCGAGGCCATCATCCGCGCCATTATCGGCCTGGGGCGCAGCCTGGGCCTGGAGACCCTGGCCGAGGGGGTGGAACAGCAGGATCAGGTGCGATTCCTGCTCAAGGAAGGCTGCGACCTGGCCCAGGGTTTTCTCTTCAGCCGCCCGGTCCCCCCCAATCAGCTCGTCTTCCACTGGGACTGCCCGCCGATCACTTCGGACGCACCATCCAGTCGGTGATTTCCAGGCGGCTGACGATGGCCCCACCCTCCGGGTGGTGTACCTTGCCCACCTGCATCAGGAACCAGCGGACCGGATCTGATTCCGGATAACGGTACTCGAAGCCAAATCCCTCACTGTCCCCCTTGAGTACCCGGCGCAGCCCCCGTTCCGCCTGGGTGGCATATTCCTCCTGCCCATCCGACTGGGTGCTGCGGGCATAGCAGGATTCGAGGAAATTGTCCCCGGGGCCAGCCGCCACCATCGGATCCTTTGCCTGCACCTTGGAGGCCTCCCGCCAGGCCTTGTTGACGAGCTGGATCAGGCCACTGCTGTCCAGCACGGCCACCTGATGGGTCTGGGAATCCAGCACGGCCTGCAGGCGCACCACATCGCGCACCGACGTAATGTCCACCAGCGTGATCACCGCCCCCCGCGAGGCCGCCCCCTGCAGGGTGTAGGGCAGGATGCGCACCAGGTAGTAATTACCGGATTCCGAACACACCTCATGCTCGTTCATGCGTCCTTCACGCAGACTCTCGCGCAGGTCATCCATGAGGCCGGGATACATCAGGTTGTGGGTGAAGTCGTCGATGCGCCGGCCCACGTCGCCATCACGAATCTTGAAGATCTGCTGCGCCTCGGGGGTGAAGCGGGTGATGTGCATGGATTCATCCAGGAACAGGGTGGCGATGGACGCCGCCTTGGCCATGCTGTCCAGATCCGCATTGAGACGATTGAGGATCTGTATCTTCTCCTGGTTCTCCGCATTGACGGTATACAGCTCCTCGTTCACCGATTGCAGCTCCTCGTTGGAGCTTTGCAACTCCTCGTTGGCTGCCATCATCTCCTCGTTGGTGGCCTGCAATTCCTCGTTGGAGGCCTCCAGTTCCTCAATGGTGGCCTGCAGACTCTCCCGGGTGGCGCCCAGCTCCTGCTCCAGGGAGTTGATGCGATCCATGGCCTCCACGTTCATGTCCAGGGACTGGGTTTCGTTGTCGCCACCCTCGCGAACCACGGCCTCCTGGGACTCGAAGGAAAGCAGAAGGAAGGTACTGCTACGCTCATCGCCATCCAGGCGGCGTACATTCAGGCGCAGCCGCTCGCTGCTGCCATCAGGCATCTTGAAAGTGCTGGCCTCGGAACGGAGCACCTCACCGCTCTTGGACGCGCGACGCAACAGGGCCTGAGCCACCGGCACAATACCCGAAGGCAACAGCTTGGAGATCTCCAGCGTGATGCTGCCGGAGGGAAAGTGAAGAAACCGCTGTGCCTCTCCAAAGACATGAATGAGTTCCAGTGACTCCGACAGCAGGATGCTGGGCGGCGCGTGCTCCTGCAACAACACCTGCTGGGCGGACTCAATGGCCGAGGCATCCCGGGATCGGAATGCCTTGCCAGTGCGCGCCGACGGGGTATGCAGGCGTTTTTTCACCGGCGGAACGCTGGCGTTGTGGGATTCCATGGGCAACGGGGCGCTGCGCAGCATCTGAAACAGCTTGTACTTGCTGCTCACCGGCGTGAAATCGGGACTGAGTTCGCCCAGGGATTCACTGCTGCCCAGGAACATGTAGCCGCCCGGAGCCAGGGCATATTGCAGCCGTCGCAGGGCTCGCTCCTGGGTGGCGGGCAGGAAATAGATCAGCACGTTGCGGCAGGACACCATGTCCATGCGGGTGAAGGGTGGATCCTCCACCAGATTGTGACGGGCGAAGACCAGGGTCTGACGCAGTTCCGGCTTGACCACGAAATGACTGCCCCGCTTGATGAAGAAACGCTCCAGCCGTTCCGGGGAAACCTCTGCCATGATGGCCTCGGAGAACGTGCCTGCACTGGCGGCATCCACATTCTTCTGCTCCACATCGGTGGCAAAGATCTTCAGGTCAGGCCAGCGGTGGGCGCGCTCGAAGGCCTCGGCAAACAGGATGGCAATGGAGTAGGCCTCCTCCCCGGTGGACATGCCCGCCACCCACACCCGGATGGCATGGTTGTTGGAGGACTGGCGCACGATGTTCTCCACCGCCTTGCTGGCCAGGGTATCGAAGGCCTCCGGGTCGCGGAAGAAATTGGTCACCGGGATGAGGATCTCCCGGCGCAGCACCGACACCTCCCCGGAATCCCCCTCGAGCAATTCCAGATAATGCTCGAAATCCGGCACATGCCGCACCTGCATGCGCCGCTCGATCCGGCGGAGCACCGTCGCCGGTTTGTAATCCCGGAAATTCACGCCGCCATGGTTGTGCAGCAGGTGGAAGATGCCTTCCAGGGCCGAGCCGGTATCCAGATCAGAGGTGGTCTTGGGGGGCGGCGTGACCTGGGTATCGGGCTTTTGCAGGATGTGATCATGGATACGCTCGCCCAGGGTATCCGGGGGCAGCACCTCGTCCACCAGACCGGTGGCGATGATGCTGCGCGGCATGCCGTCGAACTTGGCACTCTCCGGGTCCTGAGCCAGCAGTAGACCGCCGGCATCATTGATGGCGACCGAGCCTCGGGTACCGTCGGATCCCGTGCCCGAGAGGATCACACCAATGGCGCGGTGACCAAATTCCTTGGCCAGGGAAGAGAAGAACAGATCAATGGGCAGGGAGAGCGCGCGCGGGTTTTTGGGGCTGAGGCGCAATTGACCGTCGGAGACGGTCATCAGGTTACCGGGCGGGATCAGGTAGATGCTCTCCGCCTCCAGTTCCATGGCATCACGCACCGTGATCACCGGCATGCGGGTGTGGCGGGCCAGCAGGTTGGCCATCAGACTCTTATGATCCGGGGAGAGGTGCTGGACCACCACAAAGGCCGCACCGGTCCCCTCGGGCATGGACTCAAACAACCGCTCCAGAGCCTCCAGCCCGCCCGCCGAAGCGCCAACACCCACCACGTGACCTGCAAATTCGTGGAGCCCGTCAGCCTTGACCCCATGACCGGTCACTTCCTCGGAGGCATCCTGTGGTGCGTCCGGAGAGGCGTCCTGGAGTTCGCTGCTGTCTTGTGGGGTCTGGTCGGATGACATGGTGGGCTTACCGTGTGGGCCGGGATGAATTTTCGGTTCCACTATAAGGCCATGACCGACTCACTACCAGAAGCCGGCCCCTTGATCGTTTGCCTTGGCTATTCCCCGATGCGCTTCGACTCTTCCGGGATCAGGCTCGGACGGCGCAGGATCCCGGGGATCGCCTTGGCGTCCACCGGATGGCTGAAGCGATAGCCCTGAGCCCGGTGGCAGTCCAGCGCCAGCAGTGCCTCCTGCTGCTCAAGGGTTTCCACACCCTCGGCCAGCACTTCCATGTTCAGATGCCTGCCCAGGGTGGTGATGGCGCTGGCAATGGCCGCATCGTGGGGATCGAGAGAGATGCCGCGAATAAAGCTCTGATCGATCTTCAGGGCATCAAACGGCAGGGACTTGAGATAAGACAGGGAGGAATACCCGGTGCCGAAATCGTCCACGGCCAGGGTGACACCCAGGGACTTGAGCTGGCGCAAGAGTGCCTCCGAGCCCCGGCGGCGGTCCATGACGAAGCTCTCGGTGATCTCCAGCTCCAGCAGGGCCGGATTCACCCCCGTCTCCCGCAACACGGCGGCCACGGTCTCCACCAGATCGCTGCGCTGCACCTGCACGCCCGACACATTCACCGCTACCGTGCCAAAATGAAGCCCGGCCTCTTGCCAGGCCTTCGCCTGCACACAGGCCTGGCGCAATACCCAGCGCCCCAGGGGAAGGATCAGGCCGGTGTCCTCCGCCATCGGGATGAACCGCCCCGGCGAGATCATGCCCCGGGTGGGATGCTCCCAACGAACCAGGGCCTCCAGACCCACCACCACACCGCTGATCAGGTCCACCTGGGGCTGGTAATGCAGGACCAGTTCGTTGCGTTCCAGGGCCTGACGCAGGTCCGCCGCCAGGAGCACACGGTCCCGGGCATAATCGGTGAGATCCTGAGTGTAGTGGGCGTAGGTGTTGCCACCCGCCTGCTTGGCATGATGCATGGCCGCATCGCTATGCTGCAGCAGTTGATCCTGCTCGCGCCCGTCCTGGGGAAAGCGGGCAATGCCGATGCTGACGGTGATGAATACGTCGTTATTGCGTATCGTGATGGGGGTCTGCACCGTCTGGATGATGGCCTCCGCCAATTGTTCCACCCGGGCTGCCTCATCGGCGCTCTGCTCCACCAGGATGGCGAATTCGTCCCCGCCCATCCGCGCCAGGGTCTCACCCCGCTGCAGGATCGTGGTCAACCGCTCGGCCAGGCTGGAGAGCAGTTGATCCCCCATGCGGATGCCCAGGCTGTCATTGATATGCTTGAAGCCATCCAGGTCCAGCAGCAGCACCGATACCTGTGCCGCATGAGATCGGGCCCTCAACAGAGCCTGTTCCAGGCGGGTACGGAACAACAGGCGATTGGGCAGATTGGTCAGGGGATCCCGGTGGGCCAGACGTTCGATCTGTTCCTGGGAGCTCTTGAGGTCGGAGATATCGGAGAAGACGCTGACGAAGTGGGTCAACCGGCCCTCGGCATCGCGCACGGCGTTGATGGTGGTCCATTGTGGATAGAGCTCGCCGTTCTTGCGGCGATTCCACAACTCGCCTCGCCAGCCGCCTGTCAGGCTGATCCTATCCCACAGGCGACGATAAAACAGCCGAGTGTGGCGACCGGAACCGAGCAGACCGGGATTACGCCTCAAGACCTCCTCACGGCCATAACCGGTGATTCGGGTAAAGGCCGCGTTCACCGTCAGGATGCGGGCCCGTTGATCGGTGATGATCATGCCCTCGCCGCTGGATTCGAACACCGTGGCCCATTGGCGCAATTTTGCCTCATCGCGCTTACGCGAGCTGATATCCTGAAAGGCCCCCTGGACCTGGGTGATGCGCCCATGCTCATCGCGCACGGCACGACCGATGATGCGTACCCACACGGAGGTACCCTGGCGCGTGAGGATCTGCATCTCCTCGTCGAAGGGAATGCCGTCCTCGGCACATGCCCGGAACACCTCGCGAATCCTCTCCCGGTGGGCCGGGGCATAGAACTTGATGCCCTCTTCCAGCTTGACCGTGGTGCCAGGGGGCATGTCGTGGATGCGGCAGACCTCCTGAGACCAGCGCACCACACCCTTGTGCAGATCCACCTGCCAGCCGCCCACATGAGCCAGGCTGGCAGCCATGTTCATGAGGCGCTCACTGTCCTCAAGGCGATGGGCCCAGGTTCGCAGCAGCCCATAGAGCAGCGTGGACGTGACCAGCACGAACAACAGGCCCTTGGCGATCTCCAGACGCACCTGGGCCGTACCATTCTCCAAGGCCCATTCCAGTAGCCAGCCCGACGCGATGATCCACACGCCGGCGATCAGGGCGTAGATCAACACCACGTGGCCGGCACTTGGATGGAGACGTTTTCGCATGACGTGAACCTCCAATGTCTCCAGGACCGGGAAATATCGTCGTTTGGCGTATTCGGGTTATCATGATCGCACCTGTCACCCGGGATATCCACCGGGGCCGTGCGGGTTGGCGGAGCCTGCCAATCGCGGCCGATGATGTCCCACGGAGCCCCTATGTCAGACACCCAACCCAGCGAGCAAAGGTACCAGATCACGCGCCGGGTCACGCTCGTGGGTGCCGCCACCAATGCCAGCCTGGCCATGGCGCAATTGGTGGGGGGGGTTCTTGCCCAGTCTCAGGCGCTCATCGCCGACGGGGTACACACCCTGTCAGACCTGCTCAGTGACTTCATGGTGCTGTTCGCTGCGGGCAAGGCGAATGCCCCGGCGGATGACAACCACCCCTACGGCCATGCCCGTATCGAGACCCTGGCCACCGTGATCGTCGGACTCGCCCTGATCGGTGTGGCCCTGGGCATTGCCCTGGATGCCTTCCGGCGCCTGCAGTCGCCGGAAGAGTTGCTCAGCCCGGCCCCTGCAGCCCTGGTCCTGGCGGCGTTGGCCATCGTCTCCAAGGAAGGGCTTTACCACTACACCGTGCGGGCAGCCCGACGTATAGACTCCAGCCTGCTCCACGCCAACGCCTGGCACCATCGTTCCGACGTGGTTTCATCGCTGGTGGTACTGGTGGGCATTGGGGCCACCCTGGCGGGCTTCACCTTCATGGATGCCGTGGCCGCCGTACTGGTGGCTCTACTGATCAGTTTCATGGGCGCCAAGCTGATCTGGAACAGTGTCAGTGAGCTGATCGACACCGGCGTGGGCCCGGAAGGGCAGCGGGAGATGCTGGATGCAGTCAGACATCTGGACGGCATTCGTGGTGTTCACGAACTGCGTACCCGGCGCATGGGCAGCACGCTGCTGGCCGATGTGCACATCCTCGTAGGCCCACGGATCAGCGTCTCGGAAGGGCATCGCATCAGCGAATTCGTGGCCAAGACGCTACGGCAGTCACGCCCTGAGTTGCGCGAGGTGCTGGTGCATGTGGATCCGGAAGACGACCGGACACACGCCCCCAGCAGCCACCTGCCCTGCCGATCCGAATTGATGCGGCAACTGAACCTGCAATGGCAGTCTGTCCCGGGTGCCCTACCGATGGAAAACGTGGTGCTCCATTACCTGGATGGCCGCATTCACCTGGACCTGCACCTCTCACCCGGAAGCTTCGAAACCCTGGAAGGGGCACGGGCGCTGGCACGACAACTCACCCGCGTCACCCAGGAGGTCAAGGGGGTGGGGGAAGTCATGGTGTACTTCAGGTGATCGGCCTTTAGCGCCAATAGCGAAAACTGATCAACCTCGCCCAGGAGGGATGGCGTACAATCGTGGATTTACCCCGTTCGCGGGGTCGCGAGGTTTTCTGTGATCATCAGTCGCCTGCAAACCAAGACCATGGGCGCCCTGCTCGTGGTCATGCTTGCCATGATGCTGGTCATTGGCCTGTCCAGCATGGCGCTGATCCGGGACTTTTCCGTGCGCTCGGCCACCGAGCATACCCGCACGGCGGCGGAGATGATCCGTGTCTCCCTCACCGAGGCCATGCTCAATGACACCATTGACCGCCGGGCCTCCATGCTGCGTCGACTGGCTCAGGTGAACAGCCTCAACGAGGTGCGGGTCATCCGCGGGGAACAGGTGATCGCGCAGCACGGCGAGGGATTGCCGATGGAATCTCCGAGTGACGACATCGACCGCCAGGTACTGGAAAGCGGGGAGCCCTATTTCGGGTTGATTGGCGGGCTGTTCGGCACAGAGTTCCGCGCCACCATCCCCTATATCGCCTCATCCAACGAAGACATCAACTGCCTGGCTTGCCACCAGGCCCCCGAGGGTGCGGCCCTGGGCGCGGTGACCCTGACCGCCTCCGTGGATCACATGAAGCACGCAGGTATTGCCACGGCCCTGTTCCTGGTGGTCATCATGGGTCTATTCGCCGTGCTGTCCATGTTCTTTATGGGTCGCCTGCTGCGCCCCCTGGTCAAGACCACCCAGGAAATTCGCAAGGCCGCCAGCCTGGCCAGCGGTGGTGATTTCAGCCAACGGGTGCGCAGTCGCAGCCGTGACGAGATCGGGCAGATAGCTGTCCATTTCAACCAGATGGCCGACGCCATCACGCACAAGCTGACCGAGATCCGTGACCATGTGGCTCAACTGGTCAACACGGTACCAGACCCCCGAGCCAATCTGCTGGAGGAAACCGCCAGTACCGTCTCGGGGCTGGTGAAGGTGGCCCAATTCAAGCAGGCCATCGAGGAAGACCAAACCACCGAGGAGGTCTTCTTCCGCCTGAGCGAGGTCCTGCGCGCCGAATTCGGCCTGGCGCATTTCACCATCTACCAGGTGGACCCGGACAAGCGTCTGATGGAGACGGTGATCGTGGATGGGGTGCTGCACGATGCAATCCGCTGGTGCCATCCCGACATCCTGGAACACTGCACCACCTGCCGGGCCGTGCGCACCGGCCATGCCATCGATGGCCTGGAAAACCGCAACCTGTGCCGCGCCTTCGATGAGGAGGCCCTGGCCGATGGCCGCAGCTATCTGTGCCTGCCCATCATCCAGTCCGGTGGCGTGGGCAGTGTGGTGCAACTGGTGGTTGCGCCTCAGAACATCCCCGCGCTCATCCGCGCCCGCCCCTTGATCAGTGCCTATCTGCGAGAGGCGGCACCGGTGCTTCAGGCCAAGGGCCTGATGGCCAGCCTGCGCGAATCCAGCCTCAAGGACGCCATGACCGGCCTGCACAATCGCCGCTTTCTGGAGGAGTATTCCGAAAGCCTGGTCGCCCAGTGCAAGCGCCGTCAAACGCCCATGACGCTGATGATGCTGGACCTGGACTATTTCAAGACGGTGAATGACACCCACGGGCATGATGTGGGCGATGAGATCCTTCGGGAGCTGGCCAGCATCTTCCAGGCCCACTTGCGCGAATCAGACCTGGTCATTCGCTACGGAGGGGAAGAGTTCATCATCATCCTCCTGGATACCGGCGCCGAGGCGGCGATGGCAGTGGCCAACAAGATCCGCCTGGCCGTGGAGGCGCACCCCTTCAAGGTGGCCGGCAGCGACCTGCACAAAACCCTCTCCATCGGCCTGGCCGCCTATCCGGACGATGCTCAGGCCTTTTGGCAAGTGCTCAAATACGCTGACGTGGCGCTATACGCGGCCAAAGAGAACGGCCGCAACCAGGTGGTCCGCTTCACGGCGGAGATGTGGCCCTCGGGTGGGGAGTATTAGGCAGTCCTCATCCGTCAACTTCCCTGATCCTGCCACTGCGCTCGCCAGTGCAGTAGCTGATCAGCAGGCATTGGCCTTGAGACAAAGTACCCCTGAACCAAATCGCATCCAAGGGCCTTCATCAGATCCCAATCCTTACGAGTTTCAACGCCCTCGGCCACAGATCGCATACCCAGTTTCTTGGCCATCCGTAGACTCGCCTCCAGAATGGCACGTTTGGACATATCCTCGCTGGCTCCCGTCACAAACGAGCGATCCAGCTTCAACTCATTGAAGGGGGCCTGCAGTAATTGACCCAAAGATGAGTGGCCCGTGCCGAAATCATCGATCGACAGCCCAGCCCCCTTGAGCCTGAGCCGCGTCAGGATATCCAAGGAGACCATCAGATCCTTCGCCAACATGCTCTCGGTCAATTCCAGACATAGACTCCCCACCTCCACACCCGCCTCGCGAGCCAAGTGTTGCACAACATCCGGAAAACCCAGCACATTCAGGTTTGAAGCCGAAATATTGACGGCCACGGACACATCCAGCCCCTCGTCATGCCACTTGTGGCAGTCGCGTAGCGCTGTGCGCAACACACGCATGGTCAATTCATCCATGAGCCCACAGGACTCTGCCGGCTCGATAAACCGGTCAGGGTAAACCAATCCTTGTTCGGGGTGCATCCAACGCACCAAGGCCTCCACGCCCACCAACGATCCATGATGGATATCAACCTTGGGCTGATAGTGCACCACCAACTCATCTCCATAGATCGCCTGCCACAATTCATCCGGTCCAAAGCTCATCGCCAGGGGTGGGCGAGTGGCTTGTTCCATTGGCGCGGCAGCAGCAAGTATCTCCTTGAGCCGTTCCTGCTCGATGGGTTTTCGGAGTACGTCCGTCACGTGGAGGCCTCGAGAGTTTGCAACTCTGTTGGCGGTTCGGAGGATTCGGTCCTCCGTGCCACTCATCAGGATCAAGCGGCCAGCATAATTCAGGCTCGCCAAGTTACGTAATACCTCAACGCCATCCATCCCCGGCATCTGCAAATCCAGGAACACCAGATCAGGCCATTGTGCGCGGTTTTCCATAGCCTGAAGAGCGAATTGTGGTTGATCAAAAACCGCCCAATCAATAAATCCCAAATCCGTGAGTTGATGCCCCAGTAGACGCAGAAAAAAAGGATCGTCATCTACGATATGTATTCTCATTAAACACCTTAACACACCCAGATGGGTGATGGACCGAAAATTGGTTAATTACCTCGTTCAACTGCCTCGTTTCTCGCTCCAGCCTCAGCGACAATTCCAGCCATTCGGATAGATCACCAGACCGGCTTTTCGTCTCCAGTTCCTGACAGACTTCACTCACCCGCATTCCGCCAATCGCACGCGCGGCAGACTTCAACTGATGAGCCGATGTTGCAAGAGCAGAAGCATCCTCCAACGCAAGGCCTTCATGAACTTTTTCAAGGTGTTTCTTAGCTGCGTGTTTGAACAACGAGAGAAACTCATGGACTGCCTCTGGATCTTCTCCAACGACAGCATGAAGGACGTCTGGATCAAAAACCTTAACGTCATTGACATCAGTCGCTTCGGCGACCGTCGACTTCAACGGTGCGCGGATAACCGTCTCCCGACAGGCCAACACACTGACCAATGTATCGCGCAATTCATTAAGGGTGAGGGGCTTCGGGATATAACCATCAATATCGCTTTCCCAGTTACCCCAGTCCTGAGCCATGAGGACATCCGCTGTAATGAAGACCACGGGCGTGCGCGCCAGTTGACACTGTCTCTCTTCCTGTCGGATCGCGCGAACCAACCCATGACCATCCATATCGGGCATATGGAGATCCGACAACACCATGTCATAGCACCGCTCACGCCACCGGCAAAAGGCAGCAATTCCATCACTGGTCACATCCACATCATATCCCAGCAGACTCAACTGATACCTGATGACTCGTTGATTGATCGGATCATCCTCAGCAACCAGGATCCGCGCAACCGTCGCACTGCCAGGATTGACTGAAGGCTGGTGAATGTCCAATTGAGATTCGGACTTGTCCACATGGTCATTTGGACTTTCCAAGGCGATGCGCCCCGCCGCCATGGCCACCGCCCGGAGTAATGTCTCACGACGGGCAATTGGCAGCTCTGCGATCAGCAGTTCCATGTTGTGTCTACGCACTTTCAGACCCGCCCCAGGGAGCACGGTTACCGAACTGATCTGCACTTCATTCAACTCATCTTGATCACCGTGGGTTGTGGACATCGAAGCCGGCGCCAATGAGTGAACCAATACCCAATCAGGGTTCTTCTGGCATCGAGCGATCCCCGCCAATAACGAAGGCTCACGATACACTTGGGCTTCGGCTTGAGTCAGGCTGAGCTCGATCATATCCGGCTCTTCTCCAGACTTAGCCACTATCACGCAGTTGAGTTTTCCAAGCGGTGCCACACGGATGGACGCCTCACCCTCATTGACTGATTTCAAGGGTAAATAAACGCGAAATTCGGAACCCCACCCCAACCGACTTTCAACGTTGATGTACCCTTGCATCAAGCGGGTCAGTCGGTCACAGATCGAGAGGCCAAGACCGGTCCCTCCATATCGACGCTTAGTGGATGAATCAGCCTGACTGAACTGCTCGAAAATCCGGCTCAGTTGATCATCAGAGATCCCAATGCCGTTATCCCGGATGGAGAATTCCACCCCAGTACGGCCATCATCGGCTATCATGGGGCCCACGATGACCTCGACCTTTCCACGCTTACCCGCGAGCTGCCCACTGAATTTGATGGCATTACCCAAGAGGTTGTACAGGATCTGTCGCAAACGGACTGGATCAGACCATACATAATCCGGCACCCGAGGGTCGATTTGCAGCGTCAAATCCACCTTTTGCCCCTGTGCCATTACCGCCATGGATACACAGGTTTCTTCCACAAGTTCAACCAATGGCACGGGCAATGACTCCAATTCCAAATGCCCAGCTTCTGCCTTTGAAAAATCCAGCACATCATCGATGATTCGCATCAGATTGAAGGCTGATTGGCGGGCCGTGTGAATCATGTCCCGTTGTTTTGCATCCAGCCGGTCGTGCTGAAGGACCTCAAGCATGCCGATGACACCGTTCATTGGTGTGCGTATTTCATGGCTCATGGTGGCAAGAAAAGCCGACTTGGCCTGATTTGCTCGTTCCGCTTCCTGAATGGCCTGTTCCAACTGTAAGTTACGGTTTTCCAGAATCGACGCAAATTCATTGAGCGTATCTTCTGCGCGCTTTCGCGCCGTCACATCCAGAATAAATCCATCCAGATAGCGATCTCCCGTATGCACATCCCGAACCAGGCTACCTTTCTCATACGCCCAGACAATGCTACCGTCACGATGCCGTACACGATATTCCACCTCCCAAACACTATTATTGAGGATGGCTGTATCGACCACATCCCGGACATAGTCACGATCCATCTCATGAATCACGCTAGTGTAAGTGCGTATGCGATTCCAGATGAAGTCACGGCTTGAATATCCAGTGAATGAGAGGATATTGGAGGTCACGAACATCATCGTCCAATGTTCGTCATAACGGCAGCGGTAGGTGATTCCGGGAATGTGTCTGACGAGTGACTCAAATTGGTCACGGCTTTCCTGAAGCGCCTTTTGCAATTCCTTTGTTTCAGTGATATCCACTCCTACTGCCTGAATGTATTCAAGATCCCCCTGCTCGGAGAAAAACGCGCGCTTGGTCCACAGGATCCATTTCAAACACCCATCACGATCACGAATTGGACTTTCAAAAGACGCCACGGGTGATTCCGGCGAAAGGCCCGCCAGGAGCTTGCTGGCCGCTGAATTCTCGGCCTCCGGCAACATCTCGGGCCAATTGCGCCCCAGCAATTGTTCGGCCTCAACACCGACAAATTCCGCCAGGGATTGGTTTACAAACAGCAACTCACCACTTCTGGTATAGCGGGTAACCAGTTGGGGATGATTTTCCACCAATTCCTTGTACATTTGTTCTTTTTGCCCGCGAGCAGTCACACGCGCCCCCCCTTTGAACTACGCACCTTATCGGCAGCGAAGGTCATCAAACGTGCAGGCAGATTTTGCAAGGATAGAGATTCGTCCACGCACTGCAGCCTGACCGCCTCCCGTGGCATCCCGTAAACCACGCAGCTGGCCTCATCCTGAGCCAGCGTGACAGCCCCGGCCTTGCGCATTTCGCCAAGCCCTCGTGCCCCGTCGTCCCCCATTCCGGTCATGATCACCCCCATGGCGTTGGACCCGGCACAGCGAGCTACTGAGCGAAACAGAACGTCCACCGATGGCCGATGCCGATTCACCACGGGGCCGGACTCGACCCGCACACGATACTGCGCGCCACTACGATAGACCTGCATATGGAACCCCCCCGGGGCAATCAGGGCCAGACCGGGGATCACCCGATCTCCTTCTCTCGCCTCTCGCACCTGTAATTCGCATAACGAATCGAGACGAGCAGCAAAGGCGGCAGTGAATTTCTCAGGCATATGCTGCACGATCACGAGGCCTGGCACCGTACGAGGTAATCGGGTTAGCAGGAACTCCAGGGCCTGAGTCCCCCCGGTAGAAGTTCCCAGGGCAATGAGCTTGTCGGTGGTGTGCTCCAGACCTGTCACTGATGGTGTGGCCAGGGGCTCCACCGCCAGCGCGGGTATTGTTCTTGCCCCGGCGACCATCGACCGCAGTCTCGCTTGCGCGGCCGCTCGAACCGCTCGAACAAGATCATCACCGGCACCGATCAGAAACTGCTTGAGCCCCACCCGGGGCTTGGTCACCACCTCCACCGCACCTGCCGCCATGGCATCGATCGTAATCCGTGCTCCCTTTTCGGTCAGAGAAGAGCAGACCACCACAGGCGTCGGATGCTCCGCCATGAGTTTTTTGAGGAAGGTGATGCCATCCATGCGCGGCATTTCCAGATCCAGCACGATGACGTCAGGCCATTCACGATTCATTTTCGCCAGGGCGAATAAGGGGTCTGGTGCGGTGGCGATCACTTCCATATCCGGTGGCCTGGACAGCACCTCCGTGAGCACCTGACGAACGGTGGCCGAGTCATCCACCACCATGACACGAATGGCTTTCATGAGCCGTACCTCCCCGTGAGATCCATGGTCAACTCACCATCAAGGGTACGTGCTTCACCCACACATCACCGGTCGCAATATCAAAGATGATCTGTCGATAACCCGCGCCACCTACATGCTCAGCAACCACCGCAATTTCATGCCTTGCCAACCAGGCCTGAGCGGCACTGAGATTATTTGACTGCACAAGCAGGCTACCTTTACAACGTCGCCGCCCACTGTCCCAGAACATGCATCCCCCTCCGAACACCTTTGCGATCAACCTTCCTCTTTGACCTCCCGCAGTCAGGATCCGTTTCAAAAGAAGATCGAGTGCCGTTTCGGAATACCAGCCATCCATCGCTGAACCAGAGGCACTGGGTTTTTGACGGGTGGAATTCATGTAATGACACATGCCACCAATGCGCACGAGGGGATCCCACAAGGTCACGGCGATACAGGAACCCAGCCCGGTTTTCAGACGTCGGCCGGCCGCGGCGACCTTGACTTCACCCGCCACCAACTCAATCTCGCATCGAGCAAGGGAATCAGTCTCCATAAGCGTTCTCCGGCTTGCGATAGACCGATGGGGCATATTGCTCAAGGCCATGGGCAATGCCATTGAGACTCTCCGAGTGGCCCATGAACAACCACCCACCGGCACGCAGGCGGCCAACCACGCGTTGCAACACCTGAGATTTGGTGGGTTGTTCAAAATAAATCATCACATTGCGCATGAAAATCACATCGAAACGACCGATATCAGGCAAAGTGACGTTAAGATTGACCTGATGGAAATGCACTTTTTTCTTCAACGAACGATCCATCAGAATCCGGCCCGACTGCGGGCCAATGCCTTTCAAGCAATAGGCCTTCAGATAGTTAACAGGTATGCCATCGATGCGGGTCATGTCATAAAGCCCCTGGCGGGCCCGTTCCAGAATGCGTGTACTGATATCCGAACCCAGAACCTCCCAACTGCTGGATGGCCCCAACACCTCAGCACAAGTCATCGCCAGACTATAGGCCTCCTCTCCACTGGAAGAGGCAGCGCTCCATAAGCGAAGTGGATCCATGCCGACATGACGACGGGAGGCTTTCAGTTCGGCTAGAACGTGGGTTCTGAGGAAATCGAAATGCTTGGGTTCACGAAAAAAATAGGTCTCATTGGTGGTCAGAAGATCCACTGCCACCTGTCGCTCAACCGAATCCTTCTCCAGATGTTTGCAGTACTCATGAAAGCCATCAAACCGCAGGCGTTGTACCCGCGACGAAAGACGCCCACATACCATGGCCTTCTTGCTATCGGCCAGACTGATACCAGCCACGTCGGCCATCATCCTCTGCAACCAGAGGAACTCACTTTGCGGCAAGGTCAACTCGCTCATACGGCGATCAGTTGGCGTCAGCTTTCAAAGCTGAATGGTCCAGCTGATTCACCCACTCCATATCTCCCCGAGACAGGATTCGCGGCACGTTCAGGACAATGATGAAATCATCCGCGAGCTTTCCCATTCCAAGAATGAAGTCGCTACGAATACGTGAACCAAATGCCGGAGGAGGTAGCACTGCCTCCGGCGGGATATCCACAACTTCGTTTACCGTATCCACCAGGAGCCCGAGAAGTTGAGTTTCATTCTCGCCACCCTCATTAGGCAATTCAATCAATACAACGCAGGTCCGACGATTGATCTGGGTGGCTGACTTCCCAAAACGTCGGGCCAAATCAATCACCGGAACCACCGCACCCCTCAGATTGATCACACCATGAATAAAGTCCGGCATCATTGGCACAGAAGTCACACGACCATACTGGATAATTTCTCTGATGGAGAGTATGCCGATGGCATAGCTCTCTCCCTTGATCTGAAACGAGAGATACTGGCTCAGGGCATCAGCATTGTCTTCCCCTGATTCTTGGTGGGTATCGTGAGACTTGACCAGGTTCATCCCTCGGCCCCCTTCCTAGAAACGCACGAAGTCTTTTTCATCGACACTGCCGGACAGGCCCACCGCGGATGTCTGCCGGGGTTGATTTTTCACCTCAGCAGCGTTCCGGGGGGACACGCTCTTGCGGCTACCCTGTACGCCCTCATGCAATTGAAAGAAGCCCATGCTATTTTGCAGTTGTTCGGCCTGCGCACTCATTTCCTCAGCGGTAGCCGCCAATTGCTCGGAGGCCGCGGCATTCTGCTGTGATACCGTGCTCAGCTGAGTCATGGAGGTATTGATCTGTGCGACACCCGTGGCCTGCTCCTCGGAAGCTGAAGTAATCTCCTGCACCAGATCAGAAGTGCGCGTGATGGAGGGAACCATTTCTTCCAGAAGGTGCCCGGCACGTTCCGCCAGTTCCACCGAATGGCCGGCCAGATCGCCGATCTCACGTGCAGCCACCTGACTGCGCTCGGCAAGCTTGCGCACTTCTGTCGCCACGACCGCGAAGCCCTTACCATGCTCTCCGGCTCGAGCGGCTTCGATGGCCGCATTCAAGGCCAGCAGGTTGGTCTGATAGGCGATATCATCAATGATACTGATCTTGTCGGCGATGCTTTTCATGGCTGTCACTGTTTGCTGAACAGCCTGTCCTCCATCTGTTGCCTCTCGCGCGGCCTTGGCTGCCATACCATCGGTCACTTTGGCGTTCTCGGTGTTCTGATCGATGGATGCACTCATCTCTTCGACCGCCGCGCTGGTCTCTTCAACGTTACTGGCCTGCTCCGTGGCCCCCTGACTCATAGACTGAGAGGTACTGCTCACCTGCTCCGAAGCACCCGCCAACGAATCGGCGGCCGTACGCACCTCATAAATAATTTGAGATAGTCGATCCACCATATTGCGCATGGCATTGAGCACCTGCCCCGTTTCATCACGGGTGGCGTTATCTATCTGGACACGCATATCGCCCTGTGCCAGCTGATTGGCCACACCCGCAGCCCGCTTGAGAGGTCTTGAAATGGAATTGGCAATCATCAGGCCAAGCCCCATTCCGGCGAGAACACTGATGATCACCAATGCGCTCATCTGAAACATGCCTCGCTGATAGACCTGCGATGCCTCCTCTGCCAAATCGGCGGCATTGGACTCCTTGAGACGACTGAGCTCTGTCATCAAGTTGTCCAGCGCATCGCCAACGGGGCGCAATTCAGCATTTACAAAGTTCACTGTCTGCCGGTTTGCCTCCAGGGCCTCCTCCCGCACCATGGCAATCAGCTGATTTGTCAAACGGTCACGCTCGGTGGTCATTGCCTCATAGCGGGTGAACAGTTGTTGAGCTTCGCGACTGTCAAATTGCTCCCGGGCGCGTTGGACATGCTCCGATTCCGCCGTCGTATAATGCGCGATCTGCTGAACCAGAGCTTGTCGTTCCTCCGGTGAACCTGCCAGTAGAAGATTGCGAATGGCCCGACTGCCATTGAGCATTTGCACGTTGGCCTCCTTGATTTCGGACAGCCCGGTCAGCTCGCGCTGATACATCTCACCCGCCAGTGTGTCCACACGAGCCGTGTTGGCGATACCCACCCAACCCACGATGGCGGTGATCAGCGCCATCAATGCGAAGGCCACGAGCAATCTGACGCCCACCCTGAGGTTGTTGATCCAAGCCATGCTTATGCTCCTGCTCTTTATTGAAGGTACGACGCGGAGTCGACACTGACCACGCGTTCCAATAGACCCGGCACATCCAGAACGAGGGCCACTTCCCCTGAACCCAGGATGGTGGAACCGGAAATCCCGGGTAGCCCCTTGAAGAGTGGCCCAAGAGGTTTGATCACCGCCTGGAGTTGCCCCTGAAGCTCATCCACCAGCAGGCCGGCGGATCGCCCTCCCCATTGCACCACAACGATATTGCGCCGGGTCACGGATGCTTTGGGCAGGCCGAAAAACGCCCCCAAGGGCAAAAGAGGAAGGACATCGCCACGTAGATTGAGGTGTGGTGTCTCGCCTTCTGTCAGATCGCGAGGCATTTCCATGCATTCCAACACCATATCCAACGGCACAACATATTCATTGCCGGAAACAGACACCCGGAAGCCGTCAATGATGGCTAACGAAAGGGGAAGACGTATTCGAAAAGTACTGCCCTGTCCCGGCGAACTCTCGATCTCGATGCCGCCCCGCAGGGCATCGATGGCCTGTTTGACCACATCCATGCCGACACCACGGCCAGACAGATTGCTGACACTCTGAGCCGTGGAAAATCCTGGCTCGAAGATCAGGTTCCAGACCTCTGCATCGTCAGGTTCAGCATCGGAGGGCAATAGACCTCGCTCCTTTGCCTTGGCCAGGATACGTTCCCTGTCCAGCCCCCCCCCGTCATCCATGATTTCAATGACCACACTGCCAGCCTCGTGACGCGCCCCCAGATGCAATTGTCCCTGGGATGGCTTGGAGCGAGCCTGGCGGATCTCGGGCGATTCAATTCCGTGATCAATGGCATTACGAACCAGATGCGTCAGTGGGTCGGCAAGACGTTCGACGACGGTCTTGTCCAGTTCCGTTTCCGCCCCTTCGATCCTTAATGCAATGTCCTTGCCGGTCTCACGAGAGACATCGCGCACCACGCGTCCAAATCGGCTGAATGTTTCACCAATTTCCACCAAGCGCAGATTCATGGCACCATCCCTGATGCCATCCACCAGTCGTGCGATTTCTTGAGCAGACTCGTGTAGCGCCGTATCCCCTTGGCCCTGGACCTGTGCCTGCAACCCAGCGCCGGCAATCACCAACTCCCCCACCAGGTCAATCAGCGAATCCAGTTTATCCGCGCGAACCCGTAGCAGGCGTGATTCCTGGGCTTGGCGTCGGCGCACTTCCTGCTGTCGCCGCAGGGCCGCCCCCACGAGTTCAGGCTGGATGCGCTCTTCCTGAACCAGCGCTTCTCCCAAACGAGGCGCGGAGGTGGGGGATGCGTCGGACTTTTGCCGGGCCTGGGCGTCAAGCATGTGCTCAAGCTCTCGCTCGGTGATTGCACCGCATCCCACCAGGATCTCGCCAAGCCGGTGATTGTCCTCCGGCACCGCCTGCATGAGAGCCAGGAACTGCGGGAAGTGCGCACCAGGAGGCAGAATGCGAATCTGGCTTTCCTCTCGCACGAAGTCGAACACATCCTCGATGCACTGCTTGTCGGCCTCGCTGTGCAAGCGGATCTCGAATCCCAGATAGCAGCTTTCCGGGTCCATTTCCTCGGCTGGCGGCAGGGCATCGGTGACGGTGTAGACTTGGCGCACTTCCCCCAGGGTGTTCAGATAGTGGATAAAAGACAGGGGATCCATGCCATGACGAAGCACATCGCGCCCGAAACGCAGCGAAAGGTGCCAGAGCGTGTCACCCTCGGTTGGATCCGAACCCAGATTCCGCACAGGATCGTCCCCTGTGACGGGCGCCCAGTGAATGGGATCCGATGGGGAAGCGGCGCTGGCAGGCAGATCCTGGCGGAGCCGTGCCGTGAGTTCTTCCCCTTGCGTCAATAAGGCCTCATCGGGTTCGGAGCCAATTTCCACCACTTCCAGCAAACGATCGATATGGTCGCGACACAACAGCATCAATTCGATCCGAGAGGAATTCAGGGACAGGGCACCGTCCCTCACCCGGTCCAGGACACTCTCCATCTCGTGGGTGAAATCGACGATGTGATCCAGGCCAAAGAGACCAGCCGAGCCCTTGATGGTGTGGGCGGCCCGAAACAGGGAATTGATGGCCCCAGTATCGTTGGGATTCCCATCAAGGACTCCCAAGGCCGTCTCCATTGCCTCCAGCAACCCCCGGGCCTCGGCAAGGAAGGTGGGCAGGGCATCGGACAGGCTCATGGATGATCTCCGTCGGCGGCCTCGCCAGGGATCAGCATCGGATCACCAAGGGTACCCGCGAGTTGCATCGTCTCCACCACGGTGCGAACCGCGCTGGTGTGATCCTTGAGTCGCAATGCCACCCCCTGCTCTTCTGCCGCGCGCTTGATCATCAGGAGTAGTTGAGCACCCGCTGTATCCATTTCTGTCACACCGGCAAGGCTGATCTCGATCGATTCACTTTGCGCAAGCACCGATAGCAAGGCCTGTTTCATGTCCAGGGCATGATGGATCGTCAACTCCCCCTCCAGGACAAACGATCCTCGGCGATCTTGCTGGATCAGTCTGCATTCCATACTCGTGACCCCCGCATCATGGCCCAACCAGTTTGCTGACGGCCTCCAACAACTGTGCCGGCTGAAAGGGTTTAACAATCCAGGCCCGCGCGCCCGCTTCCTTGCCGGCTTGTTTGCGCGAGTCCCCGCTCTCGGTGGTCAACATGATGACCGGGGTGAACTTATTCGCCGGTCGGGCCTTCATTTCCTTGAGAAAGGAGATGCCATCCATACCCGGCATATTGACGTCGCTGATAACCAGGTTCACGCGGCTATCGCCAAGCTTGCCCAGAGCATCCCGTCCATCACTGGCCTCCAGCACGGTGTAACCGGCCCCTCTCAACGTCATGCCAACCACCTGCCGAACGGACGCGGAATCATCAACGATCAAAACACTCTTCCCCATATCTGTCTCCTTCAGAAATACTCAATGCCGGAAGGCGCCGGTTCGCGACTGGATCGGGCCTGATGGTTGGCGTGTTCTTCCAGCGTGGTGTAGCCCCGCTCCAGATTCTTGAGCCAGCGGCGAGGGTCGATCTGCGAGGCATCACCAGCGCGCAGGTGCGTAGTCAATTGATCGATATCCTGGGTGACATGTTCAAGCACCTGGGAGACACGATCCTGGAATTGAAGGGACACGATCACCCGGGAGACTTCATCGCGCACATCGGAACTCTCCTTCCGAAGCAACTCCGTAGAGGCCTCCAGGTTCTGTGCAAGATCACGGTAGCGCTCCATCACCTGGTGAATCGTCTGCTCTGCGTCTTGAGCGAGGGAACGATCTCGATTGGCGAAGGCCTCAGCAGCATCACGAGTGCCATTGATTGCATCATTGACTGCATGCACGTGGGCGGCAATTTCCTTGCCGGCTTTGTCCGATTGACTGGAAAGTGCACGCACCTCGGAGGCCACCACCGCGAAACCCCGGCCCGCTTCACCGGCGCGAGCCGCTTCAATAGCGGCATTGAGTGCCAGCAGGTTGGTCTGGGATGCCACAGCGGACACCGAGGTCGCCATGTTCTGCATCTCATGGGTGAACTTTGCCAACTCCCCGATACGAGAAAGGAGTTCTTCCTTGACACTCAGTGCGTCTTGCATCCCTCGCAAAACCTGCTCCAGCTGAGCGCCGCACTCACGCAAGGCCGTGGGAACATCTTCACGACTGTTCGGCTCCACCGTTGAAGAAGTCAACGCTTGCTCCAGCCGCGTATTGATATATTCAAAACGTTGCGCAAGGTCAGCCACTGAACCCTCAGTGTGCTGTCTCGCCGACGCCACCTGACGACTCCATATGGGTGCCACGGCGATGCAAAGATCCTTGAGTTGTCCTTCAGCCGGATCATTGTCTCGTTGGATGGGTTGGTCAGTGCTCTCTGGCCTTTCCTGAGTCCGTTTGGGGGGGAGGCCCTGCAAACCCCAAACAGCTCCGAGGACACCCAGTCCCGTGACGCCAAACGCAGCTATCCAGGTCATGCCCTCCGACAGGGGCAACACGAGCAAAACGGCGCCTACGATGCCCGTGATCAAAGGGGTGAGGAACTGTAATTCCTGGCTGATGAAGCCGAAGCCAGCCGATGTCGCCATGCAGAACCCTCTCCCTAACACCAAGACTGACAACCTGGATTGCCCGAGGTCAATAATTCACGGGAACAAGGATAGAGTGACAACATCAGTCACTGAAAGAGCGCTTGTCGGCATTTTTGGCGTGTTTTACAGAAATCCTTGTAGGGATTTTCCTACAGCCCGTCGTCTGGACCTGGCCAGGGACCAAATACTGGAGGGGGCATCGGGCACATGGCGCCCAAGCGAGTCTTACCCACAAAGCGCTCGCTTCATGTCAGAGGACGGTTCTGCTAGTGTGTTCCGACACGAGGACCAAGGGCAAAACCGATGACCATACATCTTGAAATCGTTCCCATCCTGTCACTGATTGCCGGCATTGCCATCCTGATCGTGCCCAGATTGCTCAGCTACATCGTGGCCATCTACCTGATCGTGGTTGGCGTGACGGGTCTCTTCAACCTGTAATCGCTCCTCGGCCTCGAATGGAAGACCTTTCCCATTCGCGAGGGGGGGGGAGTGGGGTGGAGTAAAGACACAAAAAAGCCCCTGATGGCAGGGGCTTTTTTGCTGATCATGGCGGAGAGGGAGGGATTCGAACCCTCGGTACGCTCGCGCGTACAACGGTTTTCGAGACCGCCCCGTTCGACCGCTCCGGCACCTCTCCTGACGGTCTGGGCTAAGTCAGGCATTATAGCCTATCCGCCCCTGTCTTTTTAAGCCCTTGAAACGCCGACGCCCCCTATTGACCCTGGCCCAGCGCATGGAGATTGTTGCCTTCCTCCTGCTGGTGACCATGACCCTGCTGTTTCTCTTCCTGCGCCCCGTGACCGAACTGGAGCGGGTGCGAGCCAAGGGCGAACTGGTGGTGGCCACGCGCATCGGCAACACCACTTACCAACCCTGGGGTAACGGCACCAGCGGCTTTGAATATGACCTGGCCTCGGCATTTGCCGAGCATCTGGGGGTGGAACTGCGCATCCTGGTGCCCGATCGCTTTGAGGCGATCCTGCCTCTGGTGAGCGCCGGGCGGGCCGACATGGCTGCCGCAGGGATCACCATCACCCGGCCACGACTCAGCCAGGTGCGCTTCGGGCCCCGTTACATGCAGGTGACCGAGCAGTTGATCTACCGCAGCGGTGGGCACCGACCGGAATCCCTGGCCGATCTGGACGGTCGCCGTATTCTGGTGGTGGCCGGTAGCAGTCATGCGGCCACGCTGGCGCAGTTACAACCGCTCTACCCAGGGCTGCAATGGGAAGCAGTGGTGGACGCCACTCCGGAGGATCTACTACGCCAGGTATGGGAGGGCGAGGCCGAACTCACGGTGGTGGACTCCATGGAACTGGCAGCCACATTGCGTTTTTTCCCGGAACTGCGGGTGGCGCTGGAACTGTCGGAGCCCCGGCCACTGGCCTGGGCCTTCAAGCGCAACGCGGACTCCACACTATTAAAGGAAGCGGAGGTCTTCTTCGAGCAGATCAGGGAGGACGGTCGTCTGGAACAGATTCTGGAGCGTTATTTCGGCCATGTGGAGGTGCTGGATTACGCTGGTATCCTCACCTTCATGCGTCGCATCCAGGATCGACTGGGACGTTTTGAGCCCCTCTTTCGCGAGGCGGCAGAGGCTCATGATATGGACTGGCGCCTGCTGGCCGCAATCAGTTACCAGGAATCCCACTGGGATCCCCGGGCCATTTCCCACACGGGGGTCCGGGGCCTCATGATGCTCACCCGGGCCACCGCCGGACAACTGGGCATTCAGGACCGCACGGACCCCCGCAAGTCCGTATTCGGCGGGGCGGAGTATTTCACCCACCTGCGCGAGCGCTTGCCCGACGACATTCAGGAGCCCGATCGAACCTGGATGGCCCTGGCCGCCTACAACGTGGGGCTGGGCCACTTTTACGATGCCCGTCGGATCACCCGAGCCCAGGGGGGGGATCCCGATCGCTGGGTGGACGTGATGGACCATCTGCCCCTGCTCAGCCAGCCTCAGTGGCACCGACAAACCCGCTATGGGTACGCCCGCGGATGGGAGCCAGTGCATTATGTGCAAAACATACGCAGTTTCTACGACATTCTCACCTGGCTCAATGGCAGTCATGAAACGCCCGATGAAGCCCCCCCTCCTCCTCCTCCCCGCCGGGGCATAGCCCCGCTGGAAATCCTGCCCCCGGGCCTATGAGCGCCGCCCACGCCGTGTGCGAAAGAAATCCCGCAGCAAATCACCGCAGGCTTCAGCCAGCACACCGCCGGTGACCTGCAACCGGTGGTTATGCATGGGCAGGTTGACCAGATCGGCGGCGCTGCCAGCGGCGCCGGTCTTGGGGTCATGGGCGCCAAATACCACCCGCGCCACACGGGCATGGATCATGGCCCCGATGCACATGCCGCAAGGCTCCAGGGTGACGTAAACCGTGGTGCCCGGCAGCCGGTAGTTGCCTTCCCGCCGGGCGGCCTCGCGCAACGCCAGGATCTCCGCATGGGCCGTGGGGTCGGCCAGACCAATGGGCTGATTGCCGCCCTGCCCCAGGCATTCTCCCTCACGAACCACCACGGCCCCCACGGGCACCTCGCCATGTTCAGCCGCCTGCCGGGCCAGTTCCAGGGCCTGATGCATCCAGTGGATGTCCTGCGGATCCATGTCTGCGCTCCTTAGTCTCGATCTGATATGTCATACTGCAGCCACTCATTCACTCGTTCACATCCCCCGTGAAAAGAAATCTCGATTCCAAAGAGATCGTCGACGAATTTGTGGCGGATCTTCGCGCAGATCTTCAGGGAAAGGGCATCCAGATTCCGACCCTGCCGGATGTCTCTATCCAGGCCCTGTTTACCATCAATCGCGAGGACAGCTCCATTGATGATGTCACCTCCGTGGTGGCCCGCGACACCGCCATGGCGGCGCGGCTGATCCGCTACGCCAACAGCCCCGTTTACCGGGGCCTGACCCGTTGCGCCACCATCAAGTCTTCCATCACCCGACTGGGGCTGGAGAAGACCAAGAATGTGCTGCTGTCGCTGGCCATGCGGGATGTATTCAGCACCGGTCACCGAGGCATCCGCCAACGCATGGAAACCCTCTGGGAGCACAGCGTGGAGGTGGCCGTGATCAGCACCCTATTGGCCCGTCGCCACCGCCACCTGGACCAGGAGGAAGCCATGCTGGCCGGCCTGATCCACGACGTGGGTGTGATCCCCATCCTGAACAAGGCCAAGAACGTGGATGTGATTGTCCAGAACGAGAAGCATCTGAACCTGATCATCGCCTCGCTGCACATGGCGGTGGGCAAGGCGGTGCTCAAGGCCTGGAACTTCGAGCAGGAACTGATCGACGTGGCCGCGGAACATGACAACCTGGGTCGGGATCCGGGGGATGAGGCTCCCATCGACTACGTGGACATCGTCCAGGCAGCCAACATCGAGAGCTATCAGTCCACCCGCCACCGGCTGGCTTCGGTGGACCGAATGAAGGTCGCCTCCCTGCGCCGCCTGGGGGCCACGCCAGAGGACCCGACACTGCCCTGGGACGAAGATCCGACCGCCATGCAGCAGATCAGCCGGATCTTTGTGTGATGAGCGGGTAATCATCCCCTCTCAATCATCAACGAAGGCTTTACCCCATTGAAGGTAAAGTTTTCATTAAAGGCTGATTTTGGACTTTACCGTCGCTTTTACCGTCAGAATCACCAGCTCTTTGTTTACGCGGGTGATGCAGCGATTTTTCCGGCAGCGGTGCTTTTTCACACCATGATCAACCAGAAAGTATGATATCAGAGCCGCGCATACAGCACGACGGCTCTACCTCTGCGCGGCACGCCTCCCACCGGCGCACCAACTGGAAGCAGTCTACCTGTCTAGGGCTGCCCTGTACCCACATCTTCCGCTGGACAAACGCCTGCCGGGGCAGCGTGTCGAGCGGCGACTGGGTGAGCCGGTGGCGGCGCCGGTGGGCAAGTCACCGAGTTGGTGGATCTGGCCCTGGTGCGCGTGGACGATGCCGCGCATCGGGCCATCTGGAACGAGTTGATGGCGTGCGACACTTGTGGGTAAAGGGCAGGCTTAGCTTGCAATCCTAAACGGTCGATATTTGTTCTTCGGCCAATTTTACGCTCATACTCCCCACAACTCGCCCCAGCGGGTTGGCGCAATTGCCCTCGATAGTCATCATAACTTCACTGTCATAAAACCGCTTTACAGCACCGGAGTTATGCATGGAAGTCCAGCAACGACCGTCTTTGCCGCGGCCAGGAACGGCAGAATATGAGGAGCTGCCACAATATGCGGAGAAGCCCCCACTGCCCTTCCGCAGGACCATTCGCCGACAGGAGCTGCACCAGGTCAGGTCGATATCGACCGACAGCCTCGGAAGATCGTGCTCGAACAAGTTGATGGCCGTCCCGCCTTTCAGGGCAAAGCGGGTTTCCTTTGCCAGCACCGGCAGGATATCCACCAGCAACTGCACCCGATCGCTGTAGCGTTTATCCCAACTGTTCATCGAGGTCTCCCGGCAGGGTGATCTGATATCGGGGATGCAGATGACCACCGGAAACCAGGGACCGTTTACCACGTCCGAGGTCTACACCATCGAGCGATAGATGCGAAAACCAGGCATGCCCATGGCGTTCGGCCAGGGCAAGAAACAAGCGCTTGGCCTTGATGCTGCGGCAATAGCTCAGCAACATTTCAAGCCGTTGTGGACGCAGAGTGGCCACGCCCTGCATCAATGCGTCGACCTCATAGACTCCACTGGCATCAGACGCCTCGTCACACAATTCCAACATGGCCCGCTCCGGTGTCGAACATACCAGCATCCCGCTCGGCGCTGCTTCACGCCGCTCCAGGCCTTGGTCCAGCAACGCCTGATCCGATGTCTCATCGGTAAGAGGAAGCACTGGCAGATCAAAAGGCCCCTTGCCGCAGTACTCGACACCTTCCACCAACGGCAACTTGCCCACCCACCCGGGCACACGATCCGGCCCGTAGAGGGTGATCACGGCAGCTTCGCCCAAGCGCAGGTAGTGCTCATGTCCCAACCAGGCCAAGGCAAAGCGTCCGCCGACATGCAGTGACAAACCCTCCATCCATTGCAGCGTCCGCACCACGCCTTCCCACCGCAGGGAGCCGCCTTTGCGCATGTACACGCCACGAGCCGGTGATACCAGCCAACCGCTGTCCACATAGCGGACCACCAGGCTGCTGGAATAGCCCTGCGCTCTTAACCACCGGCTGGAAACCACGCCGGTATCGCTGAGTCCAGCCAGCAGACGGTTTAGTTTACTCTCATTTCGGTCACTCATAGTGACTAAAATACACTTTTTATAAACCCACGCCAATACCTGGTAGTTTAAATTATCCAATAAAGACTCACTTATAGTGACTTTATCAGGATTTTTATAAACTGTGCGGGCAGGTTCCTCACCTGCCCACCAGGGAATCGGGGCTTGCGTATTCTCCCCTACATGCGCTGTATAGGACGTATTCATACCGACGCCCTCAACGACGGCACCGACATGCTCGATGGCAGCAGCGTTGGCGTGGCTTTGGGCTTGAGTTTGCGTAGTGCTGTATCGGTCAACATATCAGGTTTCTCCTGTGTTTTTGCGGTTTGTTACCGTCAAGGGTCAGGAGCCCTGATGATGTCCCTAAGTTCTTGATTTCAAAAGAAGTCAGGGCGTAGTTTTACCGTCATGCCGAAAAAAGGCGTGACGGTAATTGGGAGAGTCTTAATTCCGGGAATTTGCGATACCGTCGCTTTTACCGACAAATGTTTCTGCTTGCCGCCGATAGCCACCGACAGGTAATGAGACGTAAATTTATATAAATCATGAAGTTACGCCACATTTCCGATAACCGCCGATAGTCCCCGAAAGACCTTATTTCACTCCCACTCGATGGTCGCCGGCGGCTTGCCGGAGATGTCGTAGGTGACCCGGGAGATGCCCTTGATCTCGTTGATGATGCGGCGGGAGACCTTATCGAGGAACTCATAGGGCAGGTGAGCCCAACGGGCGGTCATGAAGTCGATGGTCTCCACGGCGCGCAGGGCCACCACGTAGTCATAGCGGCGACCGTCGCCCATCACGCCCACCGACTTCACCGGCAGGAACACCGCAAAGGCCTGGGAGACCTGGTCGTACAGACCGGCGGCGCGCAGCTCTTCGATGAAGATGTGGTCGGCACGACGCAGCAGGTCCGCATATTCCTTTTTCACCTGCCCCAGGATGCGCACCCCAAGCCCCGGCCCCGGGAAGGGATGGCGGTAGACCATCTCCGTGGGCAGACCCAGTTCCACGCCGATGCGGCGCACCTCATCCTTGAACAACTCCCGCAGGGGCTCCACCAGGCCCAGCTTCATGGTCTCGGGCAGTCCGCCCACGTTGTGGTGAGACTTGATCACATGCGCCTTGCCGGTCTTGGAGCCGGCGGACTCGATCACGTCCGGGTAGATGGTGCCCTGAGCCAGCCAACGGGCATTGGTCAGCTTACTGGCCTCCTCGTCGAAGACTTCCACGAACAGGCGGCCGATGATGCGGCGTTTTTCTTCCGGGTCCGCCTCTCCTTCCAGGGCCGACAGGAAGCGATCCTCGGCATCCACGCGGATCACGCGCACGCCCATGTGGCGGGCGAAGGTGGCCATCACCTGGTCACCCTCCTGGTGTCGGAGCAGGCCGGTATCCACGAACACGCAAGTGAGCTGGTCACCAATGGCCTTGTGCAGCAGGGCGCCCACCACGGAGGAATCCACCCCACCGGAGAGACCCAGCACCACGTGGTCATCTCCCACCTGCTCACGCACGCGGGCAGTCATGTCGTCGATGATGTTGCCCGCAGTCCAGAGGTTTTCGCAGCCACAGATATCGTGCACGAAGCGGGACAGGATGCGCTGCCCCTGGGTGGTGTGAGTGACCTCCGGGTGGAACTGCACGCCATAGAAGCCCCGGACCTCGTCGGCCATACCGGCGATGGGAGCCGACTCGGTGGAGGCCATGAGCTTGAAGCCCTCGGGCATCTGCGTGACCCGGTCACCATGAGACATCCACACATCCAGCATGCCGAAGCCTTCCGGCGTGGTGTGGTCCTCGATATGGGTCAGCAGCGGTGTATGGCCGTGGGCGCGCACCTGGGCATACCCGAACTCCCGGTGATCCGAACCCTCCACGCGCCCCCCCAACTGGGCGGCCATGGTCTGCATGCCGTAGCAGATGCCGAGCACCGGCACGCCCAGCTCGAACACGCACTGGGGCACGCCGGGCGGATCGCTTTCGTGCACCGACTCGGGGCCACCGGAGAGGATGATCCCCGTGGGGGCGAAGCCCCGAATGGCGGCCTCATCCATGTCCCAGGGATGAATCTCCGAATACACCCCGGCTTCGCGGATGCGCCGCGCAATGAGCTGGGTGTACTGGGAACCGAAATCGATAATCAGAATGCGGTAGGCGTGGATATCGGCAACGGTCATGGATCAGTCCATCCGGTAGTTGGGGGCTTCCTTGGTGATAGCCACGTCGTGCACGTGGCTCTCACGCATCCCCGCCGCGGTCACCCGCACAAAACCAGGGCGCGTGCGCATCTCTTCGATGCTGGCGCAGCCCACGTAACCCATGGAGGAGCGCAGCCCACCCACCAGTTGATGGATGATGGCGACAATGGTGCCCTTGTAGGGTACCCGCCCCTCGATCCCTTCCGGCACCAGCTTGTCCACGTTGGCATTGCCTTCGTTGTCCTGGAAGTAGCGATCCGAGGACCCTTGCTGCATGGCGCCCAGCGAGCCCATCCCCCGGTAAGACTTGTAGGAGCGGCCCTGGTAGAGTTCCACTTCCCCGGGGGCCTCCTCGGTACCGGCAAAAAGACTGCCCAACATCACTGAATGGGCACCGGAGGCCATGGCCTTGGCAAAGTCTCCAGAGAACCGCACGCCCCCGTCGGCAATCAGCGGTACGTCCGTGTCCTTGAGGGCCTGGCGTACATTATCGATGGCCGTGACCTGGGGCACACCCACACCGGCCACGACGCGCGTGGTGCAGATGGACCCGGGGCCAATCCCCACCTTGACCGCATCGGCGCCCGCATCCACCAGCGCACGGGCGGCTTCGCCGGTGGCGATGTTGCCCCCCACCACCTGCACATCCGGGAAGTGCTTCTTCACCCAGGCCACACGATCCAGCACGCCCTGGGAATGCCCATGGGCGGTGTCCACGATCACCGCGTCCACGCCCGCGTCCACCAGCGCCTCGCAACGCTCCTCGGTGCCGGCCCCCACGCCCAGGGCCGCCCCCACTCGCAGACGTCCCTGGGCGTCCTTGCAGGCAATGGGGAAGTCGGTGGATTTCTGGATGTCCTTCACGGTGATCATGCCGCGCAGGTGAAAGTCGTCGTTCACCACCAGCACCTTTTCGATCCGGTGTTCATGCAGCAGATGCTGCACCTCCTCACGATCGGCCCCCTCACGCACGGTGACGAGGCGCTCCTTGGGCGTCATGATCTGAGAGACCGGCGCATCCATCCGGGTCTCGAAACGCAGGTCGCGACTGGTGACGATGCCCACCAGATCCTTGCCATTGACCACGGGCACGCCGGAGATGTCATTGGCACGGGTAATGGCCAGCACATCGCGAATGCTGGTATCGGGGGTTACGATAATGGGATCGACAATCACCCCGGTCTCGTATTTCTTGACGATGCGCACCTGCTGCGCCTGCGCCTGAATGCTCATGTTCTTGTGAACGATGCCGATACCGCCCTCTTGGGCGATGGCAATGGCCAGGCGGGCTTCGGTGACCGTGTCCATGGCGGCCGACACCAGGGGAATGTTCAGAGTGATGCCGCGGGTGAACCGCGTGCTGAGGTCGACTTCCTTGGGCAATACCCTTGAGTGAGCGGGTAGCAGAAGGACGTCGTCGAAGGTGAGGGCTTCCTGGACGATGCGCATGACGATTCTCGGGAGGGACACGGTGATTAATCTTCCCATTATAAGGATGCGACGGGGGGTGGTAAACCTGAGTGCTGTGGTTGTATCTTCACGCGCATGCCCCCGACCCTTACCGTCTCTGCCCTGAACGAAGCCGTCCGCGCCGAACTGGAAGGCAGCTTTCCGCTGATCTGGGTGGAGGGGGAGCTCTCCAACCTGGCCCGCCCCGCCTCCGGGCACCTGTATTTCTCGCTCAAGGACAGCGGTGCTCAGGTTCGCTGCGCCCTGTTCCGCAATCGCGCCCGCCTGCTGGGATTCCGCCCCACCGATGGCACCCAGGTGCTGGCTCGGGCCCGGGTGAGCCTGTATGCGCCCCGCGGCGACTACCAGTTGATCGTCGAGCACATGGAGACATCCGGCGACGGCGCCCTGCGCCAGGCCTTCGAGGCCCTGCGGCGCCAACTGGAGGCCGAAGGGCTGTTTGACCCGGCGGCGCGACGCCCCCTGCCCGCCTTCCCCCGGCGCGTGGGTGTGGTTACCTCCCCCTCCGGCGCTGCCATCCGTGACATCCTTTCGGTGCTCCGGCGCCGTTTCCCCGCCCTGCCGGTGCTGATATTCCCCGTGCCAGTGCAGGGCACCGAGGCCGCCCCGGCCATGGTGCGGGCCCTGGAGCAGGCCGCGCATCAGGGCAACTGTGATGTGCTCATCCTGGCCCGAGGTGGCGGCTCACTGGAGGATCTGTGGGCCTTCAACGAGGAATCGGTGGCCCGCGCCATCCGCGCCTGCCCGGTGCCGGTGGTCAGCGGTGTGGGCCATGAAACCGACGTGACCATTGCCGATTTTGCCGCCGACCTGCGCGCCGCCACCCCCTCAGCCGCCGCCGAACTGGTGAGCCCCAATGGCCAGGACCTGATTCAGCGCGTGGCGCATCAGCAGGCGCTGCTCCAGGAGCGCATGAATCGTCGGCTCCACGCGCTTCGTTTGCAGCTTCAGACCCTGGAACGCCACCTGCGTCAGCAGCATCCCGAACGACGACTGCAGGATCGCAGCCAGCGCCTGGACGAGCTGGAACAGCGTCTGCGTCAGGCCATGGTGCGTCGACAGCAGGACCAGCGCGCCCGGCTGCAGGTGCTCTGGTCCCGCCTGCAACGCACCTCGCCGGCGGCCCGCGTGCTGACCGGACAGGAACGCTGCGAGCAGTTCTCGCAACGTCTGCACCGGGCCATGGACCTGCGCCTGGAACGCCTGAACACCCGCCTCACCGGCAATGCCCGCACCCTCCACACCGTCAGCCCCCTGGCCACCCTGGGCCGGGGCTACAGCATCCTGGCGGATGAATCCGGCCAGGTGATCCGCACGGCCAGCCAGGTTCAGCCAAATCAACGCCTGCAGGCCCGCCTGGGCGAGGGTGAAATCCACTGCCGGGTGGAAAAGCTCCGGGAACCTTCACCATGATCAAGCCCCTCTCCCCCTCGGGGGAGAGGGGTTGGGGTGAGGGGCGAGGATCGGCACGGTGCCTGCCCCAACCCCCTCATCCCCAACCCTTCTCCCCCGAGGGGGAGAAGGGAGTGTTTGTCGCTGAACCTTGCTCCTTTCACGTCAAGTGGAAGAGACCCAGGAACCTTCACCATGATCAAGCCCCTCTCCCCCAAGGGGGAGAGGGGTTGGGGTGAGGGGCGAGGATCGGCACGGTGCCTGCCCCAACCCCCCTCATCCCCAACCCTTCTCCCCCGAGGGGGAGAAGGGAGTGTTTGTCGCTGAACCTTGCTCCTTTCACGTCAGCCTCCGTGGGACTGACCCCGTCTACCGGGAGGCCTCTCGAAAAAGACTCCGATGCGTCCGGACCTCGGGGGGGCGGGTTCCTGTAAGCGGGCTTCAGCCGCAGGAAGCGGCTGCAGAGCCTACAAGGATGTATTCATGGCGTCCCGCTGGAAGGAAGCCGGTCGCCCCGAGGTCCACTCCGGCCTCTGGCATGGATGCACAGCCGAGGGCTCAGCCATTCGCGGCCAAGGGCCGCTCCCACAAGGGCTGCGGCAGGGGACGGCCGGCCTCAGGGGTGTGCCGCACGCCGTTCATGCAGGGCCTGCAGCCAGGACAGGGTGACAACACCCTGCTCGGGCCCCTCCCCGCGCAGGACCTGACAGGGCCGCCCCGCTTCACCCAGGTGATCCAGCACCGCCAGGGCGCCGGTGAAATCCTCATCGGCCGTGTACTCATTCACCGTCACCACCGTCCCGATACCCGCCCCGTGAGCGGCCGCCAGGCCATGACCCGAATCCTCAATGGCCAGACATTCCTCCGGCGCCAGGTCCAGCCCTTCCAGCACATGGTGGTAGATATCCGGGGCCGGTTTCTTGTCCGGCACCACATCCCCGGCGCCGATCACCTTGAACCAGCCAATGGCGGACTCACCCAGATTGGCCCGCAGCAAACCCTCCACATTGGCCGGCGAGGTGGTGGTGGCAATCGCCAACCTCACGCCCGACTCCCGGGCCTCATGGAGCAGACGCGAGACGCCCGGACGCAACGGAATATGCCCCTGCTCCAGCATGGCCGCGAAGCGGGCCGTCTTGCGGGCATGCAGCCCCGCCACGAAGGCATCCATGTCTTCGGATGGCTCGAACGTAGGCCCATCCTGCTTGAGGAAATAACGGATGCGCTCCTTGCCGCCGGTCACGGCCAGAAGCCCCGCGTAGCGCTCCACCGACCAGTGCCAGTCCAGCCCAGCCTCGGCAAACGCCGCGTTGAAAGCAACGCGATGCCCGTCGCGTTCGGTGTCCGCCAGCGTTCCGTCCACGTCCCAGATCAACGCCTTGAGTGAATGACTCACCGGTACTCCCCTCTGGTCGACTAACGATGCCCGGAAGATTACTATGTCAATCCACGGGCAGACACCCGGGGCGCCCGCGCCCATCCACGCCCGCCGGGGCTTCATGCAACCGGTTTTTAGCTTGCACCCCTGGGGATTCTCTGGTATCTACATTCGCCTTTTGGACAGTCAGGAGTGTGCGCAGCGATGGCCTCCAGCAGCAATCAGCCCAATAAATCCGGCAAGATGTCCCGACCGGATGATGGAATTGCCCCTTACCAGCCCACGGAGGGCGAGGAGTACATGAACCGGGATCAGAAGGAGCACTTTCGCAACATCCTTCTGGCCTGGCGCCAGCAGCTCATGGAGGAAGTGGACCGCACCGTAGGTCACATGAAGGAAGATGCCGCCAATTTCGCCGACCCGGCCGACCGTGCCACCCAGGAAGAGGAATTCAGCCTGGAACTGCGCACCCGCGACCGCGAGCGCAAGTTGATCCGCAAGATCGAAGAGGCGCTCACGGATCTGGATAACGGCGACTACGGTTACTGCGAAGCCTGTGGCGTCGAGATCGGCATCCGTCGTCTGGAAGCCCGTCCCACCGCCACCCTGTGTATTGACTGCAAGACCCTGCAGGAGATCAAGGAAAAGCAGATGGCCTGATGCACCCCGACGCCCCACCTGCGGGTTGGGGCGTCGGATGCCGCGCACTGAAGCTCCCGCGCGCCTTGTCGCGCCCAAGACCGTACGCTTGAACCCCGCCTACACAGGTCGTTTCGCCCCCTCCCCCACTGGCCCGCTGCATTTCGGCTCCCTGGTCGCGGCCGTGATTTCCTGGCTGGATGCCCGCGCCCAAGGCGGCACGTGGCGGGTTCGCATGGAGGACCTGGACCCTCCCCGGGAAGAGCCCGGCGCCGCCGATCGCATCCTCCGCACCCTGGAAGTCCACGGCCTGCATTGGGATGGACCGGTGCTCTACCAGAGCACCCGGCTCGACGCCTATGCCGACGCCATGCAATGCCTGCGGGATCGGGGCTGGGCTTATGACTGTGGCTGCACCCGTCGGGAGATGGCTGCCCTGGCCCAACCAGGGCTGGAAGGCCCGGTCTATCCGGGCACCTGTCGCGACGGTCTGCCCGCCGGCAAGTCGCCCCGGGCCCTGCGGGTCCGTACGCACGATGACCCCATCCGTTTTTGCGATCGAACCCAGGGCGAGGTATGCCAGCAACTGGCGAGCCAGATCGGTGATTTTGTCATTCGCCGGGCTGACGGGCTCACGGCCTATCAGCTGGCCGTGGTGGTGGACGATGCATTCCAGGACATTACGCATGTGGTTCGGGGCATGGATTTGCTGGCTTCGACGCCACGGCAGATTCATCTGCAACGTTTGCTGGGGTATCCCACGCCCATCTATCTGCATCATCCGGTGGTTCTGGATCACGGGGGTGCCAAACTGTCCAAACAGACCCACGCCCCGGCGGTGGATGATGCCACGCCGGGGGAGAACCTGGGACGCGCCCTGGACTTTCTCGGGTTGGGAGGGGATGGGGTCAGGGTTGGTGTGGAAGACATGCTGAGTGAGGCCCTGGCAAGATGGCCCCCATCCACCCCAGCCTTCTCCCTTCTCCCTCTCAGGGAGAAGGGCCGGGGATGAGGGGCACCGTGCGGGAGAGGGGTTCTTATTGGCTTGGCCAAAACCGCCTGCATCCGGCATGCTTACGCCCTGCCACCCGTTACCATTGGTTACACCATGTCGGCCCTGGACAAGACCCTCATCCTGTTTCTGTTGGGCGTGCTGCTGTTTGCCTCGCCCTTGGTGGACTGGTGGTCGCGACCGGGGATGCCCTGGTATCTGCCCTATCTCCTCTGGGGCGGACTCATCGGGTTGGGGATTCTGATCCAGCTGGGACGTGGGCGTCATGATCTCTGAGATCGGCGTGCTCTATGCAGCGGGCGTGGCCTATCTGGCCCTGCTGTTCTTCATCGCCCACGCCACTGAACGTGGCTGGTTGCCCACCGCTCTGGTGCGCCATCCCATGGTGTATGTGCTCTCCCTGGGCGTGTATGCCACCACCTGGACCTATTACGGCAGTGTGGGCTTCGCCCAGAGCGAGGGCTACAACTTCCTCACCATCTACCTGGGAGTGACCCTGGCCTTCATCCTGGCCCCTTTGTTGCTCGCCCCCATCCTCAGACTGGTACGCGACTACCAGCTCACCTCCCTGGCGGACCTGTTCGCCTTTCGCTATCGCAGCCAGTGGACCGGGCTACTGGTCACCCTGTTCATGCTGGCCGGGATCCTTCCCTACCTGGCCCTGCAGATCAAGGCGGTGACCGACTCGGTTTCGGTACTCACCCAGGAGGCCCCACCCAATCTGCTGGCCCTGGGTTTCTGCGCCACCCTGGGCCTGTTCGCCATCCTGTTTGGCGCCCGCCACATCACCCCCCGGGAAAAACACGAGGGCCTGGTGGTGGCCATCGCCTTCGAATCCGCCGTCAAACTGGTGACCCTGCTGATGGTGGGGGCCTTTGCCCTGCTGGGCATCTTTGGCGGCTGGGGTGGGCTCAATACCTGGCTGACCGAACACCCCGAGGCCCTGGAGGCACTCTATTCCCCGGTCAGCGAAGGCCCCTGGTTCACCCTCATACTGCTCGCCTTTGCCGCCGCCTTTCTGCTACCCCGGCAGTTCCACATGCTGTTTGTGGAAAACATGGATCCCCACGCCCTGCGCGTGGCCACCTGGGGTCTGCCCCTGTTCCTGCTGCTGCTCAACCTGCCCATCCCACTCATTTTATGGGCCGGTCAGGCCGTCGCCCTGGAAACCCCCGCCGACTATTTCGTGCTGGCCCTGCCGGTGGACGGTGGCGCGGGCTGGCTGGCCCTGTTCACCTTCATCGGCGGAGTCTCCGCCGCCAGCGCCATGATGATCATCACCACCCTGGCCCTGGCCGCCATGTGCCTGAATCACCTCATCCTGCCCGCCCATGTGAATCAACAGACCCTCCCCCAAAGCAACCTGTACGGTTGGTTGCTTTGGGGGAGGCGGTTGCTGATCCTGCTCATCATTGCCCTGGGCTACGGCTTTTACTGGCTGCTGGAGTTCAACCAGGGCCTGGTGCAGGTGGGGCTGATCTCCTTCGTGGCCGTGGCTCAGTTCCTGCCCGGTTACCTGGCCCTGCTGTTCTGGCCGCGCGCCACCCGCATTGGCTTCATTGCCGGCCTGCTGGGAGGCATCACTGTCTGGGTGCTGGCACTGATCATCCCGGTCATCCACGAGTCCGGCCTGCCCATGATCAACTTCAACCTTGCCGTATTCATGGGCGCCGAGGACGAAAACCGCTGGGCCTTTGCCACCTTCTGGTCACTGGCCGTGAACAGTGTGCTGTTCGTGATCGGGTCCTTGCTGACCCGGCCGACCCGGGAAGAGACCGAGGCAGCCCAAGCCTGTCGTCGGGAACAATTCTCACCGACCGGGGTGAGCGCCGATGCCCGCAATGTGGCGCAACTGGAGTCTCACCTGGCCCAGGTGATCGGCCCTCAGACGGCCCACCTGGAGATCCAGCGGGCCCTGACAGACATGGGCATGCAGCCCTCGGAAAAGCGCCCCGGCGAGTTGCGCCGACTGCGCACCCATCTGGAGCGCAATCTCTCCGGGTTGATGGGCCCACTGCTGGCACGGATGATCGTGGATAACCAGCTGAACGTGGCCCCCCAGGCCCAGGTGGCCCTGGCCGACAGCCTGCGGTTCGTGGAGGAACAACTGGAGCATTCCACCGTGCGGCTGCGCGGCCTGGCGGCGGAACTGGACACCCTGCGCCGCTACCATCGGCAGGTGCTGCATGAACTGCCTCTGGGCGTCTGCTCCATCGACCCGGGGGGAGACATCCTCATCTGGAACAACACCATGGCCATGATCTCCGGCATCGAGGCCGCGCATGCCGTGGGTCAGCCCCTGAATGCCCTCAAGGACCCCTGGGAGGGGGTGCTGCGTACCTTCATCAATGGCGATGACAAGCACCTGTACAAACTGCAGATCTCCGTGGATGGCCGCTACCGCTGGCTCAATCTCCACAAGGCCGCCATTGAATCCCCGACCCTGGGCCACTCGGCCACGCATGGTCTGGGGGGCATGGTGGTCCTGGTGGAAGACCTCACCGAGTTGCACAACCTGGAGAGCGAGGTGGCCCATAATGACCGTCTGGCTTCCATTGGCCGCCTGGCCGCCGGCGTCGCCCATGAGATCGGCAATCCACTCACCGGCATCACCTCGCTGGCCCAGAACCTGCGCTATGAGCAGGACCCCGCCGAGGTGGACCTGACCGTCAAACAGATCCTGGAACAGACCCGGCGCATCAATGACATCGTGCAGTCACTCATCACCTTCAGTCATGCGGGCGAGGCACCGCGGCCCCTACCGGTGGCGGTGAACCTGAACGCCTGCGTGGATGAGGCGCTGCAGCTGATCAAGCTCAGTGACGTGGGTCGCGAGGTCACCTGCATCAATGAGGTGCCCAAAGATTTGAAGGCCCGCGGCAATCATCAGCGATTGCTGCAGGTCTTCGTGAACCTGGTGAACAATGCCCTGCAGGCCTCAAGCCCAGGCGACCGCGTTGCCATACGTGGCAGCCGCCTCCCCGGAGGTGTGGAAATCCACGTGGATGACGAGGGCGCCGGCATCCCCTCAGGCCTGCTGGACCAGATCTTCGAACCCTTTTTCACCACCAAGCCGCCGGGGGAAGGCACTGGCCTGGGGCTATCGGTGGTGTACAGCATCATTCAGGATCATGGTGGCCTGGTGTATGCCGACAGCCATGCCCAGGGAGGCACGCGCTTCAGCATCCGACTGCCGGCCATCGAAGAAGAGGAGACCATGGCTTGAACCGCATTCTTATCGTCGAGGACGAGGCGGTGATCCGCCGTGCCCTGGGGCGTCTGCTGGAGCACGAGGGCTACCGGGTGGCCGAGGCGGACAGCCTTTCCCAGGCACAGGTGCAATGCCAGCAGACATGTTTTGATCTGGTCATCAGTGACCTGCGGCTGCCTGACGGCGAGGGCATCGCCATGGTGGACCACTGCCCGGAAACGCCCGTACTGATCATGACCAGCTACGCCAGCGTACGCTCGGCAGTGGAGGCCATGAAGCACGGGGCGGCCGACTACATCGCCAAACCCTTCGATCACGACGAGATGCTGCTGTGCGTGGCCCGCATCCTCAAGCAGTATCAACTGGAGCGTGAGAATGCCCACCTTCAGTCCCAGATCGGACAGGCCTACCCGGTGGAAGGCATGGTGGGGGAATCCCCCGCCATGCAGCAGATCTGCAAGACCCTGGAGAAGGTGGCGCCCACCGACACCACCGTGTTGATCCGGGGCGAGTCGGGGACGGGCAAGGAACTGGTGGCGCGGGCCATTCACAAGAAGAGCCACCGTGCCCAGGCCCCTCTGGTCTCGGTGAACTGTGCCGCCATCCCCGAGGGCCTGCTGGAATCAGAACTCTTTGGTCACGAGAAGGGGGCCTTCACCGGCGCCGCCCAGACCCGCCAGGGTCTGGCCGAGGCGGCCGACAGCGGCACCCTGTTCCTGGATGAGATCGGCGAGCTGACACCGGCTGCCCAGTCGCGCCTGCTGCGCGTCTTGCAGGATGGCGAGATCCGTCGGGTGGGGGCCACCGGCAGCCGTCAGGTGGACCTGCGCCTGTTGGCCGCCACGCATCGGGATCTTGAAGCCATGGTCCGTGAGGGGAGTTTTCGGGAAGACCTGTACTATCGGTTGAAGGTGATGGAAGTGACCCTGCCCGCCCTGCGCGAGCGCCGAGAAGACATCCCGCGGCTGGCGGAATTCCTGCTGGATAAGGCCTGTCGGCGGCTCAAACGCACCCTGGTCAACCTGGATGCGTCAACCCTGGAGGCCATGCAAGCCCATACCTGGCCCGGCAACGTGCGCGAACTGGAGAACGCCATCGAACGAGCCGTCATCCTGGCCGATGGAGATCGCATCAAGCCCGAGCACCTGGCCCTGACCCCACCGGTGGACAAGAGCGACCCGGGCCACAGCAGCCTGGAGGACTATTTCCGGCGCTTCGTGCTGGACAACCAAGCCCATATGACGGAAACCGAGCTCGCCCGTCGCTTGGGCATCAGCCGCAAGGCCCTGTGGGAGCGTCGCACCCGGATGGGGCTTCCCCGGCCCAAGGGATGAACGCGGAGCCGACCCCGGTCCAACGCTACCAAAGGTAACACCCGTTACCCCAGGTAACACCCCGTTACACCACCGCCTCTGCTAACCCTTTGTTTCTACTAGTAACACCTACCCGGCACGATCTCTGCATAACCGGTTGCACAGCCACGGTTCATCCGGTTACGCATGCATACAGACCACAACAACGGCAAAGAACGCCCTCAGGGTGTACTGATCCCGGTGATGGAGTTCCTGGGGCGGCACTCGCCGTTCGACCAGATGGATCTCGTGCACCTGGAATTTCTTGCCAAGCGTCTCAAGCTGGTCTTCTATGCCCGCGATGAGCAGGTGACCGCACCCCAGATGGGGCCGGCCAACCGCTTCTACATCATCAAGCAGGGCCGGGTGCTGGGCGAACCGGTGGACGATGACGGTCATGTCATCAGCACCGCCTGGGAACTGACCCCGGGGGAGTGCTTCCCCGTGGGCGCCCTCGTGGGGCGGCGTGCCGTGCGTACCCGTTACCGGGCGGCGGAGGATACCTTCTGCTTTGAACTGGACCGGGAAGACTTCAATAAACTGTTCAAGATGTCTTCCGAGTTCCAGGACTTCTGCACCCGCCGTCTGGCCAACCTGTTGGACAAGGTGCGGCGTCAGGTGCAGGCCAGCGCCGCCGCCGGACTGGGTGGCGATACCTCACTCAATATCACCCTGGGGGAGCGCATCCGTCGCGAGCCCGTGGTCTGCCGGCCCGAAACCCGTATCCGCCAGGCGCTGCGGACCATGGACGATGAGCGCGTGGGTAGCGTGGTCATCACCGATGACGATCGACGCCCGCTGGGGGTGTTCACCCTGCACGATCTACTCAACCGGGTGTCCCTGCCCGAGGTCGGACTGGACGAACCCATCAGTGCCGTGATGACACGGGACCCGATCACCCTGCCCCCCAAGGCATTTGCCTTTGAAGCGGCCATGCTCATGGCCAGCCACGGCTTCCACCACTTGTGCATCGTGGAGCGAGGCCGCCTCACCGGTGTGATCTCCGAGCGGGATCTGTTCTCCCTGCAACGAGTGGGCCTGGTGAATCTGAGCCGCTCGGTCAGTGGTGCCGAGGACGTGGCGACGCTGGCTCGCCTGGGCCGGGACGTGCACCTGCTGGTGGGGCAGATGATTGCCCAGGGTGTGCGCGTGGATCAGATCACCCAGATCATCACCCTACTCAACGACCAGATCACCCGCCGGGTCATCCAGATCTGTCTGCAGGATGAGGGGTCGGATATCCCCGAATTCGACTGGCTGGCTTTCGGCAGCGAAGCCCGACAGGAACAGACCCTGAAGACGGACCAGGACAATGGCATCGTCTTCGTGCCCCCCGAAGGCATGACCGCCGATGCAGCCCGGCAGCGTCTGCTGCCCCTGGCCCAGCGCATCAATGAGGCCCTGGACCAGTGCGGCTACCCCCTGTGCCGGGGTAATGTGATGGCCTCCAACCCCGATTGCTGCCTCACGCCCGAGGAATGGCGTCAACGCTTCACCCAATGGGTGGATCAGGGCACCCCCAAGCATCTGCTCAACGCCAATATCTATTTCGATTTCCGGGTCATCCTGGGCAACGAGGGCCCCGCCGAGGAACTGCGCCAATGGTTCCTGGAAAAGACGGCAAAGAACAGCCGGTTCCGTCACCAGATGGCCGAGAACGCGCTGCGTCTGCGCCCCCCCCTGGGACTGCTGGGGGACTTCAAGGTCAGCTCACGGGGGGATCACCCCCGCAGCCTGGACATGAAGGTGAACGGCGCCACGCCCATCGTCGATGTGGCCCGGATCTATGCCCTGGCCCACCGCATCCCGGAGGTGAACACCAGCCGGCGCCTGGAGGCCTGCGTGGAGGCCGGCGTGCTCAAGCGCGAGGACGTGGCCGCCTGGCTCAATGCCTATCACTACATTCAACTGCTGCGCATGCGCACCCATCAGGAACAGGCGCAGGCGGGGCAGACACTGAGCAATTTCGTCAATCCGGAACGACTCGACGAACTGGAGCAGCGCATCCTCAAGGAGGCCTTCCGTCAGGTGCGCAAGCTTCAGTCAAGGTTGGCACTGGACTACCAGCTTTGACACCCACGGGGCCACATGACAAGAGCCCGAACACCCGCTGACGATGATTCAACAAAGAGTGAACGATGGAGGATTTACCGAGTGATGCAACATAAACCAGTGGTAAAAAACCAAGCTTTTGATAGGAGGAGTATCGAATGAACGCAAAACTACAGGAACAAAGAACGGCCTACTGGAAGGCTAACGTTCGTATCCTGGTGGGCTGCCTGACCGTGTGGTTCATCGCTGGATATATCCTGCCCATCTTCCTGGCACCGGTGCTGAACATGGTGTCGTTGGGCGGTTACCCATTGGGCTTCTGGATGGCACAGCAGGGAGCAATCTATGTCTTCCTGATGCTGATCTTCTTCTATGCCTGGCGCATGAACAAGCTGGATCGTCAATTCGACGTCCACGAAGAATAAGACTGGGGGACCAAGATTATGGATTTGAAACTCATGATATGGCTGGTGGTCGGCGCGACGTTCGCGCTGTACATCGGCATTGCCATCTGGGCCCGCGCGGGTAGCACGGGCGAATTCTATGTGGCCGGCAAGGGGGTGAACCCGGTCGCCAACGGTATGGCCACCGCGGCGGACTGGATGTCGGCGGCCTCCTTCATCTCCATGGCGGGCCTGATCGCCTTCCTGGGCTACAGTGGTTCGGTCTACCTCATGGGGTGGACCGGCGGTTACGTGCTCATGGCGCTGCTGCTCGCCCCGTACCTGCGCAAGTTCGGCAAGTTCACGGTGCCCCAGTTCGTGGGTGACCGGTTCTATTCGAACACGGCACGTATCGTGGCTGTCATCTGCCTGCTGGTGATCTCCATCACCTACGTGATCGGACAGATGCGCGGCGTGGGCATCGCCTTCTCGCGCTTCCTGGAAGTGGACCTGCTCTGGGGCCTGATCGCCGGTATGACCGTGGTGTTCATCTACGCCGTGCTCGGTGGCATGAAGGGTATTACCTATACCCAGATCGCCCAGTACGTGGTGATGATCTTTGCCTACACCGTGCCCGCCATCTTCATCTCCCTGCAGCTGACCGGGCATTTCCTGCCCCAGACGGGCCTGGGTGGCACCCTCAGCGGCCAGGACGGCGTCTACCTGCTCACCGCCCTGGACAACGTCCTGGTGGACCTGGGCTTCACCCAGTACACCACCAATGAATCGTTCAGTACGCTGAACATGTTCCTGCTGACCATGGCGCTGATGATCGGTACCGCGGGTCTGCCCCACGTGATCATCCGCTTCTTCACCGTACCCCGTGTGCGTGACGCTCGTAAGTCCGCCGGCTGGGCCCTGGTGTTCATCGCCCTCCTGTACACCACCGCCCCCGCCGTGGGTGCGATGGCCATGTACAACATCATCAACACCCTGCACCCCGGTGGCGTGGGCAACACCGCCGAAGCCATGGCCTATGAGGACCGTCCCGACTGGATGCGTACCTGGCAGGACACCGGTCTGCTGCAGTTTGAACAGCAAGGTGACGGTGAGCGGGTGCACTACTACAACCAGAGCAACCCGCCGGCCTGGGCCGACGATGTGGAAGGTCAGGGCTACCGTCTGGAGAGCTTTGACCGGGATATCCTGGTGCTGGCCAACCCCGAAATCGCCGGCCTGCCCAACTGGGTGATCGCCTTGGTGGCCGCGGGCGGGATCGCTGCGGCGCTGTCCACGGCGGCAGGCTTGTTGCTGGCCATTTCCTCGGCCATCTCCCATGACCTGTTGAAGAGCGTGTTCATGCCCAATATTTCGGAGAAGAACGAGCTTCGGGCGGGACGACTGGCCATGGTGGCTGCCATCGTCCTGGCAGGTTACCTGGGGCTCAATCCGCCGGGCTTTGCAGCCGAGGTGGTGGCACTGGCCTTCGGCCTGGCGGCCTCCTCCCTCTTCCCCGTGTTGATGCTGGGCATCTTCTACAAGCGGATGAACAAGCAGGGCGCCATCACCGGCATGCTGGTGGGTATCCTCAGCACCCTGCTCTACATCTTCCTGTACAAGGGCTTCTTCTTCTTCCCGGGGACCGCTCTGCTGGCTGACAACGCAGACGGCTGGATCTTGGGCATCGCGCCTCAGGGCTTTGGCACCATCGGTGCCATCCTGAACGTGATCGCTGCGGTGGTCGTGTCCAAGCTGACGGCCCCGCCGCCGAAGGAGATTCAGGATCTGGTGGAAAGCGTGCGCGTGCCGCGTGCCGATGCCGCCACTTCCTGATCGCAAGCCAACGTTGCCCTGCAACGTGAACAGGATGTGACATCGCAAGGATCGGGGCCCCGTTCTCGGGGCCCCTCGCTTTCACTGTAATGCAACGGTAGGATCTTCCCTTCAGGTCACGGAGTCCATGTCCTGAAGGCAGGGTCTTGCCCCCCATCCCGATCAGGAGGAGTCGACCCATCAATACACCCAGCCCTCATCCCGCACCGGATGCATATCCAGGCCACGTCCATCGAGCCACTGCTGACGCGGATCTTACAGGCGCCGGACCGTGCCGCGCTGCGCACGCTGGCCATGGGGGTACCGCGATACCAGGTGCAGTGGGTGGACGCCGGGGCCACGGGCGATCAGGTGGGATGGCGCATTGCCTCCATCAGCGATGCCCTCACACGTCGCGCCATCGAACTGGCCGAGTCGGAACTGGGGCCACCTCCCATGGCGTTCGCCTGGGTGGCTTGCGGCTCTCAGGGACGATGCGAGCAGACCGCGCACACCGACCAGGACAATGCCCTGATACTCTCCCAATCGCCCGGGGCCACCGCGCGGGACTACTTTCTCCAGTTGGCCAGACGGGTCACGAGGGATCTGGACCACTGCGGCCTGCATTTGTGTACCGGGGGCGTGATGGCATGCAACACGGATTGGCAGCAGCCCGTGGCGGTCTGGCAGGACTATTTTCTCGATTGGATACGCACGCCAGCCCTCAAATCCGTGATGCTGGCACAGAATTTTCTGGATCTGCGCACCATCCATGGGGAGCCCGCGCTACTGCAATCCCTGCGGGGGCGGGTGATGGTCGAAGCACGCAACAGTACCTGGTTTCTCTCAGCGCTGGCCCGCGAGGCCCTCAAGGACAGCCCGCCGCGCAGTCCGCTCTGGCGCCTGGGGTTGCGGTGCCCGGCCTGGTGGACATCCCGGGCCACTCCGCTGGACCTCAAACGCCGCGGCATCCTGCCCATCGTCAGCCTGGCCCGACTGCTGACCGTGGCCCATGGCCTGCCGGCGCTGCACACACGGTCACGCCTGGAAGCCGCCATCGAGGGCGGCGCCATCAGCGCTGTCGCCGGACAGGAACTGATCCAGGCCTGGGAGCTCATCACGACCTTGCGGGTGCGCCAACAAGCCCGCTTCATTTGCGCCGGACGACCACCGGACAACCTGATCGATGGCAACACCTTATCCGCCGACGAACGCAAGCGGCTATGCCACGCCTTTGCGCAGGTGCGTTTCATGCAACGCAGCAGCGGTCGGCATTACCTCGGGGGTCTACCCATTTAGACGGCTCCCGGAGGGCCTCCCCAGTGAATTTCAAGAACAGGAATCTCAAGACCAGGCGCCTGGACGCGGCGGACCGGCTGCCTGGAAGCTCCACCCTGGATCGTTGACACTGACCCCCTATACCGGGTCGAGATAGTCAGCGCGGGGTTGGCACGTTATGCTTGTTCGCCGAGACGTTATAATGAGGAATTAGCCGATCCATCGGCCCGATTTCATTCAATTCCATGCATTTGCAGGAGGAGATCTTATGTCGGAAGTGAAGGTTCACGAAGTACCCAAGGACTTTGCCGCCAAGGCCAACGTGACCGCCGAGCAGTACCAGGCCATGTATCGGCAATCCGTCGACAACCCGGACACTTTCTGGGCCGAGCAGGCCGAGAAATACCTCACTTGGTTCAAGAAGTGGGACAACGTCCGCACGGGCTCCTTCGAGGACGAGGCACGGGTCACCTGGTTCCAGGGCGGCAAGCTCAACGTGGCCTACAACTGCCTGGATCGCCACCTGGAAACCCGGGGTGATCAGGCCGCCATTATCTGGGAAGGCGACGACCCCTCCGACGACCGCACCCTCACCTATCGTGAACTGCATGAAGAGGTGTGCAAATTCGCCAACGTGCTCAAATCCAAGGGCGTGCAAAAGGGTGACCGGGTCTCCATCTACCTACCCATGATCCCCGAGGCCGCCGTGTCCATGCTGGCCTGTGCCCGCATCGGTGCCGTGCATTCCATCGTTTTCGGCGGCTTCTCCCCCGATGCCCTGCGCGACCGCATCCAGGACGCCGAGGCCAAGGTGCTCATCACCTCCGACCAGAGCCTGCGCGGTGGCCGCAAGGTGCCGCTGAAGGGTAACGCCGACAAGGCCGCCGCCCAGTGCCCCAGCATCTCCACCATGGTCGTGGTCAAGCGCGGTGGCGAACCCGTGGAATGGAATGAAGGCCGTGATGTCTGGTATCACGAGGAACTGGACAAGGCAAGCGCCGAGTGCCCTGCCGAGGAGGTGGATGCAGAGGATCCGCTGTTCATCCTGTATACCTCCGGCTCCACCGGCAAGCCCAAGGGCGTGATGCACACCACCGGCGGCTACCTCCTGCAGGCAGCCATGACCCACAAGCTGGTGTTTGACTACAAGGATGGCGAAGTCTACTGGTGCACCGCCGACGTGGGCTGGGTGACCGGTCACACCTACATCCTGTATGGCCCCCTGGCCAACGGTGCCAAGAGCCTGATGTTCGAGGGCGTGCCCAACTACCCGGACAACGGTCGCTTCTGGCAGGTGTGCGACAAGCACAATGTATCCATCTTCTATACCGCCCCCACGGCCATCCGCATGCTGATGGGCGCCGGTGACGACTTCGTCACCAAGCACAAGCGCTCCAGCCTGCGCCTGCTGGGCACCGTGGGTGAGCCCATCAACCCGGAAGCCTGGGAGTGGTATCACCGCGTGGTCGGCGACGGTCGCTGCCCCATCGTGGACACCTGGTGGCAGACCGAAACCGGCGCCCACATGATCGCCAACCTGCCTGGCGCCGTGGACATGAAGCCGGGCTCCGCCACCAAACCCTTCTTCGGGGTCGAACCCCTGCTGGTGGACGACAAGGGCAACGAGATCACCGAGAGCCCTGCCGAAGGCAACCTGTGCATCCGCAACTCCTGGCCCGCCCAGATGCGCACCCTGTGGGGCGACCACAAGCGCTTCGTGGAGACCTACTTCACCATCTACCCGGGCCTGTACTTCACCGGTGATGGTGCTCGCCGGGATGCCGATGGCTACTATTGGATCACCGGGCGCGTGGACGATGTGCTGAACGTCTCCGGTCACCGCCTGGGCACGGCCGAAATCGAGTCAGCCCTGGTGCTGCATCCCAAGGTGGCCGAGGCCGCCGTGGTGGGTTATCCCCACGACATCACCGGTCAGGGCATCTATGCCTATGTGACCCTGATGGCCGGCGAGGAGGGCGACGACGCCCTGGTGAAGGAACTGGTCAAGCTGGTGCGGGACGAGATCGGCCCCATCGCCAAAATCAACCTGCTGCAATTCGCCCCCGGCCTGCCCAAGACCCGCTCCGGCAAGATCATGCGCCGCATCCTGCGCAAGATCGCCGCCAATGAGCTGGAAAACCTGGGTGATACCTCCACCCTGGCCGACCCGGACGTGGTGAATGTGCTGATTGACAACCGTCTGAACACCTAAGGCAGTCTCAGGGGCCGACCCTCGGTCGGCCCCTCCCTCACCGACGTCACCTTTCGGGTGACTAGCTGCTATCCGTCCCCCCACTTCTCCTGCAACATCTCCCGATTCAGCCGCAGCCATTGCAGGGCGATGATCGGGAAGGCCGTGTCCACCTGCTGATGATCCAGCCAGTCGAAGGCCTCATCCGCTGACAACACGTGGGTGCGAATTTCCTCCCCCTCCTCCTCCAGCCCGTGGATGCCGCTGCTGGCGTTCGACAGATCGGCCTGGCCCACATAGACGGAAATACGCTCATCGGAGCTGCCCGGCGTGGAGAAATATTCATGCGCAAGGATCAACTCGCCCAGGGGGCATCCTGCCTCTTCCATGGCCTCGCGGCGGGCCACCTCCTCAGCGCGCTCCCCCGGCTCGATCAGACCGGCGATGGTCTCCATCAGCCAGGGCCCATGAGGTGATTCAATGGCCCCCACCCGGAACTGCTCCACCAGCAGCACCCGGTCGGTATACGGGTCATAGGGCAGCACCGCTGCTGCGGGGCCACGGCGGATCAACTCCCGATCGATCACCAGGGGTTCGCCGCTGGCGAAGCGCCCGTGGCTCAGGCGCAGCCGGCACAGCTTGAAGAAGCCCTGATAGAGGTCTTCTACCTTGAGGATGTCCCATTTCATGTGTTTAGGGTACCTTGGTTTTCCTCGTTGATTATGGGGTCCGACGGCCCTCACCCCAACCCCTCTCCCGCAAGCGGGAGAGGGGCTCGGCAGAGTCTGCGGGTTCTTCTTTGCGGTGCCATCCCTCTCCCACAAGCCAGGGCTCAGGCCCCTTCTCCCCGGCGGGGAGAAGGGTCGGGGATGAGGGGCGGCGGCGGGCACCATGGCATCCCCGGGCAGCATCGGTATACTGATCCCCATGGACAGACTCATGAAACTGCTCAGCCCCCTCATCGGCCAGCAAGCCGTGGTGGATGGCATCCGCTGTCAGGTGATCGAGATCCTCGACACCGAACCCGAGCCCCGACTGGTGGTGGGCGAGGTGGCGGGCCATCATGTGATCCAGCCTGACCAGCACGGCGAACCGCACCGACGCGTGGAACGCACCTTCACCCTGCCCCTGCTCAATGAGGATCACAGCGACATCCACCCCGTGATCCAGACCCTGGCCGGTGATGACCGGGTGGCCGAGATGCGGCGCATCCTGAAGGGGTGACGCCCCGGTGATGGATCAATCGAGCCCCTCTCCCAGCGGGGAGAGGGGTTGGGGTGAGGGGCGAAGACCGGCAAGGTGCCTGCCCCACCCCCCTCATCCCCGACCCTTCTCCCCCGAGGGGGGAGAAGGGAGTGTCCACGGCTTGACCTGGATGCTTTCACGAGAGGCTTTTCGAAAAGAACTCCGCAGCATCCGGACCTCGGGGTGCCCGGGTTCCTGTAAGCGGGCTTCAGCCGCAGGAAGCGGCTGCAGAGCCTACATGGATGTATTCACGGCGTCCCGCTGGAAGGAATCCGGGCACCCCGAGGTCCACTCCGACCCATGATCCTGCATGGGCAGCGGGGGCTCGGCCCTTCGCGGCCGAGGGCCGCTCCCACAGGGGACCCCAGAGGTCAACGGGGCTGGGCGCGGGCCAGCATCATCTCCACCCGCTCCACATCCTCCTGGGTATCCACGCCCGCGGGCGGGGCCTCCAGGGCCACGTCCACATGGATGCGGGCACCGTGATACATGGCCCGCAACTGCTCCAGGCGCTCGATGCGCTCCAGGGCGCAGCTCTCCATGCGGGTGAATCGCTTCAAATAGCCCACCCGGTAGGCATACAAACCAATGTGCCGCTGACACACCTGCAAGGCTGGCGAGACCTCCATATCCAGTGCGTCCCGCTCCCAGGGGATGGGGGCACGACTGAAGTACAGGGCAAAATCCCGGGCATCCCGCACCACCTTCACCGTATGTGGATCGTAGAGGTGCGCGGCCCGGGTGATCGGCGTGCACAGGGTGGCGATCACCGCCTCCGGGTGGTCTGCCAGGTTATCCGCCACCTGCCTGACAATCGCCGACGGGGTCAGCGGCTCGTCCCCCTGCAGGTTGACCACAATATCGTCATCTTCCCAGGCCATACGGGCAGCCACCTCGGCAATGCGATCACTGCCGGAGGCATGGTGCACTGACGTCATGCATACCATGGCCCCGAATGCCTTCACCGCCGCCTCAATGCGGGCATCATCCGTGGCCACCACCACCTCATCGGCACCACTGGCCAGGGCCTGTTCATGAACATGCTGCACCATGGGCTTGCCACCCAGCACCACCAGAGGCTTGCCCGGCAGCCGGGTGGAAGCATAGCGCGCCGGTATGACGACCTTGAAGCCCATCAGACCACCTTCCCCGTCAGCGGACTCCAGGTCATTTCTTGTCCTTCCACTTCTCCGCTTCCTCCTCGCTGAGGGTGCGGGCCTCCTCTTCCAGCATCACCGGGATGCCGTCCCGGATCGGATAGGCCAGGCGGGCCGCCCGGGAGATCAGTTCCCCCTTGTCCTTGTCGAAGACCAACGGACCCTTGGTGACGGGGCATACGAGAATATCGAGTAAACGTTTGTCCATGTCCTTTACCTCATACTTTGAATGCGGTCCACAGCCTGGACCGAGCGAAGAATTGCCAAAGCCAGTGCCTGATCAGGCACGGCACTCACGGGGACAAACCAGTGCTCGGGGCCGGCGATACCCCGACATTTTACGGCATCTTTCTCGGTCATCAGCACCGGACTGGCGTCCCCGAAGCGGATATCGCAGTTGCCATACACATGATGATCGGGAAAGGCATGTTCCACCACCTTCAGCCCCCGTTCGCGCAACATGGCGAAGAACCGGGGCGGATGTCCAATACCAGCCATGGCATGCACGCGCTGGCCGGCAAAATCACTCAATGGGCGGGTGCGGCCCGGATCCCGGACACTCATGGCCACCTGGGATACCAGCCGCATCGCATGTTCCCCGGGCTGGGCCTGCCCCCCGGTCACCACCACATAATCCGCCTCGCGCACACGCTCCAGGGGTTCTCTCAGTGGCCCGGCCGGCAGGCAGAAACCATTACCGAAACGACGCGCTGCGTCCACCATGACGATCTCCAGGTCCCGACGCAAGGCATAATGCTGCAGGCCGTCGTCGGTGATGATCACATCACAGTCATGCTGGGCCAGCAGCCACCGCGCCGCCCGGTTGCGGTCTGGCCCCACATAGACCGGACAGCCGCCACGGGTGGCGATCAATACGGGTTCATCACCCACCTGAATGGGGTCACTACGGGGGGTGACCTCCCGTGGCCAGGTCCGTGATCGTCCGCCATAACCCCGACTCACCACCCCTGGCCGATACCCATGCTCGCGCAGCCAATTGCACAACCAGACCACCATGGGGGTCTTGCCGGTGCCCCCCACGGTGACATTGCCCACCACCACCACGGCGCGCACAGGCAGCCTTGGCCGCATGCGCGCAAGCCACTCCAGGCGCCAGCGGTTGAGCAGGGCCAGGCCACAGTAAAGCAGCGACAGCGGATACAGGATGAGCGCCACCGGATTGCGGTTTACCCAATAATCCTCGAGCCGTTTCACCAGTCGAATACCCGCTGCAGAAATGCATCCATCACCCCCTGAACACGGCGGCGCTCCTCCCAGAAGTGACGCCGACCCACATCCGCGCGCCGGCGGCTCCCGATCGGGTCCGCGGCCTCTGCCTGCCAATGCGCGATCACCTGCCCGGGTTCGCGCCACTCACGGGCCATCTCAGGCAACCAGGGGAAGTCGGCCATCAGGGCATCATCGCCGCTCAGACTGACCGAGCCCGCCAGGACCTGCCAGAGCAGATCCCGACCCGCGCCCTGTAGATGCACCCCCAGGGCCGCGCTGGCCACCGCCGGCCACCAGGCCGGATCATCCACCCATAGCAGGGTACCGGCAGTCAGGGACGTGCGCGTCCACTGGGTCAGGGCCAACCCCTCCCCGGCTGGCAAGGCATCGGAAGGTTCCACGGACACACACAGCAGCGCCGATTCCCGCAATGGCGATGCCTGCCAGGCCTCATGCATGGCCGGCCACTCCCGAGCCGGACCGTGCCACCAGAAGAGGGGCATGCCATCGGGCACCAGGGATAACAGGGTGGCCTGATTCTGGGACGCCACCAGCAGGGTGGCCGGATCGGCGGGTTCTGCCAGGGTCCCGGCCGATCCGGCCTCGCGCCATTGCGCTGCAGTCATCTCGTCGCGAGGATAGGCAGCCTCCACGGGGGCCCGGGTGGGTGGGGTATTGAAGGCCACCAGATGCACGCCCTGATGCGTCGCCTGTTCCACAAGATGCCGGCGCGGTGGGATGTCCACCAGGATCAATCCTTGGGGCTTGAGTCGGTCCAGCACCCGAGACACCACCCGAGGTCGATCACAGGGTCCGAAACCCAGACCAAAACGGTTCATGCCACGCAGGCGCGGCAGTACCTGGTCCCGGTATTCCTGCTCAAAGGTCAGCACCAGCCGCGCATCCAGGCGCTTGCGTCGAATGGCCCCCATGAGTTCGGCACCCAAGCGTACCGAGGCCTGAGTGTCGCCCGTCTTGAGCCAGATCAGCGGGCTCTTGCCTTCCGGGGCGTGCAGCCGCCCCATGCGGGCACGGGCCCGCCCGGAACGCCGCTGGAGATGATCGCGGAGATTGGCCTGCAGCACTGGCCAGAGGGCGCTGCCGTAGGGGTCACGGGACATCGGCTTCATGGAATTGCAGCTGATGCAGCCGGGCATATACCCCTTCGCGCCGGATCAGTTCCTGATGACTGCCCACCTCCTGGATGCGACCCGACTGCATCACCACGATACGGTCGGCGTTCTCGATGGTGGAGAGGCGATGGGCGATCACCAACGTGGTCCGGTTGCGCACCAGGTTTTCCAGAGCCGACTGGATGTGACGTTCAGACTCGGTATCCAGTGCGGAGGTGGCCTCATCCAGGATCAGGATCGGGGCATCCTTCAGCAGGGCTCGCGCAATGGCGATGCGCTGCCGCTGCCCTCCGGAGAGCAGCACACCGTTGTCGCCCACCTGGGTGTGAACCCCCTGAGGCAGGCGCTGGATGAATTCCATGGCATGAGCTGCTTCAGCAGCCGCGATGATCTTGTCCTCGTCCGAGGGGTCCACGGTGCTGCCATAGGCAATATTGTGGGCAATGGTGTCGTTGAACAGGGTCACCTGCTGACCCACGTGGGCAATCTGCTGACGCAGATCCGCCAACCGCAATTCACGGACGTCCAGACCATCCAGAAGGATCGCCCCCTGCTGAGGCTCATAGAACCGAGGCAACAGATTGACCAGGGTGGTCTTGCCGCTACCGGAGCGCCCCACCAGGGCCACGGTCTCCCCGGGCTGAATGTGCAGATTGATGGCCTCCAGGACGTTGCCCTTGGCCTCGTCATAGCTGAAACAGAGGTCACGTATTTCGATCTCGCCCCGGGCCCGTTCCAGGGTGAGCGTACCCGCATCCGGCTCCAGGGGCTCGTCCAGCAAGCCGAAGATGTTCTGACCGGCCGCGATCCCTTGCTGCAGGACCGCATTCACGGTCACCAGGCGGCGGATGGGCTGCAGCAGCAGCAGCATGGCAGTGATGAAGGAAACAAACGTACCCACGCTCACTTCCTGCATCATGGATTCGTGGGTGGCCAACCAGATGATCAGCGCCAGGGCGATGGCCACGAAGAACTGGATGATGGGCGTGTTGCTGGCCTGCAGAGCCACCTTCTTCATGTGCAGACGCCGGTTCTTCTCGTTGATCTGGTCGAAACGCGCCTGCTCGTAGGGCTCGCCGCCAAAGATCTTCACCTCCCGGGTGCCATCCATGATCTCCCCCGCCACATGGGTCACATCCCCCATGGACCCCTGGATGCGCCGACTCAGCTGGCGAAATCGACGGGTGACGCGGTCCACGGCAAAGGCCACCGCCGGGGCAATGATGAGCACCGTGAAGGTCAGCTTCCAGTTCAGGTAGAACATCCACCCCAGAAGCCCCAGCACGGTGACCGAGTCTCGTATCAGGATGGTGACGCTATCGGTGGATGCCTTGGCCACCTGCTCCACGTTGTAGGTGAGCCGGGAGATCAGTTGCCCGGAGGTATTCCGGTCATAATAGGCCACGGGCATCCGCAGCAGATGACGGAACATCTGGCTGCGCAGTTCCTTGATCACCTGGCGCCCCACCCACTTCATGGTGTAATTGGAGAGAAATTCGCCCAGGCCACGAAACAGAAAAATCACCAGGACAGCCACGGGAATCCAGCGAATCAGGGTTTGGTCCTGCTCCACGAAACTGCCATCCATCAGCGGCCGCATCAGCGCCGCAAAGCCCGTTTCCGTGGCCGCCGTCACAATCATGGCCAGCACGGCGATGGACAGATACCGCCAGTATTTGAGGGAGTAGCTGAGCAGGCGCTGGTAGACCTGCGTGCCCGACGTCTCGTAGGCCTCCTCGGCCGGGGGGATGTATTTCTTCATTCCGACTCCCCACCCAAGGTGGCGATGGACAAACGGGACAGCCCCAGGCGCTGGGCCACATCCATCGCTGTCACCACCGACTGATGCGGGGTGCGGGCATCGGCGCGGATCACCAGCGGTGTTTCCTGATCACCTTCGATGACCTCACCCAGGGCTGCGCGCAGGGTGTCCCGTTGCGTATTCACCAACTCGGCGCCATCCAGGAAGAAGCGACCATCGGCATTGATCACCAACTCCACGGTGCGGGGCGGAAACTGCTCATCACTGGCATCAGCCCGGGGCAGTTCCAGTTGGAGGACGGATTGGCGATCAAAGGTGGTGGACACCATGAAGAAGATCAGCAGCAGGAACACCACATCGATCAGTGGCGTGAGGTTCACCCCCACTTCCTCAGGCTGGCGGCGCCGGAAATTCAACGGTCTCGCACCCCGGGCGTCGGGGCCCGCTCGCCCTTGAGCACCTCCACCAGCTTGATGGCCTCCTGTTCCATGTCCAGCACCAACTCATCCACGCGGCCGCGGAAGTAGCGATGAAAGATCAGGGTCGGCACGGCCACGGAGATGCCGGTCGCGGTGGTGATCAATGCCTGGGAGATGCCGCCGGCCAGTTCACCGGGGCTGCCCACGCCCACGGCAGTGATGACGGAAAACACCTGGATCATGCCCACCACGGTGCCCAGCAATCCCAGCAGCGGGGTGATCGCGGCGATGGTGCCCAGGGTATTGAGAAAGCGTTCCAGCTCATGGGCCACGCGGCGTCCGTTCTCCTCAATGGATTCCTTCATCACCTCCCGGGAACTGCGGCGGTTCACCAGCCCGGCGGCCAGGATCCGACCCAGAGGCGAGCCTTCCCGCAGGGAGCGCAGGCGGGCATCGTCCAGTTCTCCGGCCTGAATCCACTGCCAGATCTGCACCACCAGTTGTGGTGGCAGCACCCGACGGCGGCGCAGGGTCCATAGCCTTTCGATGACGATGGCCAGCGCGATCACGGAACAGGCAATGATGGGCAGCATCAGCCAGCCACCGGCCTTGACCAGTTCAAACACGTAGCGGTGTCCTAGGTTGGGGAGGGGTTGATAAGGCGAGGGGCATGATACTGTACTCCCACGATCACGGGCAAAGGGCGTCAGTGACGATGCCAGTGGCGCCGCCCCTCGTGGCGATAGCCCGCACGGACCCTCACACCGGTGTCGGGATGCACGTCCACATGAAAGGCCCCCTCCCTGGCAGTATCCAGCAGGGGAATCTGGCGGCGCACCAGACGTTCAAGAACCCGCTCATCCGGATGCCCGAAGCGATTATCGAAGCCCGTGCTCACCAGGGCCAGTCGCGGCGACACCCGATCCAGAAACGACTCCGACAGGGAGCTGGCCGCGCCGTGATGCGGCAACACCAGTATATCCGAGACCAGCGCCGGACCCTGGCTCTGTCGCAGGACCGCTTCACCCAGGCCCTCCACATCACCGGTGAGCAGCAGACTGCCCCCCGCACCGCGCACCTGAAGCACGCAGGAAGAGGCGTTGTCTTCCGCCCAGAACGGGGGCGGATGCAGGATCCGGAAAGCCACCTGGTCCCACACCCACGCCTGACCAGCGAGGCATTCGATGCTCCGGGGGTGATCCAGTCGCGCCGGGTTCCTGCTGAGCACAGAGGTCACCGGCAGCCGCGACAGCACGGCATCAGCACCGCCGATGTGATCATTATCCCCATGGCTGATGATCAGGGTATCGATCCGGCTGCGTTTCTTGTGCCGCAGGTAAGGCACCACCGCCGCCTCACCCGCATCGAAGCGCGGGCTGAAACGCGGCCCGGTGTCGAACACCAGGGTGTGTTCAGCCGTCATGACCACCACGGCCAGGCCTTGCCCCACGTCCAGCATCGCCACCCGAAACGCCCCCGTCTCCAGTTCCACCCGGGGTGGCCAGAGCATGGGCAATAACAGCAACAGGCCCACCCAGCGATTGGGCCAGGGACGCGGGGCCATGAACCAGGCCAGGCCCAGCAAGGCGGGCAGCAGAGTCCATGCAGGCGGTGCGGCCCGCCATTGTCCTCCTGGCCAGCCCGCCAGGTGCTCCAGTACCGGCCACAGCCCCCAGACTGCCAGATGCGCCAGTCCCCACAGAGTCTCCGCCACCCAGGGGGTGAGCGGCGAGAGGCCCACGCCCACCAGCACCAGGGGCACCACCAGAAAACTCACCCAGGGTACGGCGATCAAGTTGGCCAGGGGCGAGATCAGCGAACCATGCTGGAACATCACCAGGGTCAGGGGGAGCAGGCCGACTCCCGCCACCCACTGTACCCGCAGCAGGGCATCGGCCTTGCCGACCGGCCCGATCCGGGCTGCCACGGCATACACGATGACCATCACCGCGGCAAAGGACAGCCAGAATCCAGGCGCCAGCACGGCACGGGGATCAATCACCAATACCGCCAGCAGGGCCAGGGACAGCGTATGGGAGGGCCGCGCGGTACGCCCCAGCCACAGGGCACCGAGGGCAACCGCCAGCATGATCAGGGCCCGCTGGGTGGGCACGGCAAAACCTGCCAGGGCGGCGTAAGCGGCGGCACAACTCAGGGCACCGATGACAGCGGCCCGCTGCGCCGGCAGACGCAAGGCCAAGGCGGGAATGCGTCGCCAGCCCCAGAGCATGAGACCGTAGCCCATGCCGGCCACCAACCCCACATGCAGGCCGGAAATGGCCATCAGGTGATTGGTGCCGGTATCGATGAGGGTGTCCCATTGCGCCTGGGGAATGGTGGAGCGATCGCCCACGGCCAGGGCCCTGAGGATGCCGGCATACGCCGCATCGCCCAGGGCGGCATCCATCCGTCCGGCCAGGGTGGCGCGCAAGCGGTCCACGGCCCGGGCCGGTGAATGCGCCATTCCCAGACGCCGCGCCGGGTGTCCGTCACGCACGTAGCCAGTGGCCCGAAAACCCTGCTGAAACAGCCAGCCCTCGTAATCGAACCCCCCGGGATTACGCAGACCATTGGGTTGACGCAGGCGCAGGGTGAGTTCCCAGCGCTCGCCAGGCTGCAGGGCGGGTGAGCGTCCATACCAGGCCACGCGAACCCGCACGGGCAAGGGTGTGGTGATCGACGCATCCGTCGCCGACTCGATGCGAAATCCGAAACGGACGCCCCGTTCCATGGGTTCGGGCAGGGAGTCCACCACGCCCACCACGGGGATATCCTGCCCCGAGAGCCGGGGATCCAATGGGGGACCCACCACCCAGTGGGCGTGGATCAGCGCCCATAAAAACCCGCCCATGGCCCATAGGGGCCATCGCGTCAGGGGAGCGAACCTGTAAAATAGGGGGGCAGCCAGCAGCAGCCAACCCCAGGCCAACGCGGGCAACTGGCCCAGGCCGTGCAACATCACCACGCCCGCAAGGAAGACCAAAGCCCGGATCTGCATCTTCCACTCCCTGGAAAAGCCTCCATAATGGGCGACCCCGCGATCACGATCGGGGGCCGCAACTCACGACCCTAAGCGCTCCATGCCCAAGAAGCTCATCAAGAGCCTGTTTCCAGGCTACCACACGGTGAGGGAGTTTGAGATCCTGCGGCTGTTCGGCGCGGTGCTCAACGACCCGAACCTGTGGCATTTGAACCGGCGCTCGGTGGCTGGAGCCTTCGGCGTAGGGCTGTTCGTGGCCTTTCTGCCCATTCCGGCGCAGATGCTTCTGTCAGCAGCCCTGGCCATCATGGTGCGCGTGAACCTGCCCATCGCGGTCACTCTGGTGTGGATCACCAATCCGCTCACCATGGCACCTATCTTCTTCAGCGCCTATCACCTCGGGAAGTTTCTGCTGGATGAGCCTGCGCGCGGGTTTTCCTTCGAATGGAGTCTTTCGTGGTTCACCGGGGAATTGCTGATGATCTGGCAGCCCCTGTTGCTGGGCAGTCTGCTCATGTCCACCGTGGCGGGACTGGTGGGCTATACCACCATCCGCCTGTCATGGCGCCTGCATATCCTTCGGCGCCTGGCCGACAAGCGCCGCCGTCTGCCGCGCATACACCGATCCCGCTAGTCTCGCTGACCTACCCACCCCGGCGGCAGCTCAGGCACTTTGGGCGGCGTTTTCCCAGGCCCTGAGTTGCCCACCCTCGAGCACCACGACCCGATCCATGCGCTGGGCCAGTTCCAGATCATGGGTGACGATGACGAAGGCGGTTCTCAGTTGCTTGTTGAGCCGCAACATCAATTGCAGGATTTCCTCCGCCCGCCCACGATCCAGGTTGCCGGTGGGCTCGTCAGCCAGCACGGCCTTGGGGTCAGTGATCAGGGCCCGGGCGATGGCGGCACGCTGACGCTCGCCCCCGGAGAGTTCGCCAGGCTTGTGGGTCATGCGGTTGCTCAGGCCCACCCGCTCCAGCAGGGACCTGGCCCGGTCGGTGGCAGCACTGGGGTTGGCGCGGCGGATCAGCAGGGGCATGGCCACGTTCTCCAGGGCCGTGAACTCGGGCAGCAGGTGGTGAAACTGGTAAATGAATCCCAGGTGCTGGTTGCGCAGTTGCCCACGACGGGCATCGGAGAGCCGGGCCATGTCCTGCCCCCACACCTGCACGCTGCCCGCGGTGGGCAGATCCAGCCCCCCCATCAGGTGCAGGAGGGTACTCTTGCCGCTGCCGGAGGTGCCGACGATGGCCACCTTTTCGCCAGGTTGCACGTCCAGGTCCACCCCTCGCAGGACCTCGACGGTGAGGCCGCCCTCGTCGAAGGTGCGCGACAGGCCCTGGCAACGTATCACGGGGCCGGAATCAAAATCGAAATCCACCATACGGTCTCTTGTTACTCGTAGCGAAGGGCTTCGGCCGGCTGGGTGCGGGAGGCGCGCCAGGCCGGGTACAGGGTGGCCAGCACGGTGAGCACGAAGGCCAGCGAGCCGATGCGGGCCACATCCCGGAGGTTGAGTTCGGAGGGCAGGTCGGAAATGTAGTACACGTCCGGGGAGAGGAACTGCCGCCCCAGCAGGGATTCGATGGCCGGGACGATGGTTTCCACGTTGAGGGCCAGAGTGATGCCACCCGCCACACCCAGCAGCGTGCCCACCACGCCGATGACGGTGCCCTGCACCATGAACACGCCCATCACGGATCGGGGTGAAAGGCCGAGCGTACGCAGGATGGCGATGTCGGCCTGTTTGTCGATGACCACCATCACCAGGGTGGAGACGATGTTGAAGGCGGCCACGGCCACGATCAGGGACAGGATGATGAACATGACGGTCTTTTCCGTCTGCACGGCGCGGAAGAAGTTGGCATGCTGGCGTGTCCAATCATTCACCCAGAAGCGCCCGTCCAGTTCAGCGGCCACTTGGCGGGCGATGGTGGGGGCGCGCATCATGTCATCCAGTTTGAGCCGCAGGCCCGAGATGGCGTCGTCGGTCTGATAGATCTGCCGGGCATCGTCCAGGTGGATGAAGGCGGTGCTGCGATCGTATTCGTACATGCCCACTTCGAAGATGCCCACCACGTTCATCCGACGCATTCTGGGCAGCACCCCCACGGGGGTGACGGCGGCCTGGGGGGTGATCAGGGTGACCCGGTCGCCCAGCCCCACGCCCAGGGCCAGGGCCAGCTCCTTGCCCAGCACGACGCCAAAGCCGCGGCCCCGTAGGTCGTTCATGCTACCGAAGATGATGTGTTCACCCACCTGGGAGACGCGTGCCTCCAGATCGGGTATGACCCCTCGCACCATGGCGCCACTGACCTGACGGCCACTGGAGAACATGCCCTCGCCCTCCACATAGGGTGCCACGCCCACCACCCTGTCAGCCTCTTCCGCCTGGGCCATCACAGATTCCCAGTTGCGCAGTTGGCCACCGAATTCGGCGATGGTGGCATGGGAGGCCATGCCCAGGATGCGTTCGCGCAACTCCTTTTCGAACCCGTTCATCACCGAGAGCACGGTAATCAGCGCCGTCACGCCCAGGGCGATCCCCAGCATGGAGATCAGGGAGATGAAGGAGATGAAGTGGTTGCGGCGTTTGGCGCGGGTGTAGCGCAGGCCGATGAAGATTTCCAGGGGTCGGAACATGACGGGATTAAATCACAGGTTGTGTGGGATGGATACGGGGGGGGGTTGGTTTGGGGACGTGGACCGCCCTTCCCTCACCCCAGATCCACCGGCAGGGCCCGGTGCAGTGTGATATCCCGGGTCGACACCCGGGCACCCAGGGCCAGGATCTCCACGCCGGCCTGGGCGGCGCGGCGCAGCCAGTGGCCGTAGTCCGGGTCGATCTCGTCGGCGGGGCGTACGCGGGTGACATCCTCCCGCTGCACGCAGAAGACCAGGGCGGCCCGGTGTCCGTCCTCAATCATGGCCATCAGCTCCTGCAGGTGACGGGTGCCCCGGGTGGAGACGGCGTCGGGAAAGATGGCGACGCCGTTGTCCACGGCCGCCGTGACGTTCTTCACTTCCACATAACAGGGGGTGTCATCCAGGGTGAGCAACAGGTCGATGCGGCTGCGGAGGCGGCCGTAGCGGACCTCTCGGCGCAGTTCGGTGGGGTCGGCCAGGGTGGGCAATTCACCGTTGCGGATGGCCTCTTCCACCAGGGCATTGCTGCGGCCGGTGTGGATGCCGACCAGGACGCCCTCCCCGGCCTCGACCAGTTCCCAGGTGTGGGGATATTTGCGTTTGGGGTCGTCACTGTGGCTGAGCCAGACCCGGGAACCCGGGGCCATGCAGCCCATCATGGAGCCGGTGTTGGGACAGTGAGCGGTGATGGTCTGACCATCGTCGAGTGTGACATCAGCGAGGAAGCGCTTGTAGCGTCTTTGCAGGGTGCCAGGGATCAGGGGGTCAGGCAGGATCATGGGCAACTCCGGTTAGGCGGCTGGGCATGATACCGCCGAATATCCCGCCCCACCCCCTTCACAAGGGCAAAAGCGACTCGAGCCGTTGCCCTTGTGAAGGGGGCGAAGGGCTGAGTGAGGCGTTTTCAAGTCCTCGGCGTGGTTTTCTCCCCTCAGAGCCAGTGCTATATTGAGGCCACCCCCTACCGCTGGAGTCCATGATGTCCAGAGTGTCCGCCTCCTGCACGGGTCTTGTCCTTGCCTTGTGCCTGGTGCCCGCGGCATCGGCGGATATCCTGATGCTGCCCAGCGGTGATCCCCAAGTGGTGGAAAAGCCCGAGCAGCCGGTGCGTGGCATGCATCAGCGCACCGTGGTGCAGCGCTTCGGTGAACCCCTCAGTCGCCACCCCACGGTGGGCGAACCGCCCATCACCCGGTGGGATTATGAAGGCTTCTCCGTGATCTTTGAGGGCCGTCACGTCATTCACACCGTGGTGGATGCCAAGCGCGTCGCGCTGCCGCGACGCTAAAACCCCTTCCCCCGAACATCCCGATGAAACACACCCTCCCCCCCGAATGGGCGCCGCAGGATGGCGTGATGCTCACCTGGCCCCATGGCGATTCCGACTGGGCCTCCATCCTGCCCGAGGCCGAGGATGTGTTCGTGCGCATTGCCCGGGAGGTGACCCGCCGCGAGTCCCTTATCGTGGCCTGCCGGGACGAGGACCACGAAATCCACGTGTGTGGCCAGTTGGCGCAGTCCCAGGTGGACATGGGGCGGGTGACCACGGCCCTGGCCCCGGGCAATGACACCTGGGCCCGGGATCATGGTCCCCTGACCATCCTGGAGAACGGCGTCCCCGTCATGCTCGATTTCACCTTCAATGGTTGGGGGGGGAAATATCCCGCGGAGGCGGACAATCGCATCACCGCATGCCTGCACGACCAGGGGGTCTTTGGCGAGCGGGCGCTGCGCCCGGTGGATTTCGTCCTGGAGGGGGGGGCCATCGAGTCCGATGGTCTGGGGACCTTACTGACCACCCACGGCTGCCTGATGACGCCCTCGCGCAATCCCGGGCTGGATACCCGGGCCGTGGAATCAGTGCTCAGACGTGAACTGGGTGCGCAACGGGTGCTGTGGTTGAAGCATGGCCACCTGGAGGGAGATGATACCGACGGGCATGTGGACACGCTGGCCCGCCTGTGCGACCCGGATACCATTGCCCATGTGGTCTGTGAGGATCCGGAGGATCCCCATCACGGTCCATTGCTGGCCATGACGCGGGAGCTGGCCGCCCTGCGCACGCCCCAGGGGCACCCTTACCGTCTGGTCCCCCTGCCCTTGCCGGCCCCCATCCACAACGAGGAGGGTCAGCGACTGCCGGCTACCCATGCCAATTTCCTGATCATCAACGGGGCCGTGCTGGTGCCCACCTACAACGACCCCGCTGATGAGGTGGCACTGGAGGCGTTGGCGGGGGTGTTTCCGGATCGGGAGATCATCGGCATCGACTGCCGGGCGCTGATCCGCCAGTTCGGAAGCCTGCATTGCGTAACCATGCAAATTCCCTCACTTCCCCCCTTACCCGGGCCATCATTGCCCACCCCCGAATAGCCACCCGGGCTGCGACGCCTCCTCCGGCGGCGTTTGCACGCCGCACTCGGAGCGCTGCGTGGGGGCTGAGCCATCGATGAACGGCATCCACTGGGCCGTTTCGCAGTCCTCCTCGGCCAGCAGGCCGGTGTCCTGGTCAATCAGACGCCAGGTCACGCCCTCGGGAACCGAAGGGACCAGGCCGCGGTGTGAAACCGCCTGCATCACATCACTCCACACCGGCAGGGCCCCGCTGGAGCCCGTCAGCCCCATGGGCTGATTGTCGTCCCGGCCCACCCACACCACGGCCAGGGCATCGCCGCTGTAGCCGGCAAACCAGGCATCCCGCATCTCGCCAGTGGTGCCGGTCTTGCCGGCCACGGCCAGTTCCGGGGGCAGACTGGATTGCAGCCTGCGGCCGGTGCCACTGCGGGTCACCTCGTGCAGCGCAGCAGTCACCAGATAGACGGCCTTGTCGTCCGCCGCCTTATTCAGCGACAGGGCATAACGCTGCAGCAATTGTCCCTCCCGATCCATCACCTCACGGATGGCACGCAGGGGCACGTGATACCCCCCGGAGGCCAGCCCCTGATACAGACCGGTCACCTCCAGCGGACTCATCTCCACCGCCCCCAGTAACAGCGAAGGATAGGCGGGCAGATCCTGCCTGATGCCCAGACGCCGCATCTGCTCCACTACCCGAGTCACGCCCAGATCCATGCCCAGACGGGTAGTGGCCACATTGTAGGACCGCACCAGGGATTCCTGGGCGGTGACCTGCCCATGGAATTCGCGGCTGGCATTGCGCGGTGTCCAGAGATCGCCGTTATCCAGTTCCACGGTGAAGGATTCGTCCTCCAGTAGGGTGGCCAGCGAGTAACGCTGTGGATGGGACAGCGCCGCCAGATAGACCATCGGCTTGATCACCGACCCCACAGGTCGACGCGCCTGCAAGGCCCGGTTGAAGCCGGCCTGGCGCACTTGGCGATCCCCCACCACAGCCAGCACCTCGCCATTGTCGGGGCGAGTGACCACCACGGCCCCCTGCAAGCTGCCTTCGGGCAGACCCCGGGACGCTTCCAGACGCGCCAGACGACGCACCAGGGCCTCCTCCGCGGCCAGCTGTTTGATGGGATCCAGCGTGGTGAAAATCAGCAACCCCTCTTCCTGGAGGTCTGCGTCCCGGTAATCCCGACGCAGCTGTTCCCTGAGCAGTTGCACGAAGGCCGGGAACGGCGTCACCCCGGAAGGCGGGTTGGCGCTGACGTTCAGCGGTTGCTGGCGTGCCTCGCGGGCCTGATCGGCCTCCAGGTGGCCCTCCGACTCCAGCAGGGTGAGCACCAGATTGCGGCGCTCCAGAGCCCGCTCGGGCCGACGACGCGGATCGTAGTAACTGGGACCGCGGATAATGCCCACCAGGAGAGCTATCTCGTCGGTGCTCAGTTCACTCAATTGGCGCTGGAAATAAAACTGGCTGGCCATGCCCACCCCATGGATGGCCCGCATACCATCCTGACCCAGGAAGACTTCGTTGAGATACGCCTCGAGGATTTCATCCTTGTCGTAGCGCCATTCCAGCAACAGGGCCATGATGGCCTCGTTGAATTTGCGCCTCCAACTGCGATCCTGGGTGAGAAAGTAGTTTTTCACCAACTGCTGGGTCAGGGTACTGCCGCCCTGCACGGTGCGACCCGCCCGCAGGTTGGCCAAGGCCGCCCGGGCAATGCCTGCCGGATCCAGCCCCCGGTGTTCGTAGAACTTCCTGTCCTCCACCGTGAGCAGGGTGCGGATCAGTTCCTCGGGGACGTCGTCCAGTTGCACCAGCAGGCGGTCTTCGCCGTGGCTGGGGTAGATATTGGCGATCAGTGCCGGTTCCATCCTCAGCAGGGGCAGAGAATCACCACTCTCCAGGTCCTCAAGCCCGGTCACATGGCCATCATTGAAGGACACGCGCACGCGACGTGGAGGCTCGTAGCCATCCGCAAAAGGAAACCCCCGGGTGTTGAGAATCAGGTGGCCGCGCTCCCGTGCATAACGGCCCACCCCCTCGCGCCCCGGATGGTAATGCAGCCACTGCAACTCCTGCTCCAGGGTTTCACGGTCCAGGTCCAGCCCCGCATAGATCTCCAGCGGGCGGGCAAAGACCCGAGCCGGCAGTGACCAGCGCTTGCCTTCGAACTGGGAGCGGATCTGCTGATCCAGGTGCAGCGCGTACCCTCCCAGCCCGACCAGAGCCACCAGCCCCACCAGGGCGGTGAACGCCAGCACGGGGCCCAGCCGGGAACGGCGGCTGCTGCGGCGCTTGCTGCGGGATGTGCGGTGACCCGATCCACGTCGGGAGGCGGGCTTGCTGTCCTTCTTGGACGACGTGCGTCGGGTGGTTCGTTTTGCCATGGTCCTGGGATCGGGTAGGATTCTTGGGGTTCCACTACACTATACCCACACAGGCCCTCACGCGGTCGAAGCCACATCACACAATCATGACCGATCAACGGACCCTTCAGCAGCGGCTGATCCACACCCTCGAACAGCCCCAGGTGTATCCCCATCCCGTGGAGAAGGTGGAGCACATCGAGACCCATATCTCCACGGTGCTACTGGCAGGCGACTTCGCCTACAAGATCAAGAAGCCTCTGGATCTGGGCTTTTTGAACTTCACTCAACTGGAGCGCCGCCGGTTCTATTGCGAGGAGGAACTGCGCCTGAACCGGCGTCTGGCCCCCCAGATCTACGATGATCTGGTGGCCTTCTCCGGCAGCCCTGAAGACCCGATCTTCAACGGCCCGGACACACCCTTCGAGTATGCCGTGCGCATGAAGCGCTTCGACACGTCGCTGATGCTGGACCGCCTGCAGTCCGAGGGCCACCTGCCCATCGAACGCATGGAGGATCTGGCGCGCCGCGTGGCCACCTTCCATGAGCGGATCGCCGTGGCCCCACCGGAGAGTGACTATGGGGAACCGGACAAGGTTCTCCATCCCATGCAGCAAAACGTCGACCAGATCCGCCAGCGGCTCGGCGATACCGACCGGCTGGCACAACTGGACCGGGTAGAAGCCTGGACCCTGGCACAGTTTGAGGCGCTCCGCCCCCTGTTATTGGAGCGCAAGCAGCGCGGCTTCATTCGGGAATGCCATGGAGACATGCATCTGGGCAACATGGCCCTGGTGGACGACGAGCCAATGCTGTTCGATGGGATCGAGTTCAATCCCTTCATGCGCTGGATCGACATCATCAGCGAAGTGGCCTTCCTCACCATGGACCTCAAGGACCGAGGCGCCTCGGCCCACGCCAATCGTTTCCTGAATATCTGGCTGGAACACACGGGGGACTACCGGGGGCTGCGCCTGCTGGACTTCTATCAAGTGTATCGGGCCATGGTGCGGGCCAAGGTGGCCGTGATCCGCCTGGGCCAGGACGCCTTGGCGGAGGATGAGCGGGACGAGCTCACCCAGGAATGCCACACCTATCTGGATCTGGCCGAGCACTTCACGCAATCCCGTGGCAAGGCGCTGTTCATCAATCACGGTTTCTCGGGCAGCGGCAAGACCACCCTGAGCCAGCCGCTGATGGAGGCCATTGAGGCCATCCGTGTGCGCTCCGATGTGGAGCGCAAGCGAATGGCAGGCATTCGCCCCACCGAGCGGCGCAGCAATGGGACCCATCAGGGCCTGTATTCACCGGACCTGACGGAAAGGACCTATGGGCGGCTGGGAGAACTGGCCACCGAGGTGCTGGAAGCCGGCTATCCGGTCATTGTCGATGCCACCTTTCTCAAGACGGCTCAACGGGCGCGTTTTGCCGACCTGGCCCGAACCCGCGGACTGCCCTTCCGGGTGCTGGACTATCGGGCGGACCCGGAACAGTTACGGGCCCATATCGCCGAGCGTACCCAGGCCGGCGATGACGCCTCCGATGCGGACATGAGTGTAGTCAATCATCAGTTGGACAGCCATGAACCCTTGCTGCCGGCCGAACCGGTGATCACCATCGACACCTCCGCCCCGCTGCCGCTGCAGCAGGTTCAAGCAGCCCTGGGATCGACAGCTCACGACCCGGGTAGCTCCGGCGACCCAGGGGGATGACGATGCCGGCCCGAAGCCCCGGATGGAAATGGAGGGGACGGATCACCGCAGGGATGGCCCGGACCCTCCGGGGCGGTGCCCTTTTCGCGCTCGGCATGACCCTGATGGCCTGCAGCACGGCGCCGGAACGCCCCGAGACAGCATTGCCACCGGTCAACTCCGATTCACTGTCGGAACAGCGTGCGGGAGTGGTGTTTGCCGCCCTGAATCAGGTGGGCACGCCCTACCAGTATGGTGGCCAGTCCCCCCGCGAAGGCTTCGATTGCAGTGGTCTGGTGTGGTACACCCATCAGCACGCGGGCCTCTCCGTGCCCCGCACCGCCCGCGAGCAGAGTGGCCGCATGAAACCGGTGGCCACCCGCTCGCTCAAGCCCGGTGATCTGCTGTTTTTCCGTACCAAAGGGGCGGGACCGAGCCACGTGAGCATCTACATCGGCGATGGCCATTTCGTGCATGCCCCCTCCAGTGGGCGCAGCGTCAGCACGGAGCGTCTGGACAACCCTTACTGGAGTCGCCGTTTCCTGCATGCCGGGCATTACTACGAGCAGGACTGAACTCACCCGGGTTGCAAGCCCCCCATTGATCCAATCCCCCATTGATCAAGGAGTCGACACCATGCCACGCACCCTCATCCTCCTGAGCGCCCTGATGGGCCTTATCCTTGCCGCACCTGCGCCAGCCACGGAACCGCATCGGGACACCGATCACCTGCGCGTCTACAGTATCGAAGGGGATTTCGAGTGGTATCGGGAGGCCCTGGAGATGGCCATCGTCAACCGGGGCATCGTGATCAACAACGTGGCCCACATCGGCGCCATGCTCTCACGAACCGGCGCCGATGTGGGCGGCGAAGCCTTGTTCAAGGATGCCCAGGCCCTGGAATTCTGCAGCGCCGGGTTGTCGCGGGGCATGATGGAGGCGGACCCGCACAACATTGTCTTCTGCCCCTACGTGGTGGCCGTCTATGAGACCGAGGAGGCCCCCGGCGTGATCCATTTGGGCTATCGTCGCCCCGCGATGGTAGGTGACGCGAACTCCCGACAGGCGCTGCAGGCGGTGGAAGATCTGCTGGACGATATCGTCCGCGAGGCCCTGATGTTCTGACCTTCACCCTTCACTCGCCACCGGCAGCACCGCACCCTCAGGTGTGGTGCGTTTCAGGCGCTGATGCGGCGCTTCACGAACCGAATGGCGGAGGACAGGACCGGGATCTGTTCATAGAGGTATTCGGCCGCATCCCAGTAATCCACATGGGTGATGACCAGGCCGGATTCATTGAAGAGCACCCGGCTCATGCCGTCCACATCCAGCCGCAAGCCGCCCACGCCATCATCCTGGCGATCCGTGAAGCGCCAGTGGAAATAGGCGGTGTTGTCCTTCAGTGCCCAGGCGTGGATGTAAAAGCGCGGGGCCGGACAGTTCTGGAACATGTGGCGAAACACCATCTCGATCTGATCCAGCCCGCTCACGTCGTTGAAAGGGTCCTTGAAGCGGGCATCAGGCGCGAAGACTTCCCCCAGCCGATTCAGGTCCGTCTCCTTGAGATGGGTAAAAAACCCCGCGTAGCGGCGTGCCCAGGACTCCATGACATCATTCATCAGTTTTCACCCTCATCGGCTTTCACCATCCTCAGGGTGAGCCACAGGAACAGACCATAAGGCAGCAGGCGCAGAGTCTTCATGATGATGGCAAAGGGCCTGGGAAAGCTGATCTCGAAACCCTTCCGATCCAGGCCTTTCATGATGGCATCCACCGCAGCATCGGTCTCGATGAGAAAGGGCATCTTGAACTGGTTCTTGTCGGTCATGGGCGTTTTCACGAAACCGGGGTTGATCAGCCTCAGGCTGACCCCCTTTTGCGCCAACTCAGGCTGCAGGGATTCAGCCAGATTGATCACCGCCGCCTTGGAGGCGGAATACGGAGCAGCCCGAGGCAGGCCCCGGTATCCGGCCAGACTGGCGGTGACCAGGATTCGCCCTCGGCCACGCTGGATCATGGGCGGCATGATCGCAGCCAGTCCATTCACCACACCCAGGTAATTGATCTCCACGATGCGCCTGAACAAGGCGGGGTCGAATGCCTCCAGTCCCATGGGTTCGTAGTCCCCCTGGTTGAGGATGGCCATGTCCACCGCCCCTAGCTGCGCCTCGATGTCCTCCACCAGCCCCTTCAGCCCGGCATCATCAGTGACATCTCCTGGAAACGCCTGGATGCGCCCTGATCCGGAGGCCTCGGCGGCCAGCGCCTCCAGTTTATCCCGACTGCGGGAGGTGACTGCCACGCACCAGCCGGCGGCTGCCAGGCGCAGGGCCAGGGCGCGTCCGATGCCGGTACTGGCTCCCACCAGCCATACGACCCCGGTAGGGTTGGCCGTGCCTTCCATTCGAGTCTGCTCTGCCATGGCCTGCTACCTCCCGCCTCTTGCAAGGCTACACAAAAATTATACAGCGATTGTACAATCACGAAATGACGCCCACACCCCGAGCCCAGGTCTCGCCGCCCGAAACCGATGGACTGTTCCCCATCCGTACGGTGGCCTCCATGACCGGGGTGCATCCCGTGACCCTGCGCGCCTGGGAACGGCGTCATGGACTGATCCGTCCGCAGCGCACACCCAAGGGACACCGACTCTACAGCACCGGGGACATCGACCGCATCCGCCAGGTGCTCGGCCTGCTGGAGCAAGGCATCTCCATCGGCCAGGTGGGCCAGCTACTGGACGCCCCCGACCCGGCAACGCTGGAGGACAACCCGCCCGCCCGGGGCCCTTCCGCCGCCTGGCCCGATTACCACTCCCGGCTGACCGCCGCGGCTCTGCAGTTCGACAGTCACACCCTGGAGCGGGTTTATGCGGATGCCATGTCGGTCTTCCCGGTGCAACAGGTCATCTCACAGTTGCTCTGGCCCACCCACACTGTGCTTGGGGATCAGGCCGGGGACTCGACCCTTTCGGCGGCGGCCCAGGCCTTCTTCCGGGGCTGGGCCCGCTACACCCTGGGATGCCGGTTTCGTCACGAACTGAGCCACGCCCAGGGACCGGCGCTGGTGCTCGCCCCCTTCCCGGAACAGGGCGATACTCTGGAGATGGACATGCTGGCCCTGCTGACCGCCACGCAGGGGGTACGGGTGTTGTGGCTTGCGGGGCCCATCACCCTGGACACACTGGAGGCAACGATGAATCACGTCCCGGCCCGGGGACTGACCCTGGTGGGGGAAAACCGCCTGTCCCGCGAGCTGCTCACCCGGGGCCTGCCGACGTGGTCGGGAAAGATCGGCAGCCCGGTTTTCGCCGCCGGCCCCAGCGCCCATCACCATCGCCGCGCCCTGACCGGGGCCGGCCTGATCCCCCTGGAGCGTGATCCCTGGCAGGCGACGCGGCAACTGGAGAAACATCTGCTCACCCCTCAGGCGGATTGACGCAGGGTCTCCCAGGCTGCCAGGGCCTGGCGGCGACTGGCGGCCAGATCCACGATGGGTTGCGGATAATCCCGCCCGAGCCGGACACCCGCACCGCGCAACACCGATTCCGGTGCCTGCCAGGGTTTGTGCAGGTATTTGTCCGGCAAGGCCTTGAGCTCCGGCACCCAATGACGCACATAGCCCCCACCGGGATCAAAACGCTCACCCTGGAGCACCGGATTGAAGACTCGGAAATAAGGGGCAGCATCCGCCCCGCAACCTGCCGTCCACTGCCAACCCAGGGTGTTGCTGGCCAGATCCGCGTCCACCAGGGTGTCCCAGAACCAGCGGGCACCCTCACGCCAATGAATGAGCAGGTTTTTGGTGAGCAGTGAGGCGGTGATCATCCGTACCCGGTTGTGCATCCAGCCGGTGGCCCACAACTCGCGCATCCCCGCATCCACGATGGGCAGGCCGGTACGGCCCCGCTGCCAGGCCCTGAGAGCATCGTCATCCCGCGGCGGCCAGGGGAAGTCCTCGAAACGGGCATCCAGGGGCTGCAAGGGGGTGTGGGGGAAATGAAACAACAGGTGATGCCCGAACTCCCGCCAGCCTATTTCGCCGAGAAACCCCTTCACCGAAGCATCCGCCCCCGAGTGCCTGCCCTCGGCCACGGCCCGCTGACAGGCATGCACCACCTGTCGGGGGCTGATCTCGCCAAAGTGCAGATGCGGTGAGAGATGGGAGGTGCCCAACCGGTCGGGAAGATTGCGGGCCTCCCCATAATCGGCCAGGGCACGGTCCAGGAAGGCCTCCAGCGCCGTGTGAGCCCCCTCCTCCCCTGGTGTCCAGGCCTTTGCCAGCCCCGCATCCCAGGGAATGAGGGGCAACAACCCCAGGCTTTCGAGAGGGTCGCTGCGACTCCCCTCGGCAGTCAGCACCCCTGGCCCGGGCCGGGGCTGCAAACTCACGTCCAGGGCGCCCTGGGCCTGACAGGCTTTCCAGTAGGGGGTGAACACCCGATAGGGCTCCCCGGAGCGGTTCTGCACCACCCATGGCTCCAGCAGCAGCGCAGCATTGAAACTGCGCACCTGCACCCCCTGTGCCTGCAGGGCCTGCTTGATATGGGTATCACGGCGGACAGTGTCCGGCTCATAAAGCCGATTCCAGTACACCTGCGAGGCACCGGTCTCACGAAGCAGCTCCTGGAGTGTGTCCAGGCTGGGGCCGCAACGCATCACCAGGGGGGCTCCCAGCGCCGCAAGGTCGTGGCCCAGTTGCTTCAGGCTGTGATGCAACCACCAGCGCGAGGCCTCACCCGGCGCCCAATCGCCCTCCTCGTCCCGGGCGTGAATATAGACCGGCACAACGCGCTCCGCCTGCTCCAGGGCCGCACACAGAGCGGGATTATCGGCCAGCCGCAGGTCACGTCTGAACCAGATCAGGGCAGTGCTCATCAATACGCTCCCTTGCTACGTCCGAATCCAGGGACAGGACGGCAAACCTCTTCAACGGTCGCGGCGGATCAGGTCCAGGAACTCCGCTCGGGTACGGGCATCATCACGGAAGTTACCCAGCATCACCGAGGTGAGCATGGCGGAGTTCTGCTTTTCCACGCCGCGCATCATCATGCACATGTGGCGGGCCTCGGCCACCACGCCGACCCCCCGCGCGCCGGTGACGTCCATCACCGCCTGGGCAATCTCGCGGGTCAGGCTCTCCTGAATCTGCAGGCGCCGGGCAAACATGTCCACGATGCGGGCGATCTTGGACAGACCGATCACCTTGCCATCGGGGATATAGGCCACATGACACTTGCCGATGATCGGCAACAGATGATGTTCGCAGATGGAATAGAGCTCGATGTCCTTGACCAGCACCATCTCGTCGCTGTCCGACGTGAACAGCGCCCCGTTCACCAACTCGTCGAGGGACTGATGATAGCCACTGGTGAGATATTGCATCGCCTTGGCAGCCCTGAGCGGTGTGCCCTTGAGCCCTTCGCGCCCCGGATCCTCCCCCAAGCCCGCAAGGATCAGGCGATAGTGTTCGGCAAGTTCATCGGCCGACAGGGATGCATCAGCTTCCACCGGATCTTCGCCTCCGGCAATCTTCGCGACAGTCTTTGTCATGGCCTTTTCCCCGTGCAGGTGACAGCATGTATGTATTCTCGGTGCATGTTCCCATTGCCCAGGCATCGGGCATCGCCCTGTGCTCTGGGTTGACGCGATCACCGGTGCTCAACCCTTGTACCGGGTCTTGCCACCATCGTATGGTCACGGTCTGCGGAACCACCCTCGAAAACCTTGTACAACAAAAATCAAAGCTTGTACAGTTAATGTATAAGAATCCTTTTTCAGGACCAGGGGAATGACATGGCTCGCGAACGTATCGCCATCATCGGCGCAGGGATCTCGGGATTGGCCAGCGCCTGGCTGCTGTCACCACAACATGATGTGACAGTATTCGAGAAGAATGATTACATCGGCGGCCACACCCATACCGTCGATGTCCCCGGGGATCAGGGGCCCCGGGGTGTGGATACCGGATTCATGGTGTTCAATCACCGCAACTACCCTCACCTCAAGGCCCTGTTTGCCCATCTGGGCATTGAATCCCAACCCACGGACATGTCCTTCTCGGCCTCCGTGGGCGAAGGTCGGCTGGAGTACGCAGGCTCGGACCTGAACACCCTGTTTGCCCAGCGGCGCAATCTGTTCAAGCCTCGCTTCCTGCGCATGCTGCGTGACATCGTCCGGTTCAACCGCACCGGCAAGGCCCTGCTTCAGCACGGCAGCGTGCCCCAGGTGACCTTGGGTGGCTATCTGATTCAGGAGCGGTACGGCCCGGGTTTCCGTGATGACTATCTGCTGCCCATGGCCGCGGCGATCTGGTCCTGCCCCACCCATCGCATGCTGGATTTCCCGCTGGAATCCTTCCTCAATTTCTTTTCCAACCACGGGCTTCTGGATCTGGCCGACCGCCCCCAGTGGCATACGGTGAAAGGCGGGAGCCGACAGTATGTCCGGGAGATGCTCAAGGCCCTGCCCGACGATGTGCACGTGCGTCGACGGGTCGTGGCCGTGCAGCGTCAGGAGGCACAGATACGGGTGATCACCGATGACAGGGGCGAACATCGGTTTGACAAGGTGGTTTTCGGCTGCCATGCCGATGAGGTGCTGGGCATGCTGGAGGATCCGACCGAAGCGGAATCCCGCATACTGCAATGCTTCACCTACCAGCCCAACCGGACACTGCTGCACACCGATACCCGCCTGATGCCGCGCCTGAAGCGTGTCTGGTCCTCCTGGAACTACATGGCCCGGCAGCGCTCCGCCGATACGCCAGCCAACGCCGTCTCGGTGACCTACTGGATGAATCGCCTGCAGGCCCTGGAGGAATCCCGGGACTACCTGGTGAGCCTCAACCCACTGATTGAGCCGCGGGAAGACACCATCATCCGGGAGATCAGCTACCACCACCCGGTGTTCGACCAGCGCGCCATGGAGGCCCAGAAGCAGCTCCCCGACCTGCAGGGGGCCGACCGGATCTTCTTCTGCGGCGCCTGGACGGGATACGGCTTCCACGAGGACGGCCTGCGATCGGCCATTCAGGTGGCCGGACGTTTGGGTGTCTCTCCGCCCTGGAGCATTCCCCGCGAAACGGCTGGCGCCGAGGCAACGCAACCTTCCGGCGTGGTCGGCACGGAGGCATCATGAACGCGTCCGACGAAGACTCTGGCACCCCCTCGGGTCTGATGGACATCGTTGATGGGCGCCTCTACCGAACCCGGGTCATGCATCGGCGCCTTTTCCCAGTGGACTATCGCTTCATCTATCGGGTTTTCAGCCTGGTGGTGGACGTGGATCAGATGGATGCCCTGGATCGGCGCCTGCGGATCTTCTCGGTCAACCGCTTCAACCTCCTGAGCCTGGATGATCGCGACCATGGTGCCCGTGATGGCACGCCACTCCGCCCCTGGGCAGATGCTGAACTGGCCCGGAAGGGAGTGGACCTGGAGGGGGGGCGCATCTTCCTGCTGGCCTTCCCCCGTGTACTGGGCTATGTGTTCAACCCCCTGAGCCTCTGGTACTGCCTGCACCGGGACGGCAGCCCGCGCGCCATCATCTGCGAGGTGAGCAATACACTGGGGGATTGCCATCACTATGTGCTGCACAACGACGGTCAGCCCTTGGCCTGGCCGGTGCGGGCCAACCAGGACAAGCTGTTCTACGTTTCCCCCTTCATCGAGATGGATGCACGCTACCAGTTCCGGCTATCGGAACCCGGACAGGGTCTGAGCGTTCTCATCCATGAATACCAGCAGTCGCAACTCATGCTGGCCGCCAGCCAGACAGGGCAGGCGCGCCCGCTCACCGACCGGGAACTGCTCAAGGCCGTGGCGGCCATGCCCCTGATGACCTTCAAGGTGATCCTTGGCATCCACTGGCAGGCCCTGAAGATCTGGTGGCGCGGCGGGCGTTACTACAGCAAGCCCAGCTCATCCTCAGAGGAAATGAACTGATGTCCCTGGAACAGACACCCACCCAGACCCGCAGTACCCTGGGCGCCCGCACCGGCGGACTGGCCATGCGGTTTCTGCTTCGCCGGCTGCAGGGCCTGCACTCGGGGGAGTTGCTGATCATCGGCCCCGATGGCAGCGAGCACCGGGTGCAGGGCACCCACCCTGGAGGCCGGGGCACCCTCCGGATCCACCGTCCGGGTGTACTGGTGCGGCGCCTGCTGTCCCGGGGCCTGGTGGGCCTGGGCGAGGGCTACATGGTGGGGGACTGGGACACACCGGATCTGCAGGCCCTGCTGACCATGGGGTCGGTCAATCAGGAATACATCCGCAGCCTGGTTTACAGCGCCTTCTGGTCGCGCGTGGCGGATTTCATGCGCCACCGGTTCCGTGCCAACAGCCGCGATGGCAGCCGCCGCAACATCTCGTTCCACTACGACCTGGGGAACGACTTTTACCGCCTGTGGCTGGACGAAACCATGACCTACTCCTGCGCCCTGCTGGATCAGGAGGATGAGCCCCTGGAGGCCGCCCAGCAGCGCAAGTATGCCCGCCTGCTGGAGCACCTGGATGCCGCGCCTGGCGCGCACATCCTGGAAATCGGCTGCGGCTGGGGCGGCTTTGCCGAATACGCCGCCCGCCAGGGCTACCGGGTCACCGGCGTGACCCTCTCCCGCGAACAACTGGACTACGCGCAGGCACGCCTGGAGGCCGCAGGCCTGGCCGACCAGGTTGACCTGCGCCTGCAGGACTACCGGGACGTGGACGGACAATTCGACCATGTGGTGTCCATCGAGATGTTCGAGGCCGTGGGCGAACGCTGGTGGCCCACCTGGTTCGAGACAGTGCATAAAAGCCTGAAACCCGGTGGGCGCGCTGCCGTACAGGTGATCACCATTGATGAAGGCGCCTTTAGCTATTACCGCCGGGCCGCGGATTTCATCCAGTTGTACATCTTCCCCGGCGGCATGCTGCCCACGGTGGAGGTCTTCGGGGAATGCGCGAGCAAGGCTGGTCTGCGCCTGCGCCACAGTGAGTTTTATGGGGAGGCCTACGCACGCACCCTGGACCGGTGGTACCAGCGGGTGCAGGAACAATCCGCTGCGATCCTCTCCCTGGGCGCCTATGACGAGCGCTTTTTGCGCACCTGGCGTTTCTACCTGGCCTACTGCGAGGCGGGCTTCCGTTCCCGTAACACGGACCTGATGCATGCCGTGCTGGAAGCCCCCGCCTGATTCCGTTGCCGTCACCTTGGAGGTGAGCCATGAAGATCGAGGCATTCAAAGACCGCACCCCCGCCCTGGACCTGGAGGCCTATTTCGACGGCCCGGTAAAGGCCTGGGGCCTGTTCCAGGATCGATTTGGCACGGTGCACCGCCAGTTCACCGTGGATATTCAGGGGCGCGTCGAGGGGGATGAACTGATACTGGAGGAAGACTTCCTCTATGACGATGGTGAAAAGGACCGGCGCGTCTGGCGTCTCAAGCGCCTGGACGCTCAACATTACGAGGGACGCGCCGATGATGTGGAGGGGGCGGCCAAAGGCAAGCTCTGCGGCCAGGCCTTCAATTTCACCTATGTCCTGCGCCTTCCCATCGGCGGCCGCATCTGGCGGGTGAATTTCGACGACTGGATGTTCATGCATGAAGACGGCGTCTTGGTCAATCGTGCGGTGATGAGCAAGTTCGGCATCCGGCTGGGGGACGTCACGCTGTTCTTCCGTCGGGTCAGTGATACGCCCACCCAATGACCCCATGCCCGGGGTCAATCACTGCAGGATGATTTTCCCATCAAGACTAGCCCTGAGGCGCCATTTATTGGATACTTACCGGAATAAAGGTAAGGCCTTCAGGAATGATTTTTCTCAGTCACTGAAGGCTGTTAGCAAGACGGGCCCAGCCCGCTGAATCGGGATCACCGGATGATCGGGGCAAAGAACCCCGCATCGGCCCCGTTGATATCATCGCGAGACGCTAGGAGTAAGAGAATGAAAAAGCAAGATGTCAGCCGCAGAAGCTTCCTGAAATTCGGTGTCGCCGGCCTGGTGGCCGTGCCCGTGGCCGGCCTGGGCTGGACCACCACCGCTGCTGCCGCCGATCGCCTGGATCCCGAATCCGCCGAGGCCCAGGCCCTGCAGTACACCGCCAACTCCGAAACCGAAGGTCAGAGCTGCTCCACCTGCCTGCTGTACAACGACCCCACCCAGGAAGAGTGGGGCCCCTGCGCCGTATTCCCCGGTAAGGTCGTGTCCGCCAACGGCTGGTGCACTGCCTGGGTTGCCCGCGGCTGATCCAGCCTCGGATGACCGATCCGCAACAGCGCCTGCCTCCGGTGGGCCTGTTGTCCAAGACCCGCCCCGCGCGGGTCTTCTCGTTTGGAGGCCCTCACCATGTACGCCACCTCCGCTCAGCCCCTGATGGAACACCCGGAACACTATCTGCTCGGTCGGACGGATAGCGACATCACCCTGGACGCCCCTGAACACCTGCGCCTTGCCGTGCAACGTATGGTGGAACAGGCCCGGCGCAGCCTCTGGCTGACCAGCCGGCACCTGGATCCGGCCATCTTTGATGACCCGGCGGTAGTGGAACCCCTCTCCCGACTGGCTCGTCACAGTCGCCATGTGGACATCCGCATCCTGATCCAGGACAGCGATCCGCTTCGGGGCACCAGCCACCGTCTCATCCACCTGGCCCAGCGCCTGAGCAGTCGCGTACACGTCCGCCGCATGGGGGAACCGGATCGGCGTTCCGTGGTGGAGGCCTTTCTCATTGCCGATCGCCAAGGCCTCATCCACCAGCCTCAGGCCCTGCGTTATCAGGCGGTGGCCAATTTTCACACTCCCCGGCGATCCAGGCTCATGGGTGAACAGTTCATGACTCACTGGGACGCGGGGGAGCCGGATCCCCATCTACGGCGGTTGCACCTGTGATTGATCCTGCGGCATTGACGCCCGGTGCAACCCCCTCCTACTATGCCTTACCGCCGCTCAGGAACCACATCCCTCAATGACCTATTGCCTCGCCATCACCATGGACGCCGGGCTGGTATTCGCCTCGGACTCACGCACCAACGCCGGTGCCGACCAGGTGAGCACCTACAGCAAGATGCATACCTTCGAGGTGGATGAGGACCGTGTCTTCGTCCTGCTCACCGCCGGCAATCTGGCCACCACCCAGGCCGTACTGGCCCGGCTCAAGCGTGACATCGAAGACAATGTAGAGGAAAGCCTGCACACCGTACGGGGCATGTCCGACGCGGCCGAGTACCTGGGCCGGGTGAATCGCGAAGAGCAGGAAAAACATGGTGAGGCCCTCACCAAGGCCGGCTTCCGGGCCGATGCCTCGTTCATCATCGGCGGCCAGTTCGCCGGACAGGAACCGGAGATCTACCTGGTCTATCCCCAGGGCAATTTCATCACGGCATCCTCTCATACCCGCTTCCTGCAAATCGGCGAGAGCAAGTACGGCAAACCCATCCTGGATCGCATCGTCAGCCACGACGGCGACCTGGGTGACGCCGCGCGCTGCGCCCTGGTGTCCATCGACTCCACCATGCGCTCCAACGTCACGGTGGGCCCGCCCATCGAGGTGATCGTCTACGAGCGCGACAGCCTGACCTTTGAGCACTATCTGTGCCTGGAGGCAGACGATACCTATCTCACCGACCTGAAGCGGGCCTGGGACGACAACATCAAGGCCGCCTTCCGTGACCTGCCCCGCTTTGACTGGGAAGCGGCCCGTGGAAGCAAACGCCGCGGCACAGAGGTCACGGTCAACCGGCGCAGTACCCGCAAACCCTCCAAGAAAACCGGCTGAGCGCCCTCGGGGCGCCCCGCCCCGGGGGCGCCTGCCTCAGGCCGCCTTGTCCAGGCGGAACCAAGTCTCCGCCACGAGGCCATGCAGTTCCGCCATCTCCTTTTGCAGGTCATCGATGAAGCGATGCAACTCCTTGGGCTCAAGCAGCTTGTCCACCTGGGAGTCCACGGCATGGCGCTTCACCTGCATGGCCATGCGCAGGGGGATGTCATTGCGAGGCAGGTTGGCCAGGCTGTGCTCCACCTCCGCCAGGGCATGACCGATGGAGCGCGGAAACTCCGGATCCTGCACCAGGAAACGCAGCACGTCGGCCGCGTTGATCCGCCGCCGTACATGCTGACGGTACATCTGGAAGGCACTCAGGGATTTGAGGATGTTGATCCACAGCAAGCCTTCAAAGGGTGAGATATCCTCATCCACCTCCTTTCCACGGGCCAGCAAGCCCACTGCCCCCACATCCAACAGGCGTGATGTCATATCCGCCCGTTCCAGATTGCGCCCTGCCTTGATCAGATCATAGGCATGGTCGTGGCTCATGGTGCCCGCCAGCATCCCGGTGATCTGCTGGCAGCGGCTGCGGATCTGAGACAGGTAACGATAACGCCCCCGCTTACCCTCTCCCGCATCCAGGTTGAAGCGGGCGTAGAGGTGCAGTTCGTTCACTGTCTCCCAGACCTCGGTGGGCACCCGATCCCGCGTGGTCCGCACATTCTCGCGGGCGCTGTTCAGGGCATTGAGGATCGACCCCGGGTTGGCCGGGTCCCCCAGGAGAAACTTGACCACATTGGCCTCGTTGTACTCGGAGTAACGGTCCTCGAACACCGCCTCGCTACCCGTGATGGATACCAGCCCCGCCCAGGAGACCCGGGTTTGATAGGGCATGTCCAGGGCCAGATGATTGAAGGCGGTGACCATGCGGGCCGTGTTTTCGGTCCGCTCGATATAGCGGGCCATCCAGTAAAGCCGTTCTGCGACGCGTGAAAGCATGTGTCAGTCCCGGGTATCCGTGTCAACGATCCAGGTGTCCTTGCTGCCGCCCCCTTGAGAAGAGTTCACCACCAGGGAGCCCTTGCGCAAGGCCACCCGTGTCAACCCCCCCGCGGTCACATCCGTGCGCACCCCCTGGAGCACGAAGGGGCGAAGATCCAGGTGCCGCGGCTCCAGATGCCCGTCACACAACGTGGGGGATGTGGACAACTTGAGCGTAGGTTGGGCGATATAGTTACGCGGATCGCGCTTGATGAGCTCGGCAAACTCCTCCAACTGGGTGGGCGTGGCATGGGGGCCGATGATCATTCCATACCCTCCCGACTCATTGGCCGGTTTGACCACCAGTTGATCCAGGTTGGCCAGTACGTGTTCCCGCTCCTTATCGTCCATGCACAGATAAGTGGGCACATTGGACAGGATGGGTTCCTCGTCCAGATAGTAGCGGATCATCTTGGGCACGAAGGCATACACCACCTTGTCATCGGCCACACCGGCCCCTGGAGCATTCACCAGTGCCACGTTTCCAGCCCGCCAGGCCCGCATCACGCCCGGGACGCCCAGCATGGAGTCAGGGTTGAAGGCCTCCGGATCCAGGAACAGGTCATCAATGCGACGATAGATCACGTCCACCCGTTCCAGACCGTCGATGGTGCGCATGTAGACGCAATCATCATCGCAGACCACCAGGTCGGCCCCCTCCACCAACTCCGCTCCCATGCGCTGGGCCAGATAGGCATGCTCGAAGTAAGCGGAGTTATAAATACCCGGGGTGAGGACAACCACCTCGGGATAATCCAGCGGGCGGGGCGAGAGGCTGGCCAGCATGTCGAAGAGCTGGGAGGGGTACTCATCCACGGGCTGGATGCTGTAATTCTCGAACAACTCCGGGAACACCCGCTTGGTCACCTGGCGGTTCTCCAGCATGTACGACACCCCCGAGGGGACGCGCAGGTTGTCCTCCAGCACATAGAAGCTGCCATCGGCATCCCGCACCAGGTCGGAGCCGCAGATATGCGCCCATACCCCATGGGTGGGCTGAATGCCTCGACATTGCTCACGGAAATTGCGGGATTGGGACAGGATCTCGGCCGGAAAGATCTTGTCCTTGACGATGCGCTGTTCGTTGTAGATGTCGCTGATGAACATGTTCAGGGCCGTAAGGCGCTGGCGCAATCCAGCCTCCACACGGCGCCATTCAGTCCGCGGGATGATTCGGGGGATGATGTCGAAGGGCCAGGCACGGTCGATATTGCCGCCTTCCGTATACACCGTGAAGCTGATGCCCATCTCCATGATGGCGTGTTCGGCCGCCTGCTTGCGCTCGTGTATCTCGGCGTCGCCAAGGGAGCGCAGATAATCGGTCAGGGTCTTGGCTGCCGGACGCGGGATGCCCGGGGCACTGATGAGTTCATCGTAAAATCCGTTGGGGTCGTACGCCTTCCAGTCGATGCTCATAGGGGACTCTTGAATGGATGGGTCCATCATCCCCACCGGGGACGCAGGACAGGTCGCGATGGGGATCAGCCGGGCTGATCCGCCGCGCGAGGCGTCAGGGACTGCTCCGCTTCCGCCAGGGGCGCCTCGCCATTGCGGTAATGCACCAGCTTCCAGTAACCGAACAGGTTGGTCTTGTGCACACCCACGCGGTTGAGACCAGGAAGCTCGGGCAGGCTGTCCAGTTCCATGTCGGGCCTGAAACCCACCAGGCGTGACAGGGGCCGCAAGGCGCGTTCCACGCGGCGCACAATGGGATGGCTGGAGGCAAAATGGTTGATCACCAACACATCACCGCCAGGAACGCAGACACGCTGCATCTCCCGCATGAGCTTGTCGGGGTTGGGCACCACCGAGGCCACGTACATGGCCACCACACAGTCGAAACTGTCATCGGCAAACGCCAGGGATTCCCCATCCATCTCCATGAGGGATTCCACCTGCTTGAGCTGGCCATCCTCGGCCCGACGCTTGGCGATCTGGAGCATCTCCGGGCTCACATCGATACCCACGACCCGGGCGTCTGCCCGGTAATCCGGCAGGGACAGGCCGGTCCCCACCCCCACCTCGAGTACGCGTGGCGCCGTTTCCGCGTTCACCATCTCCATTGCCATTCGCCGGCCACCGGCGAAGATGGGGCCAAACACGGCGTCGTAATATCGCGCGTAACGCCGATAGGCGCTCTTGATCGAGGAGAGATCCATGAGATCCTTTCCAGTATGGGAATATCCACCTGTTGTAACGACTCGAGTCCTCAGTTTCAAGTGACCGGACCGAGAAAACCACCATCCATCGGGGATTGATGACCGTTCCCGAAGCTCAGCCGGGAAACCGACGACCATGATCACGCAGGCCGATTTTCACCCGGCGCGCTGGTTACGGGGCAGCCATGTGCAAACCATTCTGCCCAACCTGTTGCGCCCTCGTCATTCCATCCCGCTGCGCCGCGAGCGCCTGGAACTGCCCGACGGCGATTTCCTGGATCTGGACTGGGCCCCCACCATGGACGGCCCGCTGGTGATCCTGTTTCACGGTCTGGAAGGCTCCAGCCGGTCCCCCTATGCGGCCGGGCTGATGCGCCGCTTGCACGACCAGGGCTTTCAGGCCCTCACCCTGCACTTTCGTGGCTGCAGCGGCGAACCCAACCGTCTGCCCCGCAGCTATTTCGCCGGCGACACCGGAGACATGGCCTGGGTCGTGGAACAACTGACCCAGCGCTTCCCCGAACGGCCGGTGGCAGGCATCGGCGTCTCCCTCGGCGGCAACGCCCTGCTCAAATGGCTGGGTGAGACGGGTGACACCAATCCGTTATCCGCAGCGGTGGCCATTTCCGTCCCTTTCGATCTGGACAAGGCTGCACGGCGCATGGAGCGGGGGCTCTCGCGCCTCTACCAGGGCTATCTGGTGGGACGCCTCCGCCGTTCCACTCAGGCCAAGTGCCGCCGCATGCCCCTGCCCATCGACTGCACTGCCCTGCCGCAATTACGTACCTTTCGGCAGTTTGATGATGCCGTCACCGCCCGCCTGCATGGTTTCAGGGATGTGGATGACTACTATGGTCAGTGCAGTTGTCGGCAGTACCTGCATGGCATCCGCACCCCCACGCTGATCCTGCATGCCATCGACGACCCCTTCATGAGCCCGGAGGTCATTCCCACCGAACCGGAGTTATCGTCCACCGTGCACCTGGAACTGGCTCACCATGGTGGCCATGTGGGCTTTGTGGAAGGCTGGGGTCGTTACTGGCTTGAGCGGCGTGTGCCTCACTGGCTCCAGCAGAGCCTGACAATGAGTGTTTGAGACTTGACGAGCAACCATTAAACTCTCCGCTGACGTGCATCAATAAAACCAACCAGAATATTCACCTGCTCAACAGGGGAGACAATACGTCATGATGCAAGGACTTCTCGCGGTCAACGACTGGGTCAACGGCATCGTCTGGGGCCCTCCTTTCATGATCCTGCTGGTGGGCACGGGGCTGTATCTCACCATTCGGTTGGGCTTTTTCCAGTTCACACACCTTCGCTTTGCCTGGCAACGCACCTTTGGCACGCTGTTCCGCCGTGATCAACAGGTGGAAAAAGGCGCCATCACGCCATTCCAGGCCGTCACCTCCGCCATGGCCGCCACCATCGGGGTGGGCAATATCGCCGGGGTGGCCACAGCCATCGCCCTTGGGGGACCCGGTGCCGTATTCTGGATGTGGATCGTGGCCCTGGTGGGCATGGCCACCAAGCTGGCTGAGGCCACCCTGGGCTTGAAATACCGCCAGGTCGACTCGGACGGCCGGGTCTCGGGGGGTGTTTTCTATTACATCGAATACGGCCTGGGCCGGAAATGGAAGTGGCTGGCCCTGGTCTATGCTTTCCTGGCTGGCCTGGCGGCCTTTGGCATCGGCAACATGGTACAGGCGAATACCATGGCCCACGCCCTGGAAACCAGCATGGGCGTGCCCAATTGGGCCACCGGCCTGGTGGTGATGTTCCTCGTGGGCCTGGTCACCCTGGGGGGGATCAAGCGCATCGCCGTGACTGCCGAACGCATCGTCCCCACCATGGCGCTGGTCTATATCATCGGCGCCGTGGGCATTCTGGTCAGCTTCTATGATCAGATCCCGGGGGCGTTTGCACAGATCTTCAACGGCGCCTTCACGCCAACCTCGGCCATCGGCGGTTTTGCCGGCGCCACGGTGGCCGGTGCCATCCGATACGGCATTGCCCGAGGCATTTTCTCCAACGAGGCGGGCCTGGGTTCGGCCTCCATCGTCCATGCGCAGGCCCGCAACAAGCCTTATGCCCAGGGTTTGTGGGGGATGTGGGAGGTCTTCGTCGATACGTTGGTGGTATGCACCATGACGGCCCTGGTGATCCTGGTCACTGGCGTGATCCAGACGGGGCAGACCGGAGCGGAACTCACCAGTAGCGCCTTCTCCACCGGCCTGCCGGGCCTGGGCGGATGGATCGTCCTGCTGTCCATTGTGCTGTTCTCCTACACTACCATGCTCACCTGGAATTTCTATGGTGAGAAAAGTTGGGAGTATGCCTTCGGCAAGCGGGTCGTCCTGCCCTACCGGATCATTTTCGTGTGCTTTTTATTCCTGGGTGCGATTGGCGGCCTGACCACCGTCTGGGACGTCTCGGACACCCTCAATGGCCTGATGGCGGCGCCCAATCTGCTCGCCCTGGTGCTCCTGGCCGGCGTACTGGTCAAGGAGAAGGTCCAGTATCTGAAGGAAGAGCGCGAGAAGGCCATGGCGGCCCGCAAGGGTTCGGGTGATAGCCAGGACGGCGGGTAAGCAGCATTCGTCACCAGGCACGCCCCACGGACCGCCTGTGAACGGTCCGTGGGGCTGGGGCGACAAGGCGGCCCTACGTCCCGGTCAGTCGCTGGACGTCTGGGCCTCGTTGCCCGGGCCCCAGGCGAAGATCCCCAACCCCAGCACGATCACCAGCAAGGCGGGGATCAAGTAGCCGATCACCCCCAGCCCCCCCATCTCGGGTGGGATATTTCCCACCCGATACAGCAACCAGGTCAGCCCCACCAGAAACACACCGATACCGATACCGATTCGCACGTCTGAAACCTCATTGACGGGGCGACGCGCCAGGCGCCGCCATTCAGGATGGATATCATCCAGACTCAGGATGCTAGCCGAGGAAGTCCGGGTACGCGACTCGTCCCCGCGTCATGATTGTCCGGGATCATTCAATCGCGCCTTCCGGGGTGGGAGGCTTATTCTCGGAGACTGGCTGATCCCTTAGTATGGGTCGGGTATGCTGGCGCGCCCAGGCCACCATCAATCACTACCGACTCCTGATAACCCCATCGAAGGATGACATCATGCCATCGACCCGCCGCGTCCGTTCCACCCCTCGCCGTCCATGGGAGACGACTGCGTTCGCGCTGGGGGCGCTCCTGATCCTGCCACTGGCCGCGCAGGCCGACGATCCCGCCCCATCACTGCCGGTGATCACTCAGGAAGAACTGGCGCAACATGATCAGCCTGAGGACTGCTGGAAGGCAATTCATGGCAAGGTCTACGACATCAGCGAGTATCTCCCCCAACACGCGGGTCCACCAGCGATGGTGGAGCCCTGGTGCGGCCGGGAGGCAACGGAGGCCTGGGAGACCAAAGGTTACGGAGCAGCGCACAGCGACGCCGCCAGGACCCTGCTGGAGGATTATCTCATTGGTATATATGAGGGGGAGCCGGAGGCGACGGCAGCAGATGGGCAACAGGACTGAACCTCGGGGCGTCCCGCCCCGCCCCTCATCCCCGGCCCTTCTCCCCAGAGGGGAGAAGGGAGATTCAAGGCTTCGGCCTGATGACAGGAAAAGGGAGATTCAAGGCTTCGGCCTGATGACAGGAGAAGGGAGATTCAAGGCTTCAGCCTGATGACAGGAGAAGGGAAACTCGGGGCTATGCCCTGATGACGGGAATGGCCAGGTTTTAGCCCCTCTCCCGCTGGCGGGAGAGGGGTTGGGGTGAGGGCGGTGGGGAAACTTACTCCCCCGACTCCACCGCCTTCATGCTCAGACGGATCCGGCCCTGCTTGTCCACTTCCAGCACCTTGACCTTGACCGTCTCGCCTTCCTTCACCTTGTCAGAGACACTCTCCACCCGCTCCTCAGAGATCTGGGAGATATGCACCAGGCCATCGCGGCCCGGCAGGATGGTCACAAAGGCACCGAAGTCCATGATCTTGGCCACGCGCCCCTCATAGACCCGACCCACTTCCACATCAGCGGTGATCTCCTCGATGCGGCGCTTGGCCTCCTCACCGGCTTCCTTGTCCACGGAGGCGATCTTGATCACACCCGAGTCATCGATGTCGATGGTGGCACCGGTTTCCTCGGTCAGGGCACGGATGGTGGCCCCTCCCTTACCGATCACATCACGGATCTTCTCCGGATTGATGCGCAGAGTGATGAAACGCGGCGCATAGGCAGACATCTCACCCCGCGGGGTGGTCATGACCTTACCCATCTCCTTCAGAATGTGCAGCCGACCTTCGCGAGCCTGGCCCAGGGCCTTTTCCATGATCTCACGGGTGATGCCGTCGATCTTGATGTCCATCTGCAGCGCAGTGACACCGCCTTCGGTACCAGCCACCTTGAAGTCCATATCGCCCAGGTGATCCTCGTCTCCGAGGATGTCCGACAGCACGGCGAAACGGTCCTGCTCCTTGATCAGTCCCATGGCAATACCGGCCACCGGCGCCTTCAGAGGCACACCTGCATCCATCAGTGCCAGGCTGGTACCGCAGACCGAAGCCATGGAACTGGAACCGTTGGACTCCGTGATCTCCGAGACCACCCGCAGCACGTAGGGGAAATCCTCGTCGGCCGGCATCACGCCCTGCACGCCCCGCTTGGCCAGACGGCCGTGACCGATCTCTCGGCGCTTGGGCGTACCCACCATACCGGTCTCGCCGGTGCAGTAGGGAGGGAAGTTATAATGCAGCATGAAGCGCTCACGACGCTCACCCTCGATGGCATCGATGACCTGGGAATCCCGGTCGGTGCCCAGGGTCGCGGTCACGATGGCCTGGGTTTCACCCCGGGTGAAGAGTGCCGAGCCATGGGTACGCGGCAGCACACCCACGCGCACGCCGATGGGACGCACGGTGGTGGTATCGCGCCCATCGATACGCGGCTGACCATCCAGAACCAGATCGCGCACAATGCGCTTCTCGATATCGTGGAAGATCTCCTTGATCTCATCAGCTTCGGGGGAGCCTTCCTCGCCATCGGCGAGGCGAGCCTTGACCTCATCGCGCAGTTCCTTGATGCGCGCGGTACGCTCCTGCTTTTCGGCGATCTTGTAGGCCTCGGTCAAATCCGACAGGCAGGCCTCCTCCACGCGGGCCCGCAGCGCCTTATCCTCTTCCGGCGGCTGCCAGTCCCAGGCGGGCTTGCCAGCCTCGGCCGCCAGTTCGCGGATGGCGTTGATGGCCACCTGCATCTGCTCGTGGCCGTACATCACGGCGCCCAGCATGACCTCTTCCGACAACTCCGTGGCCTCGGATTCCACCATGATGACGGCGTTCTGAGTGCCGGCCACCACCAGATCCAGCTGGGAGTCCTTCAGCGGGGTCAGGTCGGGGTTCAGCAGGTACTCGCCGTCCTGGTAGCCCACTCGAGCGGCACCAATCGGGCCGGCAAACGGCATGCCCGACAGGGCCACCGCAGCGGAGGCCCCCAGCAGGGCCGGGATATCCGGGTCCACTTCCGGATTCAGGGACATCACCGTGGCCACCACCTGCACCTCATTGGTGAAGCCCTTGGGGAACAGGGGCCGCAGGGGGCGGTCAATCAGCCGGCAGGTCAGGGTCTCTTTTTCCGAGGGCCGCCCTTCGCGCTTGAAGAACCCGCCGGGAATCCGCCCGGCGGCGTAAGTCCGTTCCTGATAGTTGACCGTCAGGGGGAAGAAATCCCGACCTGGCACGGCTTCCTTGCGGCCCACGGCCGTCACCAGCACCACGGTGCCGGCCACATCGACCATCACAGCGCCGGTGGCCTGGCGAGCGATCTCGCCGGTTTCGAAGGTGACGGTATGCTGACCGTACTGGAACGACTTGGTAATTGACGGCACGTTGTATCCCGGTTGGCTTGTTCTGAGTGGGCGCGGCAAAGGCCTTGCCGAAGACTTAGCGGCGCAGACCCAGGCTGCTGACCAGATCCTGATAGCGCTGCTGATCCTTGCTCTTGAGGTAGTCCAGCAGCTTGCGGCGCTGGTTGACCATCTTCAGCAGACCGCGACGGGAATGATGATCTTTCTTGTGCTTGGAGAAGTGCCCCATCAGGTGCTGGATACGTGCGGACAACAGGGCCACCTGGACTTCCGGGGAACCGGTGTCGGCGGCGTCGCGCTTGTACTTCTCGACGATATCTGACTTCACTTCACTGCTCAGGGACATTCTTGAAAACTCCTGGGATGGGATCTGGCCACACAGGGCCTCTGCATTCTTTTCTGAAGGCTCGCGATTCTATCACGCCCCCCCTTTGCAGAACAGGGGCTTGTGGATGCGGCCGGCGGGTCATGCGGGATCGTGAAAGGATCATCAGGTTGGCTGAACAATCAGCCGCTTGGGTGCCACCCGACCATCATCCAGCAGGCGGCCAACACCCAGGAAGCGGTCTCCGGGCCCGTACAGCCTCAAGTGCCCCCGGTGTGTCAGGCCAGGCACGAAGACCGCCTGCCCCTGCCCAAGATAAAAGGCGCTGTCGGCATCCAGGGTGACCGCCGGCCAGTGCTCCAGAGCCTCGTCCAGAGGCCTCAGAACCTCATCCAGGGCCTGGAAACCTTGCTCCGCCAGGGCCTCGATCTGCTCCAGGGTCACCATGTGAGGGTCTTCGAAGGGTGTCAGGCCGATGCGTCGCAAGGCAATCACATGGGCACCGCAGCCCAGGACTTCACCGATATCCTCCACCAGGGTACGGATATAGGTGCCCTTCGAGCACACCACATCCAGGGTGAGTGCCCCGTCGTCATGGGCCAGGCAGCGCAGGTCGTGAATGGTCACGGCCCGTGGTGGCCGCTCCACCTCCTGCCCCTTTCGGGCCAACTCATAAAGCCGCTGACCCTGGTGCTTGAGTGCCGAATACATCGGGGGGATCTGCTCGATGGGTCCACGAAACCTGGCCAGCGCCGATTCAATCCGGGCCGCATCCAGGTCGGGAACATCCCGGGTCTCAATCACCTCCCCCTCGGCGTCGCCGGTCAGGGTCTTCTGCCCCAGACGGCAGACCGTGTGATAGCGCTTATCGGCATCCAGAAGAAACCCGGAAACCTTGGTGGCCTCACCAAAACACAGGGGCAACAGGCCCGTGGCCAGCGGATCGAGACTGCCGGTATGGCCCGCCTTACGGGCACGGAGCAGATACTTGATCCGCTGCAGGGCCTGGTTGGAGGTGTAGCCCTGAGGCTTGTCCAGGAGGATCAGGCCGTGGACATCACGGCGCTGGATTTTCGGTTTGCTCATTGAGGGTCTTTGTCGTCGGAGGCATCCGGATGGCGAGCGCGATCACTGGCCACGGCCTCATCGATGAGAGCCGAGAGTCGAGCCCCCTTCGCCTGGGTATCATCATAGTGAAAATGCAGTTCCGGCACGGTGCGGATACGCATGCGCCGGCCCAGCTCGCGGCGCAGGAAACCGGCCGCCTGACGCAATCCCTGGGTGGTCCCCTCAATGGCGTCCTGATCCCCGAGCACAGTGAAGAAGACCTTCGCATGGGCCAGATCGCGACTCACCTCGACCCCCGAGAGGGTCAGCATCCCCACACGGGGATCCTTGACCTGCTCGCGGATCAGTTCGGCCAGTTCCCGCTGGATCTGGTCGCCCACTCGCTGTGAACGTGAAAAATCTTTGGGCATGTCAGAAACCCCGGGCGTTGGATGCCGTGGCGCGGCATCGATTCATATGGCGTGGCTCGGACTTCAGAGCGACCGCGCCACCTCAACTCGATGGTAGACCTCAATCTGGTCGCCGGGCTTCACATCATTGTAGTTTTTCACCGCAATACCGCATTCGGTTCCTGTCTTCACCTCGTTGACGTCATCCTTGAAGCGACGCAGGGACTCCAGCTCACCCTCATAGACGACCACGTTGTCACGCAGCACGCGGATGGGATTGCCCCGACGCACACTGCCTTCGATGACCAGACAGCCTGCAACCGCACCGAACTGGGAGGACTTGAACACATCCCGAACCTGGGCCAGACCAATGATCTCCTCGCGCATCTCCGGCGAAAGCAGACCGGAAAGGGCCTGTTTCACATCGTCGATGGCCTCGTAGATCACGCTGTAGTAGCGCAGGTCCACATCCATGTCGCTGGCCGCCTTGCGGGCGCCAGCATCGGCGCGAACGTTGAAGCCGATGATAATGGCCGTGGATGCGGTAGCCAGGTTCACGTCGGATTCGGTGATCCCCCCCACACCCGCTGACACGATCTTGACCTTCACCTCGTCGGTGGATAGCTTCTCCAACGAGTCGCGCAAGGCCTCGGCAGAGCCCTGAACATCCGCCTTGAGCAGGATATTGACCACCGAAGCAGCCCCCTCCTGCATCTGGCTGAACAGGTTCTCCAGCTTGGCCGCCTGCTGGGTGGCCAGCTTGGATTCGCGGAACTTGCCCTGACGGAACAGAGCCACTTCACGGGCCTTGCGTTCGTCCTGGACCACCAGCATGTCATCGCCGGCGTTGGGCACACCCGACAGGCCCAGCACCTCCACGGGCATGGACGGCCCCGCGGATTTCACCGGCTTGCCATTCTCGTCGAACATGGCGCGCACGCGGCCAAACTCCTGGCCAGTGAGGATCACTTCGCCCTTCTCCAGGGTGCCGGACTGGATCAGCAACGTGGCCACGGCCCCGCGCCCCTTGTCCAGCTTGGATTCCACCACCACGCCACGGGCCTGACCTTCGCTATGCGCCTTGAGCTCCATGAGCTCGGCCTGCAACTGGATGGCCTCCAGCAGTCGGTCAATGCCCTCGCCCGTTTTGGCGGAAACATGCACGAACTGGGTTTCGCCACCCCACTCTTCCGAAATGACGTTGTGCTGCGCCAGTTCACTCTTGACACGTTCCGGATCGGCTTCCGGCTTGTCGATCTTGTTGACCGCCACCACCATGGGCACTTCACCCGCCTGGGCGTGCTGAATGGCTTCCAGGGTCTGAGGCATCACGCCGTCATCCGCCGCCACAACCAGCACCACCACGTCGGTGACCTTGGCGCCACGGGCACGCATGGAGGTAAAGGCCGCGTGGCCTGGTGTATCCAGGAAGGTGATACCGGCACGATCCTTGAAGGGCACGTGATAGGCACCAATGTGCTGTGTAATGCCCCCGGCCTCGCCCTCGGCCACCTGGGTCAGGCGGATATGGTCCAGCAGGGAGGTCTTGCCATGGTCCACGTGACCCATCACGGTGACCACCGGTGGACGCAGCACCGCTTCCCCGCCCTGTTCGGTCTCCAGGGAAAGCTCTTCTTCCACCTCGGCTTCCTGCATGGGCTTGGCAATGTGCCCCATCTCCTCCACCACGAGGGTGGCCGTATCCTGGTCAATGGACTGGTTGATGGTGGCCATCACGCCCATGCCCATCAGGGTCTTGATCAATTCCGGCGCCTTGATGGCCATCTTCTGGGCCAGTTCGCCCACCGTCATGGTCTCGGGGATACCGACCTCGCGCACCACCGGCGCCGTGGGTCTTTCAAAGCCGTGCTTGCTAGGCGTGACAGCAGCCGCGGCGCGACCACCCTTGCCCTTGCCGCGACGTCCGCGCTTGTCGCTGGAGACGTGCAGCTCCTCGCGCTTGGACTTGCCGGCATCTTCCCGCTCCTTGCCACGACGACGCTTGCCACGGGGCTGGTCGGTGGAGGCCGGGGGCGGGGCCGCAGCAGGCCCCGGCGTGGGAGCGGGCGGCGCGGCAGCGGCGGCAGCGGCGGCACGCGCCTCGGCCTCGCGGCGCGCGGCCTCCTCGGCGGCCTGCCGGGTCTGCTGCTCGGCCTGCTGACGCGTTTCCTGTTCTGCTGCCTTGAGGACTTCAGCCTCCATGGCCTTGAGTTGTTCCTCGGCCAGACGCGCGGCCTCCTCAGCCTGACGCTTCTCTTCGGCGGCACGGGCATCGGCCTCGGCCTGTTCCTGCTCGGCCGTCTTCACTTCCTCGACAACCGGCGGCGTCTCGGGCTCGGGTGGCTGCTCAACGCTCCGCTCTGCCGGGGCCTTTGCCTGGACCTCGGCCTCAGGCTCGACAGCCTTCGTCTCGGGGGACTCGGGCAGGCTCTCAGGCTTGGCTTCCGGCGGGCTGGCCTCAGCCGACGAAGCGGCGGGGGCCTGCTGCTCGGGTTCAGCGGCCGCTCCACCACCCTTGACGTAGGTTCGGCGCTTACGCACCTCCACACTGACGGTCTTGGCACGCCCCTGGGCGCCCGCCACCTTCAACTCGGTGGTACTGCGGCGACGCAGCGTGATACGCCGCCCCTGGCCACCTTCTTCAGACTTGCCATGGGCCTTTCGCAGGTGCTCCAGCAGCTTGAACTTCTGCTCCTCGGTCACCATTTGATCGGGATCGGAGACGGACACGCCCGCTTCGGAGAGCTGCTCAAGCAGCCGCTCCACGGGCGTTCCCACCATCTCTGACAACTGTTTCACCGTAACGTCGGTCATGTGCCGTTACCTCCGATCTGAATGCTTCCGCGGACCGGGCCCCGGCCTGAGGCCTGGGGCGCGCGCACGGCAGGCGCGCTGGTCCTTCTTACTTACGCGTCTTTTGTCTGGTCCGCAAACCAGGGGGCACGGGCGGCCATGATCAGACTGGCTGCCTGCTCCGGGTCCACCGCTGCCTGTTCCACCAAGTCGTCCACCGACTGCTCGGCCAGATCCTCCATGGTGCAGATCCCGCGAGCCGCCAGGCGATGCGCCAGATCAGAGTCCATGCCATCCATCTCAAGCAGGTCGGCGGCTGGCACCCCCCCGTTGTGCTGCTCCTCCGAGGCGATGGCCTTGGTGAGCAAGGCGTCCCGGGCGCGGCGACGCAGCTCCTCAACGATATCCTCGTCGAATTCCTCGATCTGCACGATTTCAGCGGTGGGCACATAAGCCACCTCATCAATGCTGGAGAAGCCTTCTTGCACCAGGATGGCCGCCACCTCCTCGTCCACGTCCAGGCTGTCCATGAACATTTTCTGAAGCTCGGCGGTTTCGTGTTCGTTCTTCTCCACGGCCTGCTTTTCGCTCATCACGTTCAACTCCCAGCCCGTCAACTGCGATGCCAGGCGAACGTTCTGCCCCCCACGACCAATGGCCTGGGAGAGCTTTTCCTCGGACACGGCGATATCCATGCTGTTGCTGTCCTCGTCCACGACGATGGAGAGCACCTCGGCGGGGGACATGGCATTGATGACGAATTGGGCAGGATTGTCATTCCAGAGAATGATATCGATACGCTCACCGGCCAGCTCGTTGGAGACGGATTGCACCCGGGAACCCCGCATACCCACACAGGCCCCGACCGGATCCAGGCGAGGGTCGTGGGAGCGTACGGCGATCTTGGCGCGCATGCCCGGATCGCGGGCCGCCCCCATGATCTCGATCAAGCCCTGCCCCACTTCAGGCACCTCCAGCTTGAACAACTCCACCAGAAATTCGGGCACGGTCCGACTCACGAACAACTGCGGGCCGCGCTGTTCGGTACGCACCTCGCGCAGATAGCCGCGCAGTCGGTCATTGGGGCGCACGGTCTCCCTTGCGATCATCTCATCGCGGGGGATAAAGGCCTCTGCGTTGCTGCCCAGATCCAGAAACACGCCATTGCGCTCGGAACGCTTCACCGTGCCCATCACCAGTTCGCCCACGCGATCCTGGAACTCATCCACCACCTTGGCCCGCTCGGCCTCGCGCACCTTCTGCACGATGACCTGCTTGGCGGTCTGGGCGGCAATACGACCGAACTCCACCGACTCGATGGGCGTCTCGATGTATTCACCCACCTGAATGTCGGGATGATTCTGAATCGCGTAGGAATAGAGGATCTGCCGTTCGGGGCTTTCAAATTCCGGGTCTTCATCATCGACTACACGCCAGCGACGATAGGTCTCGTAGTCACCGGTCTCCCGGTGAATACTGACGCGCACGTCGATATCGCCGCCGTGCTTCTTGCGCGTGGCGGAGGCCAGAGCGGACTCGATGGCCTCAAAGATCACGCTCTTGTCGACGCCCTTCTCATTGGAGACGGCGTCCACCACCAGCAGGATTTCTTTGCTCATTCAAACGTCTCCACATGACTTGCCCCGGCGCGGCCTGCGCGGCGGCGTCCGGATCACAGCGCCCGGCGATTGGTCACCGCGGCGACATGGGGTGAATCCGACGCTGGACCCATCCGGTGTGATCCAGGCTTTCAGAAGCTGGGCACCAATCGCGCCCGAGACACTGATTCCAGGGGGATGCGCACGGCCCCTTCGCCATCGTCCAGGGCGAGCACCACGGCCTCATCCTCCACGGACTCGATCACGCCCTTGAAGTTGCGTTGCCCCTCTATGGGCCAACTGGTGCGGACCCGAACTCGAGCCCCCGGGTAACGCCGGTAGTGGGCCGATTCGAACAGTGGGCGGTCCATCCCAGGCGATGACACCTCCAGGCGATACGGCACCGGGATCGGATCTTCCACGTCCAGCACGCCGCTCACCTGGTCACTCACGGCAGCGCAATCATCCAGCGTGATGCCTTCCTGGCCGTCGATAAAGATCCTCAAAAAGGCGCTGGTACGCTGAACCCGATACTCCAGGCCCCACAACTCGTAACCGAGCCCCTCGACCACCGGACGAATCAGACGCGTCAATTCCAGGGAGTCCTGCCGCACATACACCCCACAAACAAAAAATGGGCCCCAGGGCCCATTCGAGAACACCGCCGTAGCAGTCTTTCTTCGCCCGGCGTCCCTGTCGGGAGCGCATGAAACGGACGTTGAAATCCCACCGCGGTTAAGAAAAAGGCCCCAAAAGGGGCCTTTGACGGTACCTGGTAGCGGGGGCAGGATTCGAACCTGCGACCTTCGGGTTATGAGCCCGACGAGCTGCCAGACTGCTCCACCCCGCAACTGAGGCTGTGAATACTACGCATCTTTCCCGAAGACTGCAACCCCTTATTCACGATTTTCCGTGAATCGGCCCCACCTACTCCGGGATGTCCGACGCGGCATGGGGCACTCGGCTGCGCTGGATCAGGTGCTTGCGCAAATCGTGACGGTAAATGAAGCCGGGGAAGGCAGACACCGCGAACAGGGAGAGGGTGATGGCATAGAACTGCCAGCCCTGTTCGTGGACCGTCCCGGTCATGTAATTCTCCAGGGCCCAACCCAGGGCCAGCGCCACCCCGTACAGCACCCCCCACTCCGCAAACCGCCAGCCGGGGACTTTACGCCCCCCGGGAGGGGAAAAGAAAAAGAACACCCTGTCAGTCATCCAGGGGAGATTGGCGGCCAGAATCATGGCGGCCAGGTAAACCCATACGGCAATCTGCAACACGTCCATCAATCAATTCCGGTTTTTGCGTGAGTTCAATCCCGCGCCGCGCAGGCGAGCCGCACAGCCTACCGTGCAGCCGTCGTCAGCGCCATCAGCAAACCAGGAAAGATTCCCAGGCCGATGACCAGCAGCCCATTAATGGACAACACCACGTTGATGCCGGTTCCCTGGGGCAGCGGCGCCGTGTCCGCCGGCTTGTCAAAGTACATGTACTTGACCACCCGCAGGTAGTAGAACGCGCCGATCACCGACATGAGCACCGCGAACACCGCCAGCCAGACCAACTCCACCTGCACCACGGACTGCAGAATCGCCAGCTTGGCGTAGAAGCCCACCGTGGGCGGCACCCCGGCCATGGAAAACATCAGCAGGAGCATGACGAAGGCAAACCAGGGACTGCGATCATTCAGCCCCTTGAAGTCCTCGATGGCGTCTGCCTCGAAACCCTTGCGGGACAGCAAGAGGATCATGCCGAAGCCACCCGCGGAGGTGATGGCATAAACGATCACATAGAACATGGCGGCGGCATAGCCCGCCTCGATGCCCGACATCAGACCCATGACGATGAATCCCACATGGGCGATGGTCGAGTAGGCAAACATCCGTTTGATGTTGGTCTGAGCGATGGCCACCACATTGCCCACGGCCAGGGAAAGCACCGCCAGGATCAGTAACATCCCTTGCCAATCCCCGTGCAAGGGACCCAGACCATCCACCAGCAGGCGCATGGCAATGGCAAACGCCGCAATTTTGGGGGCCGCGCCAATGAACAGGGTCACTGGCGTGGGCGCCCCGTGATAGACGTCGGGTAACCACATGTGGAACGGGACAGCCCCCAGCTTGAAACCCAGCCCCACCACCACGAACGCCAGCGCGAACACCAGGGCCACGCTGTGATCTGCCGAACCGGCGGCCGCGGCCACCACACCCTGGGTCACACCGGCAATATCCAGGGTGCCGGTAATACCATAGAGCAGCGACATGCCATAGAGCAGCATGCCCGAGGCGATGGAACCCAGCACGAAATACTTCATGGCCGACTCGGAGGCCACGGGAGAATCACGGTTGAACGCTACCAGGGCGTACAGGCAGAGCGACAGGAGCTCCAGCCCCAGATACAAGGTCAGCAGACTGTGGGCCGAGATCATGATCAACATGCCCAGCACCCCGAATAACCCCAGCACGTAAAACTCGCCCTTGTGCAGATCCCGACTCTGCAGATAGGGCCTGGAGTAGAGGAACACCGCCGCCGACACCAGCAGGACCATGGACTTGAGCAGATCCGACATCGGGTCGGCCACGAAACTGTCGCTGAAGGTGAACCGGGCCTCCGGAGACGCCAGGATCACCGTGAGCAAAAAGGTCCCCAGCAGGGTGAACTGAGCCAGGCCGTAGGTGATATCCCGACGCGCCTGGGGGATGAACAGGTCCGCCAAGAGGATGGCGCAGGCCATGCCCAGCAGGAACAGTTCGGGGATGACGGGAACGAAATCCGGAATCTCAAAGGTCATATCGGTATCCAGGAACGCTTAGAGCTTGGAGACGGCGATATGCCGCACCAGGTTTTCCACGGTGGCGTCCAGCACATCCAGCAACGGCGCCGGCCAGACCCCCAGCAGGAGGACGGCGAAGGCCAGCACGCCGAGGATCCAGAATTCCCGCCGGTTCAGGTCCTGCAATTGAGCCACATGGTCGTTGGCCACCTCGCCGTACACCACCCGCTTGACCAGCCACAGGGTATAGGCGGCAGCCAGGATCAAGGTCGTCGCCGCCAGCAGGGCAATCCAGAAGTCCGCGCGGAAGGCCGCCAGGATCACCATGAATTCGCCCACGAAACCAGAGGTACCAGGCAGGCCGGTGTTGGCCATGGCAAACAGCACGAAGAACGCCGCAAACCAGGGCATGGTATTGGCCACACCGCCGTAGTCGGCAATCTGGCGGCTGTGCATGCGGTCATAGAGCACACCCACACTCAGGAACATGGCCGCCGAGATCAAGCCATGGGAGACCATCTGCACCATGCCACCGCTGATTCCCAGCCCCGCGCCCTGCCAGTTGCCGGTGTTGTTGTAGATCATGAAGGCAAGGAAGAAGCCCAGGGTCACGAAACCCATGTGGGCGATGGAGGAGTAGGCGATGAGCTTCTTCATGTCCTTCTGCATCAGCGCCACCAGGCCCACGTAAACCACTGCGATCAGCGACAGGGTGATCATCAGCCAGTCCAGGGCCATGGCCGCGTCCGGGGTGATGGGCAGTGAGAACCGCAGGAACCCATAGCCACCGATCTTGAGCATGATGGCTGCCAGGATCACCGAGCCGCCGGTGGGCGCCTCCACGTGAGCATCGGGCAACCAGGTATGCACGGGGAACATGGGGATCTTCACCGCGAAGGCCAGCAGCATGGCCAGGAAGATCAGTGTCTGGGCAGTCATGCCCAGCGGCGTGTGATGGAAATCCAGGATCGCGAAGCTGCCCGCCTGGGTATACAGGTAGATCAGGGCAATCAGCAGGAACACCGACCCGAAGAAGGTGTAGAGGAAGAACTTCAGGGTGGCGTAGATCCGATTGGGGCCACCCCAGATGCCGATCACCAGGAACATGGGGATCAGCATGGCCTCGAAGAAGACGTAGAACAGCACCGCATCCATGGCCGAAAACACGCCGTTCATCAGGCCCGCCAGGATGAGGAACGAGGCCATGTACTGGGACACCCGGTACTGGATCACCTCCCACGCCGCCAGCACCACCAGCATTGTGGTGAAGGTGGTCAACAGGATCAGCGGCATGGAAATGCCATCCACACCCAGGTGGTAATGGATGTCGAAGGTGCTGATCCAGGGCACCCATTCCACGAACTGCATCTCGTGGGTGGAGCGGTCGAAGAGCACAAACAGCGGCAGGCTCAGCAGGAATGTCAGGACCGCAATCGACAGTGACAGGCGCCGGGATGCCTCCGGCATCCGATCACCCACGAACAAGACGATGAGTCCACCGATAATCGGCGTCCATATCACCAGAGACAAAAGTGGCCAGTCAGCAAACATGTGCTCTTCCCGTTGGAATCCCGCGTTTAACCGTATCGTGGTGCAAGAGGCCCTGATCCTAGAGGGCGAACGCCAGGATCAGCACCAGCAGGCCGATGATCATGGCGAAGGCATAGTGGTACAGGTAACCCGTCTGGCCGAGGCGCAGACGACCCGATACCCAGCCCACCGCGCGGGCACTGCCATTGACGATCACCGTATCGATCAGGAGCGTGTCGCCAAAGCGCCACAGCCATTCCCCCAGACGACGCGCCCCGCCGGCGAACACGGCATCATTGAACTCGTCGAACCCGTATTTGCGATCCAGGATGTTGTAGGCCCAGGGCAGAGTGTCGCGCGCCCTCTGGGCCAGGTCCGGCCGTTTCATGTAAACGAACCAGGCAGTCCCCAGACCCGCCATGGCCAGCCAGAAGGGAGGCATCATGACGCCATGAACCATGTGCCCCAGGACACCGTGATATCCCTCTCCCAGCATGGCCAGCACATCGCGACTCTCGTCCACATACAGGGCCTCGGCGAAGAAGTCACCAAACAGCAGGGGACCCACGAAGTACCCGGCCAGCACCGACGGGATAGCCAGCAGGATCAAAGGCACGGTGACCACCCAGGGTGATTCCTGAGGCGTACCGCCATGCCCATGTCCATGCCCGTGATCGTCCTCGTGCCCCCCGTGACCATGGTCCATTCCGGACGCCTGCCGGAAACGCTCCTCACCATGGAACACCATGAAGAACATGCGGAAGGTGTAGAGGGCTGTCACGAAGACGCCCGCCAGGATCAGCACGTAAGCCAGGCTGGCGCCCGGAATCGAGGACATATGCACCGCCTCGATAATGCCGTCCTTGGAGAAGAACCCGGAGAACCCCGGGAAGCCGATCAAGGCCAGGGATCCGATCAGGGCGGTGACATAGGTGATGGGCATGTACTTGCGCAATCCCCCCATGCGGCGCATGTCCTGCTCGTGATGCAGGGCCATGATCACCGACCCGGCGGCCAGGAATAGCAAGGCCTTGAAGAAGGCGTGCGTTGTCAGATGGAAGATGCCGGCGGCATAGGCCGAAGCCCCCAGGGCCACCGTCATGTAACCCAACTGGGAGAGGGTGGAATAGGCCACCACCCGCTTGATATCGTTCTGTACCAGGCCGATCAGCCCCATGAAGAAGGCAGTGATGGCGCCGATGATCAGGATGAAGCTCAGGGCCACCACCGAGTATTCATAGAGGGGCGACACACGGGCCACCATGAAGATACCCGCGGTCACCATGGTAGCGGCGTGGATCAGGGCCGAGATGGGGGTGGGCCCCTCCATGGAGTCTGGCAGCCATACGTGCAGGGGCACCTGTGCGGATTTGGCCATGGCACCGATGAACAGGAGAATGCAGGCCACGGTCAGCAGCGACCACTCGCTGCCCGGCAGGATGCTGATCGTGGCATCGGCCATGGTATCGGCCTGGGCGAAGACTTCCATGTAATCCAGGCTGGCGGTATGAAAGACCACGGCACCGATCCCCAGGACAAAGGCGAAGTCGCCCACCCGGTTGACGATGAAGGCCTTCATGTTGGCGTAGATGGCCGAGGGCCGCTTGAACCAGAAGCCGATCAGCAGGTACGAGACCAGGCCCACCGCCTCCCAGCCGAAGAACAGCTGCAGGAAGTTGTTGGCCATCACCAGCATCAGCATGGAGAAGGTGAACAGGGAGATCAGCGCAAAGAAACGCTGGTAACCCGGATCATCCCGCATGTAGCCGATGGTGTACACGTGCACCATCAACGACACGAAGGTGACCACCAGCATCATCATGGCGGTGAGATTATCCACCAGGAAACCGATCTCGAAACGGATGCCGTCACTCACCAGCCAGGTGTAAACGGTCTCGTTATGGATCGCCCCTCCGGCCATGGCGTGGTACCAGAAGACCACCAACGAGAGCACGAAGGAGAGGGCCACACCGGCCGTCGTGACACTGTGAGCACCCACGCGTCCTACCTGACGTCCGAAGAGTCCGGCAACGATGGCACCCAACAAAGGCGCCAGCACGATGGCAAGATAGAGCGTCTCCATGTCTTACCCCTTCATCTCGTCCAGATCCTGGACATTGATGGTCTCTCGGTTACGGAACACCAGGACCAGGATGGCCAGCCCGATGGCCGCCTCGGCAGCGGCCACGGTGAGGATGAAGAACACGAACACCTGGCCGGCGAGATCCCCCAGGTAGTGGGAGAAGGCCACGAAATTCATGTTCACCGCCAGGAGCATCAGTTCGATGCACATGAGCAGAATGATCAGGTTTTTCCGGTTCAGGAAGATCCCGGTCACGCTGAGCGCGAACAGAATCGCCCCCAGAACGAGGTAATGCGACAGAGGAATCATGCTTGGTCCCGTTGTTGGCCCTGCGCAGGTCTCTCGACGGTGCCCGCTCGGGTGGTTTTGTTCAGCCCTGACTTCCCGGCTCCGGCGGTGTCACCGGACCGGAGCGCCTTCTACCCTTATTTCTTTTCCGATTCCATTTTCACCATGCGTACCCGGTCTTCACGCCGAATACGGATCTGCCTGGCCGGATCCATGTAACGGCTGTCGGGGCGTCGCCGCAGGGTCAGCACGATGGCAGCGATGATGGCCACCAGCAGGATCACCGCGGCAATCTCGAACGGATAGACATACTCCGTATACAGCAACTGTCCCAAGGCCTCGGTGTTGCTGTAGTCGGCACCGGCCGGGGCCGGTGGTTCCACCTGGAACACCTTGGCGCCCACCACCATGGCCATGACTGCCATCATGCCCACGGCCACCACCAGGCCCACTGGCAGGAGCTTCATGAAGCCCTGGCGGATACGGGACATGTTGATGTCCAGCATCATGACCACGAACAGGAACAGCACCATGACCGCGCCCACGTACACCAGCACCAGGAGGATGCCCAGAAATTCCGCTTCCAACATGATCCAGTGGGCAGCCGTGGCGACAAAGGCGAGCACGAGAAACAGCGCTGAGTGCACCGGATTGCGCACGGTGATCACCGCCACGGCGGATCCCACCAGGACCACCGAGAAGAAATAGAACAGGAACGCTTCAAAAGTCATGTGATCCGGGGCCTCCTCATCAACGGTAGGGCGCATCGGCCGCCCGGGCCGCGGCGATCTCTTGTTCGTACTTGTCGCCGATGGCAAGGAGCTTGTCCTTGGTCATGATCTGCTCACCCCGGTTTTCAAAGTGATAATGCTGGATGTGAGTCTCCACGATCGAATCCACCGGACAGGCCTCCTCGCAGAACCCGCAATAGATGCACTTGAACAGATCGATGTCGTAGCGTGTGGTGCGCCGGGTGCCATCATCACGCGGCTCCGACTCGATGGTGATGGCCAGCGCCGGACACACGGCCTCGCAGAGCTTGCAGGCAATGCAGCGCTCCTCGCCATTGGGATAACGGCGCAGGGCGTGCAGGCCGCGAAACCGGGGCGAGATAGGGGTTGTCTCGTCCGGGTATTGCACCGTGATCTTGCGCTCGAACAGGTGGCGGCCGGTCAATTTCATGCCCAGCAGCAGCTCCCAGAGCAGGAAGGTCTTGAAGAACTGACGAATGGCCGTGCCCATGATGAAAACCTCCTTCACGCGAACCAGGGGCCGATGCCGATGGCCACGGCGGCGCCCGCGACAAACAGCCAGACAATGGTCACGGGAATAAGCACCTTCCAGCCCAGGCGCATGATGTGGTCATAGCGGTACCGGGGGAAGGTGGCGCGGAACCAAAGGAAACAGAACAGGAAGAAGGCCGTCTTCATCAGGAACCAGTGGATGCCACTGTTGAGAAGCCAGCCGAGCACCGGGATGGCGAAGACGGAGTCGGGCAGGATCCCCTCGAACGGCGACAGCCACCCACCCAGGAACAGCAGGGCCGTCAGGGCAGAGATCAGGATCATGTTGGCGTATTCAGCCAGGAAGAACACGGCAAACGCCATGCCCGAGTACTCCACATGGAAGCCCGCAACGATCTCCGACTCCCCTTCCGCCACATCAAAGGGGGCGCGATTGGTCTCTGCCACACCGGAGATGAAGTACACCAGGAACAGAGGGAACAGCGGCAGCAGGAACCAGTGATAGACGCTGCCCTGCTGAGCCATCACGATCTCCCCCACGTTGAGACTGCCGGCGGCCATGATCACCCCCACCAGGGCAAACCCCATGGCAATCTCGTAGGAGATGATCTGGGCCGCCGAGCGCATGGAACCCAGCAGCGCGTAGCGGGAGTTGGAGGCCCAGCCCGCGATGATGATGCCGTACACTCCCATGGAGGTGAGGGCCAGCAGGAAAAGCAGCCCCGCGTTGATATCCGCCAGCACCATCCCGTTGTCGAAGGGAACCACCGCCCACGCCGCCAGCGCCGGGGCAATCGACAGAACCGGCGCAATCAGGAATAGATAGCGGTTGGCATTGGTGGGGATCACCACTTCCTTGGTGAGCAACTTGAGTGCGTCCGCGATAGGCTGCAGCCAGCCCCGTGGACCGACCCGATTGGGGCCCACCCGCACCTGGATGTAGCCGATGATCTTGCGCTCGGCGAAGGTGGTATAGGCCACCGCCAGCATCAGCGGTGTCAAGATCGCCATGATCTTGAGGTTGATCTGCACGATCAACGGCAACCCTTCCCAGAACTGAATCATGGCTTGCTGCATGCTTGAACCCTGATCGTCAAACCTTGTGGAATTCCACCGGCCCGTGGGACGGCCCCAGGCCGCTGGTGACACTGACGCCCGCAGGCAGCCAGGCACACCCCTCGGGGATGCTCTCATCGATCACCAGCGACAGGCGGGCGGTCAGTTTGCCCTGGCGCACCACCACCTCGGTGGCGTCGGCCAGATCCAGGCTGCGCGCCTGGGCGGCATTGATCCGCGCCGCATCAGCGTCGCCGGCGTCTGGCGTGGCCTGCAGCGGCAGCGAGCGGCGCACCAGCGAATCCACGTCATATAGCCCCACGGATGACACCCGCTGCAGACCGGCCGCCTTGGGTGGTACCGGCAGCTTGCTGCCATCATGCTGAACCCGGGTGTCAAAATCGTTCACACCGGCCTCGGCCAGACGCGCCTTGACCTCATCGCGAACCTGTTCGGACGACAGATACTCAAAGCCGGCCAGATCGCTCATGTTGCCCAACACCCGCAGCACCTTCCAGGCGGGGCGTGCCTCACCCGGAGGCGTGGCCGCCCCCTTCACACTCTGCCAGCGACCCTCGGCATTCACGTAGGTACCGGCGGTCTCGGCAAAGGTGGATATGGGCAGGAGCACATGGGCCACCTTGCGCAAGGACTCCCCGGCAAAGGGCGTCAGGGCCACCACGAAGTCGGCCTGCTCCAGGGCCTGCATCGCCTGGGCGGGATCGGCGCAGTCCAGATCGGGCTCCACGTTCAGCAGAACGCACCCCTTGGGCGAGCCGGACAGCCACTCACCCGCCGACTGGCCGGCCGTGTCCAGGGACGCGCCCCCGGGCCCCCGATGGGGCACGGCGCCGACCAGCCAGGCACCCGAGGCGTTGCCACCCTCGGAGAGATACCCCAGGGTGGCCCCGGTCAGGTCGGCGATGACGCCTGCCAGGGCGCGCAGGAGCGAGAACTGGGGGTGATGCTGAGCCTGGATGCCCAGCAGGATGCGGGCACCCCCCTCCCCTGCCAGCTTTTCGGCCATGGTGCGGGCCTCATCGGTGACCTGGGCCGCTTTGAGCAGGTCCGCGAACCCGCGCGGGGTGCTGCCACCCGCCTTTTCCAGAGCCGCGGCGGCCACCGCCGCCAGCGTCATCACCATGCCCTGGGGATCGACCACCACCTGAGGGGCCACCGGGAAATGGAACGGGAAGTCGCGGGAATGGATGGCCATGATCGTCGCGCCCGCCAGCGCCGCCTTACGCAGACGATGCGCCGCCATGGGCTGATCCTTACGAATGTTGCTCCCCACCAGAAGACAGGCAGACACCTGCTCCAGGGACTCCAGACTCCCTCCCAGATAGGGGAATAGCGGGGCGCGTTCCTGATCCGAGAAGTCGGATTGGCGCAGGCGGTGATCCAGATGATGGATCCCCAGGCCACGCAGCCATTGCTGCGCCAGATAGAGTTCCTCCAGGCTGGCCTGGGGGGAAAGCAAGGCCCCGCAGGCTTCGGCGGGCTGGGCCCGCAATCCTTCCACCACCCGGGTCAGGGCGGTCTCCCAATCGGTGGGTACCCATTCACCCTTCTGGCGGATCATCGGTTGGGTCAGGCGATCCTCGGCGGACAGCCCGGTATAACTGAAGCGGTCCCGGTCAGAGATCCAGGTTTCATTGACGCCATCATTGCGCCGGGGCACAACGCGCATGGCCTGCCCGTTGTAGGTGTGCAGATAGAGATTCGACCCCACGCAGTCATGGGGGGCCACGGTGGCGTGCTGCATCAATTCCCAGGCCCGGTAGGTGAAACGCGAGGGCTTGGCAGTGAGGGCGCCCACCGGGCACAGATCGATCACGTTACCCGACAGTTCGGAGGCCACCGTCTTGGCCACGAAGGTGCCGATTTCCATGTTCTCGCCGCGGCCCGTGGCGCCCAGTTCGCGCATGCCGGCGATCTCTTCGCCAAAGCGCACGCAGCGGGTGCAATGGATGCAGCGGGTCATCTCCGTGGCGATCAGCGGACCGATGTCCTGGTCCTTGACCGCCCGCTTGGGTTCGCTGTAGCGGGAGATATCCTCCCCAAAGCCCATGGATACGTCCTGCAACTCGCACTCCCCACCCTGGTCACAGACCGGGCAGTCCAGGGGATGATTGATCAGCAAAAACTCCATGGTGGCCTTCTGTGCGGCCAGGGCCTTGGGCGAGCGCGTGTAGACCTTCATGCCCTCGGCCACCGGCGTGGCGCAGGCGGGCATGGGCTTGGGCGCCCGCTCCACCTCCACCAGGCACATGCGGCAGTTGGCGGCCACGGACAGCTTGTCGTGATAACAGAACCGGGGGATATGGATCCCCGCCGCGTCTGTCGCACGGATCAGCATGCTCCCCTTTTCCGCCTTCAAGGGGATACCGTCGACCTCGAAATTGACCAGATCCTCACTCATGCTTCGCTTCCCGTTGCACCGAACGCCATGGGTCAGGCCGCGTCTGCCACCAGACTACGGCCATGCTCGATGTAGTGTTGGAACTCGTGCCTGAAGTGCTTGACGAAACTGCGCACCGGCATGGCGGCAGCGTCCCCCAGGGCACAGATGGTGCGACCCTCGATCTTGGCGGCCACGTCGTCCAGACGTTCCAGATCTTCCATGCGACCCTGCCCCTCAACGATCCGGGTCAGCACACGATACAACCACCCGGTGCCTTCCCGGCAGGGCGTGCACTGGCCGCAGGACTCGGCGAAGTAGAACCGCGAGATCCGTTGCAGCGCCTTGACCATGTCGGTGGTCTCGTCCATCACGATGACGGCCCCGGATCCAAGCATGGAGCCCGCCTTGACGATGGCGTCGTAATCCATGTTGGTCTTGAGCATGATATCTCCGGGCACCACGGGCACCGAAGAGCCACCCGGGATCACGGCCTTGAGCTTGCGCCCCTTCCAGACGCCACCGGCCATCTCCAGCAATTCGCTGAAGGGCGTGCCCAGGGGCACCTCGAAATTGCCGGGCTTTTCCACATGACCGGACACCGAGAACAGCTTCTCGCCCCCGGATCGCTCGACCCCCATATCGGCAAACCACTGCCCACCCTCGCGGAGGATGATCGGCACCGAGGCCAGGGTCTCGGTATTGTTGATGGTGGTGGGACGACCGTAGAGCCCGAAGTTGGCCGGGAACGGCGGCTTGAAGCGCGGCATTCCCTTCTTGCCTTCCAGCGACTCCAGCAACGCGGTTTCCTCGCCGCAGATATAGGCACCGGCCCCCAGCGTGGGATACAGGTCGAAATCGATACCGGAGCCCTGGATGTTCCTGCCCAGCCAGCCGTTGTCGTAGGCCTCCTTCACGGCCTGAGCGAAACGCTGATAGGGCTCATCCATGAATTCGCCGCGCAGATAGTTGTAGCCCACCGTGGCGCCGATGGCGAAGCCGGCAATGGCCATGCCCTCCACCACCGCATGCGGGTTGTAGCGCAGGATATCGCGGTCCTTGCAGGTCCCCGGTTCGGATTCATCGGAGTTGCAGACCACATATTTTTGTCCCGGCGCCGTGCGGGGCATGAAGCTCCACTTGAGGCCCGCGGGGAAACCAGCCCCCCCCCGCCCACGCAGGTTGGAGGCCTTCACCTCCTCGATCACGGCCTCCTGGGACAACTCACCCTTGAGGATCTTTCCCAGGGCCTGGTAACCCCCCACCTTGAGGTAGTTCTCATAGGTCCAGGGCTCGTCATAACCCCGCGTGTTGAAACAAATACGATTCGCCATGGCCGCCTCAGTCCAGCTTGTCGAGAATCTCATCCACCTTCTCGGGGGTGAGATTCTCGTGATAGACGTGATCCACCTGCATCATGGGAGCGCCACAACAGCCGGCCAGGCACTCCTCCTCTCGCTTGAGGAAGAAACGACCATCCGGGGTCGATTCACCCAGGCCCACGCCCAGTTTCTGCTCCAGGTGTTCCAGGATCTTGTCCCCACCGCGCAGCATGCAGGAGATGTTGGTGCACACGGAAATGCTGTGCTTACCCACTGGCTCCAGTTCGAACATGGAGTAAAAACTCCCCACCTCATACACGGCGATCTCGGACATGCCGATATAGTCGGCCACCGCATCCATCATCTGTGTGGAGAGGTGACCCTGCTCGTGCTGGACCGCCCGCAGTGCGCCCAACACAGCGGATTGGCGCTGATCCTCCGGATAACGGGCAAGCCAGTCGTCGATCTCATGGCGGACATGCTCGCTGAGCAGGTCGGACTTACGTTGGGTCGGGTTGGCTGACATCAGCGGTCGATCTCCCCAAAAACGATATCCAGGCTGCCGATCAGGGTGACTACGTCGGCCAGCATGTGCCCTCGGGACATTTCATCCAGGGCCGAGAGGTGCACGTAGCCCGGCGGACGCACCTTCACCCGATAGGGCTTGTTGGCCCCATCGGAAATCATGTAAACACCAAACTCGCCCTTGGGATGTTCCACGGCCGCGTAGGACTCGCCTGCCGGCACGCAGTACCCCTCGGTGAACAGCTTGAAGTGATGAATCAGGGATTCCATGTCCGCCTTCATCTCTTCCCGGGGCGGGGCCATGATCTTGCGATCATCCAGGCGCACCGGGCCGGGGTTGTTCTTCAGCCACTCCACGCACTGACGGATGATCCGGTTGGATTGGCGCATCTCTTCCATGCGCACCAGATAGCGATCATAGGAATCGCCGTTCACACCCACCGGGATGTCGAAGTCCAGGCGATCGTAGGCGGCATAGGGTTGTTTCTTGCGCAGATCCCATTCCACACCGGAACCGCGCAGCATCGGCCCGGTAAAGCCCAGTTGCAGCGCTCGCTCCGGACCGACCACGCCGATGCCTACCGTGCGCTGCCGCCAGATACGGTTTTCGGTCAGCAAGGTCTCGTATTCATCCACCTTGGTGGGAAAGCGCTCGGTGAAGGATTCGATGAAATCCAGCAGTGAGCCCTGGCGATCCTGGTTAAGCACCGCCACATCCGCCTTGCTCTTCCAGCGGGAAGGCTGATACTGGGCCATGGTGCCGGGCAGATCCCGGGCCACGCCGCCGGGTCTGTAGTAAGTGGCGTGCATGCGCGATCCGCTCACCGCCTCGTAGCAGTCGATCAAATCCTCCCGCTCACGGAAACAGTAAAGGAACATGGTCATGGCACCCACGTCCAGGGCATGGGTGCCCAGCCACAGAAGGTGATTGAGGATGCGGGTGATCTCGTCGAACATCACCCGGATGTATTGGGCGCGCAGCGGGGGTTCGATGCCCAGCAGACGTTCGATGGCCAGGCAATAGCCGTGCTCATTGCACATCATGGACATGTAATCGAGCCGGTCCATGTAACCGATACTCTGGTTGTAGGGCTTGCTCTCGGCCAGCTTCTCCGTCCCGCGATGCAGCAAACCAATATGCGGATCGGCGCGTTGCACCACCTCGCCATCCATCTCCAGCACCAGGCGCAGCACGCCGTGGGCCGCCGGATGCTGGGGACCGAAGTTCAGGGTATAGTTGCGAATCTCAGGCATCGGCGGATGTCTCCTCGGCCGAGTCATCCAGATAACGGTGGTCGTTGCGGATGACCCGGGGCACCAGCACGCGGGGCTCGATGGTCACCGGCTGATAGATCACGCGCTGCTGTTCCGGGTCGTAACGCATTTCCACATGCCCCACCAATGGGAAGTCCTTGCGGAAGGGATGGCCCACAAAACCGTAGTCGGTGAGAATCCGACGTAAATCCGGGTGACCCTCGAAGATGATCCCGTAGAGGTCGAAGGCCTCACGCTCGAACCAGTTGGCGGAGGACCAGATCTCCACCACCGAGGGCACCGTGGGAAACTCGTCCTCGGGACAGAAGCAGCGCACCCGCAATCGGTGGTTATGGGAAATGGAAAGCAGGTGATAGACCGCGGCGAAACGCGGACCCTGGTGCTGTCCGGCATCCGGGGCTTCGTCGAAGGTGAAGCGACCAAAGGTGGCCTCTTCCACACCGCGGCTGAAACCCTCACTGCTGGACGTCTCCGTGGCCCACTCGGTCACACCATAGGCCATGTAGTCCACCCCGCAGACATCGACGAGCATCTCGAAGCGCAGCTCGGGATCGTCCCGTAGCATGCGCGCCAGAGGGTGCCAATCGCCTGGTGCCACCTGCAGCGTGATTTCACCACACTCCTGGGTGAGACCCTGCAGCCGGCCCTTGAATTTTTTCTCCAGGCACGCGGCCAGTCTGTCGAGTTTCTCGCTCATCATGAGATCCTGGCTGGAGACCGCCCGTCAGCGGGCGATGGTGTGAGTGCGACGGATCTTGTTCTGCAGTTGCAGGATTCCGTACAGCAGCGCTTCGGCAGTGGGTGGGCACCCGGGGACATAGATATCCACCGGAACAATGCGATCGCAGCCACGCACCACGGCGTAGGAGTAGTGATAGTAACCGCCACCATTGGCACACGACCCCATGGAAATCACCCATCGGGGTTCCGGCATCTGGTCATAGACCTTGCGCAGCGCGGGGGCCATCTTGTTGACCAGCGTCCCCGCAACAATCATGACATCCGATTGCCTGGGACTGGGACGGAACATCACGCCCATGCGGTCCATGTCATAACGTGCCGCACCGGTGTGCATCATCTCGATGGCGCAACAGGCCAGACCGAAGGTCATGGGCCACAGGGAACCCGTGCGGGCCCAGTTGATCAGTTTGTCGGCAGAGGTGGTGACAAAGCCTTTTTCAAGGACGCCTTCTATTCCCATTCCAGGGCCCCCTTCTTCCACTCGTAAATGAACCCGATCACCAGGATACCCAGGAACATGGCCATGGCGAGAAGCCCGAACAATCCTATGGAATCCAGGGAGACGGCCCAGGGAAAGAGAAACGCGATTTCCAGATCGAAGATAATAAAGAGGATGGCCACCAGGTAGAACCTGATGTCAAACTTGATGCGGGAGTCCTCAAAGGCCTCGAAACCGCATTCGTAAGGGGAACCCTTGGCGGCGTCAGGGCGATGGGGCCCCACTGCCATGCCCAGAGCGAGAGGAATCACCCCAACGAGCACGCCGATGCCGATGAATACCAGTATAGGCAGGTAGTTTTCGAGCATGTTCCTCTCCTCCCACCCCATGGCGATGCATGCGGCAGGCCTCGGTGATGCTATGTGTGCATGCGTTGGCACGCATGCCACTTAGTTTTTAGTTATCTGGGCCGCTGGAAAGTGCCCTGAATTCCTCAAAGCCCGGGGGAGTCTATGGCACCCGTTATAAGGGTGTCAAGCATTAGAATAAACTAATTCATTGATACTGCTGGATTTTTTTGTGCAGCGCCGCAAGAAATGGCCAGAACGGCTGCGTCGCTCGAAAAAGAATGGTGCAGATGGCCGGACTCGAACCGGCACGGCTTTCGCCACCGCCCCCTCAAGACGGCGTGTCTACCAATTCCACCACATCTGCACGATGCATCACGAACGCGGGGCCTTTGAGTTCCCGCTTCACCCAAGGCAACACGATGTCGCCATGGGTGACTCCTCCTCCCAACTCCTCTGGGCAGGCCTGTGGTGGCCTGCCTGGGTGGCGTCCCTCTTAGTTGGGGACGTCCACCGGACCGGTATCCTGCCCGGAATCATCATCTTCCGGAGGCATGGTGGCCGGCTGCTCAACACGCTGGGGTGTCGTATCGATCAGATCGATGACGCTCGGGGCCTCTGGTCGGTTGGCCACCATGTAGGTGAGCACCAGACTGCTGATGATGAACCCCGTGGCGGTCAGTGCCGTGGCACGGGTGAGCAGATTGGCTGACCCCCGGGCCCCGAAAACGGTAGCCGAAGCGCCGCTGCCAAAGGCCGCTCCCGCATCGGCTCCCTTGCCGTGCTGCAAGAGCACCAGCACGATCAAACCGATGGACAAGACTACCTGAACTACCAATAGAATGCTATACAGCATGGTTTATCCTGCTTGACTGGCGGCCTTGCAGATCGCAAGGAAGTCAGCCGCCTTGAGTGAGGCGCCGCCGATCAGGCCACCATCGATATCCGCTTGGTTGAACAACTCGGCCGCGTTGTCGGCTTTAACGCTGCCTCCATAGAGAATTTGCACACCTGCCGCCACCGCGGCGTCATGCTCAGCCAGACGCCCTCGGACGAAGGCGTGCACGGCCTGGGCCTGATCCGGCGTGGCGGTGCGCCCGGTACCAATCGCCCAGACGGGCTCATAGGCGACCACCGCGTCACGAAACGCCCCGATGCCCTCCAACTCCAGCACGGCATCCAACTGACGGGCCACCACCGCTTCGGTGACGTCCCGTTCGCGCTCATCCAGCAACTCGCCAACGCACAGGATGGGCTTCAGCCCATGACGGCGCGCCGCCGCGAACTTGCGGGCCGTGAAGGCGTCATCCTCACCATAGAGGGTACGCCGCTCGGAATGGCCCACAATCACGTACTGGCAACCCAGATCCTTGAGCATGGCCCCGGACACCTCACCGGTGTGGGCACCCTCATCCTGATCCGAGAGATCCTGGGCACCCAGGGCAATCCCTGGCCCCACCAGACCGGCCACCTGCTCCAGGTAGACGAACGGCGGACAGACTGCCACCTCGACCGAATCGAGATGACCCACCTGGGCCACCACATCCTGCATCAGGGCCTGGTTCATCGACCGTGAACCATTCATCTTCCAGTTACCAGCCACCAGGGGTCTACGCATGGATCATCTCCGTGAATTGGACACCCACCCGGCCGAACACAGAGGATACCTCACTCCCTGAAGGAAGCGATCCTTCCACTGTCATCCCCGGATCATGAAGCGGGGAATCCTACCTGCGCGCGGCCGATAAATCAATTTCAGGATGCGCGCTCGGCGGCCTGGCGAACACTATCCGCCAGATCCTGCGCCAGACGTCCCACCAGGGCCATGTCATATCCTTCCACCATCACCCTCACCAGCGGCTCGGTGCCCGACGGTCTGAGCAGCACACGACCGCGGCCGGAGAGGGTGGATTCCGCATCCCGAACCGCCTCGCAGACCGCTTGTGTCTCCAGCAGGCCATGCGGGCGGGCATTGGGATTGACGGGCACGTTCACCAGGGTCTGAGGATATTTTTCCATACCCCGCTGCAGTTCGGACAGGGGTCGCCCGGTGGCACCCATCACTTCAAGGATCTGCAGTGCCGAAATGATTCCATCGCCGGTACAGGTACGGTCCAGGCAAATGAGGTGCCCGGAAGACTCCCCCCCCAGCAGCCAGCCTTCGTGATGCAGAGCCTCCATCACGTAGCGGTCACCCACGGCCACCCGCCTGAAGGGAATGCCGGCCGAGTCCATGGCCTGCTCCAGGCCCAGGTTGCTCATCAGGGTGCCCACCACCCCACCATGCAGGATGCCATCCCGGTGGCGCGCCAGGGCAATGATACACAAGGCCTGATCCCCATCCACCACATCACCACGCTCGTCCACCAGGATGAGGCGGTCTCCGTCACCATCCAGGGCAATCCCCAGATCGGCCTTGTGGGACAATACGGCGGCCTGCAACTCGCGAGGATGCAGTGCCCCGCAGCCTTCGTTGATGTTGAAGCCATCGGGCCGGACCCCGACCGGAATCACCTCGGCGCCAAGTTCTTCAAACACATGGGGCGCCACGCCGTAGGTTGCCCCGTTGGCGCAATCCACGACGATCCGCAGGCCGTGAAAATGGGTGCCGGTGGGAATGGTGCTCTTGCAGAATTCGATATAGCGCCCGGCAGCATCCACCACCCGCTCCACCTTGCCCAGATCCGCGGAATCCACCGTCTCCATGGGCTGCTCCAGGGTGGCCTCAATGGCCAGTTCCACCGAATCCGGAAGCTTGTTGCCGTTGGTGGAGAAGAACTTGAATCCGTTGTCGTAGTAAGGGTTATGCGAGGCACTGATGACGATGCCCGCAGAAGCCCGGAAGGTACGGGTGAGATAAGCCACTGCAGGGGTCGGCATGGGCCCCAACAAGCGGATATCCACTCCAGCCGCCGACAGCCCGGCCTCCAGGGCCGATTCAAACATGTATCCGGACACACGGGTATCCTTGCCAATCAGTACCAGCCCTTCGCCGTCGGGCGCCAGCACCCGCCCCGCCGCCCAGCCCAGGCGCAGCGCAAAGTCCGGAGTCATCGGGTAACGCCCTACCCGTCCGCGAATGCCGTCGGTGCCAAAATACTGCCTTTCCTGAGTCATGTATCCAAGCCTGTCCTGATCAAGAGCTAGTGGGGGTGCGGTGGGGCCAGGCAACGCGCCTGCCCGACATTCAGAGGGTGAACGGCGGCCCGGCGGCCCTGAGCACACGCAGGGCGTCCCGGGTGGCAGCCACATCATGCACGCGAAGGATGGAGGCCCCACGCTGCGCGGCGAGCAGGGCCGCGGCCACGCTGCCCTGGATCCGCTCTGCCACCGGCCGTTCACCACCCAGCATCCGGTCGATCATGGTCTTGCGAGACATCCCCACCAACAGCGGCAAGCCCTCCACAGCCAGCTCCGGGAGACGTCTCAACAGAGTGAGATTGTGCTCCAGGTTCTTGCCAAAGCCAAAACCCGGATCCAGCAGCAGTCTCGCCGCAGGAATGCCGGCGGCGCGACAGGCCATCACGCGCTCCGCCAGAAAATCGCGCACCTCGGCCACCACATCCTGATACTGCGGATTCACCTGCATGCTGCGGGGCTGACCCTGCATGTGCATCAGGCAAACGGGCACCCCACACCGGGCGGCCATCTCCAGGGCGCCCGGATCCTGCAGGGCGCGCACATCGTTGATCAGGGTGGCGCCTGCCGCGCAGGCCGCCCGCATCACTTCGGCCTTGCTGGTATCCACGGAGATCGGCACCGGCAGTCGCGGCGCCAGGACCTCGATGATGGGCACCACCCGGGTCAGCTCCTCCTCGACAAGAACAGCACCCGCACCGGGTCGAGTGGACTCGCCCCCCACATCGATGAAATCCGCCCCCGCCTCCACCATGGCGAGCGCATGCTCGATGGCCTGGGCCGGATGGAGGTAGGCGCCCCCATCGGAGAAGGAGTCCGGGGTGACGTTGAGGATGCCCATGATACGGGGCTCGGTGAAATCGACGCTGTACTGACCAAACTGCATGACGAAACCCTGGCGGGGAAAGTCAGGGATCATAACCGGGCACGGGCCCTCATGGCCATGCCGGCGCCCAGACACAGCGAAGCCGCCCAGAACATAAGGGCGGCTTCGCTCTCTTGCGGGGCCAACGGGCCGCCAGAAGGCGGCCCAGCGACTCAGGTCTGGCTGGCGGGACCGCCAATCATGCCCTTGCCTTCCTTGTCCTTGCCCTGATCGTCGCCCTGAGCACTGGCATCACCATCACCGGAACCTGGCTCATCCCCGCCGGTCCAGCCGTCCGGGTCCCGGGGTTCACGACCTTCCATGATGTCGTTGATCTGCTCCACATCGATGGTCTCGTATTTCATGAGCGCCTGCGACATGGTGTGCAGTTTTTCCAGGTGTTCCTCCAGGATGCTCTTGGCCCGCTCGTAGCTGGTATCGATCACCCGGCGAATCTCCTCATCGATGGCGTGCGCCGTCTCGTCGGACATCTGCTTGTGCTGCGTGACCTGCCGCCCCAGGAAGACCTCGCCTTCTTCCTCACCATAGGACAACGGACCCAGGCGATCCGACAACCCCCATTTGGTCACCATGTTGCGGGCAATGGAGGTCGCCCGCTCGATGTCGTTGGAGGCCCCGGTAGTCACCTTGTCCGGCCCGAAGATGATTTCCTCCGCGATCCGGCCGCCGAACAGGGAACAGATCTGGCTTTCCAGTCGCGTCTTGCTGTGACTGTAGCGGTCTTCATCGGGCAGGAACATGGTCACACCCAGGGCCCGGCCGCGGGGGATGATGCTCACCTTGTAGACCGGATCGTGTTCCGGCACCAGGCGACCCACGATGGCATGACCCGCTTCATGATAGGCCGTGAGCTTCTTCTCGTCCTCACTCATGACCATGGACTTGCGCTCGGCGCCCATCATGATCTTGTCCTTGGCCCGCTCGAAGTCGATCATCTCCACGAGGCGCTTGTTGGCCCGCGCGGCGAACAGGGCAGCCTCGTTGACCAGGTTGGCCAGGTCGGCTCCCGAGAAGCCGGGGGTGCCACGGGCGATGAGGTCGGCCCGGACATTGTCATCCACCGGCACCTTGCGCATGTGCACCTTGAGGATCTGCTCTCGACCCCGCACATCCGGCAGGGGCACCACCACCTGGCGGTCAAAACGACCGGGTCGCAGCAATGCCGGGTCGAGCACATCGGGGCGGTTGGTGGCAGCAATGACGATGATGCCCTCCGTCCCCTCGAAACCATCCATTTCCACCAGGAGCTGGTTCAGTGTTTGTTCGCGCTCATCATGGCCACCGCCCATGCCAGCGCCACGCTGGCGACCCACGGCATCGATCTCGTCGATGAAGATGATGCAGGGCGCATGCTTCTTGGCCTGCTCGAACATGTCACGCACTCGCGAGGCGCCCACGCCCACGAACATCTCCACGAAGTCCGAGCCGGAGATGCTGAAGAAGGGCACCTTGGCCTCACCGGCGATGGCCTTGGCCAGCAGGGTCTTACCGGTACCGGGAGAGCCCACCATGAGCACACCGCGGGGGATCTTGCCGCCCAGCTTCTGGAACTTGCTGGGATCGCGCAGGAAGTCCACCAGCTCGCTGACCTCTTCCTTGGCCTCGTCACAGCCGGCAACATCGGTGAAGGTGATCTTCACCTGGTCCTCGCTCATCATGCGCGCCTTGCTCTTGCCGAAGGACATGGCGCCGCGACCGCCGGCGCCACCCTGCATCTGACGCATGAAGTAGATCCAGACGCCGATCAGCAACAGGAACGGGAACCAGCTGATGAGGATATCCGTCAACAACGAGCGCTCAGCCGGCTCTTCGACGCGGATCTCCACATTGCTGTTGAGCAGATCGCCGATCAGGCCCGGATCATTCGGGGTGTGGGTACGGAATTGTTCCCCATTGATGGTCTGCCCCTCAATGGTCTTGTCCTCGATAAAGACGCTATCGATGCGTCCGGCCTTCACCTCGCTGATGAATTCCGAATAGGACCAGGCCTGGGCTTCCTGCTGCTGCGGTGTGAAGTTATTGAACACCGACATCAGCACGATTGCGATAACCGCCCAGATAATCAGGTTTTTTACCAGCTCGTTCAAGGGTCTACCTCGACTATTCCGTGGTGTACTGTTGGTTTTACAGACCTTACACCAGTTTACGGCCCCTGGCCAACGCATACACCTCGCGGGAACGGGCCCGGGAGGCCTGGGGTTTGCGGATCTGCACCTTGTTGAATTGCCCGCGCAGGGTCTTCACGTACTCGTCGAACCCTTCGCCATGGAAGATTTTGACCAGGAAATCCCCACCGGGTTTCAATACGCGTCCGGCAGTATCCAGTGCCAGCTCCGCCAGGTACATGGCACGTGGCTGATCGACGGCGTCCACCCCACTGATATTGGGGGCCATATCGGAAAGCACAAGGTCAACGGGCTCATCTCCCATCTCGGCACCCATGGCAGCCAGGATGGCATCGAGCACCTCGTCCTCGCGAAAATCGCCCTGAACAAAGGTCACCCCCTCCAGGGGCGCCATTTCCAGGATATCCGAGGCAATCACGCAGCCCTTGCGACCCACCAAGCCGGCAGCATACTGACTCCACCCTCCGGGCGCCGACCCCAGATCCAGCACCCGCATCCCCGACCGGATCAATCGATCCCGCTCCTGGATCTCCTGGAGCTTGTACACGGCGCGACAGCGCCAGCCCTCTTCCTGGGCCTGCTGCACGTAGGGGTCGCTAAAATGTTCCTTGAGCCAGCGCTGGCTGCTTTTGCTGCGGGACATGATTGGCAGGATCTGTGAGTGGGAATGACGGTTCAGGATACCCTAACGAGGTATGCCTCGGGGGATAGCTACTTGAGAGTTGAGGTGAGAGCCCTCAAACTGCGCGGCCTGTTCATCCTAGTCGGAACCCTGTTAGCCACCATGCCCACCCCTCAGCAGATCAAACACCTCCGCGCCCTGGCCCACGACAAAAAACCCGTGGTCAGCCTCGGCCGGCACGGCCTGACCGATGCCGTGCTGGAAGAACTCGACATCGCCCTGAACCATCATGAACTGATCAAGGTCAAGGTGGGCGTGGGCGATCGTGAACTGAGGGATCAGGTGGTGACGCAGATGTGCGAGCGCAGCGGTGCTGCGCTGGTACAGCGGATCGGCAACATCGCCATCTTGTTCCGACGCAATCCGGAGAAGCCGGTGGTGAAACTGCCCTGATTCTCAGGCATCCACAGGATGAGAGGGAAGGATCGGCGTCGTGCCTACCTCCCCCTCATCCCCGCTTTGAAGCTCTACTCTCCCGTGGGTAGAGGGACTGGGGTGAGGGGGCGCTCACACATACCGGACGGCGACGATCTCGTAGTGCTTTTCCCCCGCCGGGGCATTGAAGGTGATCTCGTCACCCTCCTCCTTACCGATCAGGGCGCGGGCAATGGGTGAATTCACGGAGATTCGGCCCGCCTTGATATCCGCCTCATCGTCCCCCACGATCTGGTATTTGACCTCCTGATCCGTATCCAGATCCAGCAGTTCCACCGTGGCACCAAAGACCACCTTGCCACCCGCGTTCAGCGTGGTCACATCGATGATCTGGGCATTGGAAAGCTTGCCCTCCAGTTCCTTGATGCGCCCCTCGATGAACCCCTGCTGCTCCCGGGCGGCATGATACTCGGCATTCTCCTTGAGATCGCCGTGCGCCCGAGCTTCGGAAATGGCGGCGATCACCCGGGGGCGATCCTCGCTCTTGAGCTTTTGCAGTTCTGCCTTGAGCAGTTCGGCCCCGCGGACCGTCAGCGGCGTCTTGCTCATGCCAGGTTCTCCTTATGCATGTCCTGCAGGCAGTACACATTCTCACTGTCCAGGAAGGACAAGGCCTCAACGGTGGCAAAGGCACCCGCCAGCGTGGTGGTGTAGCTCACCTTGTGTTGCAGCGCCTCGCGGCGGATCGTGTAGGAATCGGCAATGGCCTGCCTGCCCTCGGTGGTATTGATGATCAGACTGATCTCGTCGTTCTTGATCATGTCGACGATATGCGGCCGCCCTTCAGTTACCTTATTGATGCGCTTGCAGGCGATGCCGGCGTCCTCGAGAACCTGCGCCGTCCCCCGGGTGGCGATCAACTCAAAGCCCTTGTCGGCCAATTGACGCACCACATCGGCAATACCGTCCTTGTCAGCATCGCGCACGCTGATGAAGGCCTTGCCTGATGTGGGCAGGGTCACACCCGCGCCCAGCTGACTCTTGGCGAAGGCCTCGGGGAAGCTACGACCCACACCCATCACCTCACCAGTGGACTTCATTTCGGGGCCCAGGATGGGGTCCACGCCAGGGAACTTGATGAACGGGAACACCGCCTCCTTCACGGAGAAATACTTGGGCCGGATCACATCGGTCACGCCCTGTTCAGCCAGGCTACGACCCGCCATGCAGCGCGCGGCGATCTTGGCCAGGGGCATGCCGATGGCCTTGGAGACGAAGGGCACGGTGCGTGAGGCCCGCGGATTCACCTCCAGTACGAAGATCTTGTTGCCGCCCTGAACGGCGAACTGGGTGTTCATCAGCCCCACCACATTCAGGCCCACGGCCATCTTGCGCACCTGCTCGGCAATCTCGTCCTGCAACTCCATGCTCAGGCTGTACGGGGGCAAGGAGCAGGCGGAATCACCGGAGTGCACACCGGCCTGTTCGATATGCTGCATGATGCCGCCGATGACCACTTCCTTGCCGTCGCTGATGGCGTCCACGTCCACCTCGACGGCATCATCCAGGAAACGGTCCAGCAGCACCGGGGCATCATTGGACACCTGCACAGCATCGCGCATGTAGCGGCGCAGGTCAGTCTCGTTGTAGACAATCTCCATGGCCCGACCGCCCAGCACATACGAGGGGCGCACCACCACCGGGAAGCCGATGGCCTCGGCGTGGCGCACAGCCTCTTCCACGCTGCGGGCGGTGCGGTTGGGCGGCTGAATCAGATCCAGTTCATTGATCAGGTTCTGGAAACGCTCCCGGTCCTCGGCCAGGTCGATGGAGTCCGGAGTGGTGCCGATCACGGGCGCGCCGGCGGCCTCCAGATCCCGGGCCAGCTTCAGCGGGGTCTGGCCACCGAACTGGATGATGATCCCCTTGGGCTGCTCCAGATGCACGATCTCCAGCACATCCTCCAGGGTGAGGGGCTCGAAGAACAGGCGGTCGGAGGTATCGTAATCAGTGGAAACGGTCTCCGGGTTGCAATTGACCATGATGGTCTCATAGCCATCCTCACGCATGGCCAGGGCCGCGTGCACACAGCAATAGTCGAACTCGATACCCTGGCCGATGCGGTTGGGGCCGCCCCCGAGCACCATGATCTTTTCCCGACCCGAGGGCTCGGCCTCGCATTCCTCCTCGTAGGTGGAATACATGTAGGCCGTGGTGGAGGCAAACTCGGCGGCACAGGTATCCACCCGCTTGTAGACCGGATGGACCTTGAGGCCGTGGCGGTACTCACGCACGGTGCGCTCGGTCTCGTTCAGCAGGGCGGCCAGACGGCGGTCAGAGAAGCCGTACTGCTTGAGGCGGAACATCTCCAGGGCATCGACGCTCTTGAGCGAGCGATCCTTGAGGGACTGCTCGATCGCCACCAGTTCCTGGATCTGCTCCAGGAACCAGGGGTCGATCCAGGTCATCTCCACCAACTGTTCCACGCTGTAGCCCAAACGGAAGGCGTCGGCGGCATACCAGATCCGTTCCGGGCCGGGATCGGCCAGGCGGGAGCGCACCTGAGCGTCAGCGTCCTCGCTACCCAGGTCCACCTTGCCATTGAGGCCATCGTTGCCCGTCTCCAGGCTGCGCAGCGCCTTCTGGAAGGACTCCTGAAAAGTCCGACCGATGGCCATGGCCTCACCCACCGACTTCATCTGCGTGGTCAGCCTGGCCTCGGCACTGGGGAATTTCTCGAAGGTGAACCGCGGGATCTTGGTGACCACGTAGTCGATGGAGGGCTCAAAAGACGCCGGCGTGACACCGCCGGTGATCTCGTTGCGCAACTCATCCAGGGTAAAGCCCACGGCCAGTTTGGCCGCCACCTTGGCGATGGGGAAACCGGTGGCCTTTGAGGCCAGGGCCGAGGAGCGGGATACCCGGGGGTTCATCTCGATGACCACCAGGCGGCCATTTTCCGGGTTCACGGCAAACTGCACGTTGGACCCACCGGTTTCCACACCGATCTTGCGCAGCACCGCCACGGAGGCGTCGCGCATGATCTGGTATTCCTTGTCGGTGAGGGTCTGGGCCGGCGCCACGGTGATGGAGTCACCGGTATGCACCCCCATGGGGTCCAGGTTTTCGATGGAGCAGATGATGATGCAGTTGTCCGCCTTGTCGCGGACCACCTCCATCTCGAACTCCTTCCACCCCAGAACGGACTCCTCCACCTGCACCTCGTTCACCGGAGAGAGATCCAGGCCGCGCTTGACGATGTCTTCGTATTCCTCGCGGTTGTAGGCGATGCCGCCACCGCTGCCCCCCATGGTGAACGAGGGCCGAATGATGATGGGATAGCCGATCTGGGGCTGAACCCTCTGGGCCTCCTCCCAACTGTTGACCATGTGGGCCACCGGACTGTCCAGCCCGATCTCGCTCATGGCCTCGCGGAAGCGTTGCCGGTCCTCGGCCATGTCGATGGCATCCTCGGAAGCCCCGATGAGTTTGACCCCATGCTTGTCCAGTACGCCATGTTTGGCCAGGTCCAGGGCACAGTTCAGGGCCGTCTGCCCCCCCATGGTGGGCAGGACCGCATCCGGCTTCTCGCGGGCAATGATGCGCGACACGGTCTTCCATTCCACCGGCTCGATGTACACCGCATCGGCCATCTCCGGGTCCGTCATGATGGTGGCCGGGTTGGAGTTCACCAGGATCACCCGGTAGCCCTCCTCGCGCAGGGCCTTGCAGGCCTGGGCACCGGAATAGTCGAACTCGCAGGCCTGGCCGATGACGATGGGGCCGGCACCGAGGATCAGGATGCTCTTCAGATCGGTTCTCTTGGGCATGGAATGTCTTACCGTGGGCAACGCGGCGCGCCAGGCGCGCCGGTGGGCGAATGGGGTCTGGCGGAGCCGGAGACCACCGGCGTCCTCAGGACGCGCGGGATCTCATCATGTCAATGAACCGGTCGAATTCCGGGGCCACGTCGGTGGGCCCCGGCGAGGCCTCCGGGTGTCCCTGAAAACTGCGTGCCGGACGATCGGTAAGCTCAATACCCTGCAGGGTGCCATCGAACAGGGAGCGGTGCGTAGGTCGCACGTTGTCCGGCAGGTTGGCATCGTCCAGGGCAAAACCGTGGTTCTGGCTGGAGATCATCACCCGTTGGCTGTCCAGATCCTGGACCGGATGATTGGCGCCATGGTGGCCGAATTTCATCTTCAGGGAGCGAGCGCCCGTGGCCAATCCCAGCAGCTGATGGCCCAGGCAGATGCCGAAGACAGGGACCTCCTTGTGGTCCAGCACCTCCCGGATGGCCGCAATGGCGTAATCGCACGGCTCCGGGTCACCGGGACCGTTGGAAAGCAGCACGCCATCAGGCTTGAGAGCCAGCACTTCGGCTGCCGGGGTCCTGGCGGGCACCACGGTGATGCGGCACCCGCGATCCACCAGCATGCGCAGAATGTTGCGCTTGGTACCAAAATCATAGGCCACCACGTGGTAGGGCTGATCCTCGGGGGCCTTGCGATGTCCCTCTCCCAGCACCCAGGTACCCTCGTCCCAGGTGTAGCTCTCCTGGGTGGTGACTTCCTTGGCCAGGTCCATGCCCTTGAGCCCGGCAAAGCCCCGGGCAGCCTCGATGGCCTTCTGCGCATCCACCGCACCCGCCATGATGCATCCGTTCTGGGCACCCTTTTCACGCAGCAGACGGGTCAGACGCCGGGTATCCACGCCACTGATGGCCACGACACCGTGACGGGCCAGGTAATCCGGCAGACTCTCTGTGGCCCGCCAATTGGACATGCGCGCAGGCACATGGCGCACGATCAACCCGGCTGCCTGGGGCGCGGCGGATTCCTCGTCCTCCGGATTGACCCCGGTGTTGCCGATGTGCGGATAGGTGAGCGTGACCAACTGACGCGAATAGGAAGGATCGGTGAGGATCTCCTGATAGCCGGTCATGGCGGTGTTGAACACCACCTCGCCCACGGTGAGACCTTCAGCACCCACGGCATAACCGTGAAAGAGGCTGCCATCTTCCAATGCCAACAAGGCGGGTGTGGTTTTCAAGCTGACCTCCGACACGCATACAGACGGGGCGGGACGAGACCAGCCCGACCAGCCCGGATGGGATTAAACAGAAACGTAAGGATAACGAAATAGTAGCGGATCCGGCCTGGGGGTGTCCAATGCCACCCCGCGGCGCCAAGCCCTGACATCAGCGCAGACCCAGCACGTCCTGCATGTCGTAAAGCCCGGCCGGGCGCCCCGCCAGCCAAGTGGCGGCACGGGCAGCCCCCTTGGCGAAGGTCATGCGGCTGGAGGCCTTGTGGGTGATCTCCACCCGCTCCCCCAGGCCGGCAAACATGACCGTATGCTCGCCGACGATATCACCGGCGCGAATGGTCTCGAAGCCGATGGTTTGACGATCCCGCTCCCCGGTGACGCCTTCACGACCATAGACGGCGCAGTCCTTGAGATCACGCCCCAGGGCCGAGGCCACCACCTCCCCCATGCGCAGGGCCGTGCCGGAGGGGGCGTCCACCTTGTGGCGGTGATGGGCCTCCACCACTTCCACATCCACCTCATCCCCCAGCACCCGGGCGGCCATGTCCAGCAATTGCAGGCACAGGTTGACGCCCACGCTCATGTTGGGCGCGAAGACCACCGGGATGTCCCGGGCCGCCTCGCTGATCCGCGCCTTCTGCTCATCGGTGAAGCCGGTGGTACCAATGATGATCCCCCGTCCTGCCTGACGGCAGATCTCCAGATGGGCCAGGGTGCCTTCTGGCCGCGTGAAGTCGATGAGCAGGTCGAAATCTTCGGTCAGTGCAGCCAGATCCGACGCCAGGGCCACCCCCAGGCGCCCCTGACCCGCCAGTTCTCCGGCATCGCTCCCCAGCAGGCTGCTCTCAGGCTGTTCCGTGGCCACGGTCAGTTCCAGACCCGGCGCTTGGCCCACGGCCTCAATCAGGGTCCGGCCCATGCGACCACCGGCACCGACGATGGCGATACGTGCAGGGGTCATGACTTTCTCCAGAATTTCAGATCTTCAAAAAAGCCCTTCACACCATCCAGCCAGCCCTCGTGTTGCGGGCTATGGCGCTCGCCGCCGGCCTTCATGCTGGCCTCGAACTGCTGCAGCAGTTCCTTCTGCTCCTTGGTGAGATTGATGGGGGTTTCCAGCTTCACGCTGCAGATCATGTCGCCCTCGGCGCCGCCATGCACCGAACGCACCCCCTTGCCCCGCAGCCGGAACAGCCGCCCGGTCTGAGTTTCCGGTGGAACCTTCAGGGCGACCCGACCCTTGAGGGTGGGGATCTCCAGTTCGCCACCCAGGGTGGCGGTGGCAAAGCTGATGGGCACCTCGCAGTACAAGTCGCTGCCCTTACGGGTAAATATCTGGTGGGGCTTCACATGCACCTGCACATAAAGATCCCCGGACGGGCCGCCATTGATACCGGCCTCGCCCTCACCCGACAGGCGGATGCGGTCGCCACTGTCCACGCCGGGTGGCACGGTCACCGTCAGCGTGCGGCGCTCTTCCACACGACCCTGTCCACGACAGGTACCACAGGGCTTGGGAATGATCTTGCCGGTCCCCCGGCAACGGGGGCAGGTCTGCTGCACGGAGAAAAACCCCTGCTGCATGCGGACGCGGCCCATGCCGCCGCAGGTGTCACAGGTCTCCGGCGTGGTGCCGGGCGCAGCGCCACTGCCATTGCAGGCCTGACAGGTGGACAGGGTGGGCACGCGAATCTTCACGTCCGTACCGAACACCGCCTCCTCGAGGGTCATCTCCAGGTTGTACTGGAGATCGGATCCGCGGAAGGCGCCACTGCCACCACCGCCCCGGGCGCTGGTGCCAAAGATATCGCCAAAGATGTCCTCGAAGATATCGCTGAAGCTGCCACCACCAGCCCCACCGCCACCTCCGCCACCGCGGACCCCATCCACGCCGGCGTGACCGAACTGGTCATAGGCAGCCCGCTTGCGGGCATCGGAGAGCACCTCGTAGGCCTCACGGGCCTCCTTGAAACGGTCCTCCGCCTGCTTGTCACCGGGATTGCGATCCGGGTGATATTTCATGGCCATCCGCCGGAAGGCCTTTTTGAGCGCGTCCTCGCTGGCGTTCTTCGCCACCCCCAGGACTTCGTAATAGTCGCGTTTTGCCATGATTACCGTGGGTCACTCAGAAACGGTAAAGCCCGCAGGCCGCCTTCCTCCCCGGGTGGAGACAAAGATGGCCAGCGGACCTTGATTGCCTGACACGGGACCGCCAAAGCGGCGGCCCCCTGCGCGGGTTTACTTCTTCTTGTCGTCCACTTCCTCGAACTCAGCGTCCACCACGTCATCCTGGGCGGACTGCTGTCCCTGGCCACCGGATGGCTCACCGGCACCGCCGGTGGCACCCTCAGCGCCCCCCTGGCCGGCCTGCTGAGCATACATGCGTTCAGCCAGTTTACCGGAGACCTCGGTCAACTTCTGCGTCTTGGCCTCGATATCCTCCTTGTTATCGCCCTTCATGGCCTCACGCAGCTCACCCAGGGCCGATTCGATACTGCTCTTCTCATCGGCCTCTACCTGCTCACCCATGTCGGAGAGGGTCTTCTCCACCGAGTGGATCAGATTATCGGCCTGGTTGCGCACGGCCACCAGTTCGTGGAAACGCTTGTCCTCCTCGGCGTGGGCCTCTGCATCCTTGACCATCTTGTCAATCTCATCCTCACTCAGACCGGAAGAGGCCTTGATGACGATGGACTGCTCGCGGCCGGTGGCCTTGTCCTTGGCGGACACGTTGAGGATGCCGTTGGCATCGATGTCGAAGGTGACCTCGATCTGCGGCACACCGCGCGGCGCAGGCGGGATGTCCGTGAGATCGAAGCGTCCCAGGGACTTGTTGGCGCCAGCCTGCTCACGCTCACCCTGCAACACGTGCACGGTGACCGCTGTCTGGTTGTCCTCGGCGGTGGAAAACACCTGATTCGCCTTGGTGGGGATGGTGGTGTTCTTCTCGATGAGCTTGGTCATCACCCCGCCCAGGGTTTCGATGCCCAGGGACAATGGCGTCACGTCCAGCAGCAGCACGTCCTTGACGTCGCCACCCAGCACGCCCCCCTGGATGGCGGCACCCACGGCCACGGCCTCGTCCGGGTTCACGTCGCGACGCGGCTCCTTACCGAAGAAGTCCTTCACCGCCTCCTGGACCTTGGGCATGCGGGTCTGACCGCCCACGAGGATGACATCATCCACTTCGGATACCGACAGACCGGCATCCTTCAGCGCCACCTTGCAGGGCTCGATGGTGCGCTTGATGAGTTCTTCCACCAGGGACTCCATCTTCGCCCGGGATACCTTGATGTTGAGGTGCTTGGGCCCGGTGTTGTCCGCCGTGATGTAGGGCAGGTTCACGTCGGTCTGCTGGCTGGAGGACAACTCGATCTTGGCCTTCTCGGCGGCTTCCTTGAGACGCTGCATGGCCAGCGGATCACCCTTGAGATCGATACCCTGCTCCTTCTTGAACTCGGAGGCCAGGTAATCGATCAGGCGGGTATCAAAGTCCTCACCGCCCAGGAAGGTGTCACCGTTGGTGGCCAGCACCTCGAACTGATGCTCACCGTCCACCTCGGCAATCTCGATAATGGAGATGTCAAAGGTGCCACCGCCCAGGTCGTACACGGCCACCTTGCTATCACCGCGACTCTTGTCCAGGCCATAGGCCAGGGCCGCCGCGGTGGGCTCATTGATGATGCGCTTCACTTCCAGACCGGCAATCTTGCCCGCATCCTTGGTGGCCTGGCGCTGGGAATCGTTAAAGTAGGCCGGCACCGTGATCACCGCCTCGGTGACCGACTCGCCCAGATAGTCCTCGGCGGTCTTCTTCATCTTCTGCAGCACGCGTGCGGAGATCTCGGGCGGGGCCATCTTCTTGCCGCGCACTTCCACCCAGGCGTCATTGTTGTCCGCCTTCATGATCTTGTAGGGCACCATGTTGATGTCCTTTTGCACCTCGGGCTCCTCGAAACGCCGCCCGATCAGACGCTTGACCGCAAACAGGGTGTTGGTGGGGTTGGTCACCGCCTGGCGCTTGGCGGATTGTCCCACCAGCACCTCGCCGTCTTCGGCGAAGGCCACAATGGAGGGTGTCGTGCGCCCACCTTCCGAATTCTCAATGACCTTGGCTTTTCCACCTTCCATCAAGGCGACGCAGGAATTGGTGGTTCCCAGGTCGATACCAATTGTTTTACCCATGGTGATTCTCCAGATTTCAAATGACTTTCAAGACGGTATTCGTCAGGACTACCCGGAAGGTGGGGGCACTCCCGGGCTTTTCAACCCCTGACGCTTTCATTGTGCGATGACTTCATTACCCGGCATTCGGATCCTGCGACGCGGGTGGCTCCGAGGCCGGGGCCCGGCTGACGATCACCATGGCGGGGCGCAGCAAACGGTCATTGAGGATGTAGCCTTTCTGCATCACCGTGATCACCGTATTGGGTTCCAGCTCGGCGTTCTCCTGCATGGACATGGCCTGATGCTGCTCCGGGTCGAAGCGCTCACCCTCGGGATTCAATTCCTGAACCCCGTGCTTGGACATGGCCTGCACGAGCATCTTCAAGGTCAACTCGGTGCCCTCGCGGATCTTGTTCACATCCGCCTCGCCCTGGGCCGCGTCCAGCCCCATTTCCAGGCTGTCGCGCACCGGCAGCAGTTCGCCAGCGAACTTCTCCAGGGCGTACTTGTGGGCCTGCTCCACATCGCGCTTCATGCGCTTGCGCAGGTTTTCCAGCTCCGCCTGGCTGCGCACCAGCTTGTCCCAGTACTCCCGGGCTTCGTTCTGGGATTCTTCCAACTGCTTGAGCAGCGTGGCTGGATTGAATTCCGTCTGCTGTTCCTGCGTGGGCGCAGTGTCCTCGGCGGCCTGCGCATCTTCTTTGTGTTCGTCGTTCGCCATGAAAACTCCGCTCGGCTATTACGTGACTGGTGTGTTGCCACCAATGTGGGATTCAATTCCGGGAATTCAAGGCCGCGCCCAATAACTTCGCGGTGATGTCCACCACCGGAATGATGCGCTCGTAGGCCATGCGGGTGGGACCGATCACGCCCAGCACCCCCACCACCTGCCCCCCCACGTTGTAGGGGGCCGTGACCACACTGCAGTCATCCAGCACCTTGTGGCCCGACTCCTGGCCAATGAAGATCTGCACTCCCTGGGCGCTGATACAGGTATCCAGCAGGGTGAGCAGGTCCCGTTTCTCGGTGAAGGCCTCGAACAGGCTGCGCAGCTTGTCCACGCTGGACAGTTCGGCGTAGTCCATCAGGTGAATCTGCCCCGTGAACACCACCTGGTCATCCTGTTCCTGGTCGCTGAAGACCTGCTCACCCAGCTCGATGGCGGCCAGCATCATCGTGTTCATGTGTTCACGCACCGCCTTCATCTCCCGCAGCACCTGCTCGCGGGCCTGGCGCAGATCCAGTCCCGCCAGATGTTCATTGAGATAGTTGGCCATCTGCTGCAACTCGCTGTGGGAATATTCCCGGTCCAGCTGCAGGATGCGGTTTTGCACCTCGTTCTTGTTCATCACCAGAATGGCAAGCACCTGGCGACCGGACAGCTTGAGAAACTCGATCTGCATGAGGGCAGCATGATCCCGCCGTGGCACCCGCACCATGCCGGCCATCTGCGTCACGGCGGAGAGCAGGTCCGAGGCGGACTCCACCAGCGATTTGGTGTCCAGCTCCGGATTCAGACGCTCCTTGAGGATGCGCACCTCATGACTATCCAGAGGCTTGACCTCCAGGAGAGAATCCACGAACAAGCGATATCCCTGGGCCGTGGGCACGCGACCGGCCGAGGTGTGCGGCGAACTGACCAGCCCCATTTCCTCCAGATCCGACATCACGTTGCGAATCGAGGCAGGACTCAGGTCCAGACCCGCAGTGCGCGCCAGGGTGCGCGACCCCACCGGCTGACCTTCGCGGACATAGCTTTCCACCAACGCCCGCAGCAGGCGGCGGGCGCGATCATTGAGAAGCTGCGAATTCGAAGTGTGGGACGTCTTCATGGGCCACCTTGGCACTCATCAGGGTAGAGTGCCAGGTCCGCATGTTACTCCTGCGCCCCCTGCTGTCAAGAAACCCCCGGCCCCCACTATTGATCGCGCATGGACCTGGGCCCATACCCTCCCGGCAGGATTTCCACCATAATCCGGCCATGAACCAGCATTTTCAAACCATTGGCATCATTGCCAAGACCGGCGACCAGCCACTCGCCGACATCCTCGATGCCCTGGTGTCACATCTTCGGCATCATCAGCGACATATCCTGCTCGACAGCAGCGCCATTCCCTGGCTGAGCGACACCGTTGGCTGCGAAACGGCCTCCCGGGAACAGATTGCTGCCCGTGCCGACCTGGCCATCATCGCCGGGGGAGATGGCACCTTTCTGGCAGCGGCCCGCACCCTGGTGGACACCGGCGTGCCCCTACTGGGCATCAACGCGGGGCGACTGGGCTTTTTGGTGGACGTCTCTCCCCACGAGATGCTGGGCCGACTGGACGAGATCCTCTCGGGGCTCTACGTGGAGGATGACCGTCACATGCTCACTGCCCGCGTCATGCGTGGCGATCAGGTGGTGGCGGAAGGGGACGCCCTGAATGACGTGGTGATGCATATCCGCGACGTGGTACGCATGATCGAATTCGACACCTGGATCAATGGACGCTTCGTGAATACCCAGCGGGCCGACGGCATGGTGGTGGCCACCCCCACCGGTTCCACCGCCTATGCACTTTCCGGAGGCGGCCCCATCCTTTCCCCTTGCCTGGAAGCCGTGGTGCTGGTCCCCATCTGCCCCCACGGCCTGAGCAACCGCCCCCTGGTGGTGCCGGCCGGCGCCCGCATCGAGATCGCCGTCAACGAGCACAGCCGCACCCGAGCCCAGGCCGCCCTGGATGGTCAGGACACCATCGATATGGAACCGCTGGACCGTATCATCATCGAGAGCAAACCGCGCAAGCTGCACCTGATCCACCCCACCGGTTACGACTATCTGCAGATCCTTCGGGTGAAGCTGGGCTGGGGTGAGCAACCCTGAGCCGGGTGCGCGGCACTACTGTATGTGATTACAATAGGACGAACCTGACAGCGGACACCCGAGGCCATGCTCACCCACATCCATATCCGTGACTTCGCCATCGTTGATGAACTCTCGCTGGACCTGTGCGATGGCATGACCGCCCTCACTGGCGAGACCGGTGCCGGTAAATCCATCCTGGTGGATGCCCTGGGCCTTGTCCTGGGGGACCGGGCCGACAGCGGCACGGTGCGACACGGGGCGCAGCGCGCCGAAGTGAGCGTCCAGATCGAGATCGGCAACGAGGCGGCAGCTTCCGCCTGGTTGGAGGAACAGGGCATGGAAAGCGGTGAATGCCTGCTGCGCCGGGTGGTCAACCGCGACGGCAAGAGCCGGGCCTGGATCAATGGCAGCCCCGCCACCCTGCAATCCCTCAAGACCCTGGGCGAGATGCTGGTGGATATCCACGGCCAGCACGCCCATCAGTCACTGCTGCGCAAGGAGGTGCAAAGACGCATCCTGGATGAATACGCCGACCATCCCAAGCGGCTGGCGGCCATGCGCCAGCACCACGCCCAGTGGCAAAAGCTGGCCCGGCGCCTGGCCGATCTGAGCGAGGACAGCCAGGCCCGGGATTCCCGCCGGGACCTGCTGCGGTTTCAGGTGGATGAACTTGAGGCACTGGCACTGGGCCCGGACGAATGGTCACAACTGGAGGAGGAACATGGCCGACTGGCGCATGCCGGGAAACTCATGGAATTGGCGGAATCTGCCTACCAGGCACTGTATGAGCGCGATGGCAGCGCCGAGTCCCTCATCGGACACTTTACCGGAGAACTGGAACAGGGCCAGACACTGGACGCCCGCCTGGACGAACCCCGCGACCTGCTGGCCACCGCCCACATCCAGATCCGCGAAGCGGCAGACTGGCTCCGTCGCTATGCCGACGGCCTGGAGATGGACCCGGCGCGCCTGGAATTCGTGGAATCGCGCATGGCGGCCATCCAGGATCTCGCCCGCAAACACCGGGTGGAACCGCAGGCGCTTCCCCTGGTGCTGGAACAGATGCAGGCCGAATTGACCGATCTGGAAGAAGGGATGGGCAACCTGGATGAGTTGCGTCAGGCGGTCGATCAGGCCCTGGCGGAGTGCCGCAAGGTGGCCCAAGCCCTGCACCAGTCCCGTCGCAAGGCCGCCGACCGGCTTTCTCGTGCGGTCACTGAGGCGATGCAGGGTCTGGGGATGGAGGGCGGATGTTTCCAGTGCCATGTGGAGACACAGACCAAGGCCGAGCCCACCGCGCAGGGGACCGATCAGGTCAGCTTCCAGGTCAGTGCCAATCCCGGCCAGCCGGTTCAGCCCCTGGCCCGGGTGGCTTCCGGGGGAGAGCTTTCACGCATCAGTCTGGCCATCCAGATGATTGCTGCCCGCGCCCTACCCACGGCCACCCTCATCTTCGATGAGGTGGATACCGGCATCGGTGGCGCGGTGGCCGAGGTGGTGGGTCGGCAGTTGCGGGCCCAGGGGGAATACCGTCAGGTGCTGTGCGTGACCCACCTGCCCCAGGTGGCGGCACAGGCCCATCATCACCTGCAGGTCAGCAAGCACAAGGGCCGGGATCACACCGCAACGCACATCCAGCCCCTGGTGGACGACAACCGCATCAGGGAACTGGCCCGCATGCTCGGCGGCGTGGAGATCACCGATCAGACCCTGGCCCACGCAGCAGAGATGGTCGACCGGGTGGGGCCAACGAAACCGTCGTCCAGCCCTTGATGCGCCCTACTCGTCTTCCCCGTCCTTGTCGCAGGGGCACGGGCTCTGGCTGCATTCACCATAAATGATCAGGGCGTGATCCTTGATGGTATAGCCCAGACGGTCGGCAATGGCCCGCTGGCGCTCCTCAATGATTGGATCCACGAATTCATCCACGCGCCCACATTTAACGCAGACGATGTGGTCATGATGACGACCACGCTCAAGTTCAAACACCGCCTGATTGCCTTCAAAGTGATGGCGAGTCACCAGACCGGCGGCCTCGAACTGGGTCAACACCCGGTACACGGTGGCCAGACCGATTTCCTCCCCGGCCTCCAGCAATTCCCGGTAGATGGCCTCCGCGCTCATGTGGTGATCTTCCTCCTTCTCCAGGATCTGCAGGATCTTGACCCTGGGCAACGTCACCTTGAGTCCGGCCTTTTTGAGGTTTTGGGTTTCCACGGGGGATTCTCCATGCGGGGCTACACCCTGGCTTGGTGTAGAATTCCGCGCTGTATGGTGTTCGGGACGGGACCCATCTTGCAATTCACGGCTTACTGGAAGCAATCATGGCAAGACTGATTCTCTATTCTATCCTCATCGCCGGCCTGCTGCAGGGTTGCGGCGGCGGGCTGTTCTCGGTTTTCGAGCCGGACGTGCAACAGGGCAATGCCCTCAACGAAGATCAGGTGGAACAACTCCAGGAGGGCATGACGCCACGCCAGGTGCGCTTCCTGCTGGGGGAACCCGTGCTCAAGGATCCCTTCCAGGGGGACCGGCGTTGGGACTACGTCTATTACCTCAACCCCGGGGATGGCCCTGTGGAACGCCGACGCCTGACAGTGTTCTTTGAACAGGGGCAAGTGAGCCAGATCAGCGATACCGGCATCTACCCATGATGCTGAAGCGGGCCGCTACTTGGCGGCCCGCTGCTTGCGTACGGCCTTGGGGTCGGCGATCAGTGGCCGATAGATTTCCACCCGGTCCCGGTCCCGCAGGGGCGCATTGAGCTTGGCCAGCTTGCCGTACACCCCCACCTTGTTGCTGGACAGGTCGATCTCCGGACACTGCTCCAGAATGCCTGATTCCCGAATGGCCTCTTCCACCGTGGCCTCTTTCGGCAGGGAGACCTCCAGCACCACCTGCTTCTCCGGCCGGGCATAGGCCACTTCCACGCGCAGACCCGATGCATTGTCAGCGGGCACCGTAGACCTCCCGAGCACGTTTCACAAAAGAATCCACCAGGCTGTTGGCCACCTGGTGGAACACCGGCCCGATCACGGTACTCATGATGCGGTTGGAGAACTCGAACTCCAGGTCCAGAGAGACCCGCGTGGCCCCCTCACTCAGGGCATCAAACCGCCAGAACCCCTCCAGGTGACGGAAGGGACCGTCCACCAGGCGCATTTCGATCATCTTGTTACGCTGCAGACGATTGCGCGTGGTGAACGATTTGCGCACCGCCCCCTTGGCCAACTCGATGGACGCCTTGATCTCGTCCTCATCGGCTGAGAGCACCGCCGAGGAACGGCACCCGGGTAGGAAGGCCGGATACGCCTTGACGTCGTTCACCAGGTCGAACATCTCCTGAGGCGTGTGCGGCACGATGGCCTGACGACTGATGGAAGGCATGAGACTCCTCTGGCATTAGATAAGATTGACCGCTTTGAGGAACACCAGCAGGATACCGATGGGCGCCGCGAAGCGCAGCAAATAATACCACGCCCCAAAAATCACCCGGGAGCTGATGCCCAATTCATCCTCCACCGAGCGCCGGGTCATGCGCCAGCCCACGAACAGGGCGATCAGCAATCCTCCCAGGGGCAGCAGGATGTTCATGGTCAGGTATTCCAGGATCTCGAACAGCGTGCCACCAATGTAGATCATCTCCCCACCCCAGGAGACATGGAAGCCGATACCGGCGGACCACAGGTTGAAGGATAACAACGTCCCGACCCCCAGCAGCCAGGCCACGGCGCCGACGATCACCGCTGCCACCGGGCGGTCAATATCCCGGTTTTCCGAGAGCCAGGCCACCGCCGGTTCCATCAGGGAAATGGACGAGGTCCAGGCAGCCATCACCAGCAGCACGAAGAACAGGGTGCCGAAAAAGATGCCGAAGGGCATCTCCGCGAAGGCCAGGGGCAAAGTCATGAAGATCAGCCCCGGCCCCGCATCGGCGGCCAGGCCACTGGCGAAGACGATGGGGAAGATGGCCAGGCCGGCCAGCAGCGCGACCGCCGTATCGGCAGCCACCACAGCGGTCGATGTCCGGGCAATGGAGGCCCGGGAACTCAGGTAGGAGCCGTAGATCATGATGGCCCCCATACCCAGGCTCAAGGTAAAGAATGACTGCCCCATGGCCAGCAGGATGGTATCCCCGGTCACCTTGCTGAAATCGGGCTGGAACAGGAAGCGCAGGGCCTCACCAAAGTGGCCCAGGGTGTAGGCATAGCCCACCATGACCAGCAATAAGACGAAGAGGGCCGGCATCAGGAGTTTCACCGCCTGCTCAAGGCCTGAACGCACCCCCCTGGCCACCACCAGCACATTCATTGCCATGAAAATGGTGTGCCAGGCCAGAAGACGCTCCGGATCGGCCACCAAGCCATCAAACAAGGCCTTTACGCCGTCCGTATCCAGCCCGGAGAAGGCGCCGCCCGCGGCACGAAACACATAAGACAGCGACCATCCGGCGATGACGCTGTAGAAGGACAGGATCATGAAACCAGCCGCCACGCCCAGCCAACCTACCATGCCCCAGAAACGACTCAATCCTTCTTCCCGCGCCAGGGTGGTCATGGTGTTGATGGGGCTTTGCCGACCCCTCCGCCCCAGGGCGATCTCCGCGACCATGATGGGCAGCCCGATGGCCAGAATGCATGCCAGGTAGATGAGCACAAAGGCCGCGCCGCCATTGTCCCCGGCAATGTACGGAAACCGCCAGATATTCCCCAGCCCCACTGCCGAGCCGGTGGCCGCCAGCACGAAGACCAGCTTGGACGACCACTGCCCGTGTATCGAGGTTTCTCTTCTCATTGTTGACCCTCCGGATTTGAGGCTCATTTTGATGAAATTCGGCTCTGGCCTCAACGTCTCACCCCGAGGAGGGCCCCCTCGTTTATAATCGCCCGCATGAGCAAGAAACAGAAAAACCAGGGGGGCGGCAGTACCATCGCCCTGAACAAGAAGGCCAAACACGACTATTTCATCGAGGATCGCCTGGAGGCGGGCCTGGTGCTTGAGGGCTGGGAGGTCAAGAGCATGCGTGCCGGACGGGCGCAGCTCAGTGAGAGCTACGTCCTGATCAAGCGCGGCGAGGCCTGGCTGTTCGGGGCCCATATCAGCCCACTCACCACGGCCTCCACCCACATCAACCCGGACCCGTCCCGCACCCGGAAGCTGCTGTTGCACGGCGCAGAACTGAGCAAGCTCATCGGTCTGGTGGAACGCCGTGGTTACACGGTCGTGCCGCTGGCCCTGTATTGGAAACGGGGTCGGGCAAAGCTGGAGATCGGCCTGGCCAAGGGCAAGAAGGCCCACGACAAGCGGGCCGTGGAAAAGGAGCGGGACTGGCAGCGGGAGAAGGCGCGGGTACTCAAGACCGGCTGAAGGCTTACCAGCGCGCTTCAACCCCCAGCTTGTCCAGCACGCGCTGGTGGGCCTCGAGCTCCTGTTCGCTGGCCCGCGGCACCGCGAGCCGGGGCCGGTCGGCGGACAGGCGGCGGATGGCCGCTTCGACAGGTCCCGTTGAAGTCGCCTCTTCCGACTCTCCCCCTAACGACAGGGTTTTCTGCCCGCCGGTCATGGCCAGGTAGACATCCGCCAGTATGCGGGCATCCAGCAGGGCCCCGTGGAGTTCGCGACCGGAATTATCGATCTGGTAACGCTTGCACAGGGCATCCAGGCTGTTGCGCTGGCCCGGGTGCATCTTCCTGGCCATCACCAGGGAGTCAGTGACCGTACAGTAATCCTCCACGCACCCCCGGTCTTTCCCCAGCAGCTTCAACTCGTGGTTGATGAACCCTACGTCGAAGGGGGCGTTGTGGATGATCAGTTCGGCGCCACGGATGAAGTCGAGGAAGTCTTCCACCACATCGGCGAAGCGAGGCTTGTCGGCCAGAAACGCATTGCTGATGCCATGGACCTCCTCGGCACCCGCATCCACCTCCCGATCCGGCTGCAGATACTGGTGATAGTGCTGCCGGGTCAGGCGGCGCTTGACCATCTCCACGCAGCCGATCTCGATGATTCGGTGCCCCTGAGCCGGCTCCAGGCCGGTGGTTTCGGTGTCGAGGACGATCTGGCGTGCGGGGGTATCGTTCTGCATGGGTCTCTCGGTCAGGCTTGTACGGCGCGATGCCGCGTGCTTTACGGGCGCCGGTTCACCCGGCCAGCGCACCCGCCTTCATCTCGTCAATGGCCTGATTGGCCAATGTATCGGCCAACTCGTTTTCAGGGTGACCGGTGTGACCACGCACCCAGTGCCAGCTCACCTGATGCAACGCGCCGGCGGCATCCAGACGTTGCCAGAGATCCTGATTCTTCACCGGCTGGCCACCGGCCGTGCGCCACTGGCGTTTTTTCCAGTTGGGCATCCACTGGTTGACGCCGTTCTTCACATACTGTGAATCGGTGGTCAGGGCGACCTGGCAGGGGCGTTTGAGGGTTTCCAGGGCCTGGATGGCGGCCATCAGCTCCATGCGGTTATTGGTGGTCATTGCCTCCGCCCCCTTGAGATGCTTTTCCTTCCCCTTGAAGCGCAACACGGCCCCCCACCCCCCGGGACCGGGATTGCCTCGACAGGCGCCGTCGGTATAGATCTCCACCACTTCACTCACGATCACGTCTCCTGCACAGGGGTTTTGCCACACCACCGGGGACCATCCCCCGCACGGCACGCCAGCGGGGACGCATCGGGGTCATGGTGGACACCCGCTTGCGAGCCAGAATGACATAGGCGCCCCCAAGATAAGGCAGATTGCGCCCCCCCAGACCCTGGACAATGCTCAGCCGCTCCTTCAGCCCGGTGCCACCCGCGGGCGGCGTGAACCCCGCATAGGCCCGGGCAAGCACCTCGAATCCCAGCAAAGACAACCATTCCCGCGTGCGTCCGGTACTGTAACAGGGCCGGGCCCAGGGTGTGCTGCCACGACGACCGGGGAGCATCTCCCAGAGGCCCACCGGGCTCAGGGGGTTGAAGCCCACGATGATCACATTCCCCTCCGGCAACAGGGTACGCTCGACTTCCCGCATCACCTGGTGCGGGTCCTCACTCAGTTCAAGGGTGTGCATCAGCACCACCAGGTCCAGGGAATCAGCCTGCACCGGCCAGGCCTCCGGCAGGGCCGCCACATGCCCCTCACCCGAGCGATATTCCATGCAAAAGCGATGGTTGATACGGCTGCTGGCCAGCAGATCCTCACCCAGGGCCACCTGCCCCAGTTGCAGGGCATGGAAACCGAACAACTCCGGCAAAAAACGCTCCAGGTGCACCTGGAGCGCCGCCAGAAGTGCTCGCCCGGGGGGCGTCGAATACCAGCGACGCAGTGCATCCTGGCAATCGACGATGGGGATATGGGCGCGCGACATAGGGCGGAGGATAGAGACTTTCGCGGACAGTGGCCAGTCAGGGTTGAGAGGGGGAACCGGCCCCGCTATCCTAGCGCGCCTATGATAAAGATGAAAACGCTCGGTCACCGGGGGGTTGCCACCGGCATCTGCATCCTGCTCACGGGCTGTGCCGGCCTGTCCGAGCGGACGACCCCGGCCCCCTCCGGGGAAGCGGCCGCGCAAGAGGCTCGCGCCACTCAGGCACCGGTCCAGCCCAGGTTTCAGCACCCCGCTGCCGAAGCGGAGGTGGAACTTCTGAAAAGCGATGCGGCGCGGGCCATCAGCGCGCAGCCGGCGACCGAAGTCGAGATTGAGGATGATCTGTGGGCCCGGGTGCGACGGGGCATGAACATGCCCGATGCCAGGGATGAGCCCCGGGTTTTGCGGTATATCGAATGGCACCAGGAACATGACCACTACCTGGAGCAGGTCACGGCCCGAGCCACCCCTTATCTGCACTACATCCTGGAGGAAATCGAGGCACGGGGACTGCCCACCGAGTTGTTGCTGCTGCCCATCGTCGAGAGCGCCTACATCCCCAGGGCCCAGTCCCCCAGTCAAGCGGCGGGCATCTGGCAATTCATCCCTTCCACTGGCCGCCACTTCGGCCTGCACAGCAACTGGTGGTATGACGGTCGCCGGGACGTCCATGCCTCCACCCAGGCAGCCCTGGACTATCTGACCCAGCTCCACGAGCGCTTCGATAATGACTGGCTGCTGGCCCTGGCCGCCTATAACGCGGGCCAGGGCACGGTGAGCCGGGCCATCGCCCGGAACGAACGGCAGGGAAAGCCCGCCGACTACTGGCATCTGGACCTGCCCCGGGAGACCCAGCACTACGTCCCTCGCCTGCTGGCCCTGCAGGCCATTGTGCGCGACCCCCAGGGCTATCAGGTGGGCCTCGCCCCAGTGCCTGATGAACCCCGCATCCAGGTGGTGGACACCCAGGGACAGATTGAGCTGGCGGTGGCAGCAGACCTGGCCGGGGTGGATCTGGAAACCCTGCAAACGCTCAACCCCGGATTCAACCGCTGGGCCACAGCCCCCGGTGGCCCGCATCACCTGTTATTGCCAGCGGACCGCGTGGCAGACTTTCACGATGGCCTGAGCCGGCTGGATGACAGTGCGCGCGTCACCTGGCAGCGCCATCGCATCCGTCCGGGCGAGAATCTAGGCCGTATCGCCGCGCGGTACAACGTCACCGTGGGCACGCTCAAGGAGGTCAACAGTCTGCAAGGCACCCTGATCCGCGCTGGTGATCACCTGCTGATTCCCTCCCCGGCCACACCGGATGCCCACCCACAGGCCACCGCCTCCGCCACCCGCGGCAACGAGCCGACCCGCCAAGTGGAATACACAGTGCAGCCCGGCGACACCCTCTGGCATGTGGCTCGACATCATGGTGTCACGGTCCGGGATCTGGCGCGCTGGAATGAATTGTCCACCGCCGACATCCTGCGCCCGGGTCAGACCCTGATCATCCGCACCGGCGGTGATACGGTCTCTGCCTGAGGGCCGACCATTCCACGGATTACCACCTTTTGCTCCATTCTCCGATGGCATCGGGAAACGGGCGGGGCTATCCTGAAGCCTCCCTGACCCAACTCACCGCGACCAGGCGGCGACAACCCGAATGACCCAGAAAGACACGCTGCAGATTGCCGGCTGTACCGACCCGGGTCGCACCCGGGCAAGAAACGAGGATGCCATCGGCGAGGACGCAGAACTGGGCCTGATGGTGCTTGCCGATGGCATGGGCGGTCATTCCGGGGGGGATGTGGCCAGCCGCATGGCCGTGGACACCATTCTTGGGGAATTGCGCCAGGCCCTGGGTCGGGTCGGGGGCAATGCCCAGGGGAAAGGCACCGACGAAACCAGCCTGCAGGTGCGCGAGGCCATCATCCAGGCCAACCGCGCCATTCATGAGGCCGCGGCCGATGATGTGCGCAACACCGGCATGGGCACCACACTGGCGGTGGCCCTGCTGCGCCCCGGAACAATCATCCTCGCCCATGTGGGGGACTCGCGGATCTATCGCTTTCGCAACGGCCAACTGGAACAAATGACCGTTGATCACACCCTCATCCAGGAACTGGTGGATCGAGGCCTGTGCAATGCCGATCAGGCGCGAACCTCACTGAACCGTAATCTGGTCACCCGTGCCCTGGGCATCGACTCCACCGTCGCGGTGGACATTCGTCAGGAACCCGTCATGCCGGGTGACCTCTACCTGCTCTGTTCCGACGGCCTCAACGACATGCTGGAGGATGCCATCATCGAGGATATCCTGAGCCGGCATCAGACCCATCTCCAAGAGGCCACGCGAGAACTGGTGCGACACGCCAACGACTCGGGAGGCCGAGACAACATCTCGGTCCTGATTGGGCGCATCCCGACGGCCTCGCGGCCGCAGGGTCGCTGGTATCACCGACTCCTGGGTCTGCGACGGTGAACTCATGGCCATGAAGTCACTTCCTCGACTGATCATCAGCACCGGCAACACCCTCAGGGGGACGGTGCCCCTGGGTAGCAAGCCCATCACCATCGGCCGCCGCCCGGACAATGACATCCGTCTGGACAATCTGGCGGTCAGTGGATACCACGCCCAGTTGATCCCGCTGCTCAATGACATGATCCTGGAGGATCTGAACAGCACCAACGGCACCCTGGTCAATGACCTGCCCATCCGCAAGCGAGTGCTGCTCGAGGGTGACAGGATCGCCATTGGCAGCCACGAACTGCTGTTCACCCGCATCCCGCCGGAGGACATGACCGAGGAAGAGGCTGCCGACCCGCCGGACGAGACCCTGATCGTCAGCCCCCGCACCGACACCGCCGCATCGGGTGGAACCGGCGTCGGTGCTACCCGGACACCGGGGCGCACGCCGCCCACCCATGGCGCCTACCTGCAGGTGCTCACGGGAGCCCAGGCCGGGCGGGAATGGCCGCTGAACAAGGCGCTGACCACCATTGGCAGTCCCGGCGTGCAGGTGGCTGCCATCAGTCGTCGTGGCGACCACTTTCATATTACCCGCATAGAGGGAGGCAGCCATCCCCACCCCCCTCGCCTCAATGGCGAGGATCTGGGCTCCCACGCCCGGGCACTGCAACACCAGGACGTGATCGAAATCGCCGGCGTGAGCATGGAGTTCATCGACCGATCCACGCTGAGCCCACATCACTGACCGCCCCCCCCCATGGCACGACTCCTGGCCTAGTGGTGGTCATCACCCTGGGCGGGCCTGGTCAGGCGGCCACCCTGACGAATCTGTTTTCGGAGATGGATCCCCCCCCAGGTCAACGCGCAAGCGCTGACTCAGGGGGACAGCCATCCCCTGAATGACGGCGACCTGCTGGAGGTGGCCGGGGTGCGCATGGTTCTGGTCATGGACTGAGCCGGGGCACCGCGGCCAGCAGCTTGCGGGTATATTCGTGCTGCGGCTGATGACAGATCTGCCGCGCCGGCCCATATTCCACCACCCGCCCCTGATACATCACCGCCATGGTATCGGCCAGATATTCCACCACGCCGATGTTGTGGGTGATGAACAACAGGGTGAGCCCCCGCTCCCGGGTGAGCGCCATGAGGATCTCCAGGATCTGCGCCTGCACCGAGACATCCAGGGCACTGGTCACCTCGTCGCAGACAATGAACGCCGGATCCAGCACCAAGGCCCGGGCGATGCCGATGCGCTGGCGCTGCCCACCGGAGAATTCATGGGGATAGCGCCACAGGGTGTCGGCGGGCAGTTGCACCTGCTCCAGCACCTGGGCCGCCCGCACCAGGCGATCCTCCTTGTCGATGCCGATCCCGTGGACCGCCATGGGTTCGGTCAGCATGGCCGCCACGGTGAGGCGTGGGTTCAGGGACGACATGGGGTCCTGAAAGATGATCTGCATACGCCGCCGATAAGGCTGCAGGCGGGCCCGGGGCAAGCGGGTGATATCATCCCCGGCAAAGTGAATCTGTCCACCGGTGGGCTCCACCAGGCGGAGGATGGCCCGCCCCAGGGTGGTCTTGCCGCAACCGGACTCCCCCACCAGGGCCAGCACCTGCCCGCGAGGGATCGCAAGGCTCACGCCATCCACGGCCCGTACGTGGTCCACCACCCGACGCATCAGCCCCTTGCGCACCGGGAAATGGATCTGTAGATCATCCAGGCGGACCAGGGGTTCGCCGACGGGCGCGGGACGCCCTCCCTCCCCCGCGGCTTCCCGGCGGCGGGTGAGGTTTTCCGGCAGGGCGTCGATGAGCTGACGAGTATAAGGATGCTCCGGATGGTCCAGCACCTGGCGCACCGTGCCCTCCTCCACCAGCTTGCCCAGACGCATCACCCCCAGCCGATGCCCCATCTGCGCCACCACGCCGAAATCGTGGGTGATGAACAGGATGGACATGCCGTTACGCTCCTGCAGTTCCCGCATCAGCCGCAGGATCTCCGCCTGAACGGTCACATCCAGGGCAGTGGTAGGCTCATCGGCGATCAACAGGTCCGGCTCGCAGGCCATGGCCATGGCGATCATCACCCGCTGGCGCTGTCCACCCGAGAGGCGGTGGGGGAACTCATTCGCCCGCTCGGCGGGGTTGGGGATCTGCACCTGGGCCAGCGCCTCCACGGCCCGCTCCCGGGCCTCGGCATCACTGAGGTGCGACTGGTGCAGCTTGAGCACCTCGACGATCTGGTCGCCCACCGAAAACACCGGATTCAGGGAGGTCATGGGCTCTTGAAAGATCATGCTCATGCGCATGCCGCGGATCTGTCGGCGCCGGGCCTCGTCCAGTTGCAGCATGTCCACCACCTCGCTGTGGCCCTGGACATCCCGGGCCCGGAACAGGATCTGGCCCCCCGGGTGCCGGCTGATATCCCGGGGCAGGAGCTGGATCACCGATAGGGCAGTCACTGACTTGCCGCTGCCCGACTCCCCCACCAGGCAGAAGGTCTCACCGGGCTTGATGCCAAAACTCACCCCGTCCACGGCGCGCACGGTCTCGCCGCCGGCCTCCAGATGGGTGTGCAGATCCTTCACTTCCAGCAGCACGGTCAGGCCTTCTTCTTCAGGTAGGGGTCCAGGGCGTCGCGCAGGGACTCGCCCACCAGGTTGTAGGCGAATACCGTCAGGAAGATGGCCCCGCCAGGGAAGGCGGCCATCCACCAGTTGAAGGAGGAGGACTGCACCGCCTGGTTGAGCATCTGCCCCCAGGAGGGATCATCCACCAGCCCCAGTCCCAGAAAGCTCAAGGTGGCCTCCGCCAGGATGGCCGAGGCCACGCCGAAACTGGCGGCCACCAGGATCGGCGCGATCCCATTGGGCAACATGTGCCTGAACAGCACCGAACGCAGTGGCAAGCCGCAGGCCACGGCCGCCTGCACATAGTCCTGCTCGCGCAGCTTGAGAAATTCGGCACGCACATAACGGGCGTACCCGGACCAGGAGGTGATGCCGATGATGATCATCATCATGTAAAGGCTGCGCCCGAAGAAGGCCACGAAGGTCAGCAGCAGGAACAGGGTGGGAATGGCCTCGAAGATCTCCACGATGCGCATGCCGATGATGTCCACGATGCCCGAGAAATAGCCCATCAACCCACCCACGATGATGCCGATGCCCAGGGCAATGCCGGTGGCGATGAAACCGATACCCAGGGCGATGCGCGAGGCATGGATCATGCGCGAGAGTACATCGGCGCCATTCTCCTCGGTGCCCAGCCAGTGGCGGCGAATCTCCTCACTCAAGGGGGCTTCCAGGCCCGTGTCGCCAAAGTCACGCAGATAGTCCTTGGGGGAATACGGCACCGGGGCCCACATCACCCAGTCATACTGACCCGCCGCCTCGGCCTCGCGATGCTGCTCGTAGATCACCAGTTCCGGCGGCGATACCGTGAAGGCGCTGATGCTGCCGCTGATCACCAGCATGGCCAGCACCGCCAGCAACTTGTGCCAGAAGGGGCGAGGCAGGAACGACACCAGCACCGCCGTGAAAAACACGACCAGCAGGGTCACGTCTGCGGCGGTGAGATGCGCCAGCACCGGTGCCATCAGACCGCCCTCCCCCATGGCCAGCAACGGATGGCTGGTGGCCAGGAAAGGGGCGAACACCGCCACCATCACCAGCAGCAGGATCCAGGTCAGGCCGATGCGGGCCCCCCAGCGCAGCAGCACCTCCCGTGCCACCTGGGCGGCATAGCTTCGGCGATGGCGCGGCGGGGCAAGCGCTTCCTGGCTCGATTCAGTCATAACTCACCCGGGGATCGGCAATGGCGTAACACAGATCGGCAATCAGGTAACCGGCCAGGGTGAGCATGCCACTGATCAGGGTGACCGACAGCACCAGCTCCCGATCCCGGGTCTGCACCGCCTCCACGGCCAGCTTGCCCATGCCATCGATGGAGAAGATGGTCTCGACAATCACCGAGCCCGCCAGCAGGCTGGGCAACAGGGTGGCCGAGACAGTAATCAGGGGCAGCAGGGAATTGCGGAACACATGTCGCCAGAGCACGTCACGTTCACTCACCCCCTTGGCCCGAGCGGTGCGTGCATAGTCCGAGAGCAGGTTCTCCAGCACCGCCGAGCGGGTCAGCTTGGCCAGGAACGCAAATCCCCCATAGGCCAGGCACAGCACCGGCAGCACCAGATGCCAGAGCCGATCCAGCAGGAAACCGCGCACGAACGCCCCCTGCGCCAGTTCCGCTGCCAGACCGATGCCCATGGCCATGCCCACCAGGCCCAGCAGCCCGACACGCAGGGCCACGAAACCGTTCCCCGCCGCCAGGGCCAGGCTGCCGCCCACGCCGGCCATGAGCAGCAGATGCAGCAGACCGAAGGCCTGATCCGATACCTGGGCCGCCATCATGAAACCCAGGATTGCACCCGTGGCGCTGCCCACCAGCACCCGCCAGCGTTGCGCGGCCTTCAGGGCCAGCCAGACCATCAGCGCGGCCCCCAGGCCCACCAGCAGGAACAGCATGAGCAGATCGGTGGCCGTGCCCCAGTGGGGCAGGAAGGTCATATCCAGGGCCTCGCGACGGTTAACGCCACCGGTGGGGAACCAGCGCCAGAACTGCTCCGAGGCGAAGAAACCGATCAGCAGCACGCCGGCCAGCATGGTGGGCACCGACCACAGGCCCAGCAGCAGCACGCCGGAGCCGGTGTCGAAACTGCCCCCGCGCCGGGTGGCGGCCTGCACCCCCACGGCGATGGCAATGATGTAGATGATGGGAATCGACAGCACGTTCAGAAGCAGTGTGATGGGCAGACGTTCCGCGATCAGATCCCCGACCGGTCGCCCGTAGCGGAAGCTGGTGCCCAGTTCCGACCCCTTCCAGAAGGAGAAGCCCTCGATGGCCCCGTCCCGGTCGAAGGTGAACCCGGCCGGAGAGATGTTGTTCACCCAGCGCAGATACTGCACTGGCGGCGGCTGATCCAGCCCGTACATGCGATTGTAATAGTCCTCCATGGCCTGCTTGGCCTGAGGCTCCAGGTTCATGCCATCCACCAGAGACTGGGCACTGATGCCCCCGGGGGCGGCGGCCATGACCACGAACACCACGATGGTGATCCCCATGAGGGTGGGGATCATCAACAACAGGCGCCGCAGGATATAGGTGAGCACGGAATCAGCGCGCGTGACGTTGCTGTTCGCTGGGCACGTAGATCTCCAGCGGTACGGTGCCCAGGTTCAGCCCCAGACGGGTGCGCTTGAGATTGGCCAGCCGATCATCCACGAAGGCCAGGGTCTGGCGACGCATCAGGAAGGTATAGGGCTGGTCCTCGTGCAGCACCCGCTCCACCTCATGCCAGATGGCCATGCGCTCCTCTTCGTCCACCGTGCCCCGGGCCTTTTCGATCAGGGCATCCAGCTCCGGATTTTCGTAACTGATGAAGTTGTCCCCGCCCGAGACCGTCTGGCTGGAGTGGAACATCTGGTAAACGTCGATCTCCACGCCGCTGGTCCAACCCAAGGTGATGGCATCGAAGTCCTTGCGGTTGAGCAGATCCAGCATCACCGACCACTCGGTGGGCCGAGGTTGCATGAGGATGCCGGCACGGGCATACAGATCCCGCAGGAACAGCACCATGCGGCGGGTGTCCTCGTTGTCCTGGAAGAACACCATGTCGAACTCGAAGCGCTCACCGTCAGGCCCCTGCAGGATGCCATCGCCACTGCGATCCGCAAACCCGGCCTCCTCAAGCAGGCTTCGGGCCTTGTCGACACTGAACCCATAGGGCTCGATCCCGCTGTCATGCTGGGGACTGCGCGGGTTGAAGGGGCTGATGGCCACCTCCGCGTAACCCAGCATGATCTCCTCGATCACCCGCTCCAGATCGGTGAGATGGGTCATGGCCTGGCGTACGCGCTTGTCCGCAAAGCGGGTGGGCTCGTCATCACGCCGCTGGTTCCAGCCGATATAGCTGTAGCCCCCGGTGGGACTCATGTACTCAAAATGCTCGGTGCGGTCCCGCAGCGACTCATCCTCGAGCAATTGCTGATATTCCCGGGGCCTGGCCGTGTACAGGTCAATATCCTGATTGCGGAAGGTGGTCAAACGGGCGCTGTCGTTCTCGATCACCCGCCACAGCAGGCGGTTGAAGGGCGGGTCCACCGGCCCCCAGTAGCGGGGGTTACGCCGCAATTCCACCATGCCGGCATCCGGCGTCCAGCCCTCGGGGTCCGCCAGGCGGTAAGGGCCCGACCCCAGCAACAGACCGCGGGACTCATTGAATCGGCGCGGTTCATCCAGATAGGGCTCATAGAAATGCCGCGGCATCACCTGCAGACCGCCGGCCAGGGACAGGCTGTTGAAATAGGGCTCGGAAAAGGTGAACGCCACCTCATGCTCCCCCAGGGCCTCCACCTTCTCCAGTTTTTCCAGATACGCCCGGGCCCGGGGAGCGGCGATGTCATCATTCATGATGAACTGGTAGGTGAAGACCACGTCATCGGCGGTGAGGGGCTCGCCGTCGGAGAACTCCAATCCCCGGCGCAATTGGAAGGTGATGGTGAGTCCATCGTCGCTGAAGTCCCAGTCCCGGGCCAGCAGGCCCTGCCATTCCAGGGTGTCCGGGTCGCGCACCAGCAGCGACTCCAGCACGTAGCTTTGTACCTCGCTGGCATAGGCGTCGCTGGACACCAGTGGCGTCAGGGTGGACAGACCCGTGGGAAAGGCGCGCACCAGCCAGTCACCGCTGGCAAAGTCTGGCTGGCGGGTGGCTTCAAAGGCCCGGGCAAAGGCCTCGGGTAACTCATCGGCGTCCACCGTCTCCTGCCCCGCACCCGGCGCCACCACCCCTGCCCGCAGTCGCGAATCCAGCCCCTGCACCGCCCCACGGATACGGCGCAGATCGTCGCCCTGCTCCTGCAGGGTGCGCTGCATCTCGGCCATGCGGGACCACTGGCGGTCCACCTGATACATGAGCAGGATCAGCAACAGCCCCAGGCCCAGCAGCAGGCCCAGCATCACGAAGTCTTTCGAGGTGTAGCGTTTTTCCATGGGGACGGATCCATGACGGCTTGAAGGCCAAGTCTCCGGGTTCGGGGAGGGTGTGACAAGGGGTGGGGCGCGCGTCCCGCACCGTTAGTAGTATCATGTCCGCCGAATCAACCTGATACCACTGAAACGAAACAGACAGGAGATCACAGCATGGGTTTCATGACCGGCAAGCGGGTGCTTATCACAGGCGTGGCCAGCAACCGCTCCATCGCGTACGGCATTGCCAAGGCCATGGCGCGGGAGGGCGCGGAGCTGGCCTTCACCTACCAGAACGATCGTCTCAAGGATCGGGTGGTCAAGCTCGCCGGAGAATGCGGTTCCGACATCGTGCTGCCCTGTGATGTCTCCAGTGACGAGCAGATTGAGGCCACCTTCGAGCAGCTGGGTCAGCACTGGGACGGCCTGGAGGGTCTGGTGCATGCAGTCGCCTTTGCCCCCAAGGAGGCCCTGGAGGGCGACTTCCTGGACGGCATGTCCCGTGAGGCCTTCAACACCGCCCATGACATCAGCAGCTACAGTCTGGCGGCCCTGGCCAAGGCGGCCCGTCCGATGATGAAGGGTCGCGACGCGGCCATCCTGACCCTGTCCTATCTGGGCGCCGTGCGCTCCATGCCCAACTACAACCTCATGGGCCTGGCCAAGGCCAGTCTGGAGGCCAACGTGCGCTTCCTGGCCTACACCCTGGGCCCTGAAGGCGTGCGTGTGAACGGCATCTCCGCCGGCCCCATCCGCACCCTGGCCGCCGCCGGTATCGGTGACTTCCGCAAGATCCTGGATCACGTGGAGAACAATGCCCCGCTGCGGCGCAACGTGACCATCGAGCAGGTGGGGAATGCCGCCGCGTTCCTGTGCTCGGACCTGGCATCGGGCATCACGGGGGAGATCACTTACGTGGATTCCGGCTACAGCACCCTGGGACTGGGGCCGGCGGAGGTCTGAGGAAGGTACTTCTCCCCCTTGGAAAGAAGTGCCGGGGATAAGGCTCAGGTAGCGGGCTGAGTGCTACCTAACTCCCTTCTCCCCCTTGGAAAGAAGGGCCGGGGATAAGGCTCAGGTAGCGGGCTGAGTGCTACCTAACTCCCTTCTCCCCCTTGGAAAGAAGGGCCGGGAATAAGGCTCGGGTAGCGGGCTGAGTGCTACCTAACTCCCTTCTCCCCCTTGGGGGAGAAGGGCTGGGGATGAGGGGCGCGGTGTCAGAGATTGTCCTGATGGATCGTGATATCGGCCTGAGCCTCCAGCGACTCCAGTACCGCCTCGAAATCCAGCGCCCCATAAAGACCGCGCAGGTGGCTGCGGGCACTCTCCAGCTCCCGCTGGTCCGGCTCCACATTCGTGACTGCCTGCAAGGTCACCAGTGCATAGTCCCCGCCATCCAGGCTCACCCCACCCACCGTCGGCTCCCCTTCCTGGGGATCCGACAGGCTGAAGGCCGTATCCAGGATCTCGCCGGGCACCTGGGCACCTTCACGGGTCACTGTCTGATTCTCTTCCAATTCCCCCGGCAGGCCTTGTGTCACCTGTGACAACGCCTCGCCCTCGCGCAGCGCTTGCAGCAACGTCTCACCGGCTTCCCGAGCCAATCGCGAGGACTCCTCGGCGCGAATCAGTTCACGAATCCGGTCCTCCACCTCTTCCACCGGGCGAGGTGTGGATGGCGCATGCTCGCCGACACGAATCACCAGGGAACGGCCATCGGGCAACTCCAGCAGATCACTGTTGCGCTCTTCCTGCAACACCGGAGCACTGAAGGCCGCCTGGCGCACCGGTTCATACTGGCCGATGCCCTCGCCTTCCTCCCGGGTCAACCAGTCCGTTTCACGGATCTCCAGGCCTGTGGCGTCGGCCACGGCTGCCAGGCTGCGGGGGTTTTCATAGGCCTGAGTGATCATCTGTTCAATCAGTTCAATCTGCCTGGACTCGACCTGGCGAGCGCGAAGCTCCTGCTCCACCTCGTCACGCACCACCTCGAAGGGCTCCGATTCCGCAGGCTGAATGTCGGTCAGGCGCAGGATATGAAACCCCTCACGGGTTTGTACTGGCTGACTGATTTCCCCCTCGTCCATGGTGAACAGCACGCCGTCCAGGGCTGACCCCAGGTCGCCGCGCTGCAGATAACCCAGATCGCCCCCTTCCTCGGCGGTGAAATCATCCTCGGAGGCCTCCCGGGCCACCGTCTCGAAGCCCTCTCCAGCCTCGATGCGAGCGCGCAATTCACGAGCCTTGGCGCGCAACGCCTCCACCTGGGCCTCGTCCGCATCTCCGGGCACGCGCACCAGAATATGTGCCGCACGACGCTCCTCCGGCGAGGTATACCGGTCCAACTGCTGCCGATACTGGCGCCGCAGTTCCGACTCGGAGACGTTCAATTCCGACTCCAACCGATCCAGGTCCAGCTCAACATAGCGCAATCGCACCCGCTCGGGCGTGCGGAAGCGCTCTTCATGCTGGGCATAATAGGCTTGCACCTGCGCGTCATCGATCTCTACGTCCCGGGCATATTCCTCGGCCGGGATGACAAAGTAGCTCAGGGTGCGCTCCTGGTTGCTCAGACGCAGGTATTCCCGTACCTCGGCATCGGTCACCAAGGCGGAGTTGCGCACCCCGGCCTCGAACTGCTCCACACGCAGCCCCTGGGCCACATCCGCCTCGAAGGCAGCGCGACTGATCCGCTGGGCATCCAGCAGACGCTGGTAGCGCTCGGGATCAAACGCGCCATTCTCATGGAAGACCTCAATGCCCGCCAACTCCCGGGCCACCGCCTGCTGGCTGATGCTGATGCCACGCTCATCCACCATCTGTCTGACCAGTTCCCGCCGAATCACGGATTGCAGGGCGTGCTCGCGCAGGGCATCTTCGTCCAGAACGCCATCGGGCAGGCGTCCACCGAAGAATTGTGCCATCTGGTCACGCTGACGCTGCACCTCCCTTTGCAGGTCCCGGGTGGTGATTTCGACGCCATTGACCTCGGCGGCCACCAGGCGGGCGCCGCCGCCAAAATATTCCTGGACCCCCCACAGCGCAAAGGGGATGGCAATCATGATGATGATGGCATAGGCGAACCAGCCGGACGCCTTGTCGCGAATTTTCAGAAGCATGGGGTATCGGCTATCGGACAGCGGAAAGTGAGGCCCATGATACCCAAAAGTGCATCGGGTTTCGCGGGGGGCGCGAGAAGAACAACAGGGCGGGAGCAGAAAGCAAAAAGGGTGCCTGAGGCACCCTTTTTGCTTGAAGATGGCGGAGCGGACGGGACTCGAACCCGCGACCCCCGGCGTGACAGGCCGGTATTCTAACCAACTGAACTACCGCTCCAAATTGTAACTTTCAACAGTGCACCTTGGTGGGTGCTGAGGGGATCGAACCCCCGACATTCGCCTTGTAAGGGCGACGCTCTACCAGCTGAGCTAAGCACCCATTGAAAGCACGCTAGTTTACAGCATCTTTCAGTGCTTTACCAGCCTTAAAACTCGGAACATTCGAGGCCGGAATCTGGATGGCGTCGCCGGTGCGCGGATTGCGGCCACTACGGGCATCGCGCTGACGAACCAGGAACGTACCAAAACCAACGATCGTTACCTGATCACCTTGGCGAAGTGTATCAGAAATCACATCAACAATGGAATCCACCGCACGGGCAGCCGCTGCCTTGGGGAGGTCGGCGGAGCTGGCGACGGCGTCAATGAGTTCGGATTTATTCATTCAGTTGTACCTTAGGTTAGGCAAGAGCGTGGACGGAGCGCGTGGCGTCGCGCCGAGTCAAAGGAAATAGCCACCCTGAGCGCCTGAAAAACGGGCGGCTCGGACTCGGGTCGTCATAGGTTCTAGGAATTTATTGTTATGGGCGCTTGGACAAGAACGCCGACTTTATACCAAGCGGATTTCAAAGCTGTCAACAACGCGCAGGCGCCGCAAAGCCCCGCGCGGCGCCGTTTACAGCCATTTCAAGAACCTGCGCACACCCCCGGGGAGCCCTTTCGGACCCGTCCCGAGGATCGGCGGCAGGTAACTCCCGACAAAACGTCGGGAGACGACATCAGTGATGCGGCACGCGACGCGTGGATCCCTTGCCCTCGGACTTGGGTGTCACCTCCGGTTTTTCTGGCGCCTCGGACTCCACTCCAGCCGGACGCTCCTTGAGGGCAATACCCAAGACCTCATCAATCCAGCGCACGGGGCGGATATCCAGACGACTCTTGATATTCTTGGGAATATCCGCCAGATCCTTCTCGTTCTCGTGCGGAATCAGGACCGTCTCGATACCGCCCCGGTGGGCCGCCAGCAACTTCTCCTTGAGACCACCGATGGGCAGCACCTCGCCTCGCAGGGTGATCTCGCCGGTCATGGCCACATCAGAGCGCACTGGAATCCCCGTGAGCGACGAGACAATGGCCGTACACATGCCAATCCCGGCGCTGGGACCATCCTTGGGCGTGGCCCCTTCGGGCACATGAATGTGGATGTCCTTTTTCTCGTGGAAGTCCTCGGCGATACCCAGCGTCTGGCAGCGACTGCGCACCACGGTCATGGCCGCCTGGATGGACTCCTGCATCACGTCCCCAAGCTTGCCGGTATGGATGCACTTGCCCTTGCCGGGCACCACAGCTGCCTCGATGGTCAGCAACTCGCCACCCACCTCGGTCCAGGCCAGGCCAGTGACCTGCCCCACCTGATCGTGCTCCTCGGCCACGCCATAACGGAAGCGCCGCACCCCCAGGTACTTGTCCAGGTTCTTGGGCGAGACCAGGGTCTTGCGATCCGAGGCCTTGATCAGATGGGTTTTCACCACCTTCCGGCAGACCTTGGAGATCTCGCGTTCCAGGTTACGCACACCCGACTCGCGGGTGTAGTAACGCACGATGTCGCGGATGGCCGCCTCGCTGATGACCAACTCATCCTCCTTGAGACCGTTATTCTTCACCTGCTTGGGCACCAGGTAGTTCTGGGCAATATTGGTCTTCTCGTCTTCGGTATAACCCGGCAGGCGAATCACCTCCATGCGGTCCAGCAACGGCCCGGGGATGTTCATGCTGTTGGCCGTGGCCACGAACATGGTATCCGACAGATCGAAATCCACCTCCAGGTAGTGATCTGCAAAGGTACTGTTCTGCTCGGGATCCAGCACCTCCAACAGGGCCGAGGCCGGATCACCACGGAAATCCATGGCCATCTTGTCGATCTCGTCCAGCAGGAAGAGCGGGTTGCGGGTGCCCGCCTTGGCCAGATTCTGGACAATCTTGCCCGGCAGGGCACCGATGTAGGTGCGGCGGTGACCACGGATCTCGGCCTCGTCGCGCACCCCCCCCAGGGACATGCGGGTGAACTTGCGGTTGGTGGCTCGGGCAATGGAACGCCCCAGGGAGGTCTTACCTACCCCCGGCGGCCCCACCAGACACAGGATCGGACCCTTGAGCTTGCGCACCCGCTGCTGCACGGCCAGATATTCGAGGATGCGTTCCTTGACCTTCTCAAGGCCGTAGTGATCCTCGTCCAGAACCCGCTGGGCCTCCTCGATATCGTTGCGTACCTTGGAACGCTTCTTCCACGGTACGCTGGTCAGCCATTCCACGTAGTTGCGCACCACTGTCGCTTCGGCCGACATGGGTGACATCATCTTGAGCTTGTTGAGTTCGTTCTGGGCCTTCTGTTTGGCCTCCTTGGGCATGCCGGCCTTCTCCACCCGGCGCTGCAGTTCCTCGAACTCGTTGGGGGCATCCTCCAGGTCGCCCAGTTCCTTCTGGATCGCCTTCATCTGCTCGTTGAGGTAGTACTCCCGCTGGCTCTTCTCCATCTGCTGCTTCACGCGTCCACGGATGCGCTTCTCGATCTGCAAAATGTCGATTTCCCCTTCGATCAGGGACATCAGATGCTCCAAGCGGGCGCGCACGTCATCCACCTCAAGGATCTTCTGCTTCTCCTCGATCTTCAGAGACATGTGCGCGGCAATGGTGTCAGCCAGACGTGCGGCGTCCTCAATGCCTGCCAGGGAGGTGAGGATCTCCGGCGGAATCTTCTTGTTGAGCTTCACATACTGGTCAAAGAGGTTGAGCACCGAACGGGTCAACACCTCCATCTCCCGCTCGTCAACGCTGGTCTCCTGGGGGATCATCGAGATCTGTGCCGAGAAATGCTCCTCGCCATCGGTGAGTTCCATCACCCGTGCCCGCTCGGAGCCCTCCACCAGCACCTTGATGGTGCCATCAGGCAGCTTGAGCAGTTGCAGGATGGTGGACAGGGTGCCCACGCGATGGATCTCCTTCGCCGACGGCTCATCCACCTCGGCACTCTTCTGGGCCACTAGCAGGATCTGCTTGTTGTTCTCCATGGCGGTGTCCAGCGCACGGATGGACTTTTCGCGGCCCACGAAGAGCGGGATCACCATATGGGGATAGACCACCACATCGCGCAGCGGCAGGACGGGCACCGTCTGAATGGGCTCGTTGGTGGCTGCCTGGGTCTTCTGTTCGTTGTCCATGGTGCTTGGCTCTCATCTGGATTCGGTATGGGCCCCCGCCGATCCACGGCGCGCGGGGGGTGGCACGCGCCAATACCTTATTTGATGGGTATGTGAACGGCGAATTCAAGGACCAAGGGGTAAAAAAGCCGGAAATTCCGGCCTGGGAGGGGGCAAAACGAGAAAAAAAGGGCCAATCAAGGGCACATGAAAAGGTCGGCGCAGCGCCGAACGATGGAAGTGAGAGGAAGAACAGACCCAGAAGGAACGAGGGGGACGATTCACACCGCCCCCCTCATGCCCTTCAGGGGCCTATTGCCTCACCGACAGCCGCGTCAGTCCGACGCGGCCTTCTGGTAGTCGGAATTCTCGTAGATCAGGTAGGGCTTGGCATCCCCCATGATCACCGCATCATCGATCACCACCTTGGAGACGTTCTCCGTGGAGGGGATCTCATACATGCTGTCCAGAAGCACCTGTTCCAGAATGGTGCGCAGACCGCGGGCACCCGTCTTGCGCTCCATGGCCTTTTTGGCCACGGCCCGCAAGGCATCCTCGCGGAATTCGATTTCCACCCCTTCCATCTCGAACAACTTGCGATACTGCTTGGTCAGGGCATTCTTGGGCTCGGTGAGGATACGAATCAGCGCATCGGAATCCAGTTCCTCCAGCGTGGCCACCAAGGGCAGACGTCCCACAAACTCGGGGATCAGACCAAACTTGACCAGATCCTCCGGCTCCACACCAAACAGCACCTGAGAGCTGGACTGGGACTCGTCCTTGGCCTTCACCTCAGCGGAGAAGCCGATCCCTCCCTTCTCGGTGCGGTCCCGGATCACCTTTTCCAGACCGGAGAACGCGCCGCCCACGATGAACAGGATGTTGCGCGTATCCACCTGCAGGAATTCTTGCTGGGGGTGCTTGCGTCCCCCCTGCGGCGGCACGGAAGCCACGGTGCCCTCAATCAGTTTCAACAAGGCCTGCTGCACTCCCTCACCGGAAACGTCCCGGGTAATGGAGGGGTTGTCGGACTTGCGGGAGATCTTGTCGATCTCGTCAATGTAGACAATGCCCGTCTGGGCCTTTTCCACATCGTAATCGCACTTTTGCAGCAGTTTCTGAATGATGTTCTCCACATCCTCGCCCACATATCCCGCCTCGGTGAGAGTGGTGGCATCGGCGATGGTGAAGGGAACATTCAACAGGCGGGCCAGGGTTTCGGCCAGCAGTGTCTTGCCCGAGCCGGTGGGACCGACGAGCAGGATGTTGCTCTTGGCCAGTTCCACGTCGTCCTTGCCGCTCTTGGCTTCCAAGCGCTTGTAATGATTATAGACGGCCACGGAGAGGATTTTTTTCGCCCGCTCCTGGCCAATCACGTATTCGTCGAGGATCTGATTGATCTCGTGGGGTGTGGGCAGTTTGCTGCCGGATGCGGCCGCCTGCTCCTGCATCTCCTCACGGATGATGTCGTTGCACAGTTCCACGCACTCGTCGCAGATGAACACGGACGGACCCGCGATCAGCTTACGCACCTCATGCTGGCTTTTGCCGCAAAAGGAGCAGTAAAGCAGCTTCCCGCTGTCCGAATCCTTGCCTTTGTTGTCGCTCATCGCCGACCTCAATTCGTACCATTCGGTTACACCTTGCCCCTTTTAACAGCAAGATGCAAGCCGCCCACGGGCAGGGTTAATGGGTGCCAAGGAGCGTGCCCTGGCACCCGGCTATCAGGACTTGACGGGCGGCGTGCGGACGTCGAGCACCTTATCCACGATACCGTAATCCTGGCTCTCGGGGCCGCTCAGGAAACGGTCGCGCTCGGTATCCTCGGCGATACGCTCGATGGACTGCCCCGTGTGATGGGCCAGGATGCCATTGAGCTGGTCCCGTACTTTCAGGATTTCCCGGGCGTGGATGTCGATATCCGTTGCCTGACCCTGGAACCCCCCCAGAGGCTGGTGAATCATCACCCGTGAATGGGGCAGACAATATCGTTTGCCCTTGGCACCACCCGCCAGGAGCACGGCCCCCATGCTGGCGGCCTGACCGATGCACAAGGTGCTCACATCGGGCTTGATGAACTGCATGGTGTCGTAAATCGCCAGGCCCGCCGTGACCACGCCGCCGGGCGAGTTGATGTAGAGGCTGATGTCCTTGTCGGGATTCTCCGACTCCAGAAACAGCATCTGGGCCACAATGACATTGGCCATGTAGTCTTCCACCGGACCCACGGCGAAGATCACCCGCTCCTTGAGCAGGCGGGAATAGATATCGTAAGCGCGTTCGCCCCGGGCGGTCTGTTCGACCACCATGGGCACGAGGTTCAGAGCCTGGGTGTCCTGGGCCCCACCACTTGTCAAACCGTTATCACGCATCAGGCCTGATTCTCCTGGGAAGGATTCATGAGGGCGTCGAAACTCATGGGCTCATCGCTGACCTCGCACTGAGACAGCACCCACTCGACCACCTGCTGCTCAAGCACCATGGCTTCCAATCCGCTCATGGCCTGCTTGTTACCACGATAGTAGCTGATCACTTGCTGCGGATCTTCATAACCGGCGGCCATGGCCTCCAGTTCGGCGGTGACCTTGTCCTGATCCACCTTGATTTCGTGCTGACGGACAATCTCGCGGATCACCAGCCCCAGACCAACGCGCCGTTCTGCATCGGCCTTGAACTGCTCGTCGGGCAGCTGCGGGCCACCCTCCTGGTTCATGCCGTAGCGAGACTGTGTCTGTTCACGCAGTCGATTGATTTCCTCCTGCACGATCGCCGCCGGCAGATCCACTGAATTGCGCTCCAGCAGGGCATCCATGACCTGATCCTTGACCCGGGCCTTGACCGCCTGTTCCATCTCGCGCGTCATGTTGTTCTTTACTTCCTCGCGCAGCTTTTCCATGCCGCCCTCTTCCACACCGAACGCCTTGGCGAACTCTTCGTTCAGCTCCGGCAGGGACGCTTCCTGGACCTTTTTCACGGTGAGCGCGAACTCGGCCTTACGGCCCGCCAGATGTTCGGCGGGGTAATCCTCGGGGAAGTTCACCTCAATGGTCTTTTCTTCACCGGGGGTCACGCCGGGCAACTGGTCTTCAAAGTCTTTGATCATCCGACCCTGGCCCAGTTCAATCGGCACATCCTCGGCCTGCCCTCCCTCAAAGGCCTCACCGTCCAGGGTGCCCTTGAAGTCCACGACCACCTGATCGCCCTCGGCGGCGGGGCGTTCCACATCCACCCAGTCGCGGCGCTGCTTGCGCAGGGATTCGATCACCTTGTCCACGTCGGCCTCGCCAATCTCCACCTGGGGACGCTTGACCTGGGCACCGGACATGTCGGCGGGCTGCACCTCGGGGAAGACCTCGAAGGTTGCCACGTACTCAAGAGGCTGGCCGGCCTCCATGGACTGGGGCTCGATATCGGGGGTTCCGGCAGGGATGATGCTTTCCTGAGCCAGGGCCTCCTGGTAGGAAGACTGCAACACCTCGCCCAGCACTTCTTGGTAGACACCTTCGCCGTAGCGCTTCTGCACGACCTTGAGGGGCACCTTGCCGGGACGGAAACCATCGATGCGCACGCGCTTGACCAGCGACTTGAGGCGACGATCCACCTCTTCCTGAATGCGATCGGCAGGCACCTGCACCGTCATCCGCCGCTCCAGGTTGCTCAGGGACTCCACTGATACTTGCATGGAATGAAAACCTCTTCGCCTCTAAATTTTCGAATCTTGAGTCGTGGCAAATTCGGCATCCCTTAGGGCACCTTGGGGCCACTGCAGGGCTACACTTGCCAAACGCGTGAAATTGGTGCGAAAGGAGAGACTCGAACTCTCACGGGTTTCCCCACTGGAACCTAAATCCAGCGCGTCTACCAGTTCCGCCACTTTCGCATGCATCCATTACCAACCGTGCAAACCCGGGATTATACAAGCACGCCACACGCACTATAACCCATTGCGCCGTCCGTGCCGCGGATACGAAAAGGCCCGGCATGCGCCGGGCCTTTTCGTGACACGCAAAATGGTGGGCCGTGAAGGACTTGAACCTTCAACCAATGGATTAAGAGTCCACTGCTCTACCAATTGAGCTAACGGCCCGTCTGACTGGCTCCCGTTTCCGGGTTGCTGCCAGGGTCGTCAGATACCCTGCCAGGAGATGGGGTGGCCGACGGGGCTCGAACCCGCGACAACCGGAATCACAATCCGGGACTCTACCATCTGAGCTACGGCCACCATCATTTTCAACACTTCCACCGGTCACCCGGCAAATGGCGCGCCCGGCAGGACTCGAACCTGCAACCCTCGGCTTAGAAGGCCGATGCTCTATCCAGTTGAGCTACGGGCGCGGAGTCCACGCATCCTCCGGGTCTTTCTGGTCGGGGTAGAGGGATTCGAACCCCCGACATCCTGCTCCCAAAGCAGGCGCGCTACCAGACTGCGCTATACCCCGGATTTCCCGAGCCTCGCTACCAGCCAAGGCGACGCGGAAGCCGTGGATATTAAACCCATATTTACACCGCGTCAATGCGCGGAACGGGTCAATTCCCTCCGGCGCGCAGCTGGCGCTTGCGCCGCCAGCGCAATAACACCAGCCCTGGCCCGGACAAGGCATACAACAGGAACCCGGTCCACAATACCTTGGCGGGATCCAGGGCGGTCAACATCACGGCAAACAGCATTCCCAGCACCACGAAGAACGGCACGCGATGGCGAAAATCCATGTCCTTGAAACTGAAGTAAGTGAGGTTGCTCACCATGGCAGCCCCCGCAAACACGGTCATCAGTAGCGCCAGCAGAACCAGATCCTCGCCCGCAAAGCCCAACTCGTTCCACACCCAGACCATCCCCATCAGGACAGCTGCTGCTGAAGGACTGGGCAGCCCCTGGAAAAAACGCTTGTCAGAGCTGCCCGCCTTGACGTTAAACCTGGCCAGACGCAGGGCGGTGGCGGCGGCATAGAAAAAGGCGACCACCCAGCCCAACTGCCCCAGCCCCGACAGCGCCCATAGATAGACGATGATGGCCGGCGCCAAGCCAAAGGAGGCCATATCCGCCAGGGAATCATATTCTGCCCCGAAGGCCGTCTGGGTCTGGGTCATGCGGGCCACGCGCCCGTCCAGGCCATCCAGGACCATGGCCACAAAAATTGCCACCGCTGCAGCAGTGAACTGACCTTCAAAGGCGGCGATGATGCCGTAGAAACCGGCAAACAGCGCCCCCGTGGTGAATAGATTGGGGAGCAGATAGATGCCACGCCGCCCCCGCGGAGAGCGTATTTGATGACCGTTATTCACGCGTCGGCATCCTGCTTCTTGTGTACCAGTGTGGCGATCACATCAGTGGCCGCGCTGATACGCTGCCCGGGTCTTACTTCGGCACGGGCCGTTGGCGGCAGATAGACCTGCGCCCATCGGGCGAACCCCAGAAAACCGCAACGACGGCTCTGGCCCAGACGGTCACCGGCGCCGGCCATGCAGTGGAACACATGCGGCCAGGAGCGGCACTGCATGGCCACCACCACATCTTCCGCCTCGTCAGTCTTCAGCCAGACGGCCAGATACCCGCTCGCATCCACGGCGGTATCCGTCTTGCGCCGGAAGAATTGCTGCACCCGGCACTCCACCGGGCTGTACATATTGAACTCCCCTCGCCAACTCTGGCGCAGGGTGACACACAGCGCCGGACGCTCCAGGAAGGGGTCGTGGCATTCGTCCACGGCCATCACCCGAGCATCCAATGGGCTGACAACGGCCAGCGGGCGGGAAGGTGTCTCCCGCCCCCAATTCCGAAAAATGAAGAAACCACCCAGCAACAACAGCCACGTGGGCAGGGCCCAGACGCCCAGAAACAAATGCGCCACGGCCACCAACACGGCCAGCAGCGCAAGATAGAGGCGTCCTTCCGGAGCGATGGGTAACATGATGATCCCGGCCCCGGGCACGCGTGGCGCACCCGGGGCATTGCGGCTTTAGTTCTTGGACTTATCGACGATCTTGTTGTCCTTGATCCAGGGCATCATGTCCCGCAGGCGACTGCCCACCACTTCCAGATCATGCTCGCGGGCCAGACGACGGCTGGCCTTGAGGCGCGGCGCACCGGCCTTGTTTTCCAGGATGAACTCACGCGCGAACTCGCCTGTCTGGATCTCACGCAGGATCTTGCGCATCTCATCCTTGGTCTGCTCGTTCACCACGCGCGGGCCACGGGTGATGTCACCGTACTCGGCGGTGTTGGAAATGGAGTAGCGCATATCGGCCACGCCACCTTCGTACATCAGGTCAACGATCAGCTTGAGTTCGTGCAAGCACTCGAAGTAGGCCATCTCCGGCGGGTAACCCGCCTCGACCAGGGTTTCAAAACCGGCCTGCACCAGGGCGGAGGCGCCGCCACACAGCACGGCCTGCTCGCCGAACAGGTCGGTCTCGGTCTCGTCCTTGAAGGTGGTCTCGATGATGCCGGCACGACCACCGCCATTGGCGGAGGCATAGGACAGGGCGATATCGCGACCCCGACCAGAGGCATCCTGGTAGACGGCGATCAGGCTGGGCACGCCGCCACCCTGAGTGTAGGTGGAGCGCACCAGGTGACCAGGGCCCTTGGGGGCGATCATCAGCACGTCCAGATCCGCGCGGGGCTGGATCTGTTCGAAATGCACATTGAACCCATGGGCGAAGGCCAGGGCACCGCCCTCCTTCAGGTTGGGCTCGATCTGCTGAGCATACAGGTCGGCCTGATGCTCATCCGGGGCCAGCACCATCACCAGGTCGGCACCCTTCACGGCCACTTCGATGTTCTTCACATTCAGGCCAGCGTCCTCGGCCTTCTTGGCGGAGGACGAACCCGGGCGCAAGCCCACGGTCACGTCGACGCCGGAATCCTTCAGGTTGTTGGCATGGGCATGACCCTGGGAGCCATAACCGATGATGGCCACCTTCATCCCCTGGATGATGGAAAGATCGGCGTCTTTGTCGTAATAGACCTGCATTTGGTAAATCCCCGGAAAATGAACGTTGGGTTGAAGGGAAAGAGTAATCAGAGTTTCAGGGCCACGTCGCCACGGGCAATGCCCATGACGCCGGAGCGCACCACCTCGATCACCTCGAAGTGGCCCATGGATTCCACGAAGGCGTCCAGTTTTTCGCTGTCGCCGGTAAGCTCCACCACGTAGGTGGCGGCGCTCACATCGATGATGTGGCCGCGGAAGATCTCGGCCATACGCATGACCTCGGCCCGCTGGTCGGCATCCTGCACCTTGAGCTTGATGAGCATCATCTCGCGCTCGATGTGGCGATGCTCGGTCAGATCCAGCAGCTTGACCACGTCCACCAGCTTGTTGAGCTGCTTGGTGATCTGCTCGATCACCTGGTCCGACCCCCGGGTCACCAGGGTGAGCCGGGACAGGGTGGGATCCTCAGTGGGGGCCACGGTCAGCGATTCAATATTGTAGCCGCGAGCCGAGAACAGGCCGGCCACCCGGGAGAGGGCGCCGGACTCGTTTTCCATCAGTATCGAGATAATATGTCGCATGATTACAGGAGGATCATTTCGTTCTGGCCCGCACCGGCCGGGATCATGGGATAGACGTTCTCACTCTGGTCAGTGATGAAGTCCATGAAGACCAGACGATCCTTCATGTCCAGGGCCTCCTTGAGCGCCCCTTCCACGTCGCCCGGCGACTCAATGCGCATGCCCACATGCCCGTAGGCCTCGGCCAGCTGCACGAAGTCCGGCAGGGCATCCATGTAGGACATGGCATAACGCCCCTGATAGAAGAACTCCTGCCACTGGCGCACCATGCCCATGTAGCGGTTGTTCAGGGCCACCACTTTGATGGGCAGATGATACTGCAGGGCCGTGGACAACTCCTGGATGCACATCTGGATGCTGGCCTCGCCGGTCACGCAGACCACGGTCTCGTCCCGATGGGCCAGCTGGGTGCCGATGGCTGCCGGCAGGCCGAAGCCCATGGTGCCCAGCCCCCCGGAGTTGATCCAGCGATTGGGCTTGTCGAAACCATAGAACTGCGCCGCCCACATCTGGTGCTGGCCCACATCGGAGGTGACGAAGGCATCCCCCTTGGTGAGACGATGCAGGGTCTCCAGCACGTACTGGGGCTTGATCAACTCGCTGTCGCGATCGTATTTCAGGCAGTCCATGGAGCGCCATTCGTCGATCTGCTTCCACCAGTTTTCCAGGGGTTCGGGATCGGGGCGGCGCTCTCCGGCCTTGATCTCCTTGATCATGGCCTTGAGCACGCTGTCCACCTGACCCACGATGGGCACATCCACCTTCACGTTCTTGGAGATGGAGGCCGGATCCACGTCCACGTGGACGATGCGGGCATTGGGGCAGAACTTCTCGATATTGCCTGTCACCCGGTCATCGAAGCGGGCGCCGATGGCAATCAGCACATCCGCGTGATGCATGGCCATATTGGCCTCGTAGGTGCCGTGCATCCCCAGCATGCCCATGAACTGCCTATCCGACGAGGGGTAAGCGCCCAGGCCCATCAAGGTATTGGTGATGGGGTAGTTCAGCAGCCGGGTCAATTCGGTCAGGGACTTGGAGGCATTGCTCAGGATCACGCCACCGCCACTGTAGATCACCGGCTGGTGGGCGGAGAGCATCAGGTCCACGGCACGACGGATCTGCCCCGGGTGGCCCTTCACCGTGGGGTTGTACGAGCGCATCTTGATGGAACGCGGGTAATGAAACTCGCACTTGTCGGCGGTGATGTCCTTGGGGATGTCCACCACTACCGGCCCCGGGCGCCCGGTGGTGGCCACATAGAAGGCCTTCTTGATGGTGGTGGCCAGATCCTTCACGTCCTTGACCAGGAAGTTGTGCTTCACGCAGGGCCGCGTGATGCCCACGGTGTCCACCTCCTGGAAGGCATCGTTACCGATCAGACTGGTGGGCACCTGACCGCTGAAGACCACCAGGGGCACGGAGTCCATGTAGGCATCGGCAATACCGGTGACCGCATTGGTGGCCCCGGGACCGGACGTCACCAGCACTGCACCGGGCCGCCCAGTGGACTTGGCATAGCCCTCGGCGGCGTGCACGGCGGCCTGTTCGTGGCGCACCAGGATGTGCTCCACCTTATCCTGGCGGTACAGGGCATCGTAGATATGCAGTACCGAACCGCCGGGATAACCGAACAACGTGTCGACATTTTCTTCTTGCAGACATCGGACAAATATCTCGGCGCCGGTCAATTCCACGGTCTTGGTCTCCTGCTGCGCACTGTGCGAGCCTGGTCTTGGGATCGCCCCCGGGCGCGTGATGGCCGCGCCGCACGGAAACGATGGGGAAAAGGTTCGATCATAATATGATCCGGGGGGAATTTCACTACCATCGACCAGACGCTGGCCAGTCCGTGACAAACCTCGACCGGTCATCCAGCTTCAGGGTAAAGCCGATCCCCTCGAGGCCACCCCCATGAACGGCATATGCGAAAAGCCCGACAGTGAGCAACTGGCCTTACGAACCCACCATGCTGCATGCCTCTGGACCCAGCGCAACCGTCAACCTAACAAATCCTGGGCAGTTGATCCCCCTGCAACCAGTCGATGATCCTTTGTCCACCCAAACGGGTTTGCATCTGTACCAGGTTTTGCGGATCCCGGGTGACCTGCCCGATGATCGCTGCCTCTTCACCTTGAGGATGACCGCGCATCGCCTGCAACAAGGCGGGGGCCTCTTTAGCCGGGCAGATGGCCACCAGCTTGCCTTCATTGGCACTGTAGAGAGGATCCAGACCCAGAAACTCGCAGGCGGCCCTGACGGTTTCCCGAACAGGCAACTGCCTTTCATCGATCTGCATCCCCACGCCGGATTGCTGAGCCAGTTCATTCAGACAGGTGGCCAGCCCGCCCCGGGTGGGATCACGTAGCCCTCGCAGGCCGGGGGACACCTCCAGCATGACCTCCACCAGGCGGTGCAAGGCCTGGGAGTCGGAGCAGATTTCGGTTTCAAAACCCAGGCTCTCACGCAGGGACAGCAGCGTCACCCCATGATCCCCGATGCTCCCGGAGACCAGGATGGCATCCCCTGGCCGAGCCTGATCACCAGACAACCTGCACCCCTCAGGAACCACGCCGACACCGCTGGTGGTGATGAAGACACCATCCCCCTTGCCCTTCTCCACCACCTTGGTGTCTCCGGTGACGATGGGGGTGCCCGCCTTCCTGGCGGCTTCCGCCATGGAAGCCACCAGTCTATGGAGATCAGCCAGGGGAAAGCCTTCTTCCAGGATAAAACCGGCCGACAGATAACAGGGACGGGCACCGGCCATGGCCAGATCATTGAGCGTGCCATGCACTGCCAGACTGCCGATGTCCCCGCCTGGGAAAAACAGCGGGGACACCACATGCCCATCCGTTGCCATCACCACCCTGCCGGGGGGCAGATCAAATACCGCCTGGTCATTTCTTTGATTGAGCCAGGGGTTATCCAACAGCGGCAGAAAAAGCTGCTCCAGCAGATCCTGACTGGCCCTGCCGCCACTGCCATGGATCATCTCGACACGGCCCTTCTTGATATCCAGTGTTGCCATGCCCGATCAACCCCTTGCCAAACGTTGCTCTTGCGTACGATTACGTCCATAGCTGTAGTAGGCAGCACAGGCACCCTCGGAGGAAACCATGCAGGACCCCAGGGGGTTTTCCGGACTACAGGGATTACCAAACAGTGGGCATTCGCTGGGCCTTTTCAGGCCACGCAGGACCGCGGGACACTCACAGGCCTTGTTTTCCCTGGACTGCCCAGCGCTGAAGGTAAAACGCTCTTCAGCATCCAGATGCGCCAGTTCAGGTCGCACACGAAGGGCACTTCGGGGCAGGCTGCCCAGGCCACGCCACTCAAAGCGGTCTCTCAGGGTGAACACCTCGTCCATCAGCTGTCTGGCCTTGAGGTTGCCTTGGGGGGTGACCGCACGGGTGAATTCGTTTTCCACCTCCGCCCGGCCCGCATTGAGCTGCCTGACCAGCAACAGGATGGCCTGAAGGACATCCAGCGGCTCAAAGCCGGCTATCACCACCGGTTTCTTATACTGCTCGGGGAAGACCTGATAGGCCTGGCTGCCAATCACCGTGCTGACATGCGCCGGGCCGATAAAGCCATCCAGGTGCCGGGGGCCATCATCGCTCAAGATGGCGTGCATGGCCGCCGGAGTGAGCACATGGTTGCAAAAGATGGAGAGGTTGGTGAACCCCAACTGATCGGCCTGGCGCAGGACCAGGGCGGTCGGTGGGGTGGTGGTCTCAAACCCGATGGCAAAAAACACCACCTGACGCTCAGGATTGTCGCGGGCAAGGGCCAGGACATCCAGTGGGGAATAGACCATGCGCACATCGCCCCCTTCGGCCCTGACCTTCAGTAGAGAGGTTCCACCCGAAGCGGGCACCCTCAACATATCGCCATAGGTGCAGAGGATCACCTGCGGGTTTTGGGCCAGTTCGATGGCCATATCCAGGCGGGCCATGGGCAACACACACACCGGGCAGCCCGGCCCATGAATCAGTTCGATTTCCTGGGGCAAGAGATCCACCAGGCCATCACGAAAAATGGCATGGGTATGGCCACCACAAAACTCCATCAAGCGGTAGCTTCGGCCTCCCCTGACCTGCTGATGGATCAGCCGGGCGATGTGTCTGGCCTTGTCTCCATCGCGAAATTCATCGATATACTTCATGGTGTGCTCTCGTGGCCCTGGGCGTGCTCCAAGGCCTCCAGCTCACCAAACAGCGCCAGGGTCTTGTCCGCCTCCTCCTGGTCCAGCTTTTTCAAGGCCACCCCCACATGCAGGATCACGTAGTCACCCACCTGAAGATCATCAACCAGGGCAATGTTGATGTTCTTCCTGATCCCACCCAGATTCGCCGTGGCGGTCTGGTCATCCACCAACGCGTCAATTCGGACCGGTACGGCCAGGCACATAGGACAACCTCTCCAAGAACTGTGAGTCATCGGTCTTTCTTGCCATGGATGCAACCCAGGCCTGGCCCAGGGCCAGCCCGGTATCATTCACCGAAACCCGTTGCGGGACATACACCTCCAGCCCCCTGGCTTGCAGGCGGGCCACCAATGCCTGGCGCAACACACCATTCAAGAAACACCCCCCGGACAGCACCACCTTCCTGAGGCCCGTGTCTTCACTGGCCTTCTCCAGCCATTCTTCCAGCCCCCCGATCAAACCGGCATGGAAGACTTCGGCACCCTGTCGCGGATCGGTCAAGGTGGACACCGCCGACAGCAAGGGCCAGAAACTCAGTTGCCCCTCCTTCAGGGTCCAGAGTCTTTCGGCAAGCGTTGGCAGGCCCGTCACCAGGGCTTCCAGTTGCATGGCGGCCTGGGCTTCATGGCTTTGGTGGCTGCACACCCCCAGAAGGCCCGCCGCAGCATCAAAAAGACGCCCTGCGCTCGTGGTGGGGCTGCATAGATGCGGCCTTGCCAGGAGTTTTTGCAACAGGGCATGACCCGGCTGATCACCAGGATCGAAGGCGGCAGAGGCCTTGAGCCCCAGTTGGTGCAACACCCCGGCCGCCAGACGCCAGGGTTCCCTGGCGGCCTGATCGCCACCGGGTAATAACAGTGGAGCCAGTTCCCCCAGACGGGAGAATCCCAGGGTATTGACCTCCAGAAGCTCCCCCCCGCGGGCCTGACCCTCTTCTCCCAGGCCCTGACCATCCAGGACCAGGCCCAGCACCCTCTCCTGTAACCCGAACTCCGCCATCACGGCGGCCACATGGGCATGATGATGCTGGACCTGCAGCCAGGGCAGCTGCCATTGCCTTGCCAATTCTTCAGCCAGGCGCGAAGAGTAAACATCCGGGTGCAGGTCACTGCAGATCATTTCCGGCCGGAAATCCAGCAGTTGGCAAAGGTGTTCAGCCGTTGCCCGCAGGCGTCGGCAGGTGGTGGCCTGATCCAGGTCGCCTACGTATTGGGAGAGACATGCCTGGTCTTCACCCAGCAGACAAACACTGGTTTTCAGGTAAGCCCCCAGGGCCAATACCCGCACTGGCGAAGCCTCAGGCAGCGTCAGGTGCAAAGGGGCCAGTCCCCGGCCTGGTCTCACCAGGGCCCGGGGTGAACGACTGGCTTGAAACACACTGTCATCGCAGCCGGTGATAATCTCCCGGTCGTGCAACAACCAAAGGTCGGCAATATCGGCCAGTTGTTCCAGTGCCTGGTGATTGTCCGTGATCAAGGGCTGGCCACCCAGGTTGGCACTGGTGGCCACCCAGGCGGTGGATAAGGGGCGTTGCAACCAACCACTGCCTTTCGGCTGACCCAACAGGGTGTGGAACAGTAGCCAGTGCAAGGGTGTAGACGGCAGAAGCACCCCCAAATCCTTTAACCCAGGCGCCAGGGCTTCCAACATCAATTGGCTTGCCGCTCCCTCCTTGTAGGGCACGATCAGCAGGGGCGCCGCCGCAGACTCCAGCAGCGCCCGGTTCTCACGACTCAACTCCACCCAGGGTTCCAGCGACGCCCCATTCAGGGCCATGATCGCCAGGGGCTTGTGTGGCCGGCGTTTTCTATGGCGCAGCTGCGCGATGGCCACCGGATCATCGGCGGCACACATCAGGTAAAAGCCCCCCATGCCCCGAATCGCCAGGATCTTCCCGGCTTGCAGGCCAGCAACGGCCCGTTCCAGGGGGTCCCCCGAAAGGGGTTCGCCATCGGCTGTCGAACACCAGAGACGGGGGCCACACTGGGCACAGGCATTGGGCTGGGCGTGGAAGCGCCGATCGGCCGGGTTCTGGTATTCAGCCAGGCAGGTGGGACACTGCTCAAAGGCCTGCATACTGGTCTGCGAGGTGGACCCCAAAATTCGGACCAGGGGTTAAGCTCTGATCATTCCGACAGGAGAATCTGATCATGAGCAGGAAACGCAAGCAATACAGTGCCGACTTCAAGGCCAAGGTGGCCCTTGAGGCCCTCAAAGGGGAGCAGACCACCTCGGAGCTGGCAGCCCGCTTCGAGATCCATCCGACCATGGTGAGTCAGTGGCGGCGTGAGTTGCTGGACAAGGCGACGGGGATCTTCGAGGGCAAGGGCGGGGGCAAGGCGGCCCAGAAGACCCAGGAGGAGATCGACACCCTGTACCGTGAGATCGGCAAGCTGACGGTGGAACGGGATTTTTTATCGCGCAGGCTCGGTCGTTGAGCCGGGCCCAGCGACAGGCCCTGGTGGAGTCGCAGGCGGTTGATGTCAGCGTTCGGCGACAGTGTCAGTTGCTCGACATCAGTCGTTCCTCGGTGTACTACCGGGCCAAGCCGGCCCAGGATAGCGACCTGGAGCTGATGCGCCTGATTGACGAGGAATACCTGCGAAGGCCGTTCTATGGTTCACGGCGGATGAGGGTCTATCTCAACCGCTTGGGCCACCCGGTAAACCGCAAGCGAGTCCAGCGGCTGATGCGCCAGATGGGCCTGCACGCCGTGTATCCGAGGCCGCGCACCAGTCGACCGGGCGAGGGCCACCGGATCTATCCCTACCTGCTGCGGGATCTGGTGATTGATCGTCCCAACCAGGTCTGGGCGACCGATGTGACGTTCATCCCGATGGCCCGGGGGTTCATGTACCTGGTGGCCATCATGGACTGGCACAGTCGTCGTGTGCTCTCCTGGCGTGTGTCGAACACCCTGGACACCGACTTCTGCATTGATGCCCTTGAGGAGGCTCTGGCACGCCATGGGCGGCCCGAGATCTTCAACACGGACCAAGGCTGCCAGTTCACCAGCAAGGCGTTCACCCAGGTGCTGGAATCCCACAAAATCCAGATCAGCATGGACGGCAAGGGCTGTTACCAGGACAACATCTTCGTGGAGCGGCTCTGGCGCAGCGTGAAGTACGAGTGCGTCTACCTGAAGGCCTTTGAAAATGGAGCCCACTTACGCCAGGATCTGAAGCAGTACTTCGCCTGGTACAACGCAGAGCGGCCCCACCAGGGGATGGACGATGCAACACCGGATGAGGTCTACTTCAACCAACCTCTGACTCGGGCGGCCTGACGCCTGAGAGATACAACCCGGTTAGAGCTTAAACCCCCTGTCAGGTGGTCCAGCAGATGGGGTCCACTTCACTGCGGGCGGTCATAGGGCCTTTGCCGCATCAGGGTGTAGCGTGGGCCACACTGAGTGCAATTGATAAAGGGATAGCGCCAGCGACGATCCTGGGGGTTAAACATCTCCTCCAGACAAGCCGGGCAGGGCCGGGTATCCAAAGGCGCCTCTAAGCTCAGGGTTTCTTGGCTATTGAGGCTGGGCTCAATCGTGAAGGCCTGATAGGCAGACGTATCCAGCCAGTCCTCTTGGCAAGCAGACACCCGGGCGTGGACCGGTGCCTGCATCAGCAGGCGGTGTTTGAAGTCCTCAAGTGCAGGCTGCGCCCCTTGTAAATGGATATTCACCCCGCCCTGGGTATTGCTCACCTGTCCCACCAGGTTCAAATCCCGGGCCAGACGATACACAAAGGGACGAAAACCCACGCCCTGAACTCGTCCGCTGACCCTGATTTGCAGGGTTTTCATCATTTTGCGCGAGAAACCCCATCCCTGCCCTGCTCGCGTCCTCCTGCATGGATTTGGGTTGAAAGGTATCGCCATAGCCATCAGCCCGTTGCAGCAGGCGGCAGTGGCGGTGTGAAATGCCTGGACAACGCCTTGGTCGGCTCAGGCTGAACATAGCCCGATTCCATGCTCAGCTTCAATGTTTCAGCCGCAGTGGAGACCGCTTTATGCCAAGGCATCGGACAAATTCTCGGCACCGGCCAATTCCACGGTCTGGATCTCCTGCTGCGCGCTCTGCGGGCCTGGTCTCGGGGTCGCTCCCGGGCGCGTCATGAGCGCGCCGCACGGAAGCCAGGGGAAAAGGCTCGTTCATAATATGATCTGGTGGGAATTTCACTACCGTCGGCCAGACACGGGGCAGCCCGTGACAAACCTTGGCCGGTCATCTAGCTTCAGGGTAAAGCCGATCCCGTCGAGGGCCCGCTCATGAACGGCATACGTGAAAACCCCGACAGTGCGCAACTGGCCTACGGCGGCGCCCTGGGCCTGCTGACCGACCTCTATGAACTCACCATGCTGCAGGCCTATCGGGAGGAAGGCCTGGAGGATGAGGCGGTGTTTTCCCTCTTCGTGCGACGCCTGCCCGCCGGGCGCAACACTCTGCTGGCCTGCGGCCTGGATACGGCGCTGGGACAGCTGGAAAACCTGTCGTTCGACCCGGCGGATCTGGACTACCTGGCCTCCCTGGGCCCCTTCAAGGACCGATTCCTCCAGTGGCTGGCGGATTTTCGCTTCACCGGGGACGTGTTCGCCGTGGCCGAGGGCACCCCCGTCTTTGCCAACGAGCCCATCCTGGAAATCCAGGCACCGCTGCCGCAAGCGCAACTGGTGGAAACCCTGGTGATGAACCAGATCCACCTGCAGACCGTGCTGGCCTCCAAGGCCGTGCGCATGGTGCATGCCGCCGACGGACGCCCCGTGATCGACTTCGGCGCCCGCCGCACCCACGGCGTGGACGCCTCGCTCAAGGGGACCCGGGCCTTTCATGTGGCGGGCATTGCCGGCACTTCCAATTGCCTGGCCGGACGCCTGTACGGCGTGCCGGTCCGGGGCACCATGGCCCACAGCTACATCCAGGCTCACGACAGCGAGGCCCAGGCGTTCGAGGCCTTCTCCCGCCTCTATCCCGACACCGTCCTGCTGGTGGACACCTACGACACCCTGGCCGGCATCGACCGCGTGATCGAACTGGCCCGGCAGCGCGGCGATGCCTTCCGGATACGCGCGGTGCGACTGGACTCCGGCGATCTGGGCAAACTGGCCCGGGCGAGCCGCGCCCGTCTGGACGCGGCCGGGCTGAACGCCGTGGAGATCTTTGCCAGCGGCAGCCTGAACGAACATGCCATCGCCGGGCTGATCGCCGACGGCGCCCCCATCGACGGCTTCGGCGTGGGCACCAGCCTGGGCGTGTCCCGGGACGCCCCGGATCTGGACATCGCCTACAAGCTGGCCGAATACGCCGGACAGGGTCGCCTCAAGCTCTCCAGCGGCAAGCCCATCCTGCCCGGGCGCAAACAGATCTTTCGCGAGCAGCACGGCGGTGAATTCAGCGCCGACACCATCGGCCGCGCCCACGAGGACCTGCCCGGCACCCCCCTGCTCCAGCCGGTGATGCGCGACGGTCGGCGCCTGCCGGACCACGTGCGGGACCTGGATGTCATCCGGGAGCACGCCCGGGCTCAGATGAGTCACCTGCCCGCCTACATCCGGGGCCTGATGCCCCCGGACACCCCTTACCCGGTCCACACCAGCCCGGCCCTGCAGCAGCATCAGGCCGAGGTGACCCGCCGGGTCAGCCAGGGCGGCTGATCCCCTGCCCTTTCGAGCCCCGCTCCCCGGAGGTATGCCCACCATGACCGAATTCGATGCCACCCCCCGCGTTGGCGACGCCCTGATCATCGTCGATGTGCAGAATGATTTTTGCGAGGGCGGAAAGCTGGCCCTGGATGACGCGGACGCGGTGGTGCCGGTGCTCAATCGATGGATCGCCCATGCCCGATTCCTTGAACTGCCGATCTTCGCCTCCCGGGACTGAACCACTTCATCCCCGTTTCTTCCGAAAGCTGCTTGAAATACTCCACCACGTTATCGCCCATGCGAATCGTCACCTGTCGCTTCAACTTCGACGCGTACGGGTTACGGGAGACGCCAGCGCTCAGCCGCACGGCTTCATGCGTCGGCTGGAGCGCCTTGTTGTGCCCTATTTCGCCTGCATTTTTCGTAAACAAACTCCGGATCAAGATCTATTCCAGAGTCCCACTCAACCGTATCAAAAGATACCCGGACACGCTCAAAAGCATTTCGGTCCTTCAGCCGCTGAAAAACACCGAAGTCGAGATACGGCTTCATATCTAGTATCCCGCGCTCGCCATTGTCAAAATCGACTTGCAGCGTATAGTTGTCAGAAGGAGTAACGTTTGTGACTGAGGGATGCATTTTGTTCACCTTACTGAAGTGGCTGAATCTTGAATGGTTCCTCACCATTCAAGACCAACTCCCAATCGGCCATCAACTCGTCTTGGCGAAGCTCCGCCCATGCCAAGGCAAGTTTCGTTTGTTTCTTTGGAAGATTGCCTTCGATAATCTCGCACGTAAGGATATCCACTATCGCCTTGTATTCGCCGTAGTAGACATGAAAGTGTGGCGGCGGATGCTCCTTCGGCGCGAAGTACATTCGCACAATAATCCCGTAGAACATAGATATTGTTGGCACTTTGGATCTCCCCTCGGTTACAGTGTCGGCCCTTCAAGCACAACGCCGCAATCACGCGCGTGTCGCGTGCATTGCTTTGTTAGCCTTGTCTTGTATTGATATTTCATCGAGCGCTTCAGCTGGTACCATAACGGCTATGTCTTCCAAGCTGCCTATCTCCAGCTGAATGGCGGTGCCGGTATTCTCACCGGTATAGACCGCTATTCTCAGCTCGTTTTGATGAGCGAAAATCTGATCTTTCACAAAAGGACCGACTTCAAAATCATCTTGCGAAAAATCTACATATTTAACCAGGCTTCGAAAGTGCTTGTAGCCTTTTGCTGCAGCCGCCTGCTTGATTCTAGTCACGAACTCTCCTGCATCGGCCACAACTACTGCATATTCACCAAAGCCTAGCTTTGCTCTCTCGGAAACCTCCTTTCCAAGGTTCTTAATCGGCATATCGGCCTTGAGATAGTACGAGCAGAAAACATTCACGTTCTGAAGATTGCTATTCAGCTCTCGAATTCTGCTATGGGTCAGCTGAGCGATCTCTTCGAAAGCACCATTTTCTGGATTCTTTCGCTTGAGAATGGCTCCCCTCCAATTTCGAACCCGCTCAGCCCCTTCATTAACATCTCGACGCTCATCATCGGCCTCTAAGGTCCGATAGAACTCTAAGGTATTCATGTAGATCACGCCATCTTCGAATAGTGACCGCATGTGTTCATGAGCGCCGAGCTTAATGATTAGTTCGATTGGACTATTTTCTGGATTGATGGAGACCTCCAATGGGATGGCGTCGCAGTAGGAACGCCGGTTACCCGACGCCCCCTGCACAGATCCCGGCGTGCGGTTTTCCCGCACCGGGCTCTTCAGTCATACTCACTCGCGCAGAAGGACGGTCCCTCACGCAAGCCCCCGATTCCGTATCCCCTGCATCGCCTCAACCGGTGTCGGAAACGCGTAGGCCTCCAGCACCCGCCTGAGACCTTCCCAGGTCAAACTTCGCCTTTCACTGCGACGGTTCAGCCACTTGTAGAGCAACCGGATTGCCGCGGTGTGAAAACACCACAGTGAGCTGATGTTACCGATGGCACGGAAGTAATTGTAGTGCCCCCGTACCTTGCGTTTCATCGTCGCCAACAGTATCGGCAGACGAAGATACCGGTGTGTCTTCAGCCAGTCCTTGCAGGCCCGGATGCTACTGCGCAGCTTCTTGCGGCTGGTCCGCCGCCATACCCGCGGTGTCCCCTTGCTATCCGCTTCCCAGTAGAATTCAAAACCAAGGAAGGTGAATCGCCGGGTCCGTGTTGGGTGAAAACGGCTGAAGCGGTGAATGCACGTCTTCTCCGAGGCCGCCTGGAGACCAAAGGCCCCCAGTCGCCTCGGCAAGGCTCGATAGAACCGCTGTGCATCCGCCCGGTACTGGAAAGCACACACGAAATCATCCGCAAAGCGGATGATGTACGCCTGTCCGGCACAGCTCGGCTTGATCCGCTTCTCAAACCACACATCCAGCACATAGTGCAGATAGATGTTCGCCAGTATCGGCGAGATCACACCGCCCTGTGGGGTTCCCGTATGCGGGTGGAGTACAGATCCATCTCGCTCCAGGATTCCGGCCTTCAGCCAGCTGGCAATGAGACCAACGAATGGTTTATCGTCAATCCGCTCCGCCAGCATCCGTAGCAGCCAGTCATGGTCAATGTTGTCGAAGAAGCCTTTAATGTCGGCTTCGACAACATAACCGTGACGTCCAAACTGCAGCTCATAGGTGAGATCCTTGGCCGCCTGCTGTGCACCACGCTTCGGCCGGTAGCCATAGCTGGTGGAGAGAAAATCCATTTCGTAGATAGCCTCCAGCAACAGGCGTGCTGCCGCCTGAAGCAGTCGGTCTTCCACCACCGGAATTCCCAGCGGTCGTTCCTTGTCGTTCCCCTTCGGAATGTACCGGCGCCGGATCAACCGGCTTCGATACTCGTTGCGTTTCAGGCGTTCTACCAGTTGTCTGATGTTTTCACTCAGGTTCTTGCCATATTCGGCCATCGTCACCTTGTCCACGCCCGGGGCTCCCCTTTGATTCAGGGTGCGCCATGCATGGTGCAGTAGTGATTCATTCAGAAGGCCATAAAGGTTCTGGAATCGGTGGGCTTTCGCAGTGCCCGCCTTGATGGATATCGCCCGCAGGAAGGTTGGCTCGTCGTTCTCCGGCCCAACAGTGTCCGGCGCGAGTGGCCTTTGCGGACTGTGTATGACTGTCACCCCCTTCCCCATGTGATCGGCTCTACCGTCTCGGAGTACTATGAGGTGATCCGACTCCCCGGTGGCCGTCAGGTCACGTTCCCTTTCTCGGGGTCCGCTTTCCTTACCTGTACCGGGCCTCTCAGGCTCACCCTGACTCTGGCCTAGCCCTGTATCCAGATTTCTCCTTCGTGCCTCAATAGCCATATGTCATTGTTTCCCAGAGGTTTTCCGGTTCAGGAGCCACAAGGGCCTCCCGCGTTCACGACGCATCTCTCGTCACATACCGTAGCTTGAGAACTCCGCCGGCTCTCTCCAGGCTCACCAATGCGCCCGGTTCGTCTAGGCTTCACGCGCGTTACAACGCTCGCCAATCCGGAACGGCTTTTCGAAGCGATTCCAGCTCTAAGGGGCTGCATCCCCATCCGGTCTATGACGTACCCTGTGTACGCTTCACCTCTCTTGTTCGCCTGTAGCCTCAGTTCTCACCGCGGCCACCGCTCCGCCAGAGGCGCAACACTCGGTAATGGTGGGTGGTTAACCCTTTCCATGCCAGGACTTACACCCGGCCAGATGCGCCGCGCTTTGCGCGGCGCGCTAACGCCCGGCTCACGCGCCGGTTTGGAGCCGCGAAGCGGCGGGAAATCGGTCGCTGTGCAGCCGATTGTTAAGCCTTTGCTATAAGATAGGATCCTGCTCCAACCATCAAACCACCAGCCGCAACTTTAACTGCTCGTTCTGCTCGATGATTGATTACGAATGACGCAACGACCCCTGAAAAATAGGCGTAGCCCAATTTGACACCACCAACTGCGACAATGGTTATCCCTGCAATTATTGCTATATCCATTGTCCCGATAGTGGCTAAATCAACGAAAGCAGGAAACAAACTCGCATAGAAAAATATAGCCTTTAAATCACCGAGGGTGAGGAGTAATCCAGAGAGAAAGCTCGCTGATAGTTTCGATGCTGACCGACCAGAATCCTCTAACTGCAATGAAGCTTTCGATCTAATGAGGCTTATACCTGCGTAGACCGCTGAAGGTTGCCACCCATTCCACGTGAAGCCTGCCACCCGGACCGGGGCAAAGCTGCCACCCATCGGAGCGTAGCGACGCGGGG